>JABENI010000036.1 GCA_013332095.1 Candidatus Bathyoplasma sp. NZ
TGTTGGTGTTGTCCAATTTGATGCATTTTCTGTATTTACATCTGCATCATCTACTGGGTCTATTACTGGTACTGTTATATCTACTGCTGTAAATGTTGCACTTACTTCTACTGCCTTATTTCCTGCTACATCAGTTACGTTATATTTTACGATTACCTTGTTTCCTGCTGTTCCTAATTCTATTCTTGCTGCATCTTCATCTAACAATTGTGTTCCATCTTCTTTATAGTATGTTACTACTATATCATTACTTATATTTCCATCTTGAGTATCATTTGCTGTTGCTGTTGGTGTTGTCCAATTTGATGCATTTTCTGTATTTACATCTGCATCATCTACTGGGTCTATTACTGGTACTGTTGTATCTGTTGGGTCTACTGCTGTAAATGTTGCACTTACTTCTACTGCCATATTTCCTGCTGCATCAGTTACGTTATATTTTACTATCACCTTGTTTCCTGCTGTTCCTAATTCTATTCTTGCAGCATCTTCATCTAACAATTGTGTTCCCTCTTCTTTATAGTATGTTACTACTATATCATCATTTATATTTCCATCTTGAGTATCATTTGCTGTTGCTGTTGGTGTTCTCCAACTTGATGCATTTTCTGTATTTACTATTGCATCTGCTACTGGGTCTATTACTGGGGCTGTTTTATCTACTATTATTATACTTGAATCTGTTATTTCTGTTACTGGAGTACCTGCGTTCCCTGCTAAATCAGTATATGTTATGTTAATTCCTACTACTCCTTCTGGAGTTTCTGCTGTTACTGTAATATATGCATGAAATATATCTCCACTTCCTGTTATTGTTGCTGGTTGTCCTGCTATTGTAGCTGATAGTGTTTGTAGATCATCATCAGATACTATAACTAAGATTATTTGATTTCCTTCTCTTACAAATTTATCGTAAAAGTTAATTACTGCTTTTATTGTTGGTGCTGTTGTATCTACTGTTACTGTGCTTGAATTTGTTGTTGCTGTTACTGCCGTACCAGCGTTCCCTGCCTCATCAGTATACGTTACGTAAATTCCTGCTACTCCTTCTGGAGTATTTTCATCTACTGTATAAGTTACACTATATGTATTTCCGCTTCCTGTTATTGTTGCTGTTTCTCCTGCTATTGTTACTGTTAGTGTTTGGATGTTCTTACTAGCTATTATTGATACTGTTATTGTATCTCCTACTTTTGCTAATGCTGTATTATTTCCATTATCACTTATTATTGTTACTGTTGATAATGTTAGTACTGTTGTATCTACTGTTACTGTACTTGAATCTGTTGTTGCTGTTATTACCAAACCAGCGTTCCCTGCTTCATCAACATATGTTACGTAAATTCCTGCTACTCCTTCTGGAGTATTTCCATCTACTGTATAAGTTGCACTATATGTATCTCCACTTCCTGTTACTGTTGCTGTTTCTCCTGCTATTGTTACTGTTGGTGTTTGGATGTCCTCACTAGCTGTTATAGATACGGTTATTGTATCTCCTATATTTGCAAATGCTATATTATTTCCATTATCGCTTATTATTGTTACTGTTGATGTCGGTGATGTTCTATCTACAGTTACTATGCTTGAATCTGTTGTTGTTACTTCCGTACCAGTATTCCCTGCCTCATCAGCATATGTTACGTAAATTCCTGCTACTCCTTCTGGAGTATTTTCATCTACTGTATAAGTTGCACTATATGTATCTCCACTTCCTATTACTGTTGCTGTTTCTCCTGCTATTGTTACTGTTGGTGTTTGGATGTTCTTACTAGCTATTATAGATACTGTTATTGTATCTCCTACTTTTGCTAATGCTGTATTATTTCCATTATCACTTATTATTGTTACTGTTGATAATGTCAGTGCTGTTGTATCTACTGTTACTGTACTTGAATCTGTTGTTGCTGTTATTACCAAACCAGCGTTCCCTGCTTCATCAACATATGTTACGTAAATTCCTGCTACTCCTTCTGGAGTATTTCCATCTACTGTATAAGTTGCACTATATGTATCTCCACTTCCTGTTACTGTTGCTGTTTCTCCTGCTATTGTTACTGTTGGTGTTTGGATGTCCTCACTAGCTGTTATAGATACGGTTATTGTATCTCCTATATTTGCAAATGCTATATTATTTCCATTATCGCTTATTATTGTTACTGTTGATGTCGGTGATGTTCTATCTACAGTTACTATGCTTGAATCTGTTGTTGTTACTTCCGTACCAGTATTCCCTGCCTCATCAGCATATGTTACGTAAATTCCTGCTACTCCTTCTGGAGTATTTTCATCTACTGTATAAGTTGCACTATATGTACCTCCATTTCCAGTTACACTTGCTGTTTCTCCTATTATTGTTACTGTTGGTGTTTGGATGTCCTCACTAGCTGTTATAGATACTGTTATCGTATCTCCTATATTTGCAAATGCTGTATTATTTCCATTATCGCTTATTATTGTTACTGTTGATGTCGGTGATGTTGTATCTACTGTTACTGTGCTTGAATCTGTTGGTGCTATTACTGGAGTACCTGCGTTCCCTGCCTCATCAGCATATGTTATGTCAATTTTCACTAATCCCTCAAGAGTTTCAACTGCTACTATATAAATTGCAATATATTCATTTCCACTTCCCATTACTGCTACTATTTCTCCTGCTATTGTTACTGTCGGCGTTACTGTCGGTATTGTTATTAACTTTTCATTACTTGTAAACCTTAATGTAATAGTATCTCCTATTTTTGCTGATGTTGGATCATCGTTATCACTTTCTATTGTTACTGTTTTTAATATTGGTTTAGTTTTATCTACTATTATTGTACTTGAATCTGTTGGTGCTATTACTGGAGTACCTGCGTTCCCTGCCTCATCAGCATATGTTATGTTAATTCCTACTACTCCTTCTGGAGTATTTTCATCTACTGTATGTGTTGCAGTATATGTATCTCCACTTCCTGTTATTGTTGTTGTTTGTCCGGCTATTGTTACTGTTGGTGTTTGGATGTCCTCACTAGCTATTATTAAATAAATTATTTTATCTCCTTCTTTTGCAAATTCATGATTCTGGTTAATTACTTGTATTGTTGGTGCTGTTTTATCTATCTTTACTGTACTTGAATTTGTTGTTGTTGTTACTGGTGAACCAGCGTTCCCTGCTTCATCAACATATGTTACGTAAATTCCTGCTACTCCTTCTGGAGTATTTCCATCTACTGTATAAGTTGCACTATATGTATCTCCACTTCCTGTTACTGTTGTTGTTTCTCCTGCTATTGTTACTGTTGGTGTTTGGATGTTCTCACTAGCTATTATTGATAAAGTAATTGTATCTCTTTCTTTTGCAAATTCTGTATTATTTCCATTATCACTTATTATTGTTACTGTTGGTAATGTTGGTATTGTATTGTCTAGGGTAAATATTGCTTTTACTTCATCTGCTGCATTTCCTACTGCATCAGTTGCATTATATTTTACTACTACATCTCTTCCTTGTGCTGCTTCTGTTCGTGCTGCTGTTTTATCTATTAAAGTTGTTCCATCTGCGTTATAGTATGATTCATCTGCTATTACTCCTATGGCTATATTATCTTCTACTGTTGATATTGGTGCTGTCCAATTTGAAACATCTTCTGCATTTACTGGTCCTCCTAATACTGCTCCTATTACTGGTGCTTTTTCATCCCATATTACAGTTTTAATACTTATTTCACCAGAATCACTCAATACTCTTACTATATTATTTCCTTCTATTTGTAAAGAAATATACAGGTCATAATCTTCCCTTGGTTGTGATGTCTTATATACACTGGTTTCATTGACAAAAACTTCTTTTATTTTCCCGCTATCTATCATAACCAAATAACTTTGAGTCTTGCTATATCCAGAACTAGTAATTGCCGCATTTACCTCCATTTCTATAAATCTTGGTGCTAAGAATGCTACTATTGTTAATGATATTATCATCAATAAATAACATGTTTTTTTAAAATCTTTTTTTCTTTCTTTCATTGTACTTCCCTCCTTATCATTTGTTATCTTAATGATATCATAATATGGGAAAACTTACATTTTTTTAAATTTTATTTTTTGATTTAATTAGTTAATATTATAAATTCTAATATTATTAGTTAATTTTTTTCTACTACCAATTCTTTTAATTTCAATATGCCAATTCAATTAGACTTACCTATTTTAGTTTTAATTATCTTTTAACATATTTCTATTTTTTGTCTCATCTCTATCAATAATTTTTTTATCTGAATTTGAACTTGTTAATTTTATTATTTTAGAAAAAGCAATGTTAAGTATTTGCAGATAAGCTACTTTCTTCTGTAATAAATGATATTCTATTTTATTATTTCTACCTCTTTCTAATTATCATCTACTTTTGCTACTATGTTTTATAATAGGTATATTACTTCACTATTTATTAATTTTAAAATTGTTACCTTAAATTTACTTTGAGTTGTTAAATCCCTTTTCCATCTCCACTTTCATTTCTTTCTATAACGTTTTCGTATTATTTATCTCGTATATTGACTATTTTACTATCTAATTTCTTTCAATATTTGAGTTTACTTTTCCTATTATTTTTATTTCTGAATAACTTCCAGCATTTTTTATTGCTGTTTTATATTCTATAATTCATCTTAATCGTTCAAAAATCAAAGGACTTAGATAAATATTAATTGAAGCCTTGTTGAATTCTCTATTTAATAAAGTTTTTATTTTTTTATTTTAAACTAAATCAATTATTGCTTTAATAAGATATATAATTTTTTATTGTCTGAAGAATGTTATTTGCTTTATCTGAATTTAAATCAGATTTTAATTCATCCTTAATCAATTTATTTAACAATTCTATTAAAAGATTGTCTCTTGCGATTCCCACTTCCATCATTAATCTTTTTTATTATAATCTCTATCAAGTTTTTCGAATGCTCCTAGGGCATATATTGAGTTTTTGTCAATATGCTAAATCGTGTTCTAGTTAATATATTTTCTTTTTTTTTGTTTTAACATATTATTTAATAATCTGTGTACTGTTTAAATATTCTTTCATAATTAAATTCTTCTAAGTCAGATGATACAATTCACTACTAAACAGATTGTTACACATTGTTAAAGCATATCTTTTTTTATTATTCATTATTGTGTAGTATCTGATATTACAACTTCAAATACTCCTTACATTCCAAGAAGTAATTTTTCTGAAAAACTTTATCTGCTAAGAGTTACATTTTAGATAACTCTTTCTAAATTTTAATTTAACGTTTAATTTTTGACAAAACTTAGAGATAGCCAATCTGAAACAACACCTCCCCTTTCTTCTTTTAATATATAATTTATCCTTCGGTAACCATAAAAAAAATATTTTTTATTCACCGCAGTATTTTTTTAAATAGTTCATCATGATCGCTCGATATTGATTTCACTGTTTATCCCCATATTTCAGATAATCATAGTAGTTACTTCTTGAAAATAAAAACCTTAGATAATGAGTTAACACCATACCCATTTTTGAATTCTCTAATAACTGAGGATAATTTTTTAATTATTTTTTTTGATTTAGTCTTTCCTCTAAAGTTATCATTTTTTAAAAAACTGTTTTCTAACTTTAGTTTAATATTTTCATCTTCTAATAGCGCAATTCTTGGAGAACTTTTTTATGTTGTAATCAACCAAATGAATTACTTGATTTTCTTGTATTATTAAGGGATTCGATAACCCTCAATAATATTTTTAATCCAAGAATATAACATGAAATATGCTATGTGGCTCCTTTAGCAATTGTTTTTTTGTGATTCTTCAAAATTTATATACTATTACAATTATTAATTTTTTTCTTTGCTCCAAAATTTATTTTCATCATTCTTTGGTCTACTTAAAAAATCATATTTTAAATATAGTATATAAACATTAAAAAAGTTAACGGACTTTTTCTGTCCGTTAACAGTATGCTAATGTAATCATTTACTAAATCCATTGCTTTTGTTCTCTCTAAACCTAATAAAGTAAACAAATTTCTTTTTAATCTCCTGTACTCTTAAAAGCAATCGCTATTTTAAGCGTTCTTATTGCTATACGTTTCCTACAATAACTTTTATTTTATACATAAACGTATATATTCTTTCTGTATTTGCTATTGTGTAACTATGTTTAAAACTTCCATCGCGGAGAAATTCGCCACACTTCAAACCCTACAAATATAAATACAGTTCTCATTGATGATTCATTTCCTGCTTCATCTTTTACTATAATAGAGTAAATTCCACTTCTTGATAATTTTATTGATACACTTTCACTTGGCGTAGTTAATTGTATCCATGTTAATCCGTTGTCAATACTGTACTCTACAATGTCTTCATTTGCAGTTAAAGTATAATTTAAATTAAAATTTACCGAACTACTTGTGATTGTTGGTTCTGTTGCCTCTATTGGCATTGTTGGTTTTACTGGTTCTATTGGCATTGTTGGTTCTACTGGTTCTATTGGCATTGTTGGTTCTACTGGTTCTATTGGCATTGTTGGTTCTACTGGTTCTATTGGCATTGTTGGTTCTACTGGTTCTATTGGCATTGTTGGTTCTGTATTATCTTCTGCTGTAAATGTTGCAGTTATTTCTATTGCAACATTTCCTGCTTCATCACTTACATTATATTTTACTACTACACTTCTTCCATATATTAATTCTACTTTTGCCAGTTTTAGATTTATTAAAGTTGTTCCATCTGCTTTGTAGTATCTTACTTCTATATCATCACTTATATCTCCATCTATATTATCATTTGCAGTTGCATCTGGTGCTTCCCAAGTTCGAATATCTTCTGGATTTACTGCTACTCCATCTACTGCTGGGGCTACTATTACTGGGGCTGTATTATCATTTGCTGTAAATGTTACAGTTATTTTTGCTTGATTTCCTGCTTCATCAATTACGTTATAATTTACTACTACACTTCTTCCTGCTGCCAATTCTGCTCTTGCTGCCTCTAAATCTA
>JABENI010000008.1 GCA_013332095.1 Candidatus Bathyoplasma sp. NZ
AAGTAAAAGATCAGCTTCAGGTAGTTTAGGAGCAGAAGCATCAGGAGAATTTGGTGCAAGTCCAGATGGACGAAGTAAAAGAGGAACTTCAGGTAGTCTGGGAGCAGAAGCATCAGGAGAATTAGGTGCAAGTCCAGATGGACGTAGCAAAAGATCAGCTTCAGGTAGTCTAGGAGCGGAAGCATCAGGAGAATTTGGTGCAAGTCCAGATGGACGTAGCAAAAGATCAGCTTCAGGTAGTCTAGGAGCGGAAGCATCAGGAGAATTTGGTGCAAGTCCAGATGGACGTAGCAAAAGATCAGCTTCAGGTAATCTAGGAGCAGAAGCTTCAAATGAATTAGGAGCAGGTGAAGGAAGTTCATCAAAAACTACAATTGTAGGAAGTTTAGCAGGATCGAGTAGTAAAAACAGAAATGCTAGTGCAGGTAGTTTTGGGACAGAATGTGCAAGTGAATCTGGTGTCAACAAAAAAAGTGCATCAGGATTAACAAGCAAAAGTAAAAAAGCCACTGCTAGTAAGACAGAATTTTCTAATGAAATAGGAACTAATAGAAAAAACTGAAGTCGCTCTAGTAGTTTAGGAAACTCGACAGAAGTAAGCAGTAAAAATAGAAATGCAACTACAGGTAATTATGGAACAGAATTTGCTAGTGAAGCAGACCCTAACATAAATCATTATTTTAGTAGTCACACAAATAATAAGATGACAGTAAATGCCGATAAAGCAAAAGAAAAATTTACTGAAAATTTAAAAAAACAATAAGATATAAAAAAGCAATTTCAAATGAAATTGCTTTTTAAGTAATATTGATGTTCTCAATATTTTTGATGATATCTTTAATGTTATCTTTATGAGTTATTTCAATTTCAATAAAACCTTTTTTAAATAATAAATTTCTAATTTGACTGTACAATTTAAATAGTCCATTTAAATTATTAAGTAACAACTCACTTGAATTTTTAGAGTTAGCTATTAGCAGTAGATGGAAATAATCAATTAATAAATCTCTTTTAAGCAATAACAGCGTGTTTAAAATATCTTTATTATTGAATTTATTGGGGCTCTCTACTTCGCCTTTATTAACTATTACATTAGTTTTCATAATTTTTTAAGTTCTCCTTCATATTTTTCAACTGCTCATTTATTAAATTATTAACAGCTGTTATTAAGTTAGTTATTTCTAGGTCAGTAGCATTTATTTCTGTTAACATTTTTTTAAATAAATGGTATTTTGAAATTATTTTTTTGAATTCATGATATTCCTCTACCGATAAAATATTCGGTGCTGTTGTGTAGTTCATCTAATCACTCCTTTAAAATTATTATTGTTTAAATCACTTTTATTTATGCTGATTTGTTATAATTAACTGGTATTTTATGAAAAATAAATTGATTTTTGGAAAAACAGATAATTATGAAGATATAAATTAGTTGGCAGTATTGGTTATTGTTGTTAGTGATTTTGATATTGATATTGAGTTAGAGAAGAAAAATTTATTTAAAAGAGATAATTTTTATAAACAAATATAAATTGAAAGCATTCGGTATTTTTTATTGTTTGAAGTGAAATATTGTTAGAAAAATTTTATAATGCATCAATGTTGTAAATATATATAAAAAAATTAGGCAATAGTAGAAAAATTAAGGTATAATTATTATAGAAGGTGAAAAATATGGCAAAAGTAGGAGATGTAATTCAAATTCATAGTTTCAAACACGATAAAAGCTATCATCGCATTTGGTATAAAACTTTAATTGTTGAAATGAATGATGAATTTGTGGTACTTGTTAATGAGAGAACGAGAGTTCTTAAATCTGATGGAAGTAGTTGGTTCACGCAAGAACCAGCAGTTTGTTTCTTTTTTTCTAATAGTTGGTATAATATCATCTGTATGTTAAAAAATAATGGTGTATCTTACTATTGTAATTTAGGAACTCCTTATGTTTTGGATGATGAGGCAATTAAATATATTGATTATGATTTAGATATTAAAGTTTATCCAAGTTTACAGTACCGAGTATTAGATAAGTTTGAATATCAAGTTAATGCCGATGAAATGAATTATTCAGATGAAATTAGAGAAATTATCAGTTATGAATTTGAAAATTTGAAAAAAAGAATCCAAAATAAAGAAAACCCTTTTAATGAGGACTATGTGAAATTTTATTATGACAAGTACAAAAAAATGATGAGAGGTGATTAAAATTAAAGATCCAAGATTGATTAAGTTAGCTAAAAGTTTAGTTAACTATTCGGTGGAAGCAAAAGCAGGTAGTCATGTACTGATTACCGGACATTTTGCTGCTAAACCGCTACTATTAGAATTAGTAAAAGAAGTTAAGAGAATTAAAGCGTATCCATACATAGAATATATTGATGATGATATTAGTAAAGAAATATTGGAGACAAATGATGAAGTTAGATTAGATATGTTAGTTAAGTGGAATACTCAAAAATTTAAAGATATTGATTGTTCAATAAGAGTATATTCTAGTCAAAATGACTATGCTTTCTCAACTGTTTCTGATGAGCTTAAAACATTACAATCAAAAAAATTAAGACCGGCAATGGATATTATTATCAATGATAAAAAATGGGTTTTATTAAATTATCCAAATCATACTTTAGCTCACAAAGCTAAAATGACTTATGAAGATTTTTATGATTACTGTTTAAAAGTATCTAGTTTAGATTATAAAAAGATGAACGAAGCCTTTAAACCTTTGAAAATATTAATGGATAGAACAGATAAAGTTTTGCTTAAAAGTCCAGGTACAAATTTAGAATTTTCCTTGAAAGGATTAGGATCAGAGCCTTGTGCAGGAGAATGTAATATTCCTGATGGTGAGATTTTTTCTGCACCAGTCAAAGAAAGTGTCAATGGAACTATCACTTATAATACCAAAAGTGGTTATCGTGGAGATGTTTACGAGAATGTTAGTTTGACTTTTGAAAATGGAAAAATAGTAAAAGCTACTTGTCAAAATGAAGCTAACATTGAAAAGTTAAACAAAATTTTCAATACTGATGACGGAAGCAAATACGTTGGAGAATTTGCCATAGCTATCAATCCGTATATTTTACATCCAATGGGTGATATTTTGTACGATGAAAAAATAGCGGGCAGTATTCACTTTACACCCGGTCAAGCGTATACAGGAGTAGCTGACAACGGTAATAGATCAGCTGTACATTGGGATTTAGTATTGATTCAAAGAAAAGATTATGGTGGTGGAGAAATTTATTTTGATGATGTTCTAATTAGAAAAGATGGAATATTTGTTTTAGATGAATTGAAAGGTTTAAATCCAGAAAACTTAAAATAATAGTAAATAAAAAAAGCACTTTTAATAAGTGCTTTAATATTGAAAATAATTTTAAAAAAAGTACAAATATTGTATATTTATATTGACATTTTATTTATAAAATGATACTATGTTTATGCTTTAAAATGAGTAGCGGGTGTCGTATAACGGCTATTACCTCAGCCTTCCAAGCTGATGACGTGGGTTCGATTCCCATCACCCGCTCCAATTTAAAAAACAAAAAGTATGCGGGTGTCGTATAACGGCTATTACCTCAGCCTTCCAAGCTGATGACGTGGGTTCGATTCCCATCACCCGCTCCAAAATAAACTAAAGGGAGTTATTCCTTTTTTATTTTAAAATTATTGTTGAATTAAGTAAATCGAAAGAGTGGAGATAAAACTTCCTTTAATTGACTTATATAATAATATAAGTTATACTTTTTTAAAGTAAATTTGAATGTTTAAGAGATGATAAAATGGGATTAATATTATTGTTTTTACAGTATTTAGCATTAGCTGGTATAGTAGTTTATGCTTCGGTAATAGTAGGTAAATTAGTAGATGAATTTGATAAGCGGACTAACTTATCTGGTGCTTTTATCGGTGGATTAGTTTTAGCGGCTGTTACCAGTTTACCGGAGTTCATTACAAGTATTACTTCAATATTAGTCTATAATGAGCCAGGGCTAGCCTTTGGTAATATTTTCGGTTCTAACATATTTAATCTGGTAATTTTAGCCGTTATTGATTTAATTTTTGTACGATATTTTGTTTATTCTAAAATAAAAGGTATCGAAAAGTCTAATCAATTGTCAATTATAATTTATTTAGTAATTTTGATACCGTTTGTAATTAACTTTTTGAGTAATAATGGATTACTTAGTATTGATGTAACTTCAAATATTTTATATTTTATTCAAAAGGGTGAATTTTTAGGTATTTCATTGTTGTCAGTTATTATTTTAGTTTTATATGTAATGAGTGCTAAAGTTTTAAGCCAAATTGAAAGTGATAAAGTAGAAAACAATGATAGTAAAGAAGGTATATTTTCTAAATATCATGGGGCAAAACTAATTATCCTTTTTGTAACTTGGTCTGGAGTTTTAGTGGGAGCTGCTTATTTTATTACTGGAGTGACAAATAAAATTGCTTTGGCAACTAATATGAATGCTTCAGTAGCAGGTGCATTATTTTTAGGAATTGCGACAAGTTTACCAGAGATGACAACTTGTTATACATTAATTAAGCTTAAAAATTATAATGCGGCTGCGGGTGGTATTATTGGAAGTAATATATTTAACTTTACGATTATCGCTATTGTAGATGTGTTTGTTAAATCAAATATAATCGATTTGATTGTTTCAGATCCAAGTGTTAGTGAAAATGCCTTAACACTATTGATTTTAGGGCTGATAAATTCTATTATTTTAATGTTAGCACTTAAAAGAACTAATGTGAAAAGCAAATTTTTTTATATTTTTCCATCGGTTCTAATCATATTAAACTATATATTTTATTTATTAATTTCATTTATATAAAGATAGTCAGAGATTAATATTGCTTTAAGTATTGATTTTAGTTAAAAAAAACTTTATAATGATAATGTTAGCATGTAGATATAAAATCAAATAAATATTTCTTCTTGTTAAAAAAAAATTTTAGGAGGTAAAACGATGACATTTCAATTTGTAGATATTTTATTATTAATAGTTGGGATTATATTAATTTCTTTAGTTGTTGTTCAAAGTGCTAAAGATGATGTAGGTAATGCGTTTTCTGGAGAAAAATCAGAACTATTTGCAAACAAAAAGGAAAGAGGAGCAGAACTGTTTTTAAGCAGACTTACTTTAAGCACTGCGCTCTTGTTTTTGGTATTAGCATTTATAGCATCATTCATTGTGGACCGTGGATTATTATAATTAGACCATTTGGTCTTTTTTTTATCAATAAAATTAAAGTTTTGGCGTAAACTAACAATGGAGGTATTATGGAAGATAAAATATTAAATTTAATTAAAAAAGCAATGACTATTGAAGAAATTAAGGTTGCGCTTAACATTGAAAATTCAACTGAATTTAAAAAATTAGTAAAAACTTTAAATTTGTTAATTGATAAAGCTAATTTAGTAATAGTTGATGATAAATATGATTTAGCTGTAAATAACGGCTATCTAAAAGGGATTTTATCAATTAATAAAAAAGGATTTGGTTTTGTTGCGGTTGAAAACTTAACTGAAGATATATATATTCCTAAAAATGAAAAAGCTAATGGTTTGCACGGTGATTTAGTTTTAGTTAAAATTAGCAACTACACTAAAGAAGGACTTAGAACAGAAGGTAAAATAGTCAAAATTTTAGAGAGAAATTGCAAATTTTTGATCGGTACTTTTTTAATGAGAAGCAACATTGTCAAATTAGATGATAAAATATTTGCTCCAAGTGTAAAAATAAATAATAATTTTGTAGAGGCGATTGATTTACACAAAGTAAAAGTTAAAATTACTGATTATTATAATGGAAAAATGGAAGGCGATATCGTTGAAATAATAGGACATATAAATGATCCGGGAATAGATATTTTAAGTTTGGTTTATAAACATAATTTTAGTCCGATTTTTCCTAAAGATGTTTTAGAACAAGTTAGTCGATGTACTGAAGTTAGTGAAAATGAATTACAAAATAGAGCGGATTTAAGAGATAAAATGTTTATTACTATTGATGGAGCTGATGCCAAAGACTTGGATGATGCTGTTTGTTTAGAAAAAATAAATGGTAATTATTTATTAAGTGTAAGTATAGCGGATGTTAGCCATTACGTAAAAGAGGGCAGTGTTTTAGATAAAGAAGCTTTGAAGCGTTCAACTAGTGTTTATTTAGTAGATAGAGTAGTACCGATGTTACCACATAAACTTTCAAACGGAATTTGCTCTTTAAATCCTAATGTCGATAGATTAACTTTAACTTGTGAAATGGAAATAGATAGCAGTGGGAAAGTAATTAATCACCGGATATATCAATCTGTTATCAATTCGAAATATCGAATGACATACGAGAATGTTAGTGGAATATTAAAAGGTGATAAAGAAATACAGAATAAATATGCCGAAATAACACATCTGTTTTATCAAATGAACAAACTTAAAAAAGTTTTAAATAAAAGACGTGACAGTCGTGGAAGTATAAATTTTGAAACTATCGAACCTAAAATTATCGTCGATGAAAAAGGATTTCCGACAGAAATTATTATAAAAGAAAGAGGAGAGTCAGAAAAAATTATCGAGGAGTTTATGCTAGTTGCTAATGAAACGATAGCAGAACATTTTCATTGGTTAGATTTGCCTTTTATTTATCGTGTGCACGAAGAACCTAATCAAACTAAGTTACGAACTTTATTGCGTTTAACGAGTACTTTAGGATACCATATAAAAGGGACTGCTAATGGAATTCATCAAACTGCTTTACAAGAATTATTAAAAGAAATTGAGAACAAACCAGAAGCTAAAGTTATCAATACTCTGATGATTAGAAGTATGGCAAAAGCTAAATATTCAGAGCAGTCGTTAGGACACTATGGGCTAGCAACTAATTTCTATACTCATTTTACTTCACCGATTAGAAGGTATCCAGATTTAATTGTTCACCGTTTAATTAGAGAGTATTTAGTTAAAGAAAAAGTAACGGCATTAAATATTAAACATTTTGATTTGTTGATTCCAGAAATAGCAGTTCAAACGAGTAAAAAAGAACGTGATGCAATTTCTTGCGAAAGAGATGTTGTCTCTCTAAAAATGACTGAATACATGGTGGATAAAGTAGGCGAAGAGTTTAAAAGTGTAGTTTCAAGTGTAACTAGTTTTGGAATATTTGTTGAACTAGACAATGGAGTAGAGGGATTAGTTCACATTAACGACATGAAAGATGATTACTATGAGTTTCACCAAGATAGATACATACTGCTGGGGAAAAGAACCAAAAAAATGTATACTATAGGAAATATTGTAAAAGTTAGATGTCTAAATGCTAATGTAAATGAAGCCAGAATTGATTTTGAAATAGTTTTGAAAGGAGCAGCGAACAAAGTCACTGCTAAAGAAGGTAAAAATTATGCCAAAGGGAAAAGGAAACGTAGTCATCCAAAACAAAAAAGCTAGACATGAATACCATATTGAAGAAGATATTGAATGTGGTTTAGTTTTAAAAGGAACGGAAATAAAATCAATAAGAAAAGGTAATGTTCAGTTAAAAGAGTCTTATGCGAGAATAAAAAATGGCGAAACATTTATTATTGGAATGCACATTGCACCTTATGAGCAAGGTAATATTCATAATCACGATCCACTGAGAGAAAGAAAATTATTGTTGCACAAAAAAGAAGTTTTAAAATTAGAACAAAAAATTAAATTGCAGGGAATAACTTTAGTTCCTTTAAAAATATATTTTAGAGATGGCTTTGCCAAACTTTCTCTAGGAGTGGCAAAAGGGAAAAATATTAGAGATAAAAGAGAAACTTTAAAAACAAAACAAGCTAATAGGGAAATGAAAAAGATATTGAAATACAAATATTAGCAGTTGTATGGCAACGCTTAATATAGTATAATGAAGAGTAATGGGGATGTTACGGATTCGACAGAGGTAGTTTAGTATTGTAAGCATGTCTAGGTTACGCTAGTAAAAACGTTTCGAGGTTGAAATAACCGGAAACAAACAACAATTAGCATTCGCGTAAAAATAACGCATGCACGCTCATTAGTCGGTTCCTACCTGATTAATTCGAGCGTTCAGTAAGTAGGATAGATTATTAAGGTGCAGTTCTAACGTTAATAGTTGAAATTAATAGAACTAGCTATTAATGGAAGGTCTATATTCAGTTAATAGTGAAATTTAAGAATAGACTAAACATGTAGAAAGCAGTATGATGCTGGTTTTGGACGGGGGTTCGACTCCCCCCATCTCCACCAAATATCATCTTTTATGAAAGGTCAGTTTTTGTAAAAACTGTCCATTTTTTATTGATTTTTTTTGTTTTTTAGTTTATAATTGAGATACAATTGAATATTTAAGTGTTTTAGGAAGTTTTTACTTATTCGTTACTATCCCACCATTTAAAATACAGTCGGCATAGTACTATCCTTTAAAAGTATAGGAAAAAAGACGTTAATATAAAAAAAACTTTCTAAAAAAAAGTTTTTTTGTTTTCTATTTTAAAATAGCGCTCACTCGTATTTTGTGGTTTCAGAGCTTTGCTGGACAAACGTACAAGATAGTTGGAGATGAGTATCTAATCAGGAATTTTCTGTTTATCAAGCAATACGAAAAATAATACTTTTATTGAATTTCTAGAAGGATTCAAAAAAATAGCTATTTACTTTGAACACGTTCATGATAAATGGTTAATCAAAAAATTTAGAAATACAAAGTACAATGAGAGTAAGGCTTTAATCCAGCAATTTATCACTAGAACAGAAATATGTGATGTTAGATAAACCTGTTATTGAACCAGTTATCTCAACAGATTTTACGAAATGGTTCTTAAAAAAGTGTGATTTTCGTTGGAGTCCTATCAATCATAATTATCTCGATAAATTTATCGAGTATTACCATAAGAATAGTTTTTGGAAAAAAAGTAAATAGATTAAAAAATCAAAAGTATTAAAGGAAACTAAATATTGAGGATGAAACAAAAAAGGGTTATAAATTTTGAAAGGGGAAATTAATGTACTGTTCAAGAAGTACATTAATATTAGAAAATTATGCAAATTGTTTGGAAACATATTATAAGAAACGTTATGGCAAATAAATTAAGAAGTTTCATAATTGTTTTATCATTATCGCTATCGACAATTATTTTGTATTCAACTTTGACAATAGGCGACAATGTTGTAGAGAAATATACTGAATCATTACTGGAGGTATACCAAGAATATGATATACAAATTGCACATGAAGATTCAACAAGATTTAATCTAGATGATTTAAATATTGGAGATGAATTTAAGGGGAGTACTTTACCTGTAACAACAGCGTTAGGAAACTATAATTATGTTACAGATAAATATGATAAGAACATCGATGTTGTTTTTATCGGAACTGATCGTGAAAAACTTATTTCTGATGGTTTAATCACTCTAAGCAGTTCAAGGGAGGATTGGGACGATAATGAAAAGAAACAAATCATTATCAGTAAAAACACTTCCGAGAAGTATGGGATAGAACTAAGTGATACTATTTTAGTAACTACTAGTAATGGCGATATAAAGTATACAGTTAAGGCAATTGCAGAAAACGCTGGCTATGCTTCACAAGAAGTTTCATCGAGTTTATATGTCTACGTAACCCAAAGTGAAGCGGAAGAAAATAGCATTAGTGGCGTTGATTTTATCTTAATGAATTTAAGTGAAGGTATTAATATTGATAGTTACATAGAAGAATTCAACATTAATAATGATGGTTACGAAGCAAGTGCCTTAGTTAATTATGATGAAATTAATCAAAGTATAAATAGTACGAAACAGGTATTAACTATTATTTTAGTTTGTGTTATCGGAATCAACTTTTTCGTAATTTCATCGTTCACAAAGTTGTTACTTGCGACAAGAACTCCAGTATTAGGAACGTTTCGTAGTGTTGGAGCAAGTAAGTTTATTGTTAATATGGTACTGATATTAGAAAACATAGTATATGGATTGATTGGTGGAGCATTGGGAATTATCCTTACACTGCTTCTTAATGCAAAAATAGTAGAAGAATTTATTGGATATGAAGGTGTAGCGAATGCGGTTAATATTGGTTATATAGTTTTAGCACTGCTATTCTCAGTAGTACTACAATTATGCATCGTTATTACATCAATTATAAAGACAAATAAAATTGATATTATAAGTAGTGTATTTAATAAGGTTGATGTTAGTGCAACATCATCGTGGAAGCAATTTAGCATGGGGATTATTCTTTTTGCAACATCTATTATTTTGTACTTTAGCAATAATAATTATAATTATATATTAGCGGTTTTAGCACTATTATGTGCAATTATTGGTGGTGCCCTAATGGTTACCAAAATAGCAAAAGTATTGGTTGATGTCATAACTGGTAAGATGAATAACGGTCCTATTAGGATGGGGATAAAAAATGTATCTCACAGTAAAATAACACAAACGAATGTTAATCTTGTTTCTTCTATGTTAGCAATTTTGCTATTGATATACATACTATCTATGTCAATATCAAGTTTCTTCTCAGGAGCTATAGAGACAATTGATGCCGATTATTTGATTTCCGGTATGAAAGAAAATGTCGAAAAATATGATTTTTTAGATGAAAATACGGATATCAAGAACTATAGAATTGCTTATTATGAGATGGGCAAAGTTGAGATTAATAGTAAAGAGTACTACAATTTTGGAATAACTGGTATGAATGAAGCCACTAATGGAATTAAAGATCCAAGTGATCATTTTAGTAAACTCGATAATAACGAAATTCTTGTGGATGAAATTTTTGCCAAGAAAAACGACTTACTTGTTGGAGATGTAGTTTTACTAGCTTCAGAAATGTTGACAGAAGAAGTAGAATTTACAATTTTAGGATATATTGATGCAGGTAGTTTCTATTCAAGTAGAGAATGTTTTGTTATAAATGAAGAGACGTACTTTAAGTATGTAAGTAAGGCGCCTAAAATGATATATGTTAACACAACTACTGTTTCTGAGGAGGTATACTTTAAATTATATGATGACACCTATCAATATGATTTGACACTGGTAACGGATGATGAATACTTAGCTGTGCCAAAAAACAGTATTGATGGTGCGATACAACTAATTTACATCATGTTTATTTTATCTTTTGTTCTTGCTTTCGTGGGAATCATCAATAATTTATTGATTGGATTTTTACAGCATCAAAAAGAATATGCGATATTGTTATCAACTGCAATGAGTAAACTCCAAGTAAAAAAAATGATATTTACTGAAATTGTATTTTCTTTCTTAATTAGTTGCATATTAGGTGGTGCCCTAAGTTTGTGGTTGAGCAAAATAGTAGAACTTATTTTATATTCAATAAATTTTGGTATTATTGGAGACATTAATATAATGTCCATCTTATTTGTATTACTAGCAGTATTAGTAGTTTTATCGATGACATTTTTTGTTCCAAATCACAAGTTGAAGAAGATGGATATAGTAAATCAGATTAAAGGTGAAGAGTAAAATTATCGAAAGGGATTCGCATTAGCGAAAATAATAAATATGAAAAATATATTAGAAGCAAGAAATATTGTGAAAGTATTTGGAGAAGGCGAAAATTCTACAAAAGTTTTAAACAAAGCCGATGTTGTATTAAAAGAGGGTGAATTTGTTTCAATTATGGGACCTTCAGGATGTGGGAAAAGTACCCTTCTTTATATTTTTGGTGGATTGCTAAAGCCAACTGAAGGATCAATTTTGATTGATGGTAAAGACATATCTAAGATGAAGGACAAGGAGCTGAGTAAGGTTAGAAGAACTAACATTGGGTTTGTATTTCAATTCTATAATTTAGTTCAAAATTTAACTGTTGAGGAAAATATTTTGCTTCCAGTAGTTATGCAAGGAAGACGAAGTAGCAGTTATTCAAAGGAACTTGATGATATATTAGAAATTGTAGGATTAAAAGATAAAAGAAAGTCTATTCCAAGTAAGTTATCAGGTGGTGAGCAACAAAGAGTTGCGATTGCCAGAGCAATTATAACTAACCCGAAAATCATATTTGCTGATGAACCAACTGGTAATCTTGATAGCAAGACAGGGAAGGATATCATGGAGTTATTTGTTGAAATTAGTAAGAAAAAAAAAATCACCATTCTGCAAGTCACTCATTCAGAAGATGCTGCTTTGTATGGAGATAGAACTATTAGACTATTAGATGGTATGATTGCTGATAATGGAGAAATAGGATGATTTGAAAAATAAAAAAAACAACAATAAAAAGAGTAAGAAAATTAATACTTAAAGGTAACAAAAAGAATTATTTATTTGCTGTCATATTATTATCAATTACTTCATTATTTGAAGTTGATGTTGGATATATATTAATGAAGATTATTGATAATAGTATGAATGGTAGAATAGATGTGGTTATGCAAATCGCTGTAAGGAAACTAAATATTGAGGATGAAACAAAAAGGTTTATAAATTTTGGAAGGAGGAAATTAATGTACTGTTCAAGAAGTACATTAATATTAGAAAATTATGCAAATTGTTTGGAAACATATTATAAGAAATATTATGGCAAATAAATTAAGAAGTTTCATAATTGTTGCATCATTATCGCTATCGACAATTATTTTATATTCAACTATGACAATAGGTGACAATGTTGTAGAGAAATATACTGAATCATTACTGGAGGTATACCAAGAATATGATATACAAATTGCACATGAAGATTCAACAAGATTTGATCTAGATGATTTAAATATTGGAGATGAATTTAAGGGGAGTACTTTATCTGTAACAACAGCGTTAGGGAACTATAATTATGTTACAGATAAATATGATAAGAACATCGATGTTGTTTTTATCGGAACTGATCGTGAAAAACTTATTTCTGATGGTTTAATCACTCTAAGCAGTTCAAGGGAGGATTGGGACGATAATGAAAATAAACAAATAATTATCAGTAAAAACACTTCTGAGAGGTATGGGATAGAGTTAAGTGATACTATTTTAGTAACTACTAGTAATGGCGATATAGAGTATACAGTTAAGGCAATTGCAGAAAACACTGGCTATGCTTCACAGGAAGTTTCATCGAGTTTATATGTCTACGTAACCCAAAGTGAAGCGGAAGAAAATAGCATTATTGGTGTTGATTTTATCTTAATGAATTTAAGTGAAGGCATTAATGTTGACAGTTACATAGAAGAATTCAACATTAATAACGAGGGTTACGAAGCAAGTGCCTTAGTTAATTATGATGAAATTAATCAAAGTATAAATAGTACGAAACAGATATTAACTATTATTTTAGTTTGCGTTATCGGAATCAACTTTTTCGTAATTTCATCGTTCACAAAGTTGTTACTTGCGACAAGAACTCCAGTATTAGGAACTTTTCGTAGCGTTGGAGCAAGTAAGTTTATTGTTAATATGGTACTGATATTAGAAAACATAGTATATGGATTGATTGGTGGAGCATTGGGAATTATCCTTGCACTGCTTCTTAATGCAAAAATAGTAGAAGAATTTATTGGATATGAAGGTGTAGCGAATGTGGTTAATATTGGTTATATAGTTTTAGCACTGCTATTCTCAGTAGTACTACAAGTATGCATCGTTATTACATCAATTATAAAGACAAATAAAATTGATATTATAAGTAGTGTATTTAATAAGGTTGATGTTAGTGCAACATCATCGTGGAAGCAATTTAGCATTGGGATTATTCTTTTTGCAACATCTATTATTTTGTACTTTAGCAATAATAATTATAATTATATATTAGCGGTTTTAGCACTATTATGTGCAATTATTGGTGGTGCCCTAATGGTTACCAAAATAGCAAAAGTATTGGTTGATGTCATAACTGGTAAGATGAATAACGGTCCTATTAGGATGGGGATAAAAAATGTATCTCACAGTAAAATAACACAAACGAATGTTAATCTTGTTTCTTCTATGTTAGCAATTTTGCTATTGATATACATACTATCTATGTCAATATCAAGTTTCTTCTCAGGAGCTATAGAGACAATTAATGCAGATTATTTAATTTCCGGTATGAAAGAAAATGTCGAAAAATACGATTTTTTAGAAGAAAATACGGATATCGAGAACTATAGAATTATTTATTTTGAGGCCGGCAAGGCTGATATTAACAGTAAAGAGTACTACAATTTTCAAATAGTTGGGATGAATGAAGCTACTGAGGGAATTAAAGATCCAAGTGATCATTTTAGTGAACTCAATAATAACGAAATTCTTGTGGATAAAATTTTTGCCAAGAAAAACGACTTACTTGTTGGAGATGTAGTTTTACTAGCTTCAGAAATGTTGACAGAAGAAGTAGAATTTACAATTTTAGGATATATTGATGCAGGTAGTTTCAATTCAACGAGACAATTGTTTATTATAAATGAAGAGACGTACTTTAAGTATGTAAGTAAGGTACCTAAAATGATATTTATTAACACAACTACTGTTTCTGATGAGGTATACTTTAAATTATATGATGACACCTATCAATATGATTTGACACTGGTAACAGGTGATGAATACATAGGTGTGCAAGAAAAGAGTATTGACGGTGTGATGCAACTAATTTACATCATGTTTATTTTATCTTTTATTCTTGCTTTCGTGGGAATCATCAATAATTTATTGATTGGATTTTTACAGCATCAAAAAGAATATGCGATATTGTTATCAACTGCAATGAGTAAACTTCAAGTAAAAAAAATGATATTTACTGAAATTGTATTTTCTTTCATAATTAGTTGCATATTAGGTGGTGCCCTAAGTTTGTGGTTGAGCAAAATATTAGAACTTATTTTATATTCAATAAATATTGGTGTTAGTATAGACATTAATATAATGTCCATCTTATTTGTATTATTAGCAGTATTAGTAGTTTTATCGATGACATTTTTTGTTCCAAATCACAAGTTGAAGAAGATGGATATAGTAAATCAGATTAAAGGTGAAGAGTAAAATTATCGAAAGGGATTCGCATTAGCGAAAATAATAAATATGAAAAATATATTAGAAGCAAGAAATATTGTGAAAGTATTTGGAGAAGGCGAAAATTCTACAAAAGTTTTAAACAAAGCCGATGTTGTATTAAAAGAGGGTGAATTTGTTTCAATTATGGGACCTTCAGGATGTGGGAAAAGTACCCTTCTTTATATTTTTGGTGGATTGCTAAAGCCAACTGAAGGATCAATTTTGATTGATGGTAAAGACATATCTAAGATGAAGGACAAGGAGCTGAGTAAGGTTAGAAGAACTAACATTGGGTTTGTATTTCAATTCTATAATTTAGTTCAAAATTTAACTGTTGAGGAAAATATTTTGCTTCCACTAGTTATGCAAGGAAGACGAAGTAGCAGCTATTCAAAGGAACTTGATGATATATTAGAAATTGTAGGATTAAAAGATAAAAGAAAGTCTATTCCAAGTAAGTTATCAGGTGGTGAGCAACAAAGAGTTGCGATTGCCAGAGCGATTATAACTAACCCGAAAATCATATTTGCTGATGAACCAACTGGTAATCTTGATAGCAAGACAGGAAAGGATATCATGGAGTTATTTGTTGAGATTAGTAAGAAAAAAAAAATCACCATTCTGCAAGTTACTCATTCAGAAGATGCTGCTTTGTATGGAGATAGAACTATTAGATTATTAGATGGTATGATTGCTGATAATGGAGAAAAATGATGATTTGAAAAATAAAAAAACAACAATAAAAAGAGTAAGAAAATTAATACTTAAAGGTAACAAAATGAATTATTTATTTGCTGTCATATTACTATCAATTACTTCATTATTTGAAATTGGTATTTCCTATATATTAATGAAGATTATTGATAATAGTGTGAATAGTAGAATAGATGTGGTTATGCAAATCGCTGTATTGGCTTTACCATTAGCAGGCATATATCTAATCATCAGTTACGCAGGATATAGACGATTATCTGCATTCACGAAGCGAGGTGTGTGCAACACATTAGAGATAGTATTGTAGAATCAATTGTTCTTAAGCCATTAAGTGAAACTATGAAAGAAAACAACAGGTCAGTATATTTGATTCTAAATAATGATATAAGCACGGTGGAAAATAATAGAAAATAATCTTCTTTTTGAAAAAAAGGAGATTTTCTTGTATTAAAATGTAACCTATAAGATAGACAATTAGAAAAAAGACCGTTTAATCTTATAGGTTACATTTTATTTGATAATTTGTTTTTAAATTGATTAAAGAAAAGTTGTGAATATGAATAAAACTCGTTCAAATAAATATTTTTTTTGGAATAGTCACATTATTGCCAAAAATCATTATTTCTTTTCCTGATTTTTTTTTCTTATTTGCTAAGCTATATGACAAATTAAATTCTACTATTTTATTATTTTGATACATTTTTAAAATTTGAATTACATTATCATAACTTGCAATGTAGTAATGTTTACTAGTTTGTATTATGTCTGATAAATGTTTATGATCATCATGATTAAATGAATTTAAATAAAGCATGTGGCCTTTTTCATAATATGGTGGATCTAAATATAGGAAGGTATTTTGATTATTAAGTTGTGAAATTAAAATTTTTGCATCTAAATTAGAAATAGTAATTTTATCTTTAAAAGAATGGATAATGTTTATTTGCTTTATTAACCTTATTTTATTAAATCTACAGTCTATCGAATAATTTCCTTTTTGTTCATATCCTCCTATCGGACCAGCATTTAATATTCCTGATCTGTTAGTCCTATTAAGAAATAGTGTAGAAAATCCTAATTCTAATAAAGAAGCATTTTCTTTGTTTATTTGAATTTTTTTTTGTTTTTTCCACTCTTTTACAGTTATAGAAGTATTATTAATTAAACTGATAAGTTCATCAGTTAAATTTAATATAGTATACCAGAGTGCGTATATTGATATGTCATAATCATTAATATGAATATTCTTAACGTCATTATTATACAATAATCTAAGTGCAAGTGAAGCTCCACCTGCAAAGGGTTCTACATATTTCTTGTCTTGAAAATTATTTTCTTGAATTATACTCAATACTTCTTTATAAATTTTATTTTTGCCCCCTGGATATCTTAGAGGAGATAAATGATTCATATAAACACCACATTTCCTAATTTTATTACTTTATTATAACTGATATATTTTTATTTGGCCAGTATTAAATTAAGAATTTAATTTAAGAGCTATGTTAACAATGTACAAGAATTGTGTGATTCTCTCACTGTAGTCTGAAAGTTTATCATAATCTATAGTTGATTTACTACCGTGTACGTAAGAATTTAATTCTTTAACCATCAAGTCATAATCATAATTTTTTAAATTATTGTTTTTAATTAATGCATCACACTGATTTTTAACAGAAATATCTTTGATATTAGAGACTAACTCGAAAAATGATTGGAAACAGTTTTTAGTAAAATAGGGAGTGGTTTCATCTTTAGATTTATTTATATAATTATTGACTTTCTCTTTAAACTCCTGTTTATGTATGTTATAATGTTCAATATTTATTTCATTGAAAAATGTTTTTAAAATTATTTCTCCAAAAGTTCTTAAAATGAGAGGATAATATAACATTTTACTATTATTACTATAGTACTTTAATTGGTTACCATTTAAATGGTTAACCCAATTAATTAAATGATTTCCTTTTATATTAACATCTAATTGTAATTGTAAGAAAAGATTTTTATAATTATTTATTATTTTATTTGTTTTTTGTTTTATAGACTTGGACTCTTTTTTTATTTCATTAATATTTATTGTTGCTGGTGATATATCATCATCTTGAACAGTGATTTGCTTGTAGTCTTGGATTGTTTTAGTTAATTCGGGAAGTTTGATTAATTCATTGTTATTATTTATTAAGTTATCCCAGTCTTCTATTTTATTTAGGCTACGAGTGTTAATTAATTTATCAGTCCATATTGCTTTTCCTAAGATATTGAGGATTTTTATATATAAGATTTCTCTTGTATCATTTTTTGAAAATTTTATTTCCGTTTTGTCATTAGTTAAAGGTAAAGAAATAAATCTTTGCAAATTATCCAAAGTTCTGCCTGTGATAATATCAGTATCTAATTGTTCTATAATATGAAAGTTTTTAGGTAAGTTTTTATTATTACTTTTATAAAAATCAGAAAAGAAATTATATTTTAAAATTGATTTTTTTATACCTACTATATCAATTGATGTTCTTTGTGAAATTTCCTCAATTGATTTACCGTCTTTATATAATCCAAATATATAATAAATTTTTGTGATTGCAGGCCATTTTTTCACACCATTAATATGTTTGTTACTAATTGAAGGAATTGCATCATCTCGCTTAAGTACAATATCACATTCAATTGAATCGATGCAAGGAGAATGTTTTTTTTGTAAATATTTACAAGCAGCTAATCTTCTATTTCCTTCTAATACAATATAATTGTTAGTGTTGTATTGTTGGAGGCAAATTAATCTTTCTCCTAAAGTTTGAAATCCATTGTTTTCAATTTGAGTTGCTAAGTCCTTAACTTTTTCATTTTCAACTAAATAGTCGTATATTTCTTGTTGATTCATAGTTTTATTTAAAAATCTTGGGTTTTTCTTGTCGAATAGTAATTTATCTATGCTTAAATTTTTACTTTTTTCTTTCATTTATATAACCTCCATAATACAATTGATTTTTGGATATTATAGCATAATATTGCAATTTTGTACATGTTTAATTTTAAGTTTTGACTTAAGTACTAAATTATGTTTTAATTTGAAAGATAATTTAAATTTTAAATATTATATAAGAAGAGTATTAATTATAGAGTTAGAAAAAAGGAATATTTACAATAGTATTTTTGGAGAATTAATAGAGAAAACTAAAAAAATAGAAGTAACTGAAAATATTACAATAGCACTTAATGAATCAAAATCATTAAAAGAAACATTGGAACAATTATTGATATGATGAATATACCAGTAACAACTAAGAGAACTGGAGTGAAAACAATTAAGTCAGCAGTAATATCTAAAGAAATTAAAGATGAATTAACAAGTAAAAGCAAAAATATTAGGGAATATGTCGAAGTAGTATTAGAAAAATTAATTTAGGGGGATAAGATGAATAAAATTTTAAATACTTTAAAGAAAGATCAAAAGTATTATCAAAATTTTGTTTCAAGGTTAACTTATAATACAAATGCGATAGAAGGAAGCACTTTAACTTTAGCTGGAACGACATCGCTATTGTTTAAAACAGATAATTTTAAAATTACTGCTACACAAAGAGAAATTAATGATGTTTATAATCATAAGAGAGCATTTGATTACGTAATAAAAATGATTGAAAATAAGCAAATTATTAATGAAG
>JABENI010000020.1 GCA_013332095.1 Candidatus Bathyoplasma sp. NZ
ATGTATCACCTACATCACCTTCAACACTTTTCAACAGTAATCGATGTGGTAAATTATCTCCAATATAAATAGTATATTCACCTTTAAAAGAAGGAGTAATTGCTACAAATTTACCTCCATCTAGTGAGTATTCTACTATTGGCTCATTTGTCGTAAAAACATACTGTTGTGCTAATGTCCAATTGCTACCTTCTAATATCCAATTTCCTCTCGTTATTGTAGGTGTTCCTAATGTTCTTGCTCTAAATGTTGCGCTTACTTCTGTTGCTTGATTACCTGCTTCATCACTTACATTATATTTTACTACAACATTTCTTCCTTCTACTAATTCTGTTCTTGCTGCTGTTAAATTTGCTAATGAAGTTGTTCCATCTGCTTTAAAATATGTTACCACTACTCTATCACTTATATCTACACCTGTATGATCATTTGCTATTGCTTTTGGTGCGGTCCAACTTGATGCCTCTTCTGTAATTACTGTTGCCCCATCTACTGGCTCAATTACTGGTGCTTTACTATCTGAATAAACATATCCGAATAAACTGGCTTCATTTCCTGCTGCATCACTTGCTTTATATACTATTTCTATATTTCTTCCTGCTGCTAATTCTATTCTTGCTATTGCTAAATCTATCAATTGACTGTATCCATAGATTATTGTAAAGTATGATACTTCAGCTGTTAATCCTGTATCTATATTATCTACTACTGTTGCTGTTGGTGCTGTCCAAATTAAAGCATTTTCCTTTTCTATCAATATTTCAATTTCACCGTTGTTTAATTCATACCCTTCTACTTTTATTACTGGTGCTTCTTTATCTATTATTGTAAATGTTGCGCTTACCTCTTCTGCCACATTTCCTGTTATATCACTTAGATTATATTTTACTACTACGTCTCTCTCTGCTGTTAATTCTGTCCTTGCTGCATCTAACTCTATTTCTGTTGTTCCATCTGCTTTGTAGTATGTAACTACTATCAAATCATCTCTATCTCCATCTATATTATCAGTTGCTACTGCTGTTGGCGCTGTCCAAGTTGAAATATCTGCTTTATTTAGTACTGCACCATAGATAGGTTTAATGATAGGAGCAGTAGTATCAATTGTAAGTTGACTCACCTTCCCATCCCAAAATGAATTGCCTGCGCTATTTTCATATGATATGCCAATACTTGCTTTTCCTTCTCTAGTACTTGATGTGACAATATATGTTCCAGTATATGTTTTTCCACTTCCTGTTATTGTTGCTTTTTTTCCTGCTATTTGTATTAATTCTGGGTATATGTCCTCACTAGCTGTATATGATATTGTAATTGTATCTCCTACTTTTGCAAATGCTGATTTATCGTTGTTACTTGCAACTAAAACATCTAATTGAAATAATACATCATAATCAACTATAACTTCACTCCACAGTACATTAATTCGTTCATTGCCTGCCATATCGTAACATGTCGTGGCAATAAGTACCCTTCCCAGTGGAGTATCTGATGTTACCTGGTATGTTCCAGTATATGTATCTCCACGTCTTGTTACTGTTACATATTCTCCTGCTATTTTTATTGTTGGTGTTTGGATATCTTCCAAAGCTTTTACAGATACTATAATTTTATCTCCTAATATTGCTAATGTGGGATCTTTTATATTATCACTTACTATTACTGTTGATAATATCGGACTTCTTGTATCTATTGTTACTGTACTTGAATTTGTTGTTGCTGATACTATCTCACCATAGTTTCCAAATAAATCAAGATATGATATACTAATTCCTACTTTTCCTTCAGGAATAATTTCAGTTCCCACTAGATAAGTTGCAGTATATATATTCCCATTTCCTTTTACTATTGCTCCTTGTCCTGCTATTTTTACTTTTGGTGTTTGAATGTTTTCACTAGCTATTATATTTACAGTAATTGTATCTCCTACTTTTGCAAATGCTGAATTATTATTATCACTTTTTATTGTCACTGTTGATAGTTTTATATCTGTTGATGCATTTACCTCTTTTTCTAAAAATCTAGGTGTTACAAACACTACTATTGTTAATGTTAATATCATCAATAAGTAACCTATTCTTTTAAAAATGTTTTTTCTTTCCTTCATCATGATACTCCTTTGTTTTTATTTACATTTAATTAGTTATTATAGAATATTACTTTTATATCTTTTTTTCTCTTCATTATTAAATACGTAATACTACTAATATTACCATTATTATTTTTTCATCTTCATTTTCTGCTGGTTTCGACTTAACTACTATTACTCAAATCTATTCACAGTTACTTTAATCATCACATTAGTTCCAGTCGACAGGTTTAATATCCATCTATAATTAGTTCTAAATCATTTACCCTTCCGCTCTACTATTTAAACTTGTTACATCAATATCAAATTTCTTAATTCTGAATCAATAACATCACCTCCCTAGTAATAATCCTGTAATGTTTATGCTATGGCAAACGACTCAATTTTCCCATAATATTTATTGTTTTAGTATTATCATAAATACTTCTTTGCTCTATTTTAATCTTAATTTTATTGATTCCTTCAAAATATAAATCAATTGAGAAAGTTTCTGCTTTTCAATATCTTTTTATCTAAGTTATTTCTTTATCTACCAAATATGCTTTAAATTATTCATCTTTAAAAATATATTATAAGTGAACTGATTTCGTTGAATATCTTATACTCCTAATGCTATAAAATAAATCTCAATATTTCCGTTATTTACTATTTAGTCCCTCTACTCCAACATTTCTTCTCTCATCAACATATTTATTATTAATTCTTGCTATTCCCCTTCGAATTTTTAGTGCTATTTTATAAATGGGAGTATATGTAGACTCACTTCCAATTATTATTACAGTTTATCTTGCTAATGTTACTAATAGTGTTACTATATTTTCACTAACTGTAAAACTTAGTTTAATAGTGTTTCCCTTTTTTCTAATGCTATATTATTTTTATTATCACTTGTAATGATACTGCTTGTAATATTGGTGATGTTATATTTATTGTTTCATTACCATTTTTTTTTAATCTAAGTGTTACGACCGTTGCTATTGTTAAAGTTATTATAATTAATAAATAACCTATTTTTTAAAAATATTTTTCTTTCTTTCAATAGGCTTTGTTTTAATTTATTACCATATTATTTTAAAAAATAATATTTTTTTACTCAATAAGTCAATATTACTACATATAGTATCATCATCAGCCAGTTTACTTGCTACTACCAACGTTTCTCTAATGTTATTTTTTTTAAATTAATCTACATCAATTTCTAGTGTTATTTTTTCCCTAGATTAATTCTTTTGATTTCAACATATTCCTTCCAATTACATTTGTCTATTTTAGTTTTACTTATTTTTTAGCCATTTCTTTTTTTAATAAAGACTATTCCAAATTTCTGAATCTGACTTAAATGAATTTAATCATGAAGAGTATTTAAACACTACCACAGAGCACTAATAATATCTTAAAAAGACAAAAGAAAAAGAGATATACTAACCTGAATATAATTTAGCCCACCGACTAAGTTTCAGTATATGTCTCAAGAAGATTGGAAAAAATTCATGAAAATTATAAGATAAAAAGATTAATATTCCAAGCTAAAACTCCAAGAGATAATCAATAATAGAATAGTTAAATAGTTCTATTAAGTCGGAATTCAAATCTGATTTTAATTTAGTTAAAACAAATAATGTCTACCAAATAATAAATGATTATTATCTCATTACAACAATGATTGATTTTGTTTAAAATTAAAAAATGAAAGCCCTATTGAATATAGCATTCAATAAGACTTCAATTAATATTTATTTATCTATCCGCCAATTCCTAATCATTCATTAATTAGCAACCCTTTTTTTAATTTTTCTCTTTCACTACTTAGCATATTTTCTTTTTTGTTTTTAATCAATTGGAGGAAAATCAACAGTTGTTATAGGTATGTTGCTTACGGGTCCAAGTCCTGGTTCATCTGTATTTTCTTCTACATCATAATAAACTGTATAAGTAGCAATGTTTCCTGCAATATCACTTACTCTTACATCGTTTTCTCCATTTCTTAAATGAATATCAGCTATTTTAAAAGTTGGTCTTACAGTTACCCATTTTTCATCATTCACTTGGTATCCTGTAAGTCTTTCATTAGATTCAAATGTATATATTGAATCGTTAACTAAACTAGCTCCTCCAAAAATTGGAACTGAAAGATCGTAAGCACCATTATTAATTATTGACCCAAAGTTTTCAATCAGTATTGCTCTATTTGTACCACCTGTACTTCCACTAGAAATGATCACTTTATTGCCTTTTGATCCCCCACCAAATGTATTAAAGTTAGTTTTTCCAACAAAAGTTTTATTGATATATATCTCTGCTTTAGGTAATTTCCCAAATGCTCCTGCATTTTTAGGAATATAAATTACAAAGTTAAATGGATCCCCAACTCTTACTTTTGGTGCCTTTACAGTTCGCAAAATTCCGATAGCAGGAGTACCTATATTACCATTTAAGACCATACTCCCTTCGGACGTAACTATTTTAACAAAGTTACCTGAATGAGTAATATTTAAACCATAACGCCTATTCATATTACTACCTGGAATCATTCCAGCTTCAAATTGTAATCCTACAAATGCACCATACCCTATCGCTTGAGAATTTCCTGCATAATTCTGAGTATTAGAGTTTCCTATTCCTGCATAAGTATCTCCATTAGGAACTATAACTCTCCCTCTAACAGCTCCACCATAACTGTACAATTTATTAAAATCATTTTCATTCAATTTTCTAATCATTTGCAGTATAGCAGTAGAACTATCATCTAACTGTTGGAGCACTTTTACTTGTTCTCCATCAACATCAAGTTCATAAATCTTATAACAAGCTGCTCCCTCACCATACTCTTTTTTACAATTTCCATCTGCATCTAATATATTTGGAGTTATTGACCCTGTTCCACCATATTCCCAATTAGAATAATTGTCCCATGGAAGTAATCCTTGAGAAGCGTAAAACATTAGGTTATCATTACCAGGTTTTGCTTGAATCGAAAATGTATCACCTACATCACCTTCAAAACTTTTCAACAGTAATCGATGTGGTAATTTATCTCCAATATAAATAGTATATTCACCATTAACAGAAGGGGCAATTGCTATAAAATTACCTCCATCTAGTGAATATTTTTCTATTGGCACATTTGTCGTAAAAACATACTTTTCTACAAATCTCCAATTATCATCCTCTAATATCCAATTTCCTCTTGTTATTGTAGGTGTTCCCAATATTCTTGCTCTAAATCCTACACTTACTCCTTTTTCTTGATTACCTGCTTCATCACTTACATTATATTTTATTGATATATCATTTCCTGCTTTTGCAAATGCTGAATTATTATTATCACTTTCTATTGTTACTGTTGGTAGTGTTGCATCTGTTAATGCATTTATCTCTTTTTCTAAAAATCTAGGTGTTATAAACGCTACCACTGTTAACGTTACTACCATCAATAAATAACCTACTTTTTTTAAAATATTTTTTCTTTCTTTCATCATTACACTCCTTTATTTTTCTTCGCATTTAATTACGTTATTACAAGATATTATTTTTATATCCTTTTTTTCTCTTCTTTATTAATAAGTAACACAACTAATATTCTCATTATGATTTTTTCATTTTCATTTTTTGCTAGTTTCGACTTAACTACTGTTAGCTCAAATCTATTCACACTTATTTTAATCCTCATATTAATTATAGTCGATAAGATTAATATCCATCTAATACCTAGTTCTAAATCATTTTCACTTCCACTCTATTATCTAAACTTGTTACATCTATAACAAATTTCTTAATTCTGAATCAATGACATCACCTCCCTATTGTAAAGTTTATGTTATGACAAACAACTCAATTTCTCCATAATATTTTATTATTTTAATATTATCATTAATATTTCTTTGCTCTATCCTAATCTTAATTTTATTGATTCTTTCAAAATATAAATTAATTGAGAAAGTTTCTGTTTTTCAATATCTTTCTATCTAAGGTATTTTTTTATCTATCGAATATGCTCTAAATTATTCATCTTTAAAAATATATTATAAATGAACTGGTTCCAATGTCTTATACTCCTAATGCTGTAAAATAGATTTCAACACTTCCGTTATTTACTATTTCTTCCCCTACTCCAACATTTCTTCTCTCATCAACATATTTAGTATTAATTCTTGCTATTCCATTTCGAATTTCTAGTGCTATTTTATAAGTGGGAGTATAGTATAGCCCCACTTCCAACTATTATTACAGTTTATCCTGTTAACGTTACTGATGATGTTACTATACTTTCACTAACTGTAAAATTTAGTTTAGTAGTATTTCCTTGTTTTGTAATGCTGTATTATCTTTATTATCATTTATATTGTTACTGTTTGGAATAATGATGGTGTATATTTATTGTTGCATTACCATTTTTTTAAAATCTAGGCGTTACGACTGTTGCTGTTGTTAAAGTTATTATAATTAATAAACAACCTACTTTTTTTAAAATATTTTTCTTCCTTTCATTAAAAATCTTTCTTTCAATAGGATTTATTTTGATTTTTTACCATATCATACCATATTATTTTAAAAAATAATATTTTTTTACTCAATAAGTTAATATTACTACGTATAGTATCATCATTATCAGCCAGTTTACTTGCTACTACCAAAGTTTCTCTAATATTATCTTTTTTAGATTAATCTACGCCAATTTTTAGTATTATTTTTCTCTATATATTAATTTTTTTAATTTCAGCTACTAGTTCCAAGTAAGCTTGTCTATTTTAGTTTTATTTATTATTTAGTACATTTCTTTTTTTAATAAAGACTATTCCAAATTTATCAATCTGACTTAAATTAATTTAATCATGAAGAGTATTTAAACACTACCACAGTGCACTAATAATATCTTAAAAAGAAAAAGAAGTATACTAACCTGAATACGATTTTGCTCATTGATTAAGGTCAATATGTAGTTCAAGACATTCAAAAAAACTCATAAAGATTATAACAAATATGATTAATATTCGGAGTGAAAGCTCTAAGAGATAATCAATAATAGAATCGTTAAATACATTGATTAGTGGGAATTAAAATCTAATTTTAATTCAACTAAGGAAAATAATATTCACCAAACAATAAAAGATTATCTATGTTATTGCAACATGCTAAATTTAGTTTAAAATTAAAAAATAAAAGCCCTATTGAATATAGCATTTAATAAAACTTCAATTAATATTTATTTATGGTTCATTGACTCTTGACCAATTCAGTAAAGCCACTGTCCGAAATGTCTTAAGTAAAATATGAATAAGATATACCAATATTTGTACATAATAAAAAAAATAGCATTAGTTTTCTCAGCAAGTGCATTTGCACCGGATGAATCAAATGATATAACGAAATATAATAAGAATATTTAGGAAATCACAATTTAAAACAAAAAGATATTTTAACTCTTGCAGTACTTGCCCTGATTATTGGAATTGTGGAGGAAAAAATTTATAAAAAACAACATTATTTTTAATTCTTAAAGCTAGATAATCAAAGGATATTAATGAGTGCGAATCTAGAAAATTCCGACTAGTGTCTGTTGTTATTATCGTTTTTTTTGCTATAATAAGGTGAGGTGTTTTATGAAAACTAGATATATAATAATGACGTCATCAATTTCTATAATAATTCTCTTTTTGCTTGAACAAGTATTTCATTCAAATTATTTAGGAATAACTATAATCAAAATATTTTTATTTTTTTTAATTCCTTTATTAGTAATTAAATATATTAAAAAAGAGGCATTAAGAGATGCCTTGAGGTTAGATGAAAAAAATAATTTAAGATATGGTATGCTACTAGGCATTGTAGGTTTCTTTTTAATTTTTTTAATTTATTTTTTAGTAAAAAATTCAATAGATGTTTCCAAAATAAATGACACAATGGAACAATATCGAGTAACAAAAACTAATTTTATTTTAATAGCATTATATGTAATATTTGTAAATTCTTTATTAGAAGAATTTTACTTTAGAGGATTTATATTTTTAAACATGTATGAAAATTCACACAAGAAAATAGCATATGTATATTCAGGAATGTTATTCTCTTTATATCACATTGCAAATTTTATAACTTGGTTTACTGTTCCATTGATTTTATTGACTGTTTTTTTATTATTTATTGTCGGTTTATTTTTTAATTTCGTTAATACATTTTCAAAAAACTTTCTCAATTCTTGGATAATCCATATACTTGCTGACATTAGCTTAATGATTATTGGATATATGATAATTTTTTAAACTTTAAATTTTAGATTTTCTTTTTAAGATGCCCTAATCTGAAATCGAACATTATCTAAATAAAACAATTACCCGTTTAGAAAGGCAACTATTTTCCATTGCAATTGTTAGTGATTAACTTATTCCTAGTCCATCTGTAACTCTTAATTTAGGAACCATCCTAGGAGGCAAAGTTGTTAAATTTATTAGTTCTTCTGGTGCTGGTTGTGTTCAGTAATTGTTTTTAGATAAAATTTTAAACAGGTTCTAAACCAAATAATCTAATTCCTTATTTTGCTATTATCTTAATTACATTGATGCTAATTTCCTTATTTATTTTTGCTTCGGAAGAAAAAATATTTTTAATCAATTTAAGAAGATAATTGTTGATAAAAATTATGATGAAGTTAAAGAGAAAGTTTTTCTTTATATCAAAAAAATTTTATGAATGAAATAAACGTTAGATCAATAACTATAAATTAGACGATAATAATATTGATTCAAAGTCCTTTCTAATTATTTGAATGATGATATTAAAAACGTCTTTCTTTTTTTTGCAAATATAACGTAGTTATAGCTACCATAACAAATAAAATTCCCAAATAAATTAATAATAGCAATATATTATTTCTATCTGCTATAAAATTAATAGCCCACGATGGAGTATAGGGCTGTATTCCATTTACCAAAGATATTATAGATATAAACATTATTACACCAATTGCTAATAAAATACAAACAAAAATATTCCCCCGTGTTTTAATATTTACTATTGATAATAGCAAGGTAAATATTATAGTAACGATAGTGTTTATTAAAATGCCCCATAATAAGATTCCTAAATCACTAATATTCATTGAAAGATCTCCAATATAGAGAATAGAAAAAGCAAGATAACTTACGATAGATGATAAAAGCACAATACATGAATATATCAAACTAATACAAATAATTTTATAAAAGATTAATTTTTTTAAACTAGGTACAGCAGATAAGACAAAATAAATATATTTGCTTTCTATTTCTTTTGAAAGTGAAGAAGTAGACAACATAACTAAAACAATATAACCAAATCCTAGTGAATTGAAAAATATTAAAATTAAATTTGAAAAATTAGAAGGACTACCAAAATCGCCCATTGTGACTGAAAAATTTGCATTGGGAGAGGCAATCCCAATAGCCATTATAATTGGAAAAATTAAATACAATAAAGCAACAATAAAAGTTGATTTTTGTTTAAGTAATTTTTTTAATTCAAAATCAAAAAATAATTTAGCTTGAGATTTCATTATTATCACCCCTTTTAAGATATATTTCATTAAATAATACTGAAAGTCCCTTGCTTTCTTCATTAATTGTTTTGCTTATTATTCCATCTTTAGTCAGAAAAAGGACATAGTCAAATATTTTTTCTGATTCATTTAATTGATGATTAGAAACGATTATTAAATAACCTAACTCTTTTAATTTAAGAAGTTTTTCATTTAGGGCCTGAATCCCTAATGGATCGAGTCCTAAATATGGCTCATCGAGCATAATAATTTTTCTTTTATTGTTAATCAATGATATTATCAATGCTAACCGCTGTTTCATTCCCAATGAATATTTTCTAACCTTCTTGTCTTTTGAACGGTAAAGGTCAAACTCCTTGAACAAATCAATGATATTATCATCTGCTATTTGATAAAGTTTGCCAAATAATTTGGCATTTTCCCAACCACTAATATGATTAATTAATCCATTTGATAATAAATATGAAACATTATCTACAATACTCTGTCTGTTGATAGTGTCAACATCTATGTCATTGATTTTGATTTTTCCATCACTAAGTGCTGTTAATCCAGTAATACATTTAAATAATGTTGTTTTTCCAATACCATTTGGACCGACTACACCATAAATAGATGATCCATTAAAAAACATACGACAGTTTATTGAAAACTGCTTCTGTTTTGAATTCCTTTGTTATTTCTAATAATTCAATTTTCATCTTTCCACTCCTATTGTTAAATTATTTATTTAAAAAATAGTAAAAAACAAATCGACTAGGCCTTGTTTTTTACTTGCGTGAACTTATTAGTTAACTTTTCCGTAACTTATATAAGCAAAAAAAACTGCTAATATACAGCCATATCCAACATTTCTAATTGTTCCAAATGCTTTTAACATAGTAATAAATTATTTCGCTATCAATATATTATTGTAGTGGCTTTTTGGTTATGATATAAACCATTGAAACAATTTATATGTGCTGATAAAACATTTATATGCTATTATAGCAAATTGCGCCTTTTTTCACAAATCTTTCGTTGATTTGCAAGCAAGATTAATGTCTATTGTAATAATTTTAGCATAAAATAAAAGAAAAAAAACCGAAAAAAGACCAATCAATGTCGGTCATTTTTGGGTTATACTTGATTAAATATATAGAATATTTATCTGTAGCAATTGCTCTAAGTTTTTGATTATACTGCTATTTCAAGGTATTTCTAAAAAATCTCTTTGCAACTTTTCTCTCTTTTTATTGAAAGCAAAAATCAGCAGTGCAAACTCTATAATCCACTACGTTATATAAAAATATCCATTTGCCTATTATTTATATGTAAGTTTCATCCATTCTCCAAGAATCATTTGTATTTTGACAAATTTCTTAATTTTTATCTAATTAAAATGCTGTATCTTTCAACCAATTATTAATGGTAGAATGATCAACACAACATTACGCTCTTCTAAAAGTTCTTTTACGTTTCCATGTGATAAAAATTATTAAAAGACAATCTCACGGCTAATAAAATAATTATTCCCATAAAATAGTTTTTCATTTTCATCCTTCAAGTATAGTAATAAAATTAGATTATATTTGTTCTAAAAGTAAGAATATTTTTAATTTTAAACCTTTTCAACTGGATCTAACAATTAAATAAATATCATTTAATTTTACAACTTACCGATCAAAATGTTTAGGCAAATACATATGCAAAAATATCATCCTAACTTCTTTAATTCTTTAATAATATTATCTACATTATCAATTGATTTAGAAACTAACCCTCTCATGTAGGCAAACAAGACATAAAGTACTGAAAAAAGTTCTTTATATTCATAAGATTCATTAATACATGTATTATCACTCAATGATTTATATGCTTTTTTTGTATGGTCTAAAACATTATTTGAATTATACCTATATCTGTTAAGGTTAATATGAAAAATTAATAAATCAATAATGTTTTCATTAACAAAATTCACAAAACCTTTTTCTGATATTCCCCCGCACTGTTTATAAATATCTTTTTTATATTTTTTAGGAAAACCCTCAATTTTTTTTAATTCTTTGTCTGCAATAACTTCAAAACAAGGATTACTTAACACTATTAAACCCACATCTGGTGTATTGTAAGTTTCATAAAGTTCATCAATATCTTCAATTTTGGTCGTATCTACATCATAAACTATAAAATTAAGTGCAATTGTTTCGCTTATTCCGAAATACTTATATAACTCATCTTCAGATGATTTAAATTCTTTAATTACACTTGCTACTTGTGGGTTCGGACCTGGAATCAAATATACTGTATTTTTTTCGTTAGAAAAAGTTAATTTCGAAAATTTTTGATATTTTTCTTCTTTTATAACTTCTAATCCCATTTTTTTAAAAAAATTTTCCAATATTTTTATCTCTGTAACTTCGCCTTCTACAATAACAAGTGCATTACTCATCTAGTAATCCACCAAAGTACATTTTTTCAATATTGTTGACTTCTCGTAAATTAGGATGAGATTCAGACAATTTTTCATATTTTGAAGAGCAATTTTCCTTCTCTAATTTAGAAAAAAATATTTGATCAGGTCTCAAAACTTGTAATAGATGACTATTATGTGTTGAAAAAATCAATTGCACGTCAAATTTTTTATTAAATGTTTCAATAAATTTTCCGGCAACAAAGGGATGAAGATTTCTTTCTATTTCATCAACAACCACAAGGCATCCTGGCGGCATTGACAATATTGTAGAAATTAATTTACTATGACTTTTCATACCATTTGACATTAAAAATTCTGGAAGAAAATCTGTATCACCCTCATTTTTAAAATGTATTTCCCCCTCCATTCCAGCGGCACCTTCCTCAAATTCAATATCATAAACGGGAAAGTTTCCGTACCCTTTCAATATTTTTTTAACATCACTAGATTTATTAACTAAGATATCATTTAATTTATTTTCTTCAATTAATCTACCTCTTATATCACCATCAACAGGTATATAAACTATTGATGCCAAATATTGAAATGCTGTAGATATATTATAAAACGAACCTTTATCATTATATATTTCTTTCCCAATGCTTCTTAATGCTGAATAATTTTTTCCTTGATTTTTCACTTCATGAATAACTTTATTATTTTGATAAACCATATGTTTACTACGATTTCTCGTAAAAATTTTCTCTTTATCAACAGTTAAAACTTCACTTATAATACAATGCCATGTTTTTTTTAAAACATATTTAAAATTACATCCATCTAAAACAAATTCCAACTTGATTATAATATTTTCCTTCCACCCATTTGGAATATTAGGTAAAATACTTCTTACATATGAAGTTTCAGAAGTCATCAAACTTCCTATGCCATCTAAAGCATTTAGTAAAATAGTTTTCCCAGAACCATTACAACCGAAAATTCCTATTGGATTTAATTCACCGCTCGCAGTCAACATATTCTTTTTATACTCATACTTACCTTTTGAAAAATCTAATGTTTGCTCACCTTTAACTGAACCGACATTAGTTAATGAAATCTTTCTTAACATAAAGTCATCTCCTAACAAACTTAATGTAACTGTATTTTTTATACACTTAAAGTATAGTTTATTTGCTTTAATAAAGCAAACTTAATAAATAAATACTTTTATTTGTAAATTATTATTATTGCTATTTATTGATGTAAATTATTAAATTGTAAAATAAAAACACCATTTTTAAATATTCATATATTTTTATAGGTAATGATTCAATTGATTTTGTTGCAAAATAAAATGACTTTTTTTAAAAATTTGTTTGTTAAAAGCTCAATTGCATATGTTGGATACAATCGCTGATTTCACCCACAAAATACTTGCAAATACTAAAAAACATCTATTTTGAACTTATAAATTCTTTGTAAGCATAGTGGAGCAATATTTTGACCTTCACAGTAATTTTCTATTCTAAATTTAATTGGTATCAGATAATTTAGTTTACACGATATCCTTTTATAATTATCCTATTTTAGATATTTTTCAATTACTTTTTTTAGATCAATATTTTCTTAATATTTAAAGTAAAACAATAGTAATTGCTATACTGTTAACGGACAGAAAAAGTGCATTAACTCTTGACCAATTCACCAAAACAGGTCTTTTTTTGTGTTATAATTAATTTGGTAAGGAGTTGATGCTGGTGGAAAAACATTTTACAAATGAAAATGATACCAAAATATACTACGATCAATTTTTAGTTGAGGGTGCCAATTATAACTTTAATATAATTCACGGTTCTCTTGAACATAGAGGACGTTATAAAGAACTCATTAACTTTTTAAATCAAAATAAAATAAATGTTTTTATTATGGACTTAAGAGGTCATGGTAAAAGTATTGATAATAAGGTGAATGTAATTACAAACACTAAAAAAAGTCATTCACACGTTTTAAGTGATTGTTTAACTCTGAATAAAATTATTAAAAAAATATCGGACAAACCACTAATCTTATTTGGCCATAGTATGGGTTCTTTTATCGCCAGAAACTATGCCCATAAATACCCTGACACTATTGATAAACTAATTATCAGTGGGACATCTAAACAAAACAAAATTTTTCTGCAAATTTCAAAATTAATTATCAATACCATGTCAATTTTTTATCCTTTAAATCGTGAATCAAAGTTTTTACATAAATCAGCTTACGCTTCATTAAACAAAAAAATTAAAAAGCATGGTTATCAACACTTTATTTCCACTGATTCTAAAATTGTTGATTCTTATCTTAACGACTCTTTATGCAATCAAATTGTAACGTTAGATTATTCATTGATGTTAGTTAACCTTATTATTGAAATGCAAAAAAAAGATTGTTATAATGTTAAGATGCCTATTTTTATCTTTTCTGGAGAACTCGATCCGTTAGCTGGTAAAGACGGCAACTACATTAAGCAGATAAGCGAAAAATATAGAGTTTATAATAAAAATATCACTTTAAAATTATATAAAAATTCTCTACACGAAGTTCACAATGATGCAGAAAAAGACAATGCTTTAGAAGATTTAATTAGCTGGATAAATAAAAACTAGTCTCTATTTGAAACTAGTTTTTTTATTAATTTTCGATTTTAGTTTTTCGACTAAACCAATATAATCCACAAAATGCTACGGTTGTAATTGTTAAAATTACTAAAGCTGTTATCATAAAAAATTGACTAGGGAACATTAAAATTAAAGGGTCACCCGAGGATAAAATCCACAAATCATTACTAAAAAATATCTGATGAAATAACACAAACAAGATATCAAAAAACATCAACACTACCATCCCAAAGACAACTAGCAGAATTGGCGCTATCCATATTTTTTTTAAAGTACTGATCAATTCCTTTTTATCCCATAACTTTATCCCTAAAATAGCACTGAGCACAATACTCAAAGCAAAAAATATTTTACCGTTTTGGTAGAGTCCCTTAACATCTATCATATGTGCTAAGCCACGCTCACTCATCACTACATCATCTGCACCTTCTTGTGAGCCAAATTCTAATGAGTCTGTTTTATCATTTAAGTAATCGACAATATTATCAACTGCATAGCGATAGTCAAAAGTTAAATTTTGATGTGACTGATATTTGTTTTCATGAAGATGTAGATAAAATTTTGAACTAACAACAGCAAATGAAATTAATAAGATACTTGTTGAAATAAAAAATAAGAAAAATACTTTTACGATTTTCATATTATGTTCCTTTCTTAAATTTAGCAGTTCCATAAATACCGACAATAATCATCATACTACCGACAAGGTGGTAGATGTAAAAATCTTCTTTTAAAATTATTATTCCAGCAAATATTGAAACTATTGTAGCAACATTTGCGAAAATGCTAGACACGTGTGCCTGTAGTTTACTCAAACTATAATTGGTTAAAAAGAAAGCAATTATCGACCCCATCAGACTCAAGTAAATCATTGGAAAAAACACTTTAGCATTAAATAAAGTACCGTAAAAACTTATATTTTTACTACTTATTAACGCGATTATATTAAAGACCATCATCCCTAAGAAACTCATAAAATAAGTTATTTCTACTGAACTAAATTCTTTTGAAGCTTTTCGAGAAAAAATATTGAATAAGGCAGCACTTATAACAGCAATTAATAAATATAGTAATCCTAAATAATTAATTTCTCCATTAGAATTCATTGTTCCCAAATTTATATAAATTACTCCAGATACACTCACTATTATAAAAATAATTTGGAGCAATCCTGGTATTTCTTTTAAGAAAAATATACTTAAAATGGTCACGAATATTGGGATTAAAGCTATCATTAATCCCGCTTCATACGATTGAACAAGATCTAACCCCAATGTCTCAAAAGCAAAGTATAGTACTGGCTGAAAAATAGCCGTATATATTAAAACTTTGATATTCTTATTTTTGTAATTAACTTTTATTACTTTTGTTAACCTCAATGCTTCAAACATAATAAAGGCAACTAAAAATCTAATAGCTATTAATTCAATTGGTTTTAAGTAGTTTAAAACTATTTTACTAAACATAAAAGTTAATCCAAAAATGAATGTTGCGGTAATTATAGCTAGGTACGCTTTAAATTTTGAGTTGTTCACTTATTTTTTATCCTCTTCTAATCGTATTGATTTTTCAATACAGGCTGTTGCTGCTGTTATTAAACCGCTTTTAAATTCCCCATCTAATGCTAAAACGGCTTCAATAGTAGTTCCCTTAGGAGAGCAGACTTGATCTCTTAATTTACTAGGATGTAAATTACTTTCTAAAAATAATTTACTACTACCATACAAAGTTTGTGCTACCATTTTATAAGCTTTTTCGCTAGGAATTCCATATTTAATTCCTACTTGCCCTAAAGTTTCAATAAAAGTAAATGCATAAGCTGGTGCAGAACCACATAACCCTATAAACGCATGATAATCAGCTTCCGTTATTTCTTCAACCGAACCGAATGAATTTAATATTTGCAAAACTTCACTTTTATCACCTTCAGTTATTTGATTATTAAAAGTTACTGCCGTCATACCCTCTTTTACTAAAGCTGGCATATTTGGCATTGTTCTAACAATTTTAGCATTCTCCAAAATACTTTCAATATCAGCAATTGTAATTCCAGCTGCTACACTTACAATAATTTTATTACTATTAAGTCTAATTATATCTTCTATTTCTTTTAAAACTTCCTTAAAATAAAATGGTTTAACAGCAATAAAAATAATATCTGAATACAAAGCTACTTGTCGATTATCATTAGTAGTAGTTATTTTTAATTCCTCTTTTAGTTTTACTAACAAATCTTCTCTTAAATCACTTGCACGTATTAATTCACTATCATATCCTGCAGCAAGCATTCCTTTGACGATTGCTTGCATCATATTTCCTGACCCTATAAATCCGACTCTTTTCATTGCCTTTCTCCTTTCAATTAAATTAATTGATTAATCATTCAACACTCATTTTATAATACACCTAAATTGTAAAGATTTCTACTATAAAAATTATAAAAAAAGAACTTATGTTCTTTTTCCACTACTACTTATTATCTTCTACATAAAATTCAAAGTCATATTTTAACTATTTTTCAGTTCTAAAAAAATTATTTGAATTAAGCATATTTTATATCAAAAAATCCTTACTACTATATATTGTTTAGTGCTCAAAATATCTTAGAAAAAATATAGAAAATATGTATATTTATTTGTTACTATCATTCACTACTATAAGTCCTTTTTCATCTGAAAATTTCTTTAAAATATCATCGCTTTTTATTTTCTTAGACCTAAAAGACTCAAGTAACTTCAAAAGATCTTCTGTTCTTATTATTAAACTCTTATATTTATTTTCAGCATTTTTTATTGTTTCATGATTAATTTCTACTCTTTCAAATGGTTCAGTTTTTCTAAGAGGATTAATTATCAACAAAGCTCTACAATTTTCTGTACTAATTCCAGGTTTTTCATCTAAATAATTTTCAAAATGTAAATCTAATTGTGCTAAATGCTTATTTTGCACATTCTCATTTACACCTTTTATTTCACCAATGAAATGTATACCATTCTTTTCAAAACTAAAATCCTCTTTTTTCATATCTTCAAACGAAGTTAATTCATTGTCAAAATCAAGCAATTCTTCTAGAATTTCAAAAACTTTTTTAACTAGTTCATCACCGCTACTGTATAAAATGCTTTTAATATCATTATTATTTTGAATTTTACAATTATTGTCTTCAACTGCCTTATTTGAGTTCTCTAATTTGTCGCTCAATTCTTTCTCTTTTTGTTTTAACTCGCCATCATTTAAATATTCTAAGTTCTTAAACCATTCTGGCTCATCTGTCTTTGTGCCATACAGACCTATTTCTGAAAGATAAGTTAGTATTGATTGTTCATCTTGCAAAAAATCCAGTGTTGTGAATACAATGCTGTTATTTTCATCGCTTTGTATAGTTGTTGCTTTATAACTCTTACAGGATTTTGTTAAACTTTTTTCAGATTTAAAATAAAAATCTGAATGAAATAAATTCCCCACTATTTCTGTAATATTTGGCTCGTAGAGAAGTTCGATATTTGGAGGAAAATTGGTAAGTTGATTTATTATTTCCCTAAAACATTCCATAATATTTTTAAGCTCTTTTGTTAGTAGATATTCACCTCCATAAAAGTCGCAATAACAATTAACATTTTTCGGTAAAACTATCACTGTTGTTGATTTATCTGACTCTTCTATCATTTTATTCAAATTAACTAAATCACAAGTTGAATTTACTTTGTTAAAATTGCGATTTTTATTCTCAAAAAAAACAGGATTTGTTAAATCAATAATGTTAATTTCGTAAGTATCTAATGAAAATGGAATATTAATTGTGTTAAATTCTATTTTATCGCTTTCAATAGATAATTTATTATAACTGATTATTTGTATCATCTAAACACTTCTTTTTATTTTGATTGTACCAAAATAATTTTAAAATCTTTTTTATTTATTGTCAAGCCTAAAATAAATAATATTTTATTGTTAGTACATTTTTAGATCACAAAATTTAAAACAAACAAATTTCCGATTCTTCCATTTTCTGCATGTACAACTTTTAAAATTTTCCAAAAGTTTTTTTAATATATTTTTTTTCCTAGTTCATCGACCCCTAATTGCGTTACTTAAGGATTGGTGAGTTGCATGAACAATGTTCCAAAATTGAGATTTAAAGAATTTGAGAGCGACTGGAAACTGAAAAAATTAGGTGATGTTTTAATTATTAAAAGTGGAAAAGATCAAAAAAAAATCCAGAATGAAAAAGGGATATATCCCATATATGGAACAGGTGGAATAATAGGCTATGGGAATTATTTTTTAACTGATAAACCTTGTGTTTGTATTGGAAGAAAAGGAACAATTAATAAACCAATATATTTGGATATACCTTTTTGGTCAGTTGATACTTTATTCTACAGTGAGTGTAAATATAATAATAATCCTAAATTTCAATATAATTTATTTGAAACTATTTATTGGTATAAATTTAATGAAGCATCTGGAGTTCCAAGTTTATCAAGAAAAACTATTGAATCAATACAAAAATATATACCTGCTGAAAAAGAGCAAAACAAAATTGCATCATTTTTATCTACAGTTGATAAAAAAATCAATATATTAAATCAAAAACTAAAATTCCTTAAGTTATATAA
>JABENI010000018.1 GCA_013332095.1 Candidatus Bathyoplasma sp. NZ
ACCTCTACTAGACTACTTATTTCTTCATCTACATTATCATTTGCTATTGCTTTTGGTACTTCCCAACCTGCTGCATCTTCTGTATTCATTGTTGCTCCTGCTACTTGATCTATTACTGGTGCTGTATTATCTGTTGCTGTAAATATTGCACTTACTTCTGTAGCATTATTTCCTTTTGCATCATTTACATTATATTTTACTACTACATTTTTCCCTGCTGCTAATTCTGCTCTTGCTGCTTCTAAATCTGCTAATTCAGTTCCATCTGCATCGAAATAGCTTACCTCTACTAGACTACTTATTTCTTCATCTACATTATCATTTGCTATTGCTTTTGGTACTTCCCAACCTGCTGCATCTTCTGTATTCATTGTTGCTCCTGCTACTTGATCTATTACTGGTGCTGTATTATCTGTTGCTATAAATATTACGGTTGCTTCTGCTGCATTTCCTGCTTCATCACTTACAACATATGTTACGCCTACAGTTCCTCTTTCCATTAATTCTTTTTTTGCTGCCGTTAGATTTTCTAAAATTGAGTAATAACTAACTTTAAAATATTGTATTTCTGCAGTTAAATCTGTATCTATATTATCTATTACTATTGCTAGTGGTGGTGTCCAACTTGAAACATCCTCTATTTTTAATTCTATTTCCAGAAGGACTAAGCCCCAGTCATATTCTTCATATCCTTCTAGTTCTATTAGTGGTGCTGTTTTATCTACCATTACTGTACTTTTATTTGTTGTTTTTTTTACTACCCCAGTGTCCCCTAACTTATTAGCATATACTATGTTAATTCCTGCTATTCCTTCAGAAGTTCCTTCCACTACTGTATAAGTTGCAGTATATGTATCTCCACTTCCTCTTACTGTTGCAATTTCTCCAGCTATTCTTACTGTTGGTGTTTTTATGTTCGCATTGGCTATTATTGATACCGTAATTGTATCTCCTATTTTTGCAAATGCTATGTTAGATTGATTATTACTCTCTATTATTACAGTTGATAACGCTAATGCTGGTTCTATTGGTTCTATTGGCAATATTGGTTCTATTGGCAATATTGGTTCTACTGGTTCTATTGGCAATATTGGTTCTATTGGTTCTACTGGTTCTATTGGCAATATTGGTTCTATTGGTTCTACTGGTTCTATTGGCAATATTGGTTCTACTGGTTCTATTGGCAATGTTAGTTCTTCTAGCAATGTTGGTTTTTGGATATTTTCACTAACTTTTATTGATATTGTAGTATTTCCTATTTTGGCCAATGTGTAATTATCAAAATTATCACTCTCCATCGTTAATTTTGACAATACAGGTATATCACTTGATATTACTGTTTTAGAATATTCAAGTTCCTCCTCAACAGTACAATTAACCCTCACTTGTATTAGATTTTTTCCCTCTTTTAAAATTACATCATGTATTGAAGAATATCCTGTTACTCCTGAGATTTCTCTGTTATTGACTAGAATCTCATTTATAAATCCATCATCCACATTTATCTGATATTTACCAGTACTGTTAGTCCAATAATCACCACTAATAATTGCTGTATTTGTCTCTTTTTCTAAAAATCTAGGGGCTACGAACGTTATTATTGTTAACATTCCTATCAGCAATAGATAACATGTTATTTTAAAAATATTTTTTCTTCTTTTCATTAATATTTACCTCTTTTCATACTAATTTTTAAATCCATTTACCGCATTATACCATATTATGAAAAAAAATGGTGCTTTTTTATTTTTTAAAAAAAATTTTTTCTTCATTACTCAATAATATAATATTGTAATCCCAGTATTATCATTATTAGCCAATTTATTTACTAATTTTATATTGTTTTTTTCTATTTTTACTTCTAATAATATCGGTGCTATTGTGTTTATTGTCATTGCATTTAAATCTGTTATTTCTGTTATTGACAACCATCTTTCCTTAAAATTAGTTTATGTTAATTTTTATTATGTCTTTTAAAATTCCTAACATTATTTTATAAGTTGCATCATATTTTTTTCACTTACTGTTGCTGCTTGTCCAACAATTGTCACATTTTATAATTTCAGTTTTTTCCAATAACTCCCTACAGTTTTCTCTTGTTTTTCCAAATTTATATCATTTACTTCTTTTTTTTGTAGATTTACATTACAGAGAATTATATCTTATATAATAAAATTTATCAATTATAAACATCTATTTAAAATATCCATTTTTATTCACCCAGTTGCTGATATGTGGAAGGACATTAGTTTTTATTTTCCACTATTTAATTTTTATCTTATAATCCGCATATTTAGTATATTCAGAACCGATAATTACTGCATTTATCTCTTTTTCTAAAAATCATTGTTATTAATTTATTCCTCAGTAAAACACAACTTATTATCAATTGCTAAAACTTGATGTTAGTATATATACAATATATATATGTATATGTATATATATTATATAAGTGTATTCGTTTACATAGATATTTCATTATTATTTTTAAATTCAACATTATGTTCAATGCAATATAACTAAAACATTTTTTTTCTTATTCTATTTTTGATTTTTCAATTGTTATATTTTCATTTGCTACTTGCACTCATGCTACTAAACTATAAAAATAAAATTTTGCTTTTCATCCAAAACATTTTATAAATAATAAGAATTTTTGAGCAATATTTATTAATTCTTTTAGAAAAATATAAACAATGCAAAATTAATCAACGAAATATTCAAAAGTATTTATACTGCTTATCTTAATAATTTTTTTATAAAATTCTAAAACATTATATAAAAAAAAATTCAATTATATGCATAATATTTATAATTTTCGCTTCATAATAGCAAAGATCCATTTAAATCAATAACATTAGAGATATTTTTTAATTTATGAGAGATGACAGAAAAAGATATTTCTGAAGTTAACTTTGTTAGTTTTATTTCAATACAATTTAAGAAAGAGAAATTGATTTTCATCAAATTCTCTTTTAATTTTAAAACTTTTTTTTATATTATTTTACAAATATCTTTTTTTAACAACATAGAACCCTGTTGCTACTATCATTGGTACTCCTGATATTATTCCTAATATTAACATTAGTTGTATCAGTCTTTATAAATACTGTATCATTTACATCTACATTTAAATAATATGTTTGTGAAATTACTACCTCTGTATCTCTACATTTTAATGGTTGTCATCTCTAAAATTATTCTGCAACTTTTCCCTTTTGTTAATTCTGTTGCTTTTGTATTTGAAATAATATTCAATGCACTTGCATCACTATTTTCAAATACCTCATAATATACTACAACATCTCAATATGAAATTTTTAAATTATTATTAAATCAATTATTGAATTCTCATTATTTTTATAAACTTCAATCAAGTTATCAGCATATATCTATTTATCTTTTTTTTCATCAATTACTAACTCATCCAATGTTGAAGTTTTTTTATTAACTCCATAGATAATTTTATTATTATCGCAAATTTTAATTTTTTCACATATATTTAATTTGTCTAATTGTTGAATTTCATACGCTCCGTTTTCTGCCATTAATAAAATGTATAAATATGAATTTTCTTTTGCAAATATTATTTCCGCTAGTTCGCTTTCTGTTAACCAATTAGAATATATTGTTGGTTTTAGTTCACTTATTATATACATTGCTTTAGTTCCCTCTAAACTCAATAGTGGTGAACTAATTTCTTTTTTGATCTCCTGTGCTCCTAAATCAATTGTTATATCTATAATTTTAATAGTGCTACTCACTACTATAACAGTTCTTGTTGCTGTTGATTGGTTTCCTCTAACATCTCTTACTTTATATATAATTGTGTATGTTCCTTCTATATTCGTGTTAATAGTTCCAAAAATTACTACCTCCTCAGTTTGAGAATAATCAAATACTTCAACTCCTAATTCATTATATATGCCATTTAATGCTACATAAGTTATTGCCGATCCATTTAATGTGATTTGTGGTCCTACTGTATCTATAACTTTTACTACTCTTGTTGTTATTTTTATTTGACCATTATTTGTTACTTTATAAACAATTGTATATGAACCTATTTTATCTTTATTGAAGTTACTATTAACCTCTACACTTGAAGTAATATCAGTTCCGTCTGCTGCGGTAGCTGTATATCCTGGTTCACTATAAACAGTTCCCACTTTTAATGTAATTGTAGTTGCTCCTTCTAAACTAATTGAAGGCATTTTACTATTTGAACCTCCTGAAGGTTTTGGTAAATATCTAATTACTTTCACAGGTGACTCATTTCCTATTTCATCTTTAACTATAACTCTATATTCTCCAATAATTGGAAATGTTATTGTTATTTTCTTATTTGCTGTAGTTACTGTTTTCCAACTAACACCATTGTCAATTGTGTATTGTTTTATCGGTATGTTCGATTCTAATCTAAATCTTGATGAATATGTTACATTTTTACTATTTATTATCTTTGGTTCTCCTTCAACAGTAGTTCTAAATTCCGCTACTTCCGTTGCCGTATTTCCTGCTACATCACTTACAGTATATTTTACTACTACCTTTCTTCCTGCTTTTAATTCTATTCTTGCTGTTGCTAAATTTATCGTACTTATTCCATCTGCTTTATAGTATTTTACTTCTATATTTCCTGTTAAATTGTTATCTACATTATCACTTGCTGTTGTACTTGGTGCTATCCATGTTTCTATTTCTAAAGATTTTATTATTTTGTTTAGTACTGGGGCAAATATTGGTTCTGTATTGTCTAATGCTGTAAATGTTGCACTTACTTCTGCTATATTATCTGCTTCATCACTTACTTTATATTTTACTACTATAGAGTTTCCTGCTTTTAATTCTCTTCTTGTTGCTGCTAAATCTGCTAATTCGTTTGTTTCATTTGCATTGAAATATTTTATTTCTATTTTTTCTGTTAAATTTCCATCTTTATTATCACTTGCTGTTGCTATTGGTGCTGTCCAAGTATCTGCATTTTCAGTATTTACTGTTCCTCCTATTACTGGGTCTATTACTGGTAACGTATTATCTATCGCTGTAAATATTGCGCTTACTTCTGCTGCATTTCCTGCTGCATCACTTACTTTATATTTAACTACTACATCTCTTCCTGCTGCTAATTCTTCTCTTGCTGCTACTAGATTTGCTAATACAATTGTTTTATTTGCATTAAAATAAGTTGCCATTGCTATTAATCCTGTATCTATATTATCTTCTACTACTGCTATCGGTGTCCAATTTAAAGCATCTTCAGTATTTATTTCTGCATCTTCTATTTCTATTGTTGGTGCTGCAGTATCTTTTGTTGTAAATGTTGTACTTACTTCTTCTGCCTCATTTCCTGCTGTATCAGTTACATTATATTTTACTATTATCTCTCTTAGTGCTGTTAATTCCGCTCTTATTGCCGTCATATCTGTTAATAAATTTTCATCTTTGTCGAAATATTTTATTTCTATGTTATCGCTTATATTTCCATCTAGATTATCGTTTGCTGTTGTCTCTGGTGCTTCCCAACTTGAAATATCTTCTAGAGCTACTGTTCCACCAGCTACTGGTTCTATTACTGGTGGGGTATTATCTATTGCTGTAAATGTTGCCGTTACTTCTGTTGCTACATTTCCTGCTGTGTCACTTACATTATATTTTACTACTACACTTCTTCCTGCTTTTAATTCTACTCTTACTTTAGCTAAATCTGTTAATAAAGTTCCATCTGCTTTGTAGTAAGTTATTACTATATCATCACTTATATTTCCATCTTTATTATCATTTGCTGTTGCTATTGGTGCTGTCCAAGTATCTGCATTTTCAGTATTTACTTCTCCTCCTGTTACTGGATTTATTACTGGTTTTGTTTTATCTGCTCCTGCTGTAAATGTTGCTTCTACTTCATCAGCAACATTACCTGCTACATCACTTACATTATATTTTACTAATACACTTCTTCCTGCTGCTAATTCTTGTCTTGCTGCTGTCTCGCCACCACTTAATAATGTTGATCCATCTGCTTTGTAGTATGTTACTACTATCCTTTCACTTATATCAACTGCATCATCAGTTGCTATTGCTTTTGGTGCTGTCCAACTTGATGTATTTTCTATATTTACTGATCCGCCATCTACTGGAACTATTACTGGTGCTTCATTATCTGCTTTAAATATTGCACTTACTTCATCTGCAACATTACCTGCTGCATCACTTATATTATATTTTACTACTACATTTCTTTCTTCTGTTAATTCTGTTCTTGCTAGCGTCTCTCCATCACTTAATAATGTTAATCCATCTGCTTTGTAGTATGTTACTACTATTCTTTCACTTATATCAACTGTACCATCCATTGCTGTGGGTTTTGGAGCTGTCCAATTTGGTTTCACTACTATACTTACTGGTCCCCCATCTACTGCACCAATTACTGGTTTTTCATTATCTGGAGTAAATTTTGCTTCTACTTCGTCTGCATCATTACCTGCTTCATCGCTGAAATTATATTTTACTACTACATATCTTCCTGCTAATAATTCTTGTCTTGCTGCCTCTTCATCTAACAATTCTGTTCCATCTTCTGTGTAGTATTTTATAACTAATCTATCACTTATATCAACTGCACCATCCATTGCTATTGGTGTTGGTGCTGTCCAATTTGGATTCACTACTATACTTACTGGTCCTCCATCTACTGGACTTATTTCTGGTTTATCAGTATTTTGTGTAAATAGTGCTTCTACTTCATCTGCTGCATTACCTGCTGCATCTCTTACATTATATTTTACTACTACATCTCTTCCTGCTTCTAATTCTTTTCTTGCGTCTGTCTCTCCATCAGTTAATTTCCACCATCCATTTGCTTTGTAGTATTTTATTTCTATATCATCGCTTATATCTCCATCTACAGTGTCACTTGCTGTTGTACTTGGTGCTTTCCAATTTGGATTCGCTACTATATTTACTGATCCTCCATTTACTGTACCTATTACGGGTTTATCAGTATCTGGTGTAAATAGTGCTTCTACTTCATCTGCTGCATTCCCTGCTTCATCACTTAAATTATATTTTACTAATACACTTCTTCCTGCTGCAAATTCTTGTCTTGCTTCTGTCGCTTCACCAGTTAATTCTCTTGATCCATCTGCTGTGTAGTATTTTATAACTAATCTATCACTTATAATAAATGGACCATCTATTGCTGTTGGTATTGGAGCTGTCCAATTGGGATTCGCTAATATACTTACTGGTCCTCCACCTATACCTACTGTACCTATTACTGGTGCTTTATTATCTGCTTTAAATGTTGTTCTTACTTCGTCTGCATCATTTCCTGCTTCATCACTTACATTGTATTTTACTACTACATTTCTTTCTTCTGTTAATTCTGTTCTTGCTGCCGTCTCTCCATCACTTAATAATATTGATTCATCTGCTGTGTAGTATGTTACTACTATCCTTTCATTTATATTAATTGTACCATCAACTGCTATTGCTTTTGGTGCTGTCCAACTTTTAGCAGTTTCTATATTTACTGATCTTCCATCTACTGAAAGTATTACTGGGGCTTCATTATCTGCTTTAAATGTTGCTTCTACTTCATATGCCTCATTACCTGCTTCATCACTTACATTATATTTTAGTGCTATACTTCTTCCTGCTGCTAATTCTGTTCTTGCTGTCTCTTCATCTAACAATTTTGATCCATCTGCTTTGTAGTATGTTACTACTATCCTTTCACTTATATCTACACCTTCATCAGTTGCTGTTGCTTTTGGTGCTGTCCAACTTGATGCATTTTCTATATTTACTGATCCTCCATTTACTGGAACTATTACTGGTGCTTCATTATCTGGTATAAATGTTACTTTTACTTCATCTGCTACATTACCTGCTGCATCACTTACATTATATTTTACTAGTGCACGTCTTCCTACTGCTAATTCTTGTCTTGCATATGTTAGACTTGCTAATACAGTCGTTCCATCTGCTTTAAAGTACGTTACTTTTATGCTTCCTGTTAATATTCCATCTACATTATCACTTGCTGTTGTTTGTGGTGCAGTCCAACTTGCAGATTGTTCCTTACTTACTTCGGCTCCATCTACTGGCTCTATTACCGGTGCTGTATTATCATTTGCTGTAAATGTTGCTTCTACTTCATCTGCAATATTTCCTGCTGCATCAACTGCGTTATATTTTACTACTACTTCTTTTCTTGATTTTAATTCTGTTCTTGCTGCCTCTAAATCTATACTTGTTCCATCTGATTTATAGTATTGTCCTTCAACTGTGAAATCTTTATCTATATTATCTGTTACAGTTGCTTTTGGTGCTGTCCAACTTGCTGCATCTTCTGTATTCACTTCTACTCCTGCTATTATTATTACTGGCGCTGTATTATCATTTCGTGTAAATCTTGCTTTTACTTCTTCTGCCTCATTACCTGCATTATCAGTTGCGTTATATTTTACTACTACATCTCTTTCTGCTTCTAATTCTTTTCTTGCTGCATCTAAATCTATAGTCGTTCCATCTGTTTTATGGTATTGTCCTTCAACTGTGAAATCTGCATCTATATTATCTGTTACTTTTGCTATTGGTGCTATCCAATCTGAAACACCTTCTATTTTTATTACAGCTCCTTGTACTTGTTCTATTTCTGGTAATGTAATATCTCTTGTTGTAACTGTCACTTTTACTTCTTCTGCTGAATTTCCTGCATCATCACTTGCGTTATATTTTACTATTACATCTCTTCCTGCCGCTAATTCTTTTCTTGCTGCATCTAAATCTGCTAATGAAGTGTCCCCGTCCCCAACTGCTTTGTAGTATGATACTATAACTACTATATCAAAATCCATCTCATCTCTCACCTTTGATACAGGAGGGCTCCAACTAGAGATGTCATCTAAGACTATGTTAATAATAATGTCATTTCCCTCATATCCCTCTAATTCTATTTCAGGATTTGAATGATCTAGTTCCTCTGCAGTTCGGTATTTTAATATGAATGGCTCTGTTGAAACATTACCTTCTACATCTTTTACATTAATATTGTATACTTTAATATCTTTTTTGCTACCTAGGTCTAAAGTCAATGGTACAATCTGAGTCGGCTCAGAAGTTTTTATCCAACCATTGTCATTAATTTTATATTCAATTATATTTTCATTTGCGATTAAATCGTAATTTTCTTTATAAAACCAATGATTACTGATGATTATTGGTGCAATATTATCTATTGCTACAAATGTTGCACATATTTCTTCTGCTGCATTTCCTGCAATGTCACTTACATTATATTTTACTACTACATCTCTTCCTGCTTTTAATTCATTTCTTGCTGTTTCTTGAATATTATCTCCACCTAATAAAGTTGTTCCATCTGCTTTATAATATTCTACATTTATATAATCACTTATATCTCCGTCGGTATCATCATTTGCTGTTGCTGTTGGTGCTGTCCAAATTGTCTCTGGAACATCTTCTGTATATATTTCTACTCCATCTACTGGATCTATCACCGGCGAAACATTATCATAAGTTACTGTTTCTACTACAATATTTCCATATTTATCTCTTAATTCAATGCTATTTTCTCCTGATTGTAATGTCACTCCGTCAATTATACTACTATTTGGAACCACATCAATGTAATTTCCACCATTCGACACATATACAGTAATTTCTTTATTGACCGTAATATTATATATAACTGAATTTATTAATTTCGAACTGGTTAATTCAGGTAAAATTTGATCATAATCAGTTACAATTTGAAATGTTATTGACTCAAATTGATTAAGTGTAGTATCTCTTAAAATAACTACGTATGTTCCATTGTCATAGCCTGATATTGCAAAACTACTTGTCGGTGGAATATATATCCAGTTTTCATTGTTTATTTTATAACTTCCAACATCTGTATTTGTGACAATATTATAGTTCCCATCATTATCTAAAACAGCTGAAATTATTTCTGGCTTTGTATTATCTGTAACATAAATTGGGAATTCATCTTCAACAAATAACCCTCCACTATCGGTAGCTGTTAGCGTAATCACAATTGGTATATCTTCAGCTAAATCACTAATGGTTGGAGTACCACTAAATTTAGCACCATCAAAGATTAACCAATTAGAAGCAGTTCCCGTTCTCGTAATTGTATATGTTAAAACATCTCCTAAATCTTGATCCTTAAAAATTGTATCCGGAATTATATATTGATATTTAATCCCTGCTTTAGCATCTTGCCTTGGTATAATATTTTCTACTACTGGAGCATCATTGACACCCTCTATTGTTAATTTGAAAGTATCTGTTGCACTAGTTAAGCCATCACTTGCTACTATTTTAATTTGTGCACCAAATAAATCAATTAAATCTTGATTTGTAAATGTTGCTGATAATTTCCCTGTCCTTTTATCAAATATAATTGAACTCGGTAATTCCGTTACTTTATTGTTTAAAACTAAATATGCACTGTAAGATATCGTATCTCCATCTATCTCTAAAAATGTACCTATTGGAAACTTATAACTCCAGGCTATATCTTCTATTGCTACCTGATCTGATATTTCATTATTTAGTACTATAGCTGTATTAGTTGCAGTAGTTGTAACAGTAAAACTAAGAGTCGCTGAATCTAATCCGCCACTATCCGTTGCCTTTATTTCAATTGTATACATATCTTCATTATTAAACTGTCCTTCTATTGCTTTCGTTGTTCCATTTACTGTAACTCCATGTGCTGGTATTGAAGTAAGAGTACCATCTAATACATCAACAATTGAATATATCAATGTTCCAACTGCATCTTCCTCATCATTAAATACATCATCTGGTACTCCGATTGAAAATGGTGTTCCTAAATATACTAGTTTATTATCAATTCCTCGATCAATTGTAGGTGCATCATTAATCTCATCAATTGTTATATTGATACTGAATGTGTCACCAACATTTCCTATTCCATCTACTGCATTATAATAAACTGTATAAGTTCCTCCCTTATTCATATCTACTTCTGAACTATCTACTACCGTATCTGCTTTATCTACTCCTGCTCCACCTACTTGGTCAACTACATTGATTAAATCTATCCATGTAGGCTCATCATTATTTTCATTATATGTAGTTATAGCTCCACTATTAAGGGTAATAGAAGGACCTATAGTATCGACATAAATATTATAAGTAGCGATATTTCCTGAAATATCACGCACTCGCAAATCATTTAGTCCATCGTTTAAAGGAATATCAGTTATTTGATAATTCGGCTCTACTGTTATCCACTCTCTATCATTTACTTGATATCCTGAAACTTCTTCATCCGATGAAAAAGTGTATATTGGATTGTCAACTACTGTAAATCCTTGAGAAACTGGAGCTAAAACATCAATATCACCAGTATTAATTTGTATCCCAAAGTTTTGAATGAATATTTCACGATTTTTTCCATATATACTTCCAGTACTAATTGAAACTTTATCACCTACTGAGTCACCATCAAACGTTGCAAAGGACGTTGATCCCATATATCTTGCATTCACATACAGCTGTGCCATAGGTAATATTCCTACTTCTCCTGTTGATGGAGGAATACGAATCTCAAAATCTAGTGGCTCTCCAACTGTTACTTTTGGTTTGTATGCAAATTCTGAGAGCCCTCCTGTAGCAGTAACTATTTCACCATTTAGAAGCATTTTGTCATCATTCACATTTATTTGTACATACTTATCTCCTAGAAGGTCATAAGAAATACCTATACTATAATGTCGCTTAGGACCACTATTTGGAAGCGATTCAAATTGTAATGATACATTTGCACTTAATTCTACAACTCCTTGAACAGGCACTATAAATTCCCCTCTAAAAGATCCCCCATATTTGTATAAATTATTGTAATCATTTACATCCAACAATCGTCCCATTTCCAAAATACCAGTGCTGGTATTATCTAACTGTTTTAGCACTTTTACTTGTTCTCCATAAACCTCAATATTATAAATTTTATAACAAAATGCATTATCACCGTACTCAATAATACAATTTCCATCTGCATCTAATACATCTGGAATTACTGCTCCTGTTCCCATATATTCCCAATTAGAATCAATTCCATCTTCTGGGTCTGTATCATATTCCCATGGAAGTAATTCTTTAGAAGCATAAAACATAGCGTTATCGTTACCAGTTTGTTTTGCTCGAATTGGAACCTCATCACTTACCTCCCCATCAGCATCTTTCAACACTAATTTATGTGGTGCAACGTTTCCAATAGAAACAGTATATTCATCCCCAACAGGAGGGTCAATTGTTATAAAAGTCCTCCCCCCATTTAATGAATATTCTGCTATTGGCTCATTTGCTGTAAAAACATATTGCCGTGCTAATGTCCAATTTCCTCTTGTTATCATAGCTTTTTCTCCTGCAGCCTTCGCCAAAGAAAACTGCATAACGAGAAAAAAAATCCCTATTATTAAAAATGATGCAATAAATATTCCACTCACAATATTCCCCACAAAATAATTTGACTTTCTTTTTTTCATCATCTCACCTTTACTAATAATTTGGTTGATATAATGTATATATTTAATTGTTATGTTCTGATATTAATTTTAATATTTTCATTAAAAACAACAATGATAAAATATTTTTTTGAATAAATATCAATATTTTGAATGTTCTCCACAATATTCTTCATCATGTTAAAATTAATATGATAAATAATCATGTAAAAAGTCTTAATTAAAATGTAATTCTAAAATATATTCCATTTTATCAATTTTAAACAAGAAAATACTCTTATACTAAAAAAATTTCTTTTAAAAATATCTTTCTCTTTAAATAAAATTTTCTAAAAATCATTGTTGTTCATTCATTCCTCCGTAATTTTTTTATATACATGTCTTATTATCTTCTACTAGTTACCAAAATTCAATGTTAGTATATATACAATATATCTATTATATATATGATATGTATTTATATATGTGTATTCGTTTACACAGATATTTCATTTACTATTTATAAATTCAATGAAACTAAAATATTTTTTTTAATTTTTTTCTTCATCCTGATTCTTGATTTTTCAACTGTTATATTTTCATTAACTGCTAATACGCATGTATTATATAAAAAAATCAAATTATATACTTAATTTCATAATTTTCTGCTCTATAATAGCAAACATCAATTTAAATCAATAATAATTAAAGATATTTTTCAATTCATGAGAGATACAAAAAAATATATTTTTGAAATTGACTTGTGTTTAATGTAATTTTAGTACAGTTAAAAAAAGAGAAATTGATTTTCATCAACTTCTTTTTTAATTTAAACCTTTTTTTTATAAATATCTTTTTTTAACAGCATTGAATACTGTTGCTTCTGCTATTCCTGATATTATTATAAATTATTATCGTCATTATTGCCTGTAAAATCAACATTTATAAATATCTTGTCATTTGTAGCTACATTTAAATAATATGTTTGTAAAGTTATAACTTCTGTATCTTTTCCTTTTACATGGCAGTTCAATCTATGGATATTTTATTATAATGTTGCAGGAAATAATAGATGTTTTAATTTTCTCTGATTAGCAAACAATAGATAAATAAAAAAATCTTCCTTGGAAGATTTTGTATGTGTCAAATTCATTATCTATAACATAGACAAACATTTAACTGGTGGCTTCAGTCGGAATCGAACCAACGACACATGGATTTTCAATCCATTGCTCTACCAACTGAGCTATGAAGCCAATGGCGGTCCAGACGGGAATCGAACCCGCGATCTCCAGTGTGACAGACTAGCATGTTAACCGCTACACCACTGGACCACAATTTGGTTGCGGAGGCAGGATTTGAACCTACGACCTTCGGGTTATGAGCCCGACGAGCTACCTAACTGCTCCACTCCGCGTTCTCTATAAAACTCTTTTAACGCTCCGTAATGATAGCAAACTATAACAAATATGTCAACACATTAGCAACGTTTTTTTATATTTTTTTTTATTTAAATAAAACATATTTCATTCACCTTTCTCAACACCTTGTCCATTATCCAAATTTCCACATCAGCATAATAATAAATTTTTTCTTTTATAATAAAAATGCTACTATGTTCTATGTTTAGTTCTTCTTTTACAGTATTAAATTCCAGTTCAGTAATCGCTGTCTGTTATCTTTTTCTATCTATAATACAGTAATTTCCAAATAGTTTTCTACATTTATTATTATAGTTAAAATTATTTTATACTTTTTAATTATGTAAATCTGTCAATTATTTTAAAATAATAATATAATAAGAATTTGATTCAATGAATTACGGAATTATGTTTTCAGTGCCGAATTCGGAAAATTATTATTTAAAAATTCAAAATTTAATTGCAAAGTTGCAAATGAATTATTAAATTAAAAGTTACAGGTACCTAGTTTATTATATCCAGAAACTACAAATATAATAGGAGATATTATGAATGATGAAGTTTTTTCTGAATTTAAAAAGAGTTTTGTTAAAAATAATTGCCAACTATTGATAACTAATCATGAATTGGTCAAGAGTTAAGAGATTATAAATAAATATTAATTGAAGTCTTCTTGAATTCTATATTCAATAGAACTTTTATTTTTTCATTTTAAACTAAATCAATTGTTGTTGTAATAACGTACATAATATTTTATTGTTTAGTGGATATTTTTTTCTTCTTTAACTTCACCTTTTTTAGGATTTTATTTATTCTCTTTAATTCTGTGTCTGTTATATTGTTATTTATGTGCAATTCTTTTAAATATGATGTGCTGATTTTAGTTTTTTCTTTCAAATAAAATTGAATTTAAATTCCAATTCCTGTTTCAACCTTTCATAAAAATATTGGTAATTTTTATTTTTAAATAATATATTTAATTTTAAAACTCTATTCTTAAGTTAATATTTATACAGACTTTTTTACTACTTCAATTTTATATTTTTACTACCATTTTAACATTGAATTATACAGTTAACTCACCAAAAACTAATCCAGTTTCCTAAATTAATTTCCAACATTCTGATACTTGCTAAATATTAACAAGTTATCTAAGAATTTGTTCTTCAATTTCATTTCTTTGATTTTTTTTGATTTTATGTATAGGTATAATCATTGAAATAGAAGTTGAGACCCATTACATTTTCTAACATTATAATTCCTACTTATATTATTTAGAATTTATCTTTTTACCAGTATTTGTATGATTCTTATTATATATCAATACCCATTAACTGATGTTAATATCTATCTAAATATTCAATAAATATATCAACTTCTCTAGAATTAATTGCTCTTTTATAGATACTCTTGACTGAATACCTAATCCTAGTTCTAGATTGCCTATCTCATTTTATTTTGCAGTTAGAATTTGCCAATCTAACTTTACTTTTTGTAAAAAATAATACCATTTTCTATGCTTGATGCTTCATTAATCTTTTCTATAATTCCAATTATATGATCATAATCTTTTGGTAGTGCATTTTTTTCTATTCTTACAACTTGTCCTAATTTTATTTTTGTTATACCTTTATTAGTTATTGTACTGTTCTGCTATAACGTCATCTCTAACTGAGTAAATTTCCAAAACATTTGTCCCAATGTTTAAATACAAATCTATTTCTAGATGAATGATTCCTTTTTATGTCGCTTACGATATATAATGCAGTTCAAAGAATTACATAATTTCTTTTTTCAAAATTATATAATTACTGTCTGATATTTTAATAGGAGGCATGTCTACTGTCTTGATGTAATATTTACGTCACTTATCATCATTTTGTTTTACATTATCCATTAAAAACAAATTGGAATTGAAATAAAAGCTATAAATGTAAATATAGATTACTAATATCCGAAAGCCAAAAGTACACCTAAATGACCCTATCTCTAAATTGCTGGACCACACTAAGAAGTGGACGTCATAACTAGAAATTGAGTTTTGATAGTTTTTCTGTCCCCTTTTTCAAAATCATATTCTAAGCACTTAGTATCAAATTTTGGTCCATCCCATTTAATTTTATAGTCCCTATGTCAAACAAACTTATCGTTAGTTAACTAAATGAATACAATTGATATTTTTTTATCCCTAATGCTTTAACTAAAACAATAATAGCTCCAATTATAATATTACCTTATGTCCTCCTATATCAGAAATCGTTGAGTGAGAACCATTGGCTAATTCTCCTAACTAGATTATGGATAATATAAACTATTTCTATAATTATATAAGTTTCTAATTATTTTTTTTACTTCGTCAACATCTGTATTAATATTCAACCCTTTTATTAAAAAACGTACTTTCTTATAGAAGTTTTTACTAAACAAATAAATTTCTGCTTTCAACCAAAATAATCATAACTTCGACATTTATATTTTAACATATTAACAATTAATTAATGTATACTTTCCATTCATTTACAATTTTAATTTCTTTAAAAGTTATTAATAAAAATAAGTAAAAGGTTTTTAAATATCTATTATAAAATTCCATTCTTTTTATGTAATGACATTTTATACGTAGACATATTAAGCAAAGTATACCTTGTATTATGTAAAAGCGAATGCTCTAAAACTACAAAATACATCGATTGACATTTTAAAATAGAAAATAAAAAAACTTTCTTTTTTTAGAAAGTTTACATTTTATATTAACGTCTTTTTTCCTATACTGTTAAAGTATGGTACTAAATCGACTATTTCTTAAATGGCGGAGAAAGAGGGATTCGAACCCCCGCGGCGGGTAAACGCCCTGCTGGTTTTCAAGACCAGTCCCTTCAGCCGAACTTGGGTATTTCTCCTTAATTTTGTAATGGTGGACCCAGCAGGACTCGAACCTGCGACCAACCGGTTATGAGCCGGTTGCTCTAACCAACTGAGCTATGGGTCCTTCGATCATTTTCCCTTTTCAGGCAACATAATAATTATATCATTTTAGGACACAAATGCAAGTATTTTTTTACTTTTTTAGATTTTTTTTCTTATAGATTCATAAACAATTATCGATGTTGCTACTCCAACATTTAGTGAATCTGCTTTTCCTAACATCGGTATTTTTATTAATTCTTTTTCATGGTAATCATACCAGGTTTTCATTATTCCATATTTTTCGCTTCCTGCCACTATACAAGTTCTATTCGAATAATCTACTTCAAAATAATTTTTAATCGCATCAGTATCAGTTAAATACATTTTAAAGCCATTTCTTTTTAACCAATAAATAGTTTCATCTACCTCTGCTATAACTAGCGGTACACTCAAACAAGTACCCATGCTGCTCCTTACGAATTTAGGGTGTGTAATTCTAATTCTTTTATTCGTTAAAACAACTAGATCCACATTTGCACCATCGGATGTCCTAATAATTGTTCCGATATTACCTTGTACTTCTAAACCATCTAAAACTAGAACAGTCATATTTTCTTTAATTTTGATTTTTGCAAACTCTACTAAAGGAAAAAACGCTACAACTAAAATCCCAAATTTATTAGTTTTATCAACAATCCCTTGGTAAACTTTTTTAGATACAGCATAGCCTTCTACATATTCACTAAGTTTTTCAACAACTTTACACGCTTCACTAGTAACAGCTAATTCTGGGCATACAACAAAATAATCAAATTTTATTTTATTTAGAAACGCTTTATCGATAGAAGCATATGTCTCTAAAACTAATAATTTATTAGGATTAGGTTTTTTATTGTTGTTGATATTGAAAACATTTCTAACTTTAGCATGTGTTCTTCCAATGTTAAACAAGTTAAATTTTTTATAAAAATCATTTTTTTCTTCTAAACTATATTCTCTCAAATCCATATTATCAACTCTTATATCAATTTTTTTTATTATACACTAAAGTGTAGTGTTTTTTGTATTCAGTTATTCCGCCTTTAACATAGGTAACATCGTAACCTAAATCATTTAAAAACATCGCTACTCTCGCACTTCTACTATTTCCTAGGCAAATTAAATAAACCTTGTTCACTCGATTTAATATTTTAAGATGATTTTTTATCATTTTTTCAACTGGAATATTAATAGATTCTTTTATCGATATTTTTTGATATTCCTCAACTTCTCTTACATCGAACAAAACAATTTCATCTAAAATGTAATATAATTCTCGCACAGTTATGTTTTTCATATTAGCCTCATAATTAAAATAAAAAAATCATAGTGTCTATTTACAAGTTTGTAAAAGCACTACAACCAATTTTACATGGTAGCGGCGGACGGATTCGAACCGCCGACTCTCCGGGTATGAACCGAATGCTCTAGCCAACTGAGCTACGCCGCCATAAATAAAAAAAATGGTGCCTCGAGCCGGAGTCGAACCGGCACGGGCTATTAACCCACGGGATTTTAAGTCCCGCGCGTCTACCAATTCCGCCACCGAGGCATTTATAATTATAATGGTGATCTGCACAGGGCTCGAACCTGTGACCCTCTGATTAAAAGTCAGATGCTCTACCAACTGAGCTAGCAGACCAATATATAAATGGTGCCGAGAACAGGAATTGAACCCGCAACCTACTGAT
>JABENI010000021.1 GCA_013332095.1 Candidatus Bathyoplasma sp. NZ
AAAGTCTAGTGGATCTCCAGCTTTTACTAATGGTAAATCTACAGCTTGCGAACCTCCTATAGGAGCACCAGCATTACCATTTAAGACTACATTCCCTTCGCTCGTAACTATTTTCACATGCTCACCTGAATAAGTAATATTAAAAGCATAACGTCTTCCCGTAACACTACTTGGAAGCGTTTCAAATTGTAATGATACAAATGCACCATATCCTACCGCTTGCTCATTCCCTGCATAATTCCCATTATTAGGATCTCCTATTCCTGCATAAGTATCTCCAGAAGGAACTATAACTCTCCCTTTAACCAATCCACCATATCTGTATAAATTATTATAATCATCTACATCCAATAGTCTAAGCGTTTGTAAAATTGCAGTAGAACTGTCATCTAACTGTTGTAGTACTTTTACTTGTTTTCCATCAATATCAAGATTATAAATCTTATAGCAAACTGCTCCATTACGGTACTCTTTCTTACAATTTCCATCTTCATCAAATATATCTGGAGTTATTGCCCCTGCTCCGTTAAATTGCCAATTAGAATCACTGTCCCATGGAAGTAATCCTTGAGAAGCGTAAAACATTAGGTTATCATTACTAGTTGCTTTTTCTTCAATTGGATAAGCTTCACTTAAATCACCTTCAGTATCTTTAAGCACTAACTGATGCGGCAAATTGTCTCCAATATTAACAATATATAAAGGACCAGCAGGAGAAGTTGTTGTTGCTATAAAATCACCACCATCTAGTGAGTACTCTACTATCGGCTCATTTGTTGTAAAAGCATACTTTTGCTCTAATGCCCAATTTCCTCTAGTTATTAGAGGTCTTGTTACTGTTCTTCCTCTAAATGTTGCACTTACTTCTATTGCTACATTTCCTGCTGCGTCATTTACATTATATTTTACTACTACATCTCTTCCTGCTGCTAATTCTGTTCTTGCTGCATCTAAATCTGCTAATTCAATTGTTTCGTCTGCGTTGAAGTATGTTACTACTATTTCGTCACTTATATCTCCATCTACATTATCATTTGCTGTTGCTCTTGGTGCTGTCCATGTTAAAGCAGCTTCTGTATTTATTGATGCATCGGCTACTGGGTGTATTACTGGTGCTATTTTATCTTCTGAACCTGTTGGTACTGTTTCAACTATTTTTACCGTACTTGAATCTGTTGTTGCTGTTACTGTATCAGTGTTCCCGGCCTCATCAGTATATGTTATCTTGAATACTACTGCTCCTTCTGAAGTTCCTTCTACTACTTTATAAGTTGCAACATATATTTGTCCATATATATTTCTTACTATTGCTGTTTCTCCTGCTATTGTTACTGTTGGTGGTATCTCCTCATTAGCCATTATTGTTAACGTAACTATATCTCCTACTTTTGCTAATGCTGTATTATATCCATTATTACTTGCTATAGCAACATATGGTAGAGGTTGTGTGCTGGTATGAATTGTAACTGTGCTTGAATCTGTTGTTGCTGTTACTTCCGTACCAGGGTTCCCTGCAAAATCAGCATACGTTATGTTAATTCCTGCTTCTGCTTCTGGAGTTCCTGCAACTACTGTATAAGTTGCAGTATATGAACTCCCACTTCCTGTTACTATTGCTGATTGTCCTGCTATTGTTACTGTTAGTGTGTCTAGGTCTTCACTAGCTGTAAGCCTTAAGGTAATAGTATCTCCTATTTTTGCTAATGTTGGATCACCGTTATCACTTTCTATTGTTACTGCTTCTAATGTTGGTACTGTTCTATCAATTGTTACTATGCTTGAATTTGTGGTTTCAGTTGCGGGAATACCTACACGCCCTTCATAATCAGCATATATAATTTCAAATTCTGCTAATCCTTCAGGAGTTTCAGCTACAACTGTATAAGTTGCTACATAAGAATCAATCTTTCTTCCAACATTTGCTGTTTCTCCTGCTATTGTTACTGTTGGTATTGGGATATTACGATTTATCCATAAAGTTATTGTATCTCCTACTGTGGCAAATTCTGTATTATTTTCATTATTGCTTGTAATTTTTACTGTTGGTAGTAAATTGGGGATTGCTATTGTTACTGTACTGTTATTTGTTGTTTCGGCTATTGGTATACCAACGTTTCCTGCTTCATCAACAAATCTTATGTTAATTCCTGCTACTCCCTCTGTAGTTCCTGCTAATACTGTATATATTGCAGTATATGTATCTCCGCTTCCCGTTACTTTTGCTGGTTGTCCAGCTATTGTTACTATCGGTGTGGAAATATCTTCATTACTTGTTATTGTTAAAGTTACTGTATCTCCTAATTTTGCCAATGTTTGATTATTATTATCACTTTCAATTGTTACTCTTGATAATATCGGTACTGTTCTATCTATTCTCACTGTGCTTGAGTCTGTTTCTGCTGTTACTGGAGTACCTGCATTCCCTGCTTCATCAGCATACGTTATGTTAATTCCTACTACTCCTTCTGGATTCCCTGCTACTACTGTATAAATTGCGAAATAAATATCTCCACTGTTTACTCCAACACTTGCTGTTTCTCCTGCTATTGTTACTGTTGGTATTTGGATATCCTCACTAGCATTTATTGATAAAAGTATTACATCTCCTTCTTTTACTTTATATTCACTAAATCCTGCATATAATAATGTTGGTGCACTTTTATCTACTGTTACTGTACTTGAATTTGTAGTTGCTGTTATTACTATATCAGCATATGTTATGTTAATTCCTGCTACTCCTTCTGGAGTTTCCTCTCCTACTGTATAAGTAGCTGTATATGTACCTCCACTTCCTATTACTGTTGCTAATTGTCCTGCTATTGTTACCGTAGGTTTTTGGATGTCCTCAATAGTTGTTATTGATAAAGTTATTGTATCTCCTAATTTAGCAAATTTTTTATTATTTGCATTATTACTTAATATTGTCACTATTGGTACGGTGCTGTCCTCTGCTGCGCTTACCTCTTTTTCTAAAACTATTGGTGCTAAGAATGCCATTATTGTTAATGTTACTATTATGAATAAATAGCATGTTTTTTTTAAAACTTTTTTTCTTTCTTCCATTTTATACCTTCCCCTTTATTGTTTATCAATTTTAATTATAACCTATTATGGTAAAAAAAAATTTTTTTTCTTTTCTTTATTCGTTAACATTGCTAGTCCTAACACTGGTGTTATAACCAATTATTATCCTACTGCTATTTATCAATTATTTTTTTTTCATTTTTATTTACTTTGATTTCTAATATTATTTTTTCTCCTTAAACTAATTTTTTAAATTTCAACTTATCCACTACAATTGAATTTGCTTATTTTAGTTTTAACTATTTTTTATTTACTGTTATTCGCAAATTCTCCTACTCTTTTTAAACAATTTTATTTGTTCATGTAATATATCTGCCTGTTATCTGTTGTTGCCTTTGGTAATATATTATTTTTTTTATTGGCTCTATTTCAAAAGTTTATCTCATATCCATCAATAACTTTTTTGTATGAATTTGAAATGTTAATGTAATTATTTCAGGAAAAATAATGTTAAGTACTTGCAGATAAGTTACTTTCTTCTGTAGTAAATGCTATTTCATTTTATTAATGCTACTACTTTCTAATTACCATCTACTTTTTCTACTGTGTTTTATAATAGGTATATTATTTCATTATTTATTAATTTTAATGTTGCTAACTTAAATTTACTTTGAAGTTGTTAAATCATTTGCTGTATCCACTTTTATTTCAATTATCCTTATTTTTAATATACTTTGCTTTCCTTCTATAGCGTTTTCGTGTAATCTATATCGTATATGAACTATTTTACTAGCTAATTTTTTTCAATATTGATCTGCTTTTTCAATTATTTTTATTTTCGAACAGCTTTCAGCATTTTTTATTGCTGCTTCATATTCTGTAATTCATCTGAATTGACCAAGAGTTAAGGAAATATAAGTAAATACTAATTGAAGCCTTGTTGAATTCTATATTTCAATAGGGATTTTATTAAATTAAATCAATTATTGTTGTAGTATGATATAAACTCTTTTATTGTCTGAAGAATATTATTTGCTTTATTTGAATGAAAATCAGATTTTCATTTCCAATTAATTCATCTATTTAGCGATTCTATTACTGATTATCTATTGGAGATTCCACTTCTAGGCATTAACCTTTTTTTTGTTATAATTTTTATGAACATTTCGGAACGATTCTAGGGTATATATTGAATTTTGGTCAACATGAAAAACCGTATCCTAGTCAATATATCCTCTTTTTTTTTGTTTTTTAAGATATTATTTATTACTCTGTTTCTGTTTAAATACTCTCCATGATTAAATCCATTGATATAGATTATTAAATCATATTTTTTTTTTATTTCTTATTATTATTTTATAAATTCAAGTGGTTTATTTACATTCTAAAAAGCAGTTTTTCTAGTTTTAAATATATTATGCTTTTCTCAAAATGTAGTGTTTTAAAATAAAAAGGGTTGCTAATCAGCACCCTTTTTTAAATTATAAACTTTTTTTCACTACTAGATATACTTGTTATTATCAATTCCTAATAAATGCTAGGCATATCAATAATACTAACAATGTCGTATCAACCCTGAATGTATCTCCAACATTCCTATTCCATTTACTGTCTTATAATAAACTGTATAACTATCTTATTTTATCTACTCCTATTATTCACTAAGTATAGTAGTATCAACAACAATATTATAAGTATCAATGTTTCCTGAAATATCACGTACTCTTAAATCATTTTGTCCCTCGCTTAATAAAATATCAGTTATTTGGAAAGTTGGTTCTACAGTTACCCAACTTTCATCATTTATTTGGTATCCTGAAACTTCTTCATTAGATTCAAATGTATATAATGGATTGTCAACTACATCAGCTCCTCCAGAAATTGGAACTAAAACATCAATAGCACCAGTATTAATTTGTATCCCAAAGTTTTCAATCAGTATTGCTCTATTTGTACCACCTGTACTTCCACTGCTAATGGAAACTTTATTATCTTTTGGTCCGCCATTATTACTGTAAAAGCCCGTTTTTCCAATATAAATTCCATTAATATATATATCTGCCATAGATAACAACCTTACTGGTGGTATAGGAATACGAAGTTCAAAGTCTAGTGGATCTCCAACTCTTACCATTGGTAATTTTATCCATTGGGTATTTCCTATATCATAACCCCAATTACCATTTAGAACTTTATCCCCATTTGGCGTCTGTATTTTCACATACTCACCTGCATAAGTAACATTGAACATATAACGCTTATCAAAACGCGTATGTCCCTCCCCCACTCCTGAATTCATTTCAAATTGCAGTTTTACATGTGCACCATAGTCTACCGCTTGAGAATTTCCTGCATAATTTTGAGTATTAGGATCTCCTATTCCTGCATAAGTATCTGCAGTAGGAAGTATAACTCTACCTCTAATAGAGCCCCCATTAGAGAGTAAATTATTATAATCATCTACATCCACTTCTCTAATCATTTCTAAAATAACATTATTACTATCGTCTAACTGTTGAAGCACTTTTACTTGTTCTCCATCAACATCAAGATCATAAATCTTATAACAATATGCACCCTCACCGTACTCGTTATTACAATTTCCATTTGCATCTAATAAATCTGGAGTCACTAACCCTGTTCCTGCATAATCCCAATTAGAATCGATTCCATCTCCTGCCTCTGTATCATATTCCCATGGAAGTAATCCTTTAGATGCATAAAACATAGCGTTATCACTACCAGTTGCTTTTGCCTCAATTGGCAATGTATCACTTTTATTACCATCAGTATCTTTCAACACTAACTGATGCGGTAAATCATCTCCTATAGTAATAGTATATTCATCACCAACAGGAAGGCCAATTGCTATAAAACCACCTCCTCCATCTAGTGAGTATTCTACTATTGACTCATTTGCTGTAAAGACATATTCCTGTGCTAATGTCCAATTTCCTCTAATTATTGTAGGTATTCCCCTTCTTATTACTCTAAATGTTGCACTTACTTCTATTGCGTTATTTCCTGCTGCATCACTTACATTATATTTTACTACTACATCTCTTCCTTCTCTTAATTCTTTTCTTATTGCTATTAAATTTGTTAATAAAGTTGTTCCATCTGCTTTGTAATACGTTACCACTATATCATCACTTATATCTGCATCTGCATCATCTATTGTTGCTAGTGGTGCAATCCAAGTTGCAACATTTTCTGTATCCACTTCTACTCCTGTTACTGGATTTATTACTGGTGCTGTTTTATCTATTGTTACTACGCTTAAATTTGTTGTTCTTGTTATTTTCACACTAATATTCATTATCACATCAACATATGTTATGCTAATTCCTGCTTCTCCTTCTGGAGTTTCTGCTACTATTGTATAAGTAGCTTCATATGTATCTCCACTGCCTGTTACTGTTGCTGGTTGTCCTGCTATTGTTACTGTTTGTAACATTATATTATTATCTGCTTTCATTGATACTGTAATTGTATCTCCTAGTTTAGCCAGGTTTTGATTATTATTATTACTTTCTATTGTCACTGTTGTTAAACTTACTGATAATTCTGTATTAAATATGTTTATCTGTACATGTTCTACTATAGAGACCTGGTTTCCAGCCATATCAGCACATAATACAATAACTTCTGTTAGCTGATTTTCTGATTTCTGATCTCCTGCTTTTACCATATAAATTGCAGTATAGTTAGTTCCACTTCCTGTTACTGTTGCTATATTTCCTGCTATTTTAATCACTGGTGTATGTATCTCCTCATCAACTACTATTGATACTGTTATCGTATCTCCTATTGTTGCTTGGCTTGGAGCATTTGGACGGTCACTTGCTGCCGCTATTGTTGATATTTGTGGTACTTTTTTATCTATTATTACTGTACTTGAATCTGTTGTTGCTGTTTCCGTAATAGCATTTCCTTCCTCATCAACATATGTTATGCTAATTTCTGCTACTCCTTCCGGAGTTCCTTCTACTACTGTATAAGTTGCCGTATATGTAAATTCACTTCCCGTTACTGTTGCCGTTTGTCCTGCAATGGTTACTGTTGGTATTTCTATCTTCTGATCCGCTATTATTGTTAACGTAATTAAATCTCCTACTTTTGCTAATGCTGTATTAAATTCATTGTCACTTTTTATCGTTACTGCTAGTTCTATTGATACTATTTTAACTATTGTTACTGTACTTGAATCTGTTGTTGCTGTTACTGTCGCTGCGTTCCCTGCCCCATCAGTATATGTTATGTTAAATGGTACTATTCCTTCTGCAGTTCCTTCTTCTATCATATAAAATGCAGTATATGTATCCTCACTTCCTATAACTGTTGCTACTTGTCCTGCTATTGTTATTGTTGGTGTTTCTATTTTTTTACTAACTGTTATTGATAACATGATTGTATCTTTTACTATTGCATATTCGGTATGGTTTACATTATTGCTTACAATTCTGACAGTTGATAATGTTGGTACTGCTTTTTCTACTGTTACTGTGCTTGAATTTGTTGTTGCTGTTACTGGAATACCTGTGTTCCCTGCCTCATCAACATATGTTATGTTAATTCCTGCTACTCCTTCTGTAGTTTCCTCTTCTACTGTATAAGTAGCTACATACGTATATCCACTTCCTGTTACTGTTGCTGGTGTTCCCGCTATTATTACTATTGGTGTTTGTATATTCCTACTAGCCATTATTGATACTGTAATTGTATCTCCTACTTTGGCAAATTCTTTATTAGATTGATTATTACTTTCTATTGTTACTCTTGGTAGTGTTGGTAATATTGATTCTGTTATATCTACTATCACCTTACTTGAATTTGTTGTTGCTGTTACTAATGTACCAGCATGTCCCGCCTCATCAGTATATGTTATGTTAATTCCTGCTTCTCCTTCTGGAGTTCCTTCTACTACTGTGTATTTTGCAGTATATTTATCTTCACTTCCTGTTACTGTTGCTGGTTGTCCTGCTATTGTCACTATTGGTGTTTGGATACTTTCATTAGCCGTTATTGACACGGTAATTGTGTCTCCTACTTTGGCTAATGCTGTATTAAATGGATTATCACTTTCTATTGTTACTTCTTCTAATCTTGGTCCTTCTAAATCTACTGTTACTGTACTTGAATCTGTTGTTGCGGTTACTACAGCACCAGAGTTCCCTGCCTCATCAGCATATGTTATGTTAATTTCTACTTCTCCTTTTGGAGTTCCTGCTACTACTGTATAAGTTGCAATATATGTATCTCCACTTCCTGAAATTATCGCTTCTTCTCCTGCTATTGTTACTGTTGCTATTTGGATGTTCTCCCTAGCTGTTATTGTTACAGTTATTATATTTCCTTCGATTGCTACTATTGGATTAGCATTATCACTTTTTATTGTTACTGTTGGTGATGTTGGTGGTGTTTTATCTACTGTTACTGTACTTAAATCGGTTGTTGCTGTTACTGTACCAGCGTTCCCCACCTCATCAGTGTATGTTATGTTGAATACTACCGCTCCTTCTGAAGTTCCTTCTACTACTCTATAAGTTGCTGCATACATTTGTCCATATATATTTCTTACTATTGTTGTTTCTCCTGCTATTGTTACTGTTGGTGGTGTGTACTCATTCGTTCTTATGGTTAACGTAACTATATCTCCTACTTTTGCTAATTCTGTATTATATCTATTATTACTTGCTATACCAACATATGGTAGTGATTGTGCGCTGGTATGAATTCTCACTGTATTTGAATCTGTTGTTGCTGTTACTGCCGTACCAGCGTTTCCTGCCTCATCAGTATATATTATGTTAATTCCTGCTGATCCTTCTGGAGTATTCTCATCTACCAGATAAGTTGCAGTATATGTATCTCCACTTCCTGAAATTGTCGCTGCTTGTCCTGCTATTGTTACTGTTGGTGTTTGGATGTTTTCATTAGCAATTATTGTCACGGAAATTTCATCTCCTACTTTTGCTAATGCTGTATTATTATTATTACTTCTAATTGTCACTGTATTTAATGTCGGTTTTGTTTTATCTACTGTTACTACACTTGAATTTGTTGTTGCTGTTACTACCGTACCAGCGTTCCCTGCTAAATCAACATATGTTATATTAATTCCTGCTACTCCTTCTGGAGTGCCTACTGCTACTGTATAAGTTGCGGTATATATTTTTCCACTTCCAGTTACATTTGCTATTTTTCCTGCTACTTCTACTGTTAGTGTTTTGATGTCCTCACTAGCTGTTATTGATACTGTAATTACATCTAACCCTTTTGCTAATGCTGTATTACTATTATTACTTGCTATTGTAACTATATCTAATTTCGGTAATGTTTTATCTACTGTTACTGTACTTAAATCGGTTGTTACTGTTACTGGAATCCCCCTGTTCCCTGCCTCATCAGTATAGGATATTGTAATTCTTGCTTCTCCTTCTGGAGTTCTTTTTTTCACTATATAAGTACCTTCATATGTATCTCCGCTTCCTGTTACTGATACTAGTTGTCCTGCTATTGTTACAGTTGGGAGTTGTAAATCCTCACTAGCGATCATTGATAAAGTTATTTCATCCCCTTCTGCTACAACAATTCCATTATCACTTGTAATTGTTACTGTTAGTAATGTTGGTGCTGTTTTATCTACTGTTACTTTACTATCATCTGTTGTACCTGTTACTGCCGTATCAGCGTTTCCTGCTAAATCACTACCAGGATTCCCTGCTAAATCCTTATATGTTATACTAAATGCTACTTCTCCTTCTGGAGTTCCTGCTACCACTGTATAAGTTGCAGTATAATTCATCCCACTTCCTGTTGGTATTATTGACTGTCCTGCTATTGTTACTGTTGGTTCTTGGATGTTCTCCTTAGCTACTATTTTTAACATAATTGTATCTCCTACTTTTGCAAATGCTGGATCATCAAATACATTATTATTTGCTACAATTGTTACTGTTTGTAATGTTGATGCTATTTTATCTACTGTTACTGTAGTCGAATTTAAGGTTGCTGTTACTAAAGTACCAACGTTCCCTGCTAAATCAGCATATGCTATCTTAATTTCTGCTACTCCTTCTGGAGTTCCTGCTACCACTGTATAAGTTGCAGTATAATTCATCCCACTTCCTGTTGGTATTATTGACTGTCCTGCTATTGATACTGTTAGGTCTTGGATGTCCTCCTTAGCTACTATTGTTAACGTAATTGTATCTCCTACTTTTGCAAATGCTGTATTATTATCATCATTATCACTTGCAATTGTTACTGTATCTAATGTTAGTGCTGTTTTATCTATTGTTATTTTACTATCATCGGTTGTGCCTGTTACTTCCACACCAACGTTCATTGCTAAATCATTATATCTTATGCTAATTCCTGCTACTCCTTCTAGAGTTCCTGCTACCACTGTATAAGTTGCAGTATAATTCATCCCACTTCCTGTTACTATTGCTGTCTGTCCTGCTATTGTTACTATTAGATCTTGGATGTCCTCATTAGCTAGTATTGTTAACGTAATTATATCTCCTATTTTTGCTAATGTTAGGTCATCATTATCACTTTTTATTGTTACTGTATCTAATTCCGGTATTATGTTATCTTGTGGTATTGATGTTATTACTGTCCTACTATTTGCTGTTGCTATTTCTTCCAAGTAATAATTCCCATTTCCTGCTAAATCTTCATATTGTATTTCAATTTTTGCTATTCCCTTATCAATTCCTGCTTTCACTTCATAAGTTGCAGTATATTCATCTAAATATCCTGATACTGTTGCTGATTGCCCTGCTATTTTTACCATTGGTTTTTTGATGGACTCATTTGCTTTTATTGTTAATGTAATTGTATCTCCTACTTCTGCTAATGTTGGGTCATCATTATCACTTTCTATTGTTACTGTTGGTAGTGTTGGGGGGGTTGTATCTGGTGTTGATGTTACTATTACTACATTCTTTGAATCTGCTGGGCCTATTTTTATCCTAGAGTTCCCGGCTAAATCCATATATGATATTATCAGGTTTTTGCTTAATGAACCATCTTGAGTCGTTTCATTTACCGTGTGTGTAGTTGTATATTTTCTTTTTTCTCCATCTACTAGAGCTTCTAGCCTTACTGTTGCTCTCTGTCCTCCTATTGATACTATTGGTGTTTGTATAGCTTCCCAACCTTGTACTGTCACTGTAAGTATGTCTCCATCTACTGCTATTGTTGGATTAGAATTGCTACTTTTTATTTTTGCAATAAATAATGTGCCTACCCATGTATCCCACACTACATTGTAAAGGTATTTATCACCATTGGTCATATCTACTTTTATTTTATTTATTTGCGACCCATTTAGCGTCGTCCCATCCGCGTCTTCTATTGTTAATGTTGCCGTATATTCCAAATCTTTGACACTCTCAAAAGGACCGTCATTGACACTAACTTGAGATATCTCATCCTCTAGTTTTATTGTATACTCCCCATTGGGATCGTTAGAATAGTCATCAACCTCTATACGAGTTGTTGTTGCATTTACTACCTCTTTTTCTATAAATCTAGGCGTTGTAAATGTTACTATTGTTAATGTTAGTATCATCAATAAATAACCTATTTTTTTAAATATACTTTTTCTTTCTTTCATTAAAATTTCCTCCTATATATTTCTTACATTATTATAACATGCTTATATCCATTTTTTACCTTCTTTAATAAGTAATCAACTATCTACAATTACTTTTCCATCTACTGATGCTTTCGGTTCAACTGCTGTTGGATCACACCTATATCCAATTGCTATTGTTAAGCATTATTAGTTTTGTATATGCTAATAATATGTGCCTAATATATTTCTAGATTATTTATTATTTTTACTTTTATAGTTACAAATCATTTAAATTTTATTATTGTAAATATGATTCAATTTTCTATAATATTTTATTAATTCAGTGATATAATAAATATCTCTTTGCTCTATTCTCTATCTTAATTTTTTTCATTCCTTCAAAATATAAATAAGTTAAGATAGATTATATCTTTCTATCCCCGTTATCCTTTTGTTTACTAAATATGCTTTAAATTGTTCATTGGCAAATATATGTTGAGATGCTCCTGTATCGTTAATTATCTTAATATGCTTTATCTCAACATTGCACTGTTGCTTTCTACTGTTTCAATATTTTTGCTATGTATATATGCATATTTATATTAATAATTATAAATACTCCTCTTTATTGCTTGTCTGAATTGGTCAATAATTAAGGGACTATAAATAAATACCAATTGAAGTTTTGTTGAATTCTCTATTCAATAAAACTTTTATTTTTTTATTTTAAACTAAATCAATTATTGTTGCATTAAATCTACAACCTTTTATTGTTTGGTGGATATTATTTGTTTCATATCAATTTATTTAACAATTATATTAAAAACTGTCTCTTGCAGTTCTTCCTTCTATCATTAATCTTTTTTGTTATAATCTCTATAAAGTTTTTCGAATGCTCTTAGGGCATATATTGAGTTTTGGTTGACATGCTAAATAGTGTCCTAGTTAATATATCTTCTTTTTCTTTTGTTTTAACATATTATTCAATAATCTGTGTACTGTTTAAATACTCTTTCATAATTAAATTCTTCTAAGTCAGATGATACAATTCACTACTAAACTGATTGATATACATTGTTAAAACATATCTTTTTTTTTATTCCTTATTGTCTAGTATCCGATATTACAACTTCCAATGTTCTTTACATTCCAAGAAGTAATTTTTCTGAAAAACTTTATCTGCTAAGAATTACTTTTCAGATAATTTTTTCTAGATTTTAATTTAACGTTTAACTTTTGACAACACTTAGAGATAGCCAATCTGAAACAACACCTACCTTTTCTTCTTTTAATGAATTAATTTATTCTTCTATAGCAATATGAAGAATACTTTTTATTCATTGCAGTATTTTTTAGATAGTTTATCATGATTCGCTTGTATTGATTTAAATGATTATCCCCATGTTTCAGATAATCATAGTCGTTACTTCTTGAAAGAAAAACCTTAGATAATGAGTTAACATTATACCCATTTTTGAATTCTCTAATAACTGAGGATAATTTTTTAATTATTTTTTTTGATTTAGTCTTTCCTCTAAAGTTATCATTTTTAAAAAAACTGTTTTCTAACTTTAGTTTAATATTTTCATCTTCTAATAGCGCAATTCTTGGAGAACTTTTTTATGCTGTAATCAACCAAATGAATTACTTGATTTCCTTGTATTATTAAGGGATTCAGATAACCCTCAATAATATTTTTAATCCAAGAATATAACATGAAATATGCTATGCTCTCCCTAAACAATTGTTTTTTTGTGATTCTTCAAAATTTATATACTATTACAATTATTAATTTTTTTCTTTGCTCCAAAATTTATTTTCATCATTCTTTGGTCTACTTAAAAAATCATATTTTAAATATAGTATATAAACATTAAAAAAGTTAACGGACTTTTTCTGTCCGTTAACAGTATGCTAATGTAATCATTTACTAAATCCATTGCTTTTGTTCTCTCTAAACCTAATAAAGTAAACAAATTTCTTTTTAATCTCCTGTACTCTTAAAAGCAATCGCTATTTTAAGCGTTCTTATTGCTATACGTTTCCTACAATAACTTTTATTTTATACATAAACGTATATATTCTTTCTGTATTTGCTATTGTGTAACTATGTTTAAAACTTCCATCGCGGAGAAATTCGCCACACTTCAAACCCTACAAATATAAATACAGTTCTCATTGATGATTCATTTCCTGCTTCATCTTTTACTATAATAGAGTAAATTCCACTTCTTGATAATTTTATTGATACACTTTCACTTGGCGTAGTTAATTGTATCCATGTTAATCCGTTGTCAATACTGTACTCTACAATGTCTTCATTTGCAGTTAAAGTATAATTTAAATTAAAATTTACCGAACTACTTGTGATTGTTGGTGCTGTTTTATCTTCTGATGTAAATGTTGCACTTACTTCTGCTGCATTTCCTACTGCATCACTTACACTATATTTTACTACTACATTTTTTCCTGCTACTAATTCTGTTCTTGCTGCATCTACATCTGCTAATTCGGTTCCATCTGCATCAAAGTATTTTATCTCTACCGAACTACTTATTTCTCCATCTACATTATCATTTGCTGTTGCTATTGGTGGTATCCATGTTGAAACATCTTCTGGATTTATTGGTGCATCTGCTACTGGTTCTATTATTGGAGCTGTATTATCATTTGCTGTAAATGTTACAGTTATTTTTGCTTTATTTCCTGCTTCATCAATTATACTATAACTTACTACTACATTTCTTCCTGCTGCTAATTCTGTTCTTGCTGCTGCTAAATTTGCTAATGAAGTTCCATCTGCTTTAAAGTATTTTACTTTTACTAGATTACTTATAATTCCATCTTTATTATCATTTGCTGTTGCTGTTGGTTCTGTCCAAGTTGCAGCATCTCCTGTTTCTACTGTTGCATCATATAATGGCTCTATTACTGGTGCTGTAATATCAAATGCTGTAAATGTTGCACTTACTTCTGTTGCTGCATTTCCTGCTGTATCACTTACATTATATTTTATTACTACAGTTATTCCTGCTATTAATTCTGCTCTTGCTGCATCTACATCTGCTAATTCAGTTCCATCTGCATCAAAGTATTTTACTTCTATATCATTACTTATATTTCCATCTTTATTATCATAGGCTGTTGCTATTGGTGCTGTCCATGTTAAAGCATCTTCTGTATTTACTGTTCCATCTGCTACTGGGTCTATTACTGGTGCTGTAATATCAAATGCTGTAAATGTTGCACTTACTTCTGTTGCTCTATTTCCTGCTTCATTACTTACATTATATTTTACTACTACATCATTTCCTAATGTTAATTCTGCTCTTGCCACTGTCAAATCTATTGAAGTTGTTCCATCTGCTTTGTAGTATGTTACTTCTACTAGATTACTTATATCTCCATCTTTATTATCATTTGCTGTTGCTATTGGTGCTGTCCAAGTTGAAGCATCTTCTGTATTTACTAGTGCATTTGCTACTGGGTTTATTACTGGTGCTGTAGTATCTTCGACTTCTCGATTAAGTTTAATAAAAGAATAAAGGCGAGTAGAATTTTTTGCTGCATCTTCTACAATATAAAGTACTTCTATACCAAACTCTAATTCTGCTCTTGCTGTTGCTAAATCTACAACATTTCCACTATGACCTAAGTATGTTACTACTACCTTACTACTTATATCTCCATCTACATTATCATTTGCTCTAATAACTGGTGCTGTCCAAGTTGAAATATCTTCTATATTTACTATTAAATCATTATAATCTATTCCCCACAATACTGGTTCTGTATTATCATTTGCTGTAAATATCACAGTTATTTCTGCTACATTTCCTGCTTCATTACTTACATTATATTTTACTGCTACACTTCTTCCGTCATATAATTCTGCTCTTGCTGCATATAAATCTACTAATTCGATTGTTCCATCTGCATCAAAATATTTTACTACTACTAAATTACTTATATCTCCATCTATATTATCATTTGCTGTTGCTATTGGTGCTGTCCAAGTTGAAGCATCTTCTGTATTTACTAGTGCATTTGCTATTGGGTTTATTACTGGTGCTGTATTATCATTTGCTGTAAATGTTGCCGTTACTTCTGTTGCTGCATTTCCTGCTTCATCACTTACGTTATATTTTACTATTACCTTGTTTCCTACTACTGCTAATTCTGTTCTTGCTGCCTCTTCATCTGACAATACTGTTCCATCTGCTTTATAGTATGTTACTTTTATATCATCACTTATATCTCCATCTTCAGTATCATTTGCTGTTGCTGTTGGCGTTATCCAACTTGAAGCATCTTCTGTATTTACTAGTGCATTTGCTGCTGGGTTTATTACTGGTGCTGTAGTATCTTCAAATTCTCGATTAGTTCCAATATAAACAAGAGTCCAAATAAAATTTTTTGCTGCATCTTCTACAAAATACTCTACATATATACCAATCTCTAATTCTGTTCTTGCTGTTGCTAAATCTACAACATTGAAATTACGACCTAAGTATGTTACTACTACCTTACTACTTATATCTCCATCTACATTATCATTTACTGTCATAACTGGTGCTTCCCAAGTTGAAATATCTTCTCTATTTACTATTGTCTCATACTGATAGTCCCCCCATACTGGTTCTGTATTATCATTTACTATAGTTATTTCAGTTGTTTCTGTTGCTGCATTTCCTGCTTCATCACTTACATTATATTTTACTGTTACCCGTCTTCCTTCATATAATTCTGCTCTTGCTGCATCTAAATCTCCTAATTCGATTGTTCCATCTGCATCAAAATATTTTACTACTATTAAATTACTTATATCTCCATCTTTATTATCCCTTGCTGTTGCTAGTGCGAACCAAGTTGAAGCATTTTCTGTATTTACTCCGTCATATAGTCTTGAATTTATTACTGGTGCTGTATTATCATTTGCTGTAAATATTACAGTTATTTCTGCTACATTTCCTGCTGTATCACTTACATTATATTTTACTACTACAGTTATTCCTGCTATTAATTCTGCTCTTGCTGCATCTACATCTGCTAATTCAGTTCCATCTGCTTCAAAGTATTTTACTACTACTAGATTACTTATTTCTCCATCTATATTATCATTTGCTGTTGCTGTTGGTTCTGTCCACGTTGCTGCTGCATCTGTATCAATTGTTGCTCCTGCTACTGGATCTATTACTGGTGCTGTAGTATCTGGTGTTACTGCTGCATTTATCTCTTTTTTTAAAATTGTTGGCGCCGTAAACGTTACTATTGTTAATGTTATTATCATCAATAAGTAACCTATTCTTTTAAAAATACTTTTTCTTTCCATCACTAAAAATCCCCCTTTATTTTTTATTTAATGCAATTATAACATGTATATGAAAAAAATGTAACCTTCTTAAAAATAAATTGATTATGTTTATATCCATTTTTTTGCCATTGTCCATTTTGGCTCAATTATTATTTTTTAATTTCTATGTTACTGCTACTTTCTGCTCACTGCTATTAGGTTATATAACATTATTGTCTATATCTAATTACATTGTTCATCATTATTAATCACTGCACATGATATTAGTATCCATTTATCTATACCATTCACTGTTCCAGTTTTATAGTTATTAACCCTTTGAAAGTTTATCCTCGCACACACTACTCAATTTTTCTATAATATTTTACTATTTTAATGTTATCAAAAATATCTCCTTGCTTATCTTCTATCTTTATTTTATTCACTTCCACAAAATGTAAACCAGTAAGAAGTTTTCAGCACGTAAATCCATTTCTACCCAAATCGTTTTTCTTCTATGAATAGGCTTTAGATTCTCATCACCGAGTATATTCAAAATTATCTGATATCATTAAACATTTCAAGATAATAATTCTATAAGATAGATTTCATTATCTATTTGCTTTCTACTGTTTCAACATTTTTTACTAAGCATACATGCGCATTGTTATTATATGCGCAATAATATTAACAGTATACCAATTCGTCTTATTCATCTTTTTTTTATTCTAAACTGATTTACATATATATTCATTTTATTTTTTCTAGCAAATCCTATTAAAGTTACTCCATATTTTTCTGCTAATTTAATCGCTAGTGATGTCGGTGCACTTTTAGAGACAATAATTTTAATTTTCGCAAAAATACATTTTAAAATCATTTCACTCGTATTCATCCACTTATCAACAGTACCTCAATATTAAAATATAACAGCAACTTCCTTTTAATGTCATTTCTGCTATTTTTATATTTTGACATTGATTCAAATAATAAACACTACTAATCTGCATTCAATTAATATTGTTTATCACTGTTAGTTAT
>JABENI010000022.1 GCA_013332095.1 Candidatus Bathyoplasma sp. NZ
TAACGTAACTGATGCAACAGGAAATAAGGCAGTAGAAGTAAGTGCAACATTTACAGCAGTAACACCAGATACTACATTACCAGTAATAGACCCAGTAGATGATGCAACAGTAAATACAGAAGATGCTTCAAGTTGGATAACGCCAACAGCAACAGCAAATGATACTGAAGATGGAAATATAAGTGATGATATAGTAGTAACATATTATAAAGAAGATGGAACACAATTGTTAGATGAAGATGCAACAAGAATAGAATTAAGAGCAACAGGAAACAAGGTAATAGTAAAATATAACGTAACTGATGCAGCAGGAAATAAGGCAGTAGAAGTAAGTGCAACATTTACAGCAGTAACACCCGATACTACACCACCAATAATCATAAGTTCTGGTTTTAGTAGAACTTTGGAGTATACTATAAAGGCAGATGAAAAAATAGGAGAGTACAGTATTAATAACGGAGCAACATGGACACAAGTGACTACACCAAGTGATAATGTAACAATAACATTCCTAGCAAATGGAGTATACCAAATTAAAGTAAAAGATGTAGCAGGAAATGAATCAGCAATGAAAAGTGTAAAGTGTATGGCTAAAAGATAGTTAGTAGCAGATTAATATGAAAACAAATAATTACATTAGAGGTAGGAGACACGTATACTGAAAAAGTAAATGTTGCTTAGTGGAGTGAGTAATAAATAGTAACGTTAATAAAAATAAAATAGGAGCATCTGAAATTGTTTACAAAATAATAAATAAAAATGTGCCTAAAAAAGTAACAATAATTTACTGCCAATATTAGAAATAATATCAGGAGTACCAATGACAGTAGCAGGATTCTATGTTATTAAAAAAAGACAGCAATAAAAGAGTATTAAATAACTTTTAAAATTAAAAGAGAAATTGATGAAAATCAATTTCTCTTTTTATAAATTGCGAAATATCAAAAACAAGTTTTATTTTTAACAATATTCTATAAAGACTTTTAGAAAAAAAATAAAAACTATTATAAATCAAATTTTATTTCCACGGTTTTAATTTACTACGATGTCTATTTTGCATGAGAATTAAAATGCTCTATGTTTTAAATATTTTAAACTTCCTAATGGGCAGAAAATAAAGTGATTGATTTATAAAAATCAATAATATATTAAAAATATGAAAATACTGAAGAAGATAGTTTTTATGAATAAAAAAATATTATATTAGAAGAAAAATTTAAGATACAAAAAAAGTTATTTTTTATTGTAATTTTTTATTAAAACATTAAAATTATGCGTTCAGAGTGCGACAATTATATATATACATAATTATCATATTAACAAAATTTATTACTGAAAGGTGAAATAATGAAAACGATGAAACTAAATAATATTGTCGCGAATATTGCAGATAAAATGCTTATCGCATTATTTTTACTATTCTTTGATCTATCCACAAAATCAAACCTTTAAATATAATGTGTAGCATAAAAAAAGTTAACAGGCTTTTTTTGCTCCGTTAACATATATAAATTCAAAACTTTAAACACTTTTTTATTTATTTATCGCTTAACCAAGCGTTTTTAACTGCTTCAGCAATTTTTAAAGCAACTGATAATAGATGGGACTTATTATTATAGTAGTAACATTATACAAAGCAGATGGAACAACTGCTTCAACAGATATAAAGACAGGAGAAAAATTAATAGCAAGAAGAAAAGTAGTAGAAATTGAGGATATATTTATACCTTATCCACGATGAAGATAAAAATTTAAAAAAAGAATGATAACTATTAATTAAAATACTGTTAATGAAGAGATAAATAAATATTAATTGAAGCCCTATTGAATATAGTGATATGATACTTCCAAAGTAGACATGTAATTTATAAAAATTACATTATATATTTTGGAGGTATTTTTATTATGGGAAGAAATTCAAAAATAAGCAAAGAAATTAAAACAAAAGTATGCAAGGACTACAAAAATGGTATAGGCAATTTTCAAAGTATTAGTAATGCATTAGGAGTTTATATGGACATGGTACGTGAGTGGTACGGACGATTTATAAAACATGGAGAGGATGTATTCAATCAAAATAAAACTAATAAAAGTTATACTAGTGCATTCAAAGAGAATATTGTAAAGGAGTATAAAAGTGGTATTGAACTAAAAGATTATAATCCAAAATCTGAGTTGTATACGTGTAAGAATAGAAAAACAACTTACGAAGAAAGAATAGAAATTGTTACTTTTATACTAGAAAATGACATGGACTATAAGAGTGCTATTAGTAAATATTGTATTAAATATCAATCCATTTACTCGTGGACTAAGAGGTCTATCAAATGGTAATGAAGCTCTTAAAGATAATAAACGAGGTCCTAAAAATTATTCTGTTAATTTAGATTCATTAAGTGAGATAGACCGATTAAAACACGAACTTGAAGTCGAAAGAAAGAAACGTGAATTTGCTTAATTGAAAGTGGAAGTTCTTATTATAAATACAAAAACCGTATAAAACCAAACAAAGAGATTCAAGATGAAACATTGTGCAATTTAATAAATGAATATCATTTGCTGTTTGCTCAAACATTAGGCTATAGGCAAATGGCTGTATTTATTAATAGACTAAACTCAAAAATCCTACAGTAAGGGATATATTTACCGATTAATGAAACACCTAGGACTGAAATCTAGAATAAGAAGAAAAAAAGTTAACAGAAAAAGAATTAAGCCTGAATATACTGCCGAAAATATTCTTTCAAGAAATTTTGTTGCAGATAAACCGAATGATTTGTGGTTGACTGATGTTACTGAATTTAAGATAAATGGAGAATCAAAGAGGCTTTATTTTAGTCCAATCTTGAACCTATACGATAAAAGTATTATTACTTATGATTTATCATACAGGAATAATAATCAATTAGTATTTAAGATGTTTGACGATGCCTTAATTAAATATCCCTTAGCTAAACCTATATCCATAGTGACTAGGCTATCAGGATACATGTAAATCTTACAAGGCGAAATTAGTTAAACAAGAGATTACCCAAAGCATGTCAAGAGCTGGTAAAGGCATTGATAATGGACCTATGGAAAGTTTTTTCGGAACATTAAAATCTGAAATTTATATTGGAAAGGAATTCGCAAACTATAAAGATCTTGAAATGAAAATAAGCAAGTTTATATATTATTATAATAACCGCAGGTATCAAGAAAAATTAAAATGCATGAGTCCGATGGAATATCGAATTCATGCATTACAATAGTTTTATTTAATTATGTGTCTACTTGACAAGTACCAGTTCACTATCTTCAACAGGGCTTTTATTTTTTAATTTTAAATTAAATTTTATATCATTGTAACAACATACATAATTTTTTATTGTTTGGTGGATATTATTTGCTTTTCTGAATAAAAATCAGATTTTAATTTCTACTTAATTCATCTATTTAATAATTTTATTATTGATTATCTTTTAAAATCCCTGTTTCCAAGCATTGATTTTTTTATCTTGTAATCATTATAAGTTTTTTCGAATGCTCTTCGAATATATATTGAACATTGGTCGATGAATAAAATCATCTGTTACTTAATATATCCTCTTTTTTTTAAAAGATAATATTTAGTGCTCTGTGTGTATTTAATATTTTTCATAATTAAATTCACCTAACCCAATATTACTTATAATATATTTAGTGACGGATAAATTAAAGCGTGTTCTTAGAAGAAAATAATTTGGGTAAACATGATAGCATGCAGAAACCTTCTTTTTGGTTTACATTTTGAATAAATAAATAAAATTAAAATAGAAGATAGGCAAAGAGATATTTCTAGTTACACTGAAATAGTAAAATATTATAGAAAAAGTGAGTCGTATACGCGAGGATAAACTTTTAAAGGATTATTAACTATAAAAGTAAAAATAGTAAATGATTAGATAAACGGCTACTAACATCACAAACAATAACTAATAATGATCAACAACAGTAATTAGGTATCACAATAGTGCTATATCCTAATAGAAGTTGACCTTAAAACATTGGTAATAAAAATGAAAAAATAGTAATTGAGCAAAAATCGTTAATGAGAAAAGATGGTATAATATGCTATAATAAATATTAGTAAATAAAGAGGAGAATAAAATGAAAAAAAGAAAAATTATTTTTAAAAGAGTAAGCTACTTACTGATGATAATATCATTAATAACAGTAGTATTTTCAGCACCAACATTTATAGAAAAAGAAGTAAATGCAGTAGAAGAGGAATCGATAAAATCGGTACTACCGGAAGAAGGTTCAATAAAGAGTATAGTAACAATACCTATAATAACGAGAGGAAATTGGACATTAGCACAACAGTATGTTTTTACAACAAATGAGCCAATAATAAAATATTCACTAGATGGTGGTAATTTTATAGCAATTGACCCTCCTGTTGATGGTGAATATACTATTGCTATTTCAGACAATTTACAACATCAGTTAGTGTTGAAAGATGCAGATAGTGATGTAAGTGAAGCTTATCCAATTGAGGCAAAAGCAACTGGTAATGATAACCTAATGTTTTACGCTTCTAAAGGATTACTTCCATGGGACAATGATGCTAATTGGCAATTTAACGGAGCAGGAGCAACAACTCCAGATATATTTGATGCAAATGGAAATTGTAAGCAGGAGTACGGTGAGGGAGCAGCTTGTTATAAAATTTATGATCTTGATGTTGATGGAGAACAAGTAAAAGTACTCCAACAGTTAGATGACAGTTCTACTGCAATCTTGCAAACGCTTAAACTATTGGATCAAAATGATTATAATAATTTATACAGTAATGGTGGATCTGTTAGCGGGAGAGTTATAGTTCCTTCTGGAGATACTTATGCAGGAGGAAATCCTAATACTGCGCATTATGCAGGGAATTCTCAAGCGTTAAACTATGGTGCATTTGTAGGATTACAATTTGATGCTGAAATGATTCCAGGTAGTAGTGCGAAGAGGCGTTATGGTCTCAGTATTACTTATTCAGGTGAGTATGTAAAAATATCTACGACCGAATGGAGTAGAATCCTAAATGGAATTACTTTTTTAAATACAGAAACTTCGCAAGCTGAATATCTACCACCAGTAAAAGTTGGAGATCCACTAGACTTTGAGATTCGTATTCCTGGAACAGCAGGAACAATAGGAGAATTACCTCAGGTAAAGATATTTGTAAATGGAATTTGTGTTGGACAAATACAATCATCATTTAACACTTTTGGAGGCGGATCAAGAGGTAGTAAAGTTATCATTTCTAGTGGAAGTACAGGTGGTACAAATAGAGCATTACTTATTGAAAACTTTGGCTTACTTATTAATAGTGGTAATATTGATGTTTTAGCTCCAGTTTCTGGAGGATCTAATACAGTTAACAACCCAACGTATACTTTTAAATCTAATGAAGAAGTTTCAGGATATCAAGTAAATTATAAAGAGTGGATTACAGTAACACCAAATTACCAAATTACTGATATTCATTTAGGCAGTGGACTAAATAATTTGAGAGTGCGTGATATTTCAGGAAACATTGCTACTTATCAAGTACAATATGCTGATATTACTATTCCTACTATTAATCCTATCAATGTAGTAGTAGTAGAAGATATTTCAATTTGGACAGCACCAGAAGCAACAGCAACTGATGATGCAGATGGTGATATAAGTAATGATGTAGTAATAACGTACTACAAAAATGATATAACAACTTCAATAAATCTAACAGAAGCAAGAGAAGAATTAGTAGCAGGAAGAAGTGTAAACGTAAAATATAATGTCAGTGATGTGGCAGGAAATAGAGCAACGGAAGTAAGTGCAATATTTAGATCAACAACAGTAGGAATACCAACAATAACGAGAGGAAATTGGACATTAACACAGCATTATATCTTTACAACAAATGAGACAGTAGTAGAATATTCACTAGACGGAGGTAATTTTATAGCAATTGACGCTATTGGTGGTGAATATACTATTACTATTGGAGATGATTTACTACATCAGTTAGTGTTGAAAGATGCGGATAATGATGTAAGTGATGCATTCCCAATTGAGGCAAAATCAACTGGTAATAATAACCTAATATTTTATGCTTCTAACGGATTACTTCCATGGGACAATGATTCTAATTGGGAATATGGCGGAACTCCAGATATATTTGATGCAGATGGAAATTGTAAGAATGAGTATGGTGAGGGAGCAGTTTGTTATAAGATTTATAAGCTTGCTGTTGAAGGAGAACAAGTAAAAGTACTCCAACAGTTAGATGACAGTTCTACTGTTATCCTGCAAACGGTTAGACAATTGAATCAAAATGATTATAATAATTTATACCGTAATGGTGGTTCTGTTAGAGGGCGAGTTATCCTTCCTACTATAGATACTTATGCAGGACTAAGAGATCCTAATGTTACGACTAATATAGGATATGCAGGAAATTCTCAGGGGATAGAAAATGGTGCATTTGTTGGATTACAATTTGAATCTGAAATGATTCCAGGTAGTGATGCGAATAGGCGTTATGGTTTAAATATTACCAATTTACGTAAACATATGAGAATAATTACGAATGGAGAGCGAATAGCCCTAAACGGTGATACTGATGTTTCTGCTATAGGAGATTCGCAAACTGTAAATCTACCAGAAGTAAAAGTTGGAGATCCACTAAACTTTGAGATTCGTATTCCTGGAACAGCAGGAGCAATAGGAATATTACCTAAGGCAGAGATATACGTGAATGGAGTTTATATTGGCAAAACGAACTTTAACACGTTTGGAGCAGGAGCAACAGATAGTAAAGTTACCATTTCCAGTGGAAGTACAGGTGGTACAAATAGAGCAATAATTATTGAAAAATTTGGATCACTAATTAATACTGGTGATATTGATATTTTAGCTCCAGTTTATGGAGGAGCTAGCACAGTTAATAATTCAATACATACTTTTGAATCTAATGAAAAAGTTTCAGGATACCAAGTAAATGATAAACCATGGATAACGGTAGAACCAAATTACCAAACAACTGATATTAATTTAAGCAGTGGGAAAAACAATTTAAGAGTACGCGATATTTCAGGAAACATTGCTACTTATATTATTGACGTTGATGAAAACGCCCCAGTAATAGTTCCAGTAGATCCAAAAATATTTGATATGGAAGATGCTGCAACTTGGGAAGCACCAGAAACAACAGCATATGATTCTGAAGATGGAGATATAAGTACTGATATAGTAGTAACATACTACAAATTTGTTGATATTTGGGGTCCACTAGCTCCAACAACTCTAGCAATAGCAAGAACAGAATTAGAAAATTATAGAGATGTAATAGTAAAATATACTGTATCTGATAATGCAGGGAATGATGCAGAAGTAAGTGCACTATTTTCAACAGATAATGAACCACCAGTAATGAGTCCAGTAGCAGATGCAACAGTAGATGCAGAAGATATTTCAGAGTGGTGTATACCAATACCATCAGTAACTGATAATAGAGTGGGAATTACTATAATCATGATAATATACAAATCAGATGGAATAACTGCAATAGATTTAACAACAGCAAGAGAAGAATTAGCGACAGGAAAAAGTGTAACAGTACAATATTTTGCATATGATAGAATAGGAAATCACTCAGAAATAAGTGCAACATTTACAGCAGTAACACCAGATACTAGAATACCAGTAATAGACCCAGTAGATGATGCAACAGTAAATATAGGAGATGCATCAAGTTGGACAACACCAAAACCAATAGCAATGGATGGTGCAGTTGATATAAGTAATAGATTAGATATAAAATACTACACAGAAGATGGAACACCATTGTTAGATGAAGAGGCAGCAAGAACAGAATTAGGAGCAGGAAACAAGGTAATAGTAAAATATAACGTAACTGATGCAACAGGAAATAAGGCAGTAGAAGTAAGTGCAACATTTACAGCAGTAACACCAGATACAACAGTACCAGTAATAGACCAAGTAGATGATGCAGATGTAAATATAGGAGATGCATCAAGTTGGATAACACCAGAACCAATAGCAATGGATGGTGCAGTTGATATAAGTGATAGATTAGATATAAAATACTACACAGAAGATGGAACACCATTGTTAGATGAAGAGGCAGCAAGAGCAGAATTAGCAGAAGCAGGAAACAAGGTAATAGTAAAATATAATGTAAGTGATGCAGCAGGAAATGATGCAGTAGAAGTAATTGCAACATTTACAGCAGTAACATCAGATACTACACCACCAGTAATCACAAGTTCTGGTATGAGTAGAACTTTTGAGTATACTATAACGGCAAATGAAAACATAAGTTGGTACTCAATTGACAACGGAGCAACATGGACCCAAGTGACTACACCAAGTGATAATGTAACAATAACATTCCCAGCAAATGGAATATACCAAATTATAGTAAAAGATGTAGCAGAAAATGAATCAGCAATGAAAAGTGTAAAATGTAGTGCTTAAACTAGAAGAAGATAGTTAGTATCAGATTAATAAGAAAACAAATAATTACATTAGAGGTAGGAGGCACGTATACTGAAAAAGTAAATGTTGCTTAGTGGATGGAATTAATATTACTTGAAGTGAGTAATAAATAGTAGCGTTAATAAAAATAAAGTAAGAGCATCGGAAATTGGTTACAAAATAACAAATAAAAATGTGACTAAAACAGTAACAAGAAAATTAAAATTGCAGTATAGAAATTATAACTTCACAAACATATTATTTAAGTGTAAATGCAAATGCTGAGATATTTATAAGTTGATACGCTGACAATAATTTACTGCTAATATTAGGAATAATATCAGGAGTATCAATGAACTGTAGCAAGATTCTATTTTGTTAAAAAAGATATTTGTAAGAGAATAAAAAAAAGTTTTAAAATTAAAAGGGGCTGTAAATAAATAGAATTTCATTCTATTTATTGCAGTTTCTTTTTTATTTTCGTGAAAATTTAAAAATAAACATAACTAAATAGCAAACAAGAATTTGCTTTTTTAAAATATGAGACATAATATCAGGATATTATTATATCGTTTCTTTTTAATTTATTGTGTGCTTTCATTAAATTAAATCCAATACACACTAAATCCCACTCAATTTTAACTCTTTTCATTGAAGTTGATTTTAATCTTCTAAATTTAGCATCTTCTTTTATAATACCAAATGCACCTTCTACTTGAATAGACCTTTGCATTCTCATATTAATTCCTTCTTCGGTATCAAGAAATTCTGTAGCTTCTTTTTGATATTCATCTAGTTGCTCATTAAAAGAAATTCTTTTATCATTTCCAGATTTGTTACCACAAGACTCGCTCAACATACATCCGCTACAGTCAGTTGATTTATATATTTTACTTTCACTTCCAAATTTTTCTCATATTTTTTACTTCGTTTTTGTTTATCCATTCCAAATTTCATTGCAAAATTCATTCCGTATGTCTTACAATATGTATAATTATCATAACTTCCATATCCAGCATCAGCAACAGGATTAAGAGGATATTGATTGTATAAATCCACGTATTTTTCGATTAAAGGAATAAAAGTACCAAAGTCTGCTCTGTCTTGGAAAACATCAGTAGTTACTATAAATTCATCTGCAACTGCAATTTGCATATTGTATGCAGGTTTTAATTGACTATTTTGCATATGATCATCTTTTAAATGCATAAAAGTAGCATCGTAATCAGTCTTTGCCTAACTATTTCTATTTGATCCTATAATTTTTAAATGTTTATTGTTTTCCCTCATCTTAACATACGCTTCATCCATTAATTCAAACATTTTCTGTATTTTGTTTTTTTCCATGGACAAATATAGTTTTTGACATTTTAACTATTCGTTTCAACACTCTGCTCATTTTCATTAATCTATGCTGAGTATAATAATCAAAATTTAAATTTTTCTGATAATTTTCAGGATATTCAATGTATCTCACTGGATTTTTAATATCGTATGCAACGTAAATCTCGTTAAGTGAATTAATATTTTCATTTATTTTTTTACCTAACTTAAAAATAGAACTCATAATTCTCCCACGCCACACAAAAGAATATCTGTTTGCATCAGCTTCAAATTTAGTTCCATCTATATATATTGTTGTTAAATTAACATTAAATTGTTTGATAATATGCTTGTTTAAACGACCAAAAAGAATATTAGTCTTTCCTGCTAGTTTCTTAATAAAATTATTAATACTTGTGTGCGATGGTGCTTTATAATCACCTAGCAGGCACATAAAATTTATATTCTCTTATACAAGCTTTACTAATTTCTCTTGATGTTCTAATTCCAGTCATAAAACCATAAAAAACTAGTTTTAATAAAACTACTTGATTAAGTGTTGGTCTACCAAATTTAGCAACACTTTTTTCAACAATTTCCTTCACATTTATTTGTTGAAATAAGTAATCAAAAGTTCTAACCATCGAATCCCTTGGAATAATTAATCCAATTTCTATCGGTAAAACTAACTGAAATGTGTTGTAATTATGTTGTATAAAATTTGTGTTCATACTTATATTATATCAAAAAACCGTTGGAGTTTTAAGTTCCAACGGCTTTTTTGTTATTTAGAGACTTTTTTACAGCACCTTTTTATAAATTGCGAAATATCAAAAACAAGTTATTCTATAAAGTCTTTTAGAAAAAAATAAAAACTATTATAAATCAAATTTTATTTCCACGGTTTTAATTTACTATGATGTCTATTTTGCATGAGAGTCAAAATGCTCTATGTTTTAAATATTTTAAACTTCCTAATGAGCAGAAAATAAAATGATTAATTTGTAAAAATTAATACTATATTAAAAATATGCGAATACCAAAGAAGATATTTTTTATGAATAGAAAAATGCTATATTAAAAAAAACTTAAGACGCGAAAAAGTTGTTTTTTGTTATGTTTCATTTATTAAAATGTTAAAATTATGCAATCAGAGTACAACAATTATAGAGATAATTATTATATTAACAAAATTTATTACTGCAAGTGAAATAATGAAAAGGATGAAACTAAATAATATTGTGGCGAATATTGCAGATAAAATGCTTATCGCATTATTTTTACTATCCTTTGGTTTGCTCATAAAATCAAACCTTTAAATATAATGTATAGCATAAAAAAAAGTTAGCGGACTTTTTTGTCCGTTAACAGTATATCAATTCAGAACTTTAAACACTATTTTATTTATTTATCACTTAACCAAGCATTTTTAACTGCTTCAGCAACTTTTAAAGCAACTGATTTATCTAAAGCATGAGGAACAATCATTTTAGGACTTAAATCTATTACCGATTCACTGATAGCAATTGCTGCTGCTACCATCATCTTTGAAGTAATTTTAGTTACTCTAACATCTAATGCCCCTCTAAATATTCCTGAAAAAGCTAAAACGTTGTTAACTTGATTATCAAAATCACTTCTACCTGTTCCGACGATAAATGCTCCAACTGCAAAAGCATCGTTTGGTATAATTTCTGGATTAGAGTTGGGCATATATGCTGGGGAGCTCAAGCAGGACTATATCATTACTATGGTATTAAAAAAGAGCCATTAAATAAAAAACAGTTTGGAGTTTTTGAGCATATCGCAACTTCATCGACAAACGATTTGTTAAGAGGTTTTGATGACATGTTTTATGTTCCTCATTCAAGACATACAACAATCAGTAAAAAAGAAGTTGAAAAAATTAAAGAATTAGAAATATTAGCATATTCTAATGAAGTAGGATTACATTTAATCGCTTAAAGATAACAGAAAAATTTTTGCTTGAATACACAGTAAATACCATAGAGATGTTTCTACAAACAAAGAAATTGCCGTACCTAAAAACTATTTTTTAAATGATGATCCAAGGAAAATACCAACTGTAAGATGGCAAGCACATGGAAATATGTTTTTTAGAAATTGGGTAAATATCATCTATCAAAAAACACCGTTTGATATTAACAAAAATAAAATAAATAAAAAAACTCTTGAACTTATCAGATATTGGTCAAGAGTTAACGATAAATAAATATTAATTGAAGCTTTGTTGAATTCTATGTTCGATAGGGCTTCATTTTTTAATTTTAAATTAAATTTTATATCATTGTAACAACGTACATAATTTTTTATTGTTTGGTGGATATTATTTGCTTTTTTGAATAAAAATCAGATTTTAATTTCTACTTAATTCATCTATTTAACAATTTTATTATTGATTATCTTTTAAAATTCCTTCTTCCAAGCATTGATTTTTTTATCTTGTAATCTTTATAAGTTTTTTCGAATGCTTCTCGGATATATATTGAACATTGGTCGATGGATAAAATCATCTGTTACTTAATATATCCTCTTTTTTTTTAAGATAATATTTAATGCTCTGTGTGTATTTAATATTTTTCATAATTAAATTCACCTAAGCCTATATTACTTATAATATATTTAGTGACGAATAAATTAAAGCGTGTTCTTAGAAGAAAATAATTTGGGTAAACATGATAGCATGCAGAAACCTTCTTTTTGGTTTACATTTTGAATAAATAAATAAAATTAAAATAGAAGATAGGCAAAGAGATATTTCTAGTTACACTGAAATAGTAAAATATTATAGAAAAAGTGAGTCGTATACGCGAGGATAAACTTTTAAAGGATTATTAACTATAAAAGTAAAAATAGTAAATGATTAGATAAACGGCTACTAACATCACAAACAATAACTAATAATAATCAATAACATTAGTATCACAATAGTGCTATATCCTAATAGAAGTTGACCTTAAAACATTGGTAATAAAAATGGAAAAATAGTAATTGAGCAAAAATTGTTAATGAAAAAAGATGGTATAATATGCTATAATAAATATTAGTAAATAAAGAGGAGAATAAAATGAAAAAAAGAAAAATTATTTTTAAAAGAGTAAGTTACTTACTGATGATAATATCATTAATAACAGTAGTATTTTCAGCACCAATATTTATAGAAAAAGAAGTAAATGCAGTAGAGGAAGAATCGATAAAATCGGTACTACCGGAAGAAGGTTCAATAAAGAGTACAGTAACAAGACCTATAATAACGAGAGGAAATTGGACATTAGCACAACAGCATTGGACATTAGCACAACAGTATGTTTTTACAACAAATGAGCCAATAATAAAATATTCACTAGATGGTGGTGATTTTATAGCAATTGACCCTCCTATTGATGGTGAATACATTATTTCTATTGTAGACAATTTACAACATCAGTTAGTGTTGAAAAATGCGTATAGTAATGTAAGTGTAGCTTATCCAATTGAGGCAAAAGCAACTGGTAATGATAACCTAATGTTTTACGCTTCTAAAGGATTGCTTCCATGGGAATATGATACCGAGCCAGGAGATGGAATTGATTCTAATTGGGAATATAGCGGAACAGGGTCAAGAACTACAGATATACTATATCCAGATGGAAATTGTAAGAAGGAGTACGGTGAGGGAGCAGCTTGTTATAAGATTTATGAACTTGATATTGAGGGAGAACAAGTAAAAGTGCTCCAACAGTTAGATGATAGTTCCACTGTAATCTTGCAAACGGTTAGACAATTGGATCAAAATGATTATAATAATTTATACAGTAATGGTGGATCTGTTAGCGGGAGAGTTATAGTTCCTTCTGGAGATACTTATGCAGGAGGGGGTCCTAATACTGATAATTATGCAGGAAATGAGCAAGCGCTAGACTATGGTGCATATGTAGAATTACAATTTGGACCGGAAATGACTCCAAATAGAGATGTGAAATCGCGTTATAATATGAGTATTAGTTCTAGATATGGGTATGTGCAAATAATTACTCCCACAGAGAGGAGAGTTCTAGATGGTTCTGCTGGTTATACTATAGGAGATTTGAAAGATGTAGATTTACCATTGGTAAGAGTTGGGGATCCACTAGACTTTGAGATTCGTATTCCTAAAACAGGAGAAAGAGGACTATTACCTCCGGCAGAAATATATATAAATGAAATTTATATTGGAGAAATGTACTTTCTCTCATTTGAAGACGAATCAAGAGGTACTAAAGTTAGCATTTCTAGTGAAAGTTTGAGTGGTACAAACAGTGCAATACTTATTGAAAACTTTGGGATAAAAATTAATACTAATGATATTGATGTTTCAATCCCAGTTTTTGGAGGAGCTAGTATAGTTGACAATCCAATATATACTTTTAAATCTAATGAAAAACTTTCTGGATACCAAGTAAATAATAGCGCGTGGGTAACAATAGAACCAACTTTCCAAATAACTGGTATTCATTTAAATACTGGAATAAATAATTTGAGAGGGCGTGACATCTCAGGAAACATTGCTACTTATACAGTAAATTATCATGATAGAACAAGAGAATATCCAAAAATAACAAAAGGAAATTGGACATCAGCGAAGAATTATGTTTTTAAAGCAGATAAGACAATAGTTGAATATTCACTAGATGATGGTAATTATATAGCAATTGATCCTCCTGTTGGTGATGAATATACTATTACTATTGGAGACACTGCAGCCCATACTTTACGGTTGAGAGATTCTGATGGTTATCGAAGTGAAACTTATCTAATTGAGGCAAGAATTGGTTATGATAACTTAATGTTTTACGCTTCTAAAGGATTACTTCCATGGGAGATTGATTATCATTGGGAATATGGTGGAACAGGGTCAATAACTCCAGATATACTATATCCAGATGGAAATTGTAAGAAGGAGTACGGTGAGGGAGCAGCTTGTTATAAGATTTATGAACTTGATGTTGATGGGGAACAAGTAAAAGTGCTCCAACAGTTAGATGATAGTTCTACTGTAATCTTGCAAACGGTTAGACAATTGGATCAAAATGATTATAATAATTTATACAAATATGGTGGATCTGTTAAAGGGAGAGTTATATTTCCTTCTGGAGATACTTATGCAGGAATAGGGGACCCTGATACTGATAATTATGCAGGAAATGAGCAAGCGGTAGACTATGGTGCATATGTAGAATTACAATTTGGACCGGAAATGACTCCAAATAGAGATGTGAAATCGCGTTATAATATGAGTATTAGTTCTAGATATGGGTATGTGCAAATAATTACTCCCACAGGGAGGAGAGTTCTAGATGGTTCTGCTGATCATACTATAGGAGATTGGAAAGATGTAGATTTACCATTGGTAAGAGTTGGGGATCCACTAGACTTTGAGATTCGTATTCCTAAAACAGGAGAAAGAGGACTATTACCTCCGGCAGAAATATATATAAATGAAATTTATATTGGAGCAATGTACTTTCTCCCATTTGGAAACGGAGAAAATGGTGCTAAAGTTAGAATCTCTAGTGAAAGTACGAGTGGTACAAACAAGGCAATACTTATTGAAAATTTTGGGATGCAAATTAATACTTATGACATTGATATTTTAGCTCCACTTTCTATAGGACCTAATGTAGTTAACGATTCAAGACATACATTTAAAGCCAATGAAAAAATTGCAGGATACCAACTAAATCATATGGACTGGTATCATATAGAACCAACTTTCCAAATTTTTGTTCCATTATATAATGGACTAAATAATTTAATCGTACGCGATATTTCAGGAAACATTTCTAGTCATATTATTGATGTTGATCTTTATACTTATAAGATTCCTACTATTAAACCTATCTATGGAGAAGTATTAATTAAGGAAGATTGTTCAAACTGGGCAGCACCAACAACAATTGCATATGATAATGAAGATGGAGATATAAGTGATGATATAGTAATAACATACCACAAAGCAGATGGAACAACTTCAACAGATTTAACAGTGATAAGAGCAGAATTAACAGCAGGAAATGATGTAGTAGTAAAATATAATGTAAGTGATACAGCAGGAAATAAAGCGATGGAAGTAAGTGCAATATTTTCAACAGATACAACAAAACCAGTAATAAACCCAGTAACAGGAGTAGCAGTGGATACAGAAGCTGCAGCAACTTGGGAAGCACCAGATGCAACAATAACAGATAATAATGATGCAAATTTCACAGTTGAAGGACAATACTATAAACCAGATGGAACAAGTATCGATTTAGCAACAGCAAGAACAGAATTAGCAGTAGGAAGAAGTGTAGTAGTAAAATATAACGCAACTGATAGTGCAAGAAATACTGCAGATGAAGTAGAAGCAACATTTACAACAGGAGCAGATAAAACAAAACCAGTAATAAATCCAGTAACAGGAGTAGCAGTGGATACAGAAGCTGCTGCAACTTGGAAAGCACTAGTAGCAACAGTAACAGATAATATAGATGCAGATTTCACAATTGAAGGACAATACTATAAACCAGATGGAACACTTATAGATTTAGCAACAGCAAGAGCAGCATTAGCATCAGGAATAGATGTAGTAGTAAAATATAATGTAACTGATAATGCAGGAAATATTGCAGATGAAGTAGAAGCAACATTTACAACAGGAGCAGATAAAACAAAACCAGTAATAGATCCAGTAGATGACGCAACAGTAGAAACAGAAGATGCTACAACTTGGATAACACCAATAGCAACAGCAAATGATAATAAAGATGTAATTATAAGTGAAGATATAGTAGTAACATACTATATAAAATTGTTAGATGAAGAGGCAGCAAGAACAGAATTAGCAGCAGGAAGAAATGTAGTAATAAAATATAATGTAAGTGACATAGTAGGAAATGAAGCAACAGAAGTAAGTGCAATTGCAGTAGCCTCCGATACAACAGTACCAGTAATAGCTCCAGTAGTTGATGCAACAGTAGATATAGAAGCGAATCCAGATTGGAAAGCACCAGATGCACCAGTTACAGATAATAAAGATGAAGATTTCACAGCAACAGCAACGTACTTTAAAGCAGATGATTTAGACACAAAAATAGGTTTAGTAGCAGCAAGAACAGAATTAGCAGCAGGAAATAATGTAGTAGTAAAATATAACGCAACTGATGCTGCAGGAAATGAGGCAGTAGAAGTAATTGCAACATTTACAGCAGTAACACCAGATACAACAGTACCAGTAATAGAACAAGTAGATGATGCAGATGTAAATATAGGAGATGCATCAAGTTGGATAACACCAGAACCAATAGCAATGG
>JABENI010000009.1 GCA_013332095.1 Candidatus Bathyoplasma sp. NZ
ACGGATGTAACGACAAATTCAGACTACTATGTCGAAACAATAGTAGATTTTGTGGCATACAAAATTAATGAGCAAGAATGGATTACAGTTACTGCAACAAAACGATATCAAGTAATGACCGGATTAACAGAGCATGACAAAGATAATATTGTAAAGGTTAAAGATGCAACAGGAAACATTGCTTCTATAACAGTTTATACAGATTTTGAGGGACCAACAGTTACAAACACATTACCAGCAACTATCGAAATTGATGGAATGAATGGTATAGATTTTAAATCATACTTTACAATAACTGATTATGATGTAAAAACAGATACAAATAATGCAGTAACAGTAACAGATGCGATGATAACAAATGATTTAACTGATCCATTAGCTTTAGGTAGTTATACAATTACTTTGACAGTAAGTGATGAATATGGAAATAAAACAATAGAAGAAGTCGTAGTAACAGTAGTGGATACTAAAGCACCGATTGTAACAAGTGTTGATACGGATGAGGATGGAAATTTAACGTCAGAAAAAAGAACTACTTCAAATACATATACCTTAGTAGCAAATGAAGAATTAATAGAATATAGAGTATATTTAGAAGGAGATACACCACCTGCATTTACACCGTTATTAACACCAGACACGACTATCCCTAAAATTTTAGATGAAGTAGGGGATGGTATATATGTTATAGAAGTAAAAGATAAAGCAACTAATACTACTAGCATAAAAGTGTATGTTGGAGTAAATTCAGCAGTAATAAAGAGTGCTTTAATAATTAATACAAATCAATATACAATAGAAACAGATAAAAATATTGTAAGTTATCAAATAGATAGTGCGACGAAGGTAGAGGTAACACCGAGTACTAGTACGGTAATGCAAGAAACATTTATCGAGGGAAGTTATGATATTACAGTAACAGATGAAGTAGGAAATACGACAATGTTTACATTAGTAGTAGATACTACTCCGTTGTCGATAAGTAGCCCGTTAATTACCAATTTGGGAGATCCAGTAGAAACAACAGTAGATTATACAGTAACAACATCAGAGAATTTTATTGCATATAAAATAGTAAGAGTTGATTATGATTCAACAACAGAGGGAGTATATCCGATTGGATTACAACCAACTGAATTTACAACAGATACAGCAACGAATAGCCTTCAAATAATTACAATACCAGATGCAGGAAACACATATGCATACAAATATGAAATTAGTTTCAAAGATGAAGCAGGAAATATAACAGAAGAAGAATTAATTATAGACAAAAGAGCATTAACAATATTAAGTAGTGATGTAACGACAAATTCAGACTACTATGTCGAAACAATAGTAGATTTTGTGGCATACAAAATTAATGAGCAAGAATGGATTACAGTTACTGCAACAAAACGATATCAAGTAATGACCGGATTAAAAGATCATGACAAAGATAATATTGTAAAGGTTAAAGATGCAGCAGGAAACATTGCTTCTATAACAGTTTATACAGATTTGGAGGGACCAACAGTTACAAACACATTACCAGCAACTATTGAAATTGATGAAATGAATGGTATAGATTTTAAAGCATACTTTACAATAACTGATTATGATGTAAAAACAGATACAAATAAGACAGTACCAGTAACAGATGCGATGATAACAAATGATTTAACTGATCCGTTAGTTTTAGGTAGGTATACAGTTACTTTGACAGTAAGTGATGAATATGGAAATAAAACAATAGAAGAAGTTGAAGTAACAGCAGTAGATACAACAGCACCGATTGTAACAAGTGTTGATACGGATGAGGATGGAAATTTAACGTCAGAAAAAAGAACTACTTCAAATACATATACCTTAGAAGCAAATGAAGAATTAATAGAATATAGAGTATATTTAGAAGGAGATACACCACCTGAATTTACAACGGCATCAACACCATCCACGATTATCACCGACATTTTATATGAAGTAGTGGATGGCATATATGTGATAGAAGTAAAAGATAAAGCAGCTAATACTACTAGCATAAAAGTGTATGTTGGAGTAAATTCAGCAGTAATAAAGAGTGCTTTAATAATTAATACAAACCAATATACAATAGAAACAGATAAAAACATTGTAAGTTATCAAATAGATAGTGCGACGAAGGTAGAGGTAACACCGAGTACTAGTACGGTAATGCAAGAAACATTTATCGATGGAAGTTATAATATTACAGTAACAGATGAAGTAGGAAATCCGACAATGTTTACATTAGTAGTAGATATACCTTCACCTCCAAGTGGTGGAAATGGTGGAGGTGGTAGTGGAAGCAGTAGAAAAGTTACTATTAGTTTAGAAGGACCAACTACAATTACATTAGAGTTGGGAACTGTTTATAGTGAACTAGGATACACAGCTACTGCAGCAGATAAAACAACTGATATTACTTCAAATGTAGAAGTAGATAGTAACGTTGTTGAAAATGAAGTAGGAACATACACAATTGTTTACACAATAAGAGATAATGATGGAATTAAAACAGCAACGAGAACAGTAAAAGTTGTAGATACAGTAGGACCACAAATCACATTAAATGGATCTACAATAACTTATGTAGCATTAAATGGAGTATACGATGAATTAGGAGTTACAGTATTTGATTATTCTCAAACTGAGACGGTAATAATCTCAGGAACTATTAATACAAATGCAGAAGGAACATATACCGTTACATATAAAGTAAGAGATATTGTAGGAAATGAATCAACAGCAACAAGAACGGTTATAGTAGCGAGTAGCACTACTAAAAATATAACTATAGAGATTGGCTCAGGAGCACAGGAGATTATCAAAGAAATTAATTCACCATTGTTAGGTTTAGAGGAAACGGAAATAATGTATTTAATAAGTGAATTAGAACCAACAATAGATTCTAATTGGTTAACAGAAAGCGAAGTAGTGGAAATAATACCTACAAAAGAAAATTCATATTTATATATTTTATTAAAAGCAAAAAATGGAGCGTATGAAATTCAACAATTAGAAAAATTAAATTCATATAAACAGATTGAAATTGGAAATAATAATCAATTTTCACCAGTAGAAAAAGATAAGTGGATATATGATGAAAACTTGATTGGGACTTATAAAAATAGTGGAAATTCAATAATTGAATTTAATAATAATTCAGAAATTTCGTATCAAAATGTTACAGTCCATTACCAAGTAGTAGAGAATAGTAATACAAATGGATTGAGTATTATTCCAAGTGTAAAAGCAATAGAATTAACAAAGGTAGAATTAACAAAAGGTGAAAAATTCAAAGTGAAATTAGATAGTGGACAAGCATTGAAATATTATGTAGAAGTAGAAGATACAGAAGTTATAAATTCACAAACATATTATTTAAGTATAGATGCAAATGATAACGTAATTATAACAGCTGAAGCGAATAGTAATAAATTACTGTTAATAGTAGGAATAATATCAGCAGTACCAATGATAGGAGCAGCAGGATTCTATGTTGTTAAAAAAAGATATTTGTAAAAGAATATAAAAAAACTTTAAAATTAAAAGAGAAGTTGATGAAAATCAATTTCTCTTTTTTTAAATTGCATTGAAATAAAACTAAATCCAAGTTAATTTCAGAAATATCTTTTTTTATCATCGCTTATAATTGAAAAATATTTCTAATTATTTCGATGATACAATAAAAATTATTATAAATGAAATTTTATTCCTAATGGCTTTAATTAGTTTTGTTGCCATTTATAGATATATTTTTGCAAGAAAGTTAAAATGTTTTAATTTTAAGTTTTTAAGTAAGTGGACTAAAAGGTATCTATCAAATGGTAATGAAGCTCTTAAAGATAATAAACGAGGTCCTAAAAATTATTCTGTTAATTTAGATTCATTAAATGAGATAGACCGATTAAAACACGAACTTGAAGTCGAAAGAAAGAAACGTGAATCTGCTGAATTGAAAGTGGAAGTTCTTAAAAAAAAACAAGATATCGAGGAAAAACTCTATCGAAAATAAGACAAATATCAATTTATGAGTCAATTGACTTTTTTTCATTGAAAGGAATTAAGGTTAGCAAGTTATGTAATATGCAAAATATCCCAAGAAGTTCTTATTATAAATACAAAAACTGTATAAAACCAAACAAAGAGAATCAAGATGAAACATTGTGCAATTTAATAAATGAATATCATTTGCTGTTTGGGCAAACATTAGGCTATAGGCAAATGACTGTATTTATTAATAGACTAAACTCAAAAATCCTACAGTAAATACCGATTAATGAAACACCTAGGACTGAAATCCTAGAATAAGAAGAAAAAAAGTTAACAGAAAAAAATTAAAGCTGAATATACTGCCGAAAATATTCTTTCAAGAAATTTTGTTGCAGATAAACCGAATGAAAAGTGGTTGACTGATGTTACTGAATTTAAGATAAATGGAGAGTCAAAGAGGCTTTATTTGAGTCCAATCTTGGACCTATACGATAAAAGTATTATTACTTATAATTTATCATACAGGAATAATAATCAATTAGTATTTAAGATGTTTGACGATGCCTTAATTAAATATCCATTAGCTAAACCTATATCCATAGTGACTAGGCTAGCAATATACATGTAAATCTTACAAGGCTAAGTTTGTTAAACAAGAGATTACCCAAAGCACGTCAAGACCTGGTAAAGGCATTGATAACGAACCTATGGAAAGTTTTTTTGGAAGATTAAAATCTGAAATTTATATTGGAAAGGAATTCGCCAACTATCAAGATCTTGAAATGAAAATAAGCAAGTTTATATATTATTATAATAACCGCAGGTATCAAAAAAAATTAAAATGCATGAATCCGATGGAATATCGAATTCATGCATTACAATAGTTTTAATTAATTATGTGTCTACTTGACAAGTACCAGTTTATAGCATTCAACAAATCTTCAATTAATATTTATTTATATGTCTGTTAATTCAATATGACTATCTCTTCTTAAAGTTGGTTAGAGATTGTATTGATGATATTACTTTTATCATTGTCACTAGATTGTTGCCACATCAACTCAAATAAAACACCCAACCCTGGTAAAGTTTTTTCTTCAGTACTAGTTATTGCCGATTGGATAGACATATTTAAATCATCTTGGGAGATACCTTTTAAATTACCAATTACTTGATTTCTAATATTTATTTCCAAATTTTACGCCTCCTTAAATATATTGTGCTATTGTTATATCTTTTTTATTCAAAATTTGATAAACTGTTTTTAAAGGAGTTGCAAAAAGATGAAATATAACAAAATGTTTAAAGAAAAATATGAGAACGATTATTTATCCGATTTAGAAGGTTTAATAAAAATAAAAAGTGTTTTAGGAGAATTTAACGAAAGTAAAAAGTATCCTTTTGGAAAGGGGATAGATGATTCGTTAAAATATATGCTTTCACTAGCCAAAAGAGATGGTTTTAAATATCAAAATATTGATAACTATGCCGGTTATATTGAATACGGTAGTGGAGAAGAAGAGTTAGCTATTTTATGTCATTTAGATGTAGTACCTGCAGTAGGTAAATGGAAGTACTCAGCTTTTGAAGCGACGGTTGTCGATGGGGTAATTTATGGACGTGGGGTCAATGATGACAAAGGTCCGACTATGTCGGCTTACTATGCCCTTAAAATGTTAAAAGATTTAAAAATAGTACCAAATAAAAGAATAAGAATAATATTAGGTACTGATGAAGAAACAGGATCAAGAGGAATAGAATATTATTTGAAACATCAAAAAGAACCGGATTTGGCTTTCACACCAGATGCTACTTTTCCTTTAGTTTATGCTGAAAAAGCAATTCACTCATTTGACCTTTTAGGAGAAGATCAGAGTGAAATTATCAGTTTTAAAAGTGGAAACAGATACAATATGGTTCCTGATTATGCTGAATTAGAGTTAAAAGATGATAAATTAAAAGAGGAATTTTTAAATTACTTACACTTTTATAAATATAAGGGAGAAGTAGTTGGAAATGTTTTTAAAATTCACGGTCAAGCAGCACATGCCTTAGAGCCTGATGTGGGAGAAAATGCTATTCATTTCATGAGAGATTTTATAAGTGGTCATTTTCCTAGTCATCTGATTGATGTTTTAGAGTTGTTTGACAACTACGGAGAAAAGTTGAAAATTGTTCATCAAGATGATGAAATGGGAGCAGTTACTTCTAATTTAGCTGTTTGTGAACTGAAAGATGGAAAATTTAGAATAGGAATAAATAATAGATATCCTAAAGGATTTAACAAATTAAAACAACTTATCAAAACGTTAAATAAATATGGAACATACAAAGAAGTAAAATTTATGGAAACTCATTATATGGAAAAAGATAGCGAATTAGTAAAGTCTTTAGAAAGTGTTTATCGTAAAGTAACAGGTGATAATAAAACACCAGTGCAGACAACAGGTGGTGGAACATATGCTAGAGCCTTAAAAAATGCTGTTGCCTTTGGACCTGCTTTTCCTGGTAGACCAGATGTTGCCCATCAAAAAGATGAGCATATGTTACTAGAAGACTTGTACTTAGGAACAATTATTTATTTGGAAAGTTTGATTAAATTGACAAAATAATGAGATTGAGAAAAATTAAAGGCGCTAGCGAATATTTAAAAAAATATCCTCAGTTTGTCATAACAAATCCTGTTGAACACAAAGGAAAATGGCAACAAATATTTAATAACAAAAACGATCTTGTTTTAGAAATTGGTTGTGGAAAAGGCCAATTTATTATTGAAATGGCTAAAAAATATCCCAATAAAAATTTTATTGGAATAGAAAAATTCGATAGCGTGTTAATTAGAGCGTTAGAAAAATTAAAGGAAACTGAGTTAACTAATATTAGATTAATTCATTATGATGCCTTTGAAATTGAAAATATTTTTTTGAAAGAAATAAACACAATATATTTAACATTTTCCGACCCCTGGCCTAAAGCAAAGCATGCTAAAAGAAGACTAACACATCAATCGTTCTTAACTAAGTTTGAAAAAATTGTAAAAGATGAAATTATTTTTAAGACTGATAATTTAGAATTTTTTAAGTACAGTATTGAAACAATGAGAGATTACGGGATGAATTTGTTAGATGTTAATACTAATCTTATCAGCGATGTGGAAAACCTCAAGACAGAGTTTGAGGAAAAGTTTTCTAATTTAGGATTCAAAATTAATAGAGTGATCGCAAAATATAAAGGGGATAAAAATGGAAAATAAAAATATTTATTTCGATTTATTTAATTTACCAGGAATAGCTGGTAGTGAGCAGTTGGTAAAAAAGTATTTAAAAACAGAGTTTGAGAAATATGCTGATGAGGTTATCTATGATAAATTAGGGGGAATTTATGGAATAAAAAAAGGTCCTAAAAATTCACCGATAATAATGGTAGGAGCACATATGGACGAAGTAGGGGCAATGGTTCTTAAATTAAAAGATAATGGTCTAATTAAAATGAAAGCTATCGGTGGACTAAACGGTAACGTTTTTTCTTCCCAAATAATGACGATTAGTTTACAAAACGGTAAAAAAATAAGTGGTGTAACAACGACAATACCTCCTCATTTAAAAAAGACTAACAACTCAACAGCTGATTTCGATGATTTGTTTTTAGATGTAGGGGCAAAAAATAAAGAAGAATTAGAACAGTTGGATATTACTGTTGGTGATATGATAACTGTTGAAAATAGAATAGTTGAAAATAGCCAAACTTCGACAATTATCAGTAAAGCAGTAGACGACCGCTGGGGGTGTGGACTATTAGTTGAACTATTAAAAGATTTAAAAGATGATGTATTAGACTGTACATTAGTAGTAGCAGGGACAGTGCAAGAAGAAGTAGGTCTTCGTGGTGCTCAAGTTGCTGGAAGTATGATAAAGCCAGATTTGTTTATCGCAGTAGATGTTTCTCCAGTTTCAAACTTAATCGCTAAAGAGAAACGATACGGTGAATTAGGAGAAGGCTTTTTATTGAGAATCAGAGATAGATTTAGTATTTTACCAACATCGTTAAAAAAATGGATAGTTGAACTAGCTGAAAAAAATGGTCTTAAATATCAATATTTTTATTCTCCAGGGGCTACTGATACTGCCAGAGTAGAATTAACAAATAATGGTGTAATCGCTGGAACTATCGGATTGCCTGGAAGATATTTGCATTCTTCAACTACGATGTTTGATACCAACGACCATCAAGCAGCTAAAGGAATCGTATTTAAAATAGTTAGAGGATTTAGTGAAAAAACTTTAAACAAGTTAAAAAGGGGGTAGTGATATTTATGAGACATGTTAATGAAAATAGAAAAAAAGTCTTTGATAGATTAGATGAAAATAGTTTTGCCGTGCTTTTTGCAGGAAAGTCAAAACATAAAACATCTGATCAGTATTATGATTTTGAGGTAAATAGAAATTTTTACTATTTAACTAATTTATCTAAAGAAAAAATGATTTTAGTACTAACTAAAAGCGGTAACTGCAACTCTTATCTATTTATCGAAGAAAACACTGAATTAAAAGAAAAATGGGACGGTAAAAGAATCACTAAAGAAAAATGCAGTGAACTTAGCGGTATCAATATTAAAAATATTAAATATTTACATGAATTAGATAGCTTTATTTTAAGTTTAATCAACAACAGAGAAGGTATCAATTATCAAAATTTATATTTAGACTTATTTAGAGCTTATGTTTATGGAGATATTACTGTCATCAATGAAGTATTTGATTATGCCGAAATGATAAAAAAAGATTATCCAGAATTATCAATAAATAATATAGAAAAGCATTTTAAATATTTAAGAATGTTTAAAAGTGAGTATGAAGTAGCGGAAATTCAAAAAGCAATTAATGTTACTAAAGAAGGAATTGAGGCTATTTTCAGCAATATTAAAAACTGTCAGTACGAGTACCAAGCAGAATCGTATTTTACTCAGAGATTGAATTATAATAAAATGACAAAATCCTTTGTCAGTATCGCAGCTAGTGGAAAAAACGCTTGTGTTTTACACTATGTAGATAATAACTGTAAATTAAACGATGGTGATTTACTATTGTTCGATGCAGGGGCACAGCATAATAATTACGCTGCTGATATTACGAGAACTTTTCCGGTAAATGGTAAGTTTACTAGTAGACAGGCTGAAATATACCAAATAGTATTAGATGCGAATAAAGTTGTAATCAAACAACTTAAACCTGGTATGACAGTAAAAGAAGCTACAGAAATCGCTAGAAAAATTTTAGTTGAAGGTGCTAAAAAAATCGGATTGATAAAAGAAGATAGTGAAATTGGAAAATACTTTTTTCACAATGTTGGTCATCACTTAGGTTTAGATGTGCACGACCTAGCAGATTATTCACAGAAGTTGTCTGAAGGAATGGTATTTACTGTGGAACCAGGACTTTACGTCAAAGAAGAAAGTATTGGAATTAGAATAGAAGATGATGTTTTAATTACTAAAGATGGAGCGATAAATTTATCGGCTGATATTATTAAAGAAATTGATGAAATTGAAAATTATTTTAAAAATATAAAATAAACTTAAAACTACTATTCAATAGTAGTTTTTTATTTAAGTAAAAATGAAAATCACAGTAAATATAACTAATGAAAGGAGTGAAGAAGATGAAAATATTTTTATTAGCATTTTTACTGAACCACTTAAATTATCAAGAAATTGTTTTTTTAGATAAAGGTGAATTGATTGAAGAAATTAATGAAAAAGATTTTAGACAATATTATGCTGAAATTGAATCTAAATTTTATGGTTGGAATTCTAAACTTATCTATGATGAAGTTGATATTGTATTTGTCTCGAAAACATTATTTAGTTATAAAAATCAATCGACAGAGACCATTACCTATCAATACAATTATGAATCAGGAAAAAGCGTGAAAGATTCAATGTCTTTTAGCGGTGACTTATCAGCAGAAGTGGATTTAAAGTACAAAAAAAACAATTTAAATTTAGGTGCAGAATTTAAAAAGAAATACGATGAGCAAAATACAACAAAAATTAATGAAAAATGGAAACTTGATATTAAAGTTGCCCCTTATACTAAAATGAGTTTAAAAATTAAGGGGGAAGGAAAATTATCATCAGGTGTAAGCAAGTTCTATTACTTTTTTATTCCTCTTAAAAAAGGAGGTTGGGAGATGATTGATATCTCATCTGAGTATTATTGGTTAAGTGAAGAATATGTTTAAAATAATAATTTTAGCAATTTCACTAATTGTTTTAACAAATATAAAAGTTAGTGATAAAACAGAAGTTTTAACTGTTCCTAGGTTACATGCTGCTGAATTTGATAATTTAAAAGTAGACTTATATTTTTTAAAGGAACACTACTTATATCAAACTGAACAAATTGCCAATGCTTATCTAGTTAGTGACGAGATTAAAATACCTGTTGAAATAAACAATATTGTTTATAGCGGTGAAATAAAATATTTAAATAAAAAGTATCAAGTGTACAGTTTTTATTTAATTCCTAAAGTAGAAGTTGATAAATTAGAAATAACTGCTGTTATCTTACAAATTGAATATCTTAATAACGAAACCTTTCAATTCGAAGTTGGAGATATAAGTTTAACAAAATCAAGCGATTACGACTACGATATTATTCTATTAAAACCTGTTGTAAATTCAAAAAACGATATTATCGCAATTCAATTGGGAATAAGAACTACTGATAATCTTATAATTAAAAATATTAAAACTAGTTTTTCAGAGGTAACAGTTGAAAGTATTTATATGCTAGAAGAAGAAATAGATATTTATGATGATTTAACTACCTTTTATAAAAAAAATCAAATAACGGATTTAAATATTAATTTAAAGACTAACCAAGAGATTAAATTATTATTAGTATTAAATAATTTAACTGATAAAAAAATTGAAGAACTTGTTTTAATAATTAACGATGAGATTTTAAAAAGTTTTCAATTTGCTCAAAAAAAAGAGTTAGAAGAGGTAAAAATTTATGAATTGTACTATTGAACTTAAAAATTTAACCAAAAAATATGGCGCTGTAACAGTACTTGATAATTTAAATATAAAATTAAAAAAAGAAAAAATATTAGTCGTAGGAAATAATGGTAGTGGTAAAACAACTTTTATCAAATGTATATTAAACTTTTTAAAGTATCATGGATCGATAAAGATAGTTGGTGATATTTCTTATGCCCCAGATAAATTGTATTTACCAGATGTTAAAGTAAAAGATTTCTTTAAAAATTTAAATATAAAAGTAAATAATATTTTTGATTTAGACTTAGAGAGTAGAATCAAAAAATTATCTAAAGGTAACAAACAAAAAATAAACTTACTGCAATGCTTGAATAGAGAAACCGATATTTACATCTTAGATGAGCCTCTAGATGGATTAGATAAATATAGTAAACAGTCGTTTTTAAATGAACTGAAAATGATGGACAAACTAATAATAGTAGTCTCGCAAAGGAAAGAAGAATATGATTTTTTTGAAAAAGTTATTACGTTTAAATAAAATACACAATATGTACATTGTCAGTAAGATTAAAAAAATAGTGATAGTAATAGCAATTATATTTTTGTTCATTTGTCTAAATGAACTATTTAAGTTTAATTTAAACAATAGATTAGTTTACTACCGAATTTACCAAGAAAGTTATTTATCTACTTTAACTAGAATAATAAGATTTTTTTTGATTATTTTTTCAATCATTTTGTTTACGATAAACTTTAATCAAGAAAATGATAGTTACAAAGAAATTATTTTAAAGGATGACCGAATTTACTTGTTTAGTAAACTGTTTAGTTTAATTATCCAACTACTCAAAGTATCTTTAATATTACTGCTAATATTTTTTACTAATGGAAAAATAGGATTATTAATTAATGATTTTAATATCCATTACTTTAACTTAATGTTAGAATGTTTAATTTATGGTTTGATTTCAGCAATAGCAACACTGTACATTAAAAATATTTTTAGTGTTGTATTAGTACTTATAATTTACTTTTGTCTAGAGTTTTTTAACTTCCAACTATATCAAAAAGCTTTTTTAATAAACATTCTAATATTGATACCGGTATTTATTATATTATATTTTAAATATTTAAAAAAAGAATAAAGGACTATGAATAGTAAATATTTATTAAAAAAATTATCGAAACTTTATTGTTTTTAGCAAAAATTTATATTTTATTCTTTTAATTATTAAGATGAAATAAAACAATTACTAATATATGATGTTACTGTATAATAAAAATATAATGGGTGTAAAAATGAAAATTAATGTAAAAGAATTTGCGTTACTGAAAGATACAAATTTTGAATTTTCTTCAAAAATTAATATTATAGGTGGGGTTAATGCGATTGGAAAAACTACTTTAAGTAGACTAATCTACTACTATGCTACGTTACTTTCTATAAATGAAAACGTACTTTTAAATTTATATAAAAAAACACATACTGAGATGTTTGTCGAATGGCAGATGCGTGTGCAAATAAACAAAAATTATATAAATCGTGCAGCAAGTTCTGAGGAAACAACGGAAAAAATTGATGAATTGATTTTTAATTTACTTAACAATATAGAAATAGCAGGATCTATTAAAGAAGTTAATAAATTATTTTATGAATTTAAGTCAAAGTTAAAAAACAAAATGTACTCCCGTTATACAGAACGTATTTTCGATTTCGATGAAATGAAATTACCTGAAAAAATAAATGATATATCTGATGGTTTAATCAGTTTATTTAGAAATAGATTTTTTAATTTATCAAGTGAATGCTTTGAAGAAGTAACATTTGATATAAATGGTAAAAATGTAACTGATATTGAAATCATTAAAGAAAAAAAATCAAATGATAATTCAGATAATATCAGATTTGAAAATGTAATTTACATCGACACTTCTAAAATATTATATAAACTTTCATCACTAGATAGATATTCTTCCTTGAATGTAAATAGAAAAGGAAAGCAGTATTACTTTCAAACTGAGATAATAGATGCTATAGATTTTTCAAAATATTTTAAACCATCTGATTATTTAATTGATAAAATAATTGAAAACGAAAAACCTAAAAAAGTTTCTGACCTTCTTAAATTAGATAAAATAGATAAATATTTAAACAAAATTGAAACGATCATGGGAGGTAAAGTAGTTAGAAAAACAGGTAGAATAAAATTTCAATTAGAAAATGGAGAAGAGTTATCTTTAAATAATGTTGCGAGTGGAATTAAAATTTGGATACTGCTAACTGAAATATTACGCGCAAGTATTATCAAAAAAAATTCACTAGTCATTATTGACGAACCAGAAGTACATTTACACCAAAATTGGATTTTAAAATTTGCACAGTTACTTATTGAACTTCAAAAAGAATTTGGATTTAAATTGATTATAAGTAGTCACAGTGGTTTATTTATTAAAACAATAAAATATTTGACAAACGATGATGAAGTATCTTATCACTACTTAAAAAAAGGGACTGATGGTTTTTCTAAATATGAAAAAACTAAAGATCCAAATAATATTTTAGTGAGTTTAGCTGAAGCATCGTATTATTTCGAAGAATTTTTGGAGGATAAAGATTCTAAAGATGAATAAATATATGGTTTCAGATGACTGCTTTGACGAAATTAAAAAAGTCAGTTCTGATAATACTAATAATATAAGTGTTATAGATAGTTGCAAAAAAATTATTAATTTAGACGAAAAAACTTCTTTGAAAATTATGTATTCTACTGATGAGAAAATAATTAAAGGAAGTACTCCGGATGGTATTCGTATAGCAGATTCTTTCTATTTAGGAGAGAATAATAAAATAAAATAGAAGATGGTTAAAATTCTTTATCACATAGTGGTATCTATTAAAATTTCAATTTTGGACATATACCAGTAGGAGGAAGATTATTCTAATCCCACAAGAATTAAAATATACGATGAAAATAAAAAATTCATTCCGAGTTTGTACTAGCCCCTATCAATTTAAAGCAACTGTATTAGGAGAACAAACAAATATTAGAAGTATGGAAAGTGATAATCGCTAAAATATACCAAAAAATACTTTTTTATGTTATAATGATATTAATATTGTTAGTTTCGTATAATTATCCACACATTAAACCAAAAGAACACCACATTAATTATCATGATACTAAAATAAAAAAATAAATTTGTTTAAATAAATTTAAGGAGGATTTAAAATGAAAGTTTTTAAAAGAGCAAGTTATTTATTAATGGCAGTAACATTAATAGTATTAATGTCGTCACCAAGTTTAGGTAAAGAGGTAAATGCAGCAGTTGATACAACTAGACCTGTAATACAACCAGTAGCAGATGCAAAAATACCGTTTTCTGATATTGACACTTGGAAACCACCGAAGCCAATAGCGAAGGATAATGTTGATGGAGATATAAGTGAAAAAGTAGTACACACATTCTATCACAATATTGTGGGAGCCAGTTTTAATAGTTTAGAAGAAGCAAGAAAACAATTAAAAGCAGGGATCACTATAACAGTAAAATATATTGTTGCTGATACATCAGGAAATAGGGCAATATCAGTATCTGCAACCTTTACACCGGTAGATGATGATGCACCAAAAGATACCATAGCACCTATTATTAAAAGAATGAGAAATATAAGATACCGATATGGAACTAATTTTGATAAATGGATTCCTAAATCAGGAAAAGCGTATGATAATGTAGACAGTGATATAAGTGATAAAATTGTACTTAAATATTACACAGCCGAAGGTACTCCATTAGTAGATTTAGAAGAAGCAAGAAGTGTTTTAAACAAAGGTAAAGATGTAGTGGTAACTTATGATGTGACAGATATTGCAGGTAATAAAGCAAGAACTAGAAAAGTACTTCATGATGTACGAAATATATGGGGCATAGAACCGTTTGACCCGCCAACTAGATAAAATAAATAGAGGCAATAAAAATAATATATGAATTTTGATTGTAAATAATTTTAGTTTATATTTGATGCTTTCTATAGAGATAATTGAAAAACAAGAAACTCAAAAAAAATTATCGAATTAAGATGCAGACATCAATTCAAAATATGCAGAGATTTTAGTTGAGAGTAAGTTGTTCAAAAAAGGTCTACTACAACAGATGTTTGTTTAAAATAAATAGAATGAAAATTGTATATATTACTTATACAATTTTTATTTTTTATTCAATACTAATTGCTTACGTATTATAAAAATAAAGTTAAAAAATTTCAAATTTGTTGTTGACACGGTGATAAATATATAATCTATTATAAAAAACTAGAACGATTAAAACATTGATTATTCAAATGTTTATATAACATTTTTCGAAGTAGGGCAGGACTATTATATTGGTAAATATACTAAAAATAATATATTATAAGTTGAGGTGAAATATGGAAAATATATTAATTGTTAAAAATTTGAAGAAAAACTATAAAAAATTAGAAGCAGTAAAAGGTGTTTCATTCACAATAGAAAAGGGTTCGTTTTTTTCATTTATAGGTCATAATGGTGCTGGTAAATCGACTACTATAAATATGATTAGTACATTACTTGAAAAAACAAGTGGGGAAATAATTATAGATGGATTGGTCATTGGAGAAGATGATGAAAAAATCAGAAAAAAAATAGGAATCGTTTTTCAAGATTCATTACTTGATAAAAACTTAACGGTTGAAGAAAATTTAAGACTTAGAGCTTCTTTTTATAAGATGAACAAAATAGATTTTGATAAAAGAATTAAAGACTTGAATAACACTATTATGGTGAATGACATTATTAAGCAAAGATATGGTAGTTTATCTGGGGGGCAAAGAAGAAGAGTTGATATTTTAAATGCTATTATCAACTTACCTAAGATATTAATCCTAGATGAGCCCACAACCGGTCTTGATCCTAAGTCTAGAAAAATAATTTGGAATAGTATTAAGAATTTGCAAAAAGATAGGGACATGACTGTTTTTTTAACAACTCATTACATGGAAGAAACTCTTTGTAGTGACAAAGTTATAATAATTCATCATGGGGAAATTATATGTGAGGGAACACCGGAGACTCTGAGAAATGAACATACTCAAGATACTTTGAATATTTTAAGTAATAACTTAGAAGAACTCGAAGAAGAATTGAGATCAAAAGATATTTCTTTTGAAGTTGATAAAGATAAAATTATTGTTAAAATAAATAATTCAAAGGAAGCAATTCCGATCCTGTCTAATTTGAAAAAATTTGATTCATTCGAAGTTAGACGTGGGACAATGGACGATGTTTTCTTAAATGTCATAAGTAATTTTGAAAGAGAAGGTTTACATGAATAATTCAATTGCGATTACAAAAAGAAATATAAAAATATTTTTAAGAAATAAGATATCAGTAATTGGAATGCTTTTATTAGCATTAATTCCTTTACTGGTTACCCTGGTATTAAAAGACATTATGTCTTTGTGGTATGTCGATTCCTTTGATTCGAAAAGTGACGCTGTAACTGCTCTTATAGTGAGTACAATTGGTACTACAGTTAGTATGGTTATTTTAGTTACAACTTCAACTTTAGTTGGGCAAATATCATCTGATTATGACAATAAAATTATGAGGAGTTTTTTAACCGCTCCGATAAAAAGAACTGAAATAGTAGTTAGTTATATGATTTCATCTTTATTAATGGCTTATTTATTTAGTTTTATCACAATGATAATCGGGTGTTTATTAATTTTATTAGTAGGTGGTCAATTTATTGGAATAGGAACTTTAATTAAGTTAACATTATATTTAATTCCATGTTCTTTAGCATTTTCAAGTTTTATGTTTATGCTTAATGCTAGAATCAAAACCATTTCAACTTCAAAAGTTGTCAACGGTCTTAATAGCGGTCTTATGCCACAAATTGCTGGAGCATATTTTCCCCTAACCCTTTTTCCGGTAATTGTGGTTAAAATATTGGCATTTCTACCTATATTACATGTTTTTACTCTGTTAAAAAAAGTTATCGCAACTCCTACTATAATAGCTTTAACTAATGATAAAACACTAGCAGAACAAGAACAAGTACTCGAAGCACTCGGACTACGAGTGGTCATTGATGGATTTGTACTTACCGAGACAATCATGATTTTAGCTTTAATTGGATTTACAATTATATTTACTGCAATAAGTTTTTTAATGATGAAAAATACAAAAGAAAAATAATTTAATTGAATCTAACTAATAGTGTTTTAAATATTGAAACAATTATAAAATACAGTATTTTAGATACAATTATCAAGAATTACTGATATTTAAAAACGAATCTCACTTTTGAAGAAGGGAGATTTTTTATATGTAAATTAATTATCTTGTTTATTAGATTGATTATTAAGATTACTAGAAAATTAAAAGACTAACTCCTTTGGAATTTAGGAATCAGTCCGTTTATATTAAATTAAGCCGTGCTTAATATCGCTAATCTAGTTCAAATATGTAAACTATAAACTGGAAATTAATCCATTTTTAATTTCAAAAACTCTGTCACATTTATCGGCAATATTTACATCATGTGTCACAACAACCATCGGTATATTATGTTGTTTAACTAGTGTTCTTAAAATTTCAAAAACTTTCGTACTAGTATCAAAATCTAATGCTCCTGTTGGCTCATCAGCAAATATAATTGATGGTTTCAACAATAACATTCTCGCAATACTTACTCTTTGTCTTTCACCACCACTAAGTAAAGCAACAACTTTATCGATATAATCAGCTATTCCTAGTTCATGGAGTATTTTAAGTACCGATTCCTCATCATAATTTATATTTGCAAATTTTAAAAGTAACTTAAGATTATCTCTAACAGTATAATATTCAATCAGATTATAATCTTGAAATATCATTCCTAGATTATTTAATCTAAATTTTCTTTTATCTACTTTTGATAATGCTAAAACATTTTGATCATTAATCGTATAACTATCACATTCAAAGCGTTCTTCTAATAGACAAAGGGAATTTAACAAAGAAGTTTTTCCACTTCCACTCGATCCCATAACTGCATATATTTGACTACCTTCAATCTTAAAATCAAAACCTTTTAAAACTGCTAAATCTCCATAACTCAATTTAATATTTTTAATTTCTATCTTACTCATTTGTTAGCCTCTCTTTCGTATTTATGAACTTCAGATTTAATATTATTGATATAATGACAAAGACAACATAAGCTACCCCTAATATCCAAAATGGATATCTATAATTCAAAATAACGTATTTTTGAAGTGAATGTAGTAAATAGGCCATACTAAATGTAACTAAAAATACTTGGGCAAATACTGCTGTAATTAATATCAAATATTCTGTTAAATATGATTTCTTTATTGTATTTTCACTAATACCAATATCTATAAGCGTTAAATTGGTCTTTTTGTTTCGTTGAATATTACCCTTAATATCATCGTATAAATGAATTAAACTAAACACACTTAATAATAGTAAAGTAATTTCTACTAATTCTTGAGCCTGGAAAGTAGCGTACCTGAAATTTTTATTCAATAGAGATTCGTTTCGATATAATGAATAATCTAAAATTTCCAGTTTATTATTTTCAATACTTGGTTCAATAAATCGCAGATAATTATACCCTAATTCATTTATATTCCCTTCGTTTACATAAATAGTAACCGGTAATAAAGATTTTGTTACGTAATTAATAGTACCTTCAATTTCATATCCTTCAATATTTATTTTTATTGTGTCACCCTGTTTAGCATTTAAATTATCTGCTATATACTGATGGATTACAATTTCACCAGGTGCTATGCTAATGTTCTCACAGATATCCTCATTACAGATATTTTCTAATATATCAACATTAGTGTTAATCAATTGATAACTTCTAATAGACTCATCATCATTAATTATTGTTGTCTTAAAAGCTTGATATTGTTCATAATCATAAGTTTCAAAAGTATCTTCAAGGACAGTTTTAGAATGAAATTCGTTTAAATAAAGATCACTTTTATAAGCAATATTTGTCTCAATATATGATTCAACACCTATGAATTCTCCCCTAACCCACATTATAAAAAATAACGCAGTTGATAAAACAAATACCATCGAAAACGCTTTTTTCATATAATACGAAAATCTACTCAATAAATTTGTATTAACCATATAGATGAAGGGATTAGTTGTTTTTTTACTAATGTAATTTAAAGAATATCCTAAGATATGAGTAACACTTAAGATATAAGTACCAATGGTTGCTAAAAGATAATGTTTAGTAACAAGAAAAATAATTACTAAAATAAGAATAACAATATTAAAAATTAATTTAAAAAATTTAGGTTGATAATATTTAAATTTAATTTGCTTTATTTTATCTTTATAAACTCGTCTTCTAATAATTAAAAAGAACATACTAAACATAATGATAAATGTAGTAAAAATAGTTAGCCAATTAATGATATAAGTGATTTCACCTTCATCAACAGAATATTCAATAAAAAGGGAAAGAAGTGAAGATAATGGTATCGCAAGTGCAAAACTAATTGCTAAAACTACTGCTATTTTGTAGTTTAAATAATTGCTTATCTTGAAATAACTTACTCCTAATGTTTTGTTAACTTTTATAATCCGTTCATTTTTCTCAACGTAATGAAGAGCCAACCGATAACCTAATAATATTACAACAACGGTAATCATAAAAATAAATATTAGAGAAATTAAACCAAATTGATTATCCTCTATAGCAACATCTTTGTAGGTTATAAACAAAAAGGTAAAAATATTATACAAAACTAAAGTAATTGCAATTTGGATAGTGTAAACAATAATACTTTTCTTATTAATCATAGTACCCCCTATAAATTTTTAATCTCCTCATTGACCCATATTTTATGGACAGATATAATCACATATCAATATAACTGTATCACATAAATGACAAAAAAAAAAAGTTATTTTAAATTTTGACAATCTTTAATAATTCAATAGACACGGTGTTTTTAAGTTATTGAAATTGATTGGAAACAGATAATTTCTGTTTCGAAAGATGAATTGCTACTATTCAGCTGATTTTTTAGATGTCAACTTATTTGTTTGGTTTTGTTGTAAAATTAAAATAATTTAATTTAATTGTGAATAAAAATAATTGTGTATTTTAAAAAAAATAACTAATTTTTGCTCACTTGGATTTCTTCAATAACATTCTTCATTTTTCAACTAGGACCAAAAGTTGGTAGGATTAAAGAAAATAAAAGATAAAAAATAAAAGAAGAAGATTTTACTTGCTAAGAGAGATTATATTTTATCTAAAGAGAACAGCAATAAATTAATTTGATAAAAATACCGTTAATTTAAATAGATAGTGGTTTAAAAAAACTCTAGTTATCATGAAAAAATAGGGAAACTGCAACTAATCATAAATCAAACAGGAATGAGTTACTGATATCACTGAATTTAAAATTAAGGATAGATAATCATATCTATCATCAATAATAAATTTAGATGATAAATCGGCTGTTAGTTAACAATTATCCAAATTACTAGTGTTTTAATATATATGCAAAATCTATCTTAAATCTAGCTAAAAAAATAATTTTCATCAACTGTTTTTTTGAGCAATTATATTTAAAAATCAATACCAAAAAATAACAGATTTCTTACATTAATTACAATGCTTTCTTAAGAATAAAAAAAGTGATAAGTTGAAAACTATCAAATGAGTAGTTTTAATATTTTTTACAATTATACGATGAAAATTAAAGATACTGTCTACGTGTTTTTAGATACATTTACTTGTTGTGTATAGATGAGAAAATAATATTAAAGTGCTTAAAATTGATTAATTAAAATTATCCACTAGCAAATAGTGTATTGAAACTTAGAAAAAGTCAAAACACGAGGAGGTGATGTAATTTGATTGAAAATAGTTCAATAAAATTAAGTGAAAATACTTACCATTACAGATCCACCAAGAATGGATTTGTCAATGAAATTGATATAATTAAAATAGGTAAAAGTTCTAATATTTTGGCAGCTGGAAGAAAAACTAAAGGTTGTGCAACGGACTTAGAAGTAGGATTAAAAATATTAGTCAAAGTTGGCGATTACGTAAAAAAAGAACAACCGTTAATGGTGTTGTATTATAAGGAGAATTTAGCAGAATCTTTAAACAATTTAGCAGATGCAATCGAAATTAGTCCTGAAGAACCAGTGATACACCCAATTATTTTTAAAAAAGAGAATAAAATATATTAAAATTAGAATTTTTCTTGATTTGTTTAAATATTGTTAGGTAAAAGGAGGGGATCTTTATTAAGAAATTTATAATACTGTTAGCAGTAATTTTAGTCTTTAATATCAAAGTCAATGCGCAAGAAATAGATAATGATTTAATTGAAGATGCAGAAAGTGCTGTTTTAATTGAAGCAACTACAGGTAGGGTGCTATATCAAAAAAATCCCAACGAACTAAAAGCACCTGCAAGTATGACTAAAATAATGACACTGATTATTATTATGGAAGAATTGAAAGAAAATAGATTAAATTTAGACGAAATAGTTACCACAAGTGAACATGCTGCTAGTATGGGGGGATCACAAATATATTTAGAAAAAAATGAGCAGATGAGTGTCGAAGATTTATTAAAATCAGTAGCAATCGTAAGTGCTAATGATGGGGCTGTTGCTCTAGCAGAAAAAATTGCGGGAACTGAAACTGTATTTGTAAAAATGATGAACGATAAAGCAAAAGAACTTGGGTTATCTAATACTGTTTTTAAAAATGTAACTGGACTACCTGATGATGGTCATTATTCAACAACAATGGACATGGCATTAATGGGACGACATTTACTCATTAACTATCCAGAAATAACGGAATATATCAATACGTATGAAGATTATATTAGAAATAATGAATTTTGGTTAGTTAATACAAATAAATTAATTAGAAATGAAAATATAGATGGAATTAAGACAGGTTGGACTGAAGAAGCAGGATACTGTTTAACTGCTTCAATGTTTAATGATAAAATACGCGTAATCGGTTCACTAATGGGGAACAGCAGTAGTAAAATTAGAAATAATGAGATGCTAACATTATTAAATTATGGAGTAGCTAATTATAAAGTTATTCAAGAAATATCTAAAGATACAGTTGTGAGAAGTGAAACTGATTTTTATCATTCGCCTAAAATCATCAACTACAAAATAAAAAGAGATGTGAATTTTATATTGCGTAAAAATGAAAACATTGACAGTGTTGAATACGAGATAAAATTAAATCATGTACTAGATGATGTTATCGGTGAATTATACGTTTATTTAGATGGTAATTTAACAGATAAAATAGAGTTGTATAGCACTGAAAAAATAGAAAAAAATAATTTCCTTCAATTTTTTAAAAACATACTTTTACAATTCGTTAATTAATTGTTTATTATACTTTGAATAATGGACCTGAATTTTAAAAAATAATATTAAAGCAAGTTAAATTTTTTAACTTGTTTTTTTTAAAACATATATAAATATAAATATAAAAATAACAATAATATTCTACTGATTTGTTTATTAAATGACAAAAAAACAACTATTTTGCTTGCTAAATTACTAAATTTAAAAGTAGTTTATAAATAAATGTAACAACTTTAAAATAGTTGTTTTATTATATTTATGAGGAGGAATATAAATGTCACTAAACGTTAAATTAGTTGTAAAAAAAAGAACATTATTAATCAGATTAAGAGGAGAAATGGATCAGCACTCAACAGAAAACTTTAAATTGAGGTTATTAGAAATTATTGAAAAATACAAAATCAAAAATTTGGTATTTGACATGAAAGATTTAGCATTTATCGATAGTAGTGGAATAGGACTGCTAATTGCTAGATACAATCAGTTAAAAACTGATGATGGAGAAGTTATAATATGTGAATTAAACGATAATATCGAAAGAATAATTATGCTAAGTGGGTTGTATAAAATTTGTGTGATTAAAGAAAATTTAAAAGCAGCGAAAGGATATTTAGGTATAGCATGATGAATAAGATGGAAATTAAATTTAGTGCGTTAACCCAAAATATTATTTTTGCTAGAGGTAGTGTAAGTTCATTTTTACTAAATTTAGATTTGCAAGTAGGAATTCACAATGAAATTAAAACTTTAGTATCAGAAGCAGTCACCAACTCAATTGTTCATGGATATGAAGAAGATGAGACAAAAGAAGTGTTATTAAAATGTCAAATAGAAGGTAATTTAGTCACGATAAAGGTAGTTGATGAAGGTGTGGGGATAGACAATATTGAGGAGGCTAGAAAGCCACTTTTTTCAACTAAAAAAGAGCTGGAAAGGTCTGGTCTTGGTTTTACAATTTTAGAAGCATTTTGTGATGAACTAACGGTTACTTCAGAGTTAGGAGTAGGTACGACTGTTATATGCAAAAAGAAAATTTAGAAGAAATTTTTTTAGAAAACATCAACTTAGTAAAGTACGTATTAAAAAGAGTAACTTATGATAATGATTATGATGATCTATACCAAGCTGGTTGTATTGGACTGTTAAAAGCAATAAATAATTATGATCAAACTAAAGCAAAATTTTCTACTTACGCTTATAAGTACATAATTAACGAGATAAAGAGCGAATATCGAAATTCTAAGTTAGTTAGACTACCTAAAAATTTATACTACTTAAAAAGAAAAATTGACCCTAGTTTAACAATTAGCCAAAATGCTAAAAATTTAAATGTCAGTGCAGAAACGATCATTTCTATTTTAGATGAACCAGAATCAGAAAGTTATGCAATACCTGAACCAGAAATTGATTTAAGAAATTTAAATTTTATTGAAAAAAGAATTGTGGAGATGATTTATTACGAGCATAAAAGCCAAGAAGAAATTTCTAAATATTTGCATAGGTCACAGAGTTTTGTTTCTAGAACAATAAAAGATGCCTTGAATAAATTAAAACTTGAATTATAAAAAAATAAAGAATTTTTAAAATTTCTTTATTTTTTTTATGGCTAAAAAGAAAATTATTAACTTTAACTATCTGAATTAAATCATCTTTTTTGGTAATAATATTTTTATAAATCTAAAATGAGGTGATAAATTGAATTACGAAGAAATAATCAAAAAACATCAACTGAAACCTAAGTATTTTGCGAACGGGTTAAAATCATTTGTATGTGGAGGAATGGTAGCAATAGTAGGGCAATTACTGTTAGAGCTTTATATAAAGTTAGGAATTGGTGAAGATGAAGCCGGCTCTTTAATGATAACAACAGTTATCTTAGTAGCATCGTTGTTGACAGCCTTTGGTGTTTATGATAAATTGGGGCAATTTGCCAAAGCAGGATTAGCTGTACCAGTGACAGGGTTTGCTAATTCTATGACCGCAAGTGCATTAGAATATAAGAAGGAAGGTATGCTTTTAGGTATTGCTAATAATTTATTTAAATTAGCAGGAGCAGTTATTGTATATGGTGTTGTTAGTGCTTATATACTAGGAATCATACGCTATTTGTTTATGGGTGGATAAATGAAAATTGGGAATAATAGTTTAAAATTTAACGGTGTTTATATTAAAGATTCTAGTACGGCAGTTGGACCATTAGAAAGTGCCGGTCCTTTGAAAGATTATTTTGATTACCGGTTTCCTGACTTGTACTGCAACGCTGATTCTTGGGAAAAAGCCGAAATAAATTTAGTTAAAACTTGTATTGATGATTTGATTAAAAAAACAAATTTAAGCGATACCGAGATAGACTTTATAGTCGGTGGTGATTTAAACAATCAAGATGCAGTAACTAATTATGCTGTAAGAGATTACAATATACCTCTTTTAGGAGTATATTCAGCATGTGCAACGAGTGCAGAGGCCATGATTGTGGCTTCAAGTTTAGTCGATTCAGCAAATGCTAAAAATATTATTGTGACATCATCTAGTCATAATGCAACGGCCGAAAGACAGTACCGAAATCCAACCGAGTACGGAGGAGCAAGACCTGATTCAGCTACTTTTACAGTAACAGGAGCGGGGACTTGTTTAATTACTAATCAAAAGTCTGATATTAAAATAGAATCGGCAACAATAGGTAGAGTTTTAGATGCAAAGCAAAAAGATGCCAATGATATGGGGAGTGCAATGGCCCCGGCAGCTTCTCAAACAATTAAAGTGCATTTAGAAGATTTAGGACGTTCTGCTGAATATTACGATTTAATTTTGACCGGAGATTTATCGAGTGTAGGAAAACCAATATTGATTGATATTTTAAAAGAACAAGAAATTGATATTGAACATAACCATAACGATTGTGGTTTGTTGATTTATGATAGAAAAAAACAAAATGTTTTTGCTGGTGGCAGTGGAGCTGGCTGTTCAAGTGCAGTAACATTTGGTTATATCATGTCGATGTTAAGAGAAAATAAATTAAAAAAAGTTTTATTAGTAGCGACTGGTGCCTTAATGAATCCCATAATGATTTTTCAAAAAGAGTCGATTCCAGCAATTGCTCATGCTGTTAGTTTGGAAAAAATATGATATATTTTAATGCATTTATAGTTTGTGGAACGATTTGTTTAATAGGTCAACTGTTAATTGATCGATTCAAATTAACACCTTTACATATAACGAGCAGTTTTGTAGTAGCAGGTGCGGTTTTGGATATGTTCGATATTTACGATAAGTTGATAGAATATGCAGGAGCAGGAGCAATGTTACCAATTACCAGTTTTGGACATTCATTGTTACACGGTGCTTTAGAAGAAGCTGAAAATAGTGGAATTTTAGGTATCGGAATGGGAATGTTTGATTTAACGGCAAGTGGGATAACTTCAGCGATTATCTTTTCGTTTATCATTGCTCTGGTCTTTAAGGCGAAAGGATAATATGGAATTTTCTAAAAAATTAGTAAATAATGAGATTTTTTTAAATAGTGAATTAGCGATAGATAAATGTTTTGATGTGGGAATCAGAGAATTTATAGTCGAGAAAATAAAATTTCAGTTTTATTACGTTACCGGTCTATGTGATTCTACACTTAGTACGGAAATATTTAAGCAGTTAGTAAATAAAAAACTTAGTAATGATATCGACGGAGCAGTTTCAAATGTATTAGTCCATTTTCAAGTAGATAAAGTAACTGATATGGAAAAGTTTACGACCGGAGTACTTGCAGGACTTTTAGGATTAACTTATGAAGGTGCCGCATTTGGTTATTTAATTGATGTAAGAAGTTATCCAACTCGTGGACCTTCTGAGCCTGATACCGAAAAAGTAGTAAGAGGAAGTAGAGATGGATTTACAGAAAATATTGTAGTTAATACCGCTTTAATTAGAAGAAGAATAAAAGATAAAAATTTGAGAAATGAAATGATTCAAGTAGGAGAAAAAAGCAAATTTGATGTCTGTTTATCGTACGTAGAGGGAATAGCAGATTTAGAAGTTGTGGACGAAATTAGAAAAAGAATAAAGGCGATAAAAGTAAGTGAATTAACAATGACTGATAAGGCATTAGAAGAATTAATTATCAAACAAGGATTTAACCCCTATCCGTTAGTTAGGTATACTGAAAGACCAGATGTAGTTGCAACTCATCTGTACCAAGGGTTAATCGCAATAATTGTTGATACTTCTCCAAGTGTAATATTAGCACCAATAACTTTTATTGACCATATTCACCACGTTGAAGAGTACAGACAAACTCCTTTAGTAGGTACTTTCTTAAGATTGATCAGATTTATTGGAATTATGGGATCAATATTTATAATTCCTCTGTGGTATTTAGCAGTTTTAGACCCATCGGTATTACCAGAAACTCTAAAATTTATCGGACCAGAAGAGTTAGGGAATGTACCGATTATCTTTCAATTACTTATTGGAGAAATTGGGGTAGAATTTTTACGGATGGCAGCGATTCATACGCCGACACCACTATCGACCGCAATGGGAGTAGTAGCAGGGATTATAATTGGTCAAATTGCTATTGATGTAGGATTATTTTGCCCTGAAGTAGTACTGTACGTAGCAATTAGTGCAATCGGAAATTACTGTACTCCTAGTTATGAATTGAGTTTAGCAAATAAAATTAGTAAAATATTTATTATCATAAGTACTCACTTCTTCAAATTACCAGGTTTAATCATAAGTACTGTAGTTTGGATTTTATTTTTAGCAAATATGAAAAGTTTTAATAAAAGATATTTATATCCACTTTTTCCTTTAAATGTTAAAGATTTATTAAACAGTATTATAAGATTTCCCATTAAAAACGAAAAAGATAAATAAAATAGGAAAATTACTGACAACATAAAAAGCAGATTTCTCTGCTTTTTATATATGACTATGAAATTAACGAGTAGCCCCAATAATTACTAAAAGAATAAATAATACTAAGATTAAAGAATAACCTCTATTACTGCCTCCACCTTGACAACCACAACTCGATTGGTAACTAGAACCACAACCGCAACCACAACCACAATCGCTACCGTAACCATATCCGCCGTATCCATAACTTCCTGAACCAGAATAATACATAATTTCCCTCCTTTTTTTTAACTTACAATTTACTATATGCAGTATTTTAACATTTGCAATTGCCTTTTACCTAGATTAGTTATTATTTTCGAATTCATCTTGTTCAATATCATTTTTACGAATTCCTAAATAGTTTTCAATTCTTTTAACTCGTCTATTTAAATTTCTTATGCGCCTAGTATTTTCCTCAATTTCATATTGCATTTTTCTAAGTTGATTATCGCCGTGAAAATAGTTTGGTCCCTGATTTGGTCCTTGATTTGGTCCTTGATTAGGATATTTGTTATATCCTGGAGATTGAAAATTTTTATTATGAAACATTTTTTCCCTCCTTTACATTACTATAATATGTAAAAATTTAAAAAAGTTTAAAAGTTTGGTGATTATTTTATGATTCAAGAAACAAAATTTTTTAATAAAGCGATAATTTTATCAGTTTCAATTATGATTGTAAAAGTTTTAGGCTTAGTTTTTGTTGTACCTTTTTCTAATTTGGTTGGTAGTGAGGGTGTAGCGCTTTACACTTATATTTATATTCCCTTTACTTTGTTTATAGAACTAAGTACAGTTGGAATTCCTAGTGCATTAGCTAAATTAGTTTCCAAATATGATGCAAAAGATAATTTTAAAAATAGTTTTAAACTATTTAAAATTGCTATTGTAATAATGATCATTTTAGGAATTATATCGTTTTTAATTTTGACATCCTTATCTGACTATTATGCAAATTTAGTTTTAGCAGGAAAAACTAATTTAACGAACAGTAAAGAAAATATAAGTAAATTAATTGACCTGGTAGCAATAAGTTTATTTATCTTACCAGTAATGAGTGTAATAAGAGGTTTCTTTCAAGGTAAACACAATATTTATCCGACTTCAATAAGTCAAGTAGTAGAACAGGTAGTACGTATTTCACTAACTTTAGTAATTGGATATCTGCTAGTTACTAAATATCATAAATCGTACCTAGAAGTAGTAGAAGTAGCAATCATAAGTACAATAATTTCCAACTTTATCGGACTGTTAGTTTTAATATATTTTTATTTTAAAAATATAAGTAAAATAAAAGCAGAAATAGATACTTTGGATAATAGTGAAATTGAATCTAAAAAAATGTTACTAAAACAGTTAGTATCAATATCAATTCCTTTTGCCCTTTATGGAATTAATTATACAATATATCAAATGATCGACTCACTGACAATAAATAAAGAGTTAATTGAGTACGGTATTAGTAACCCAGAAGCAATATATGGTATTTATTCGTATCAAGTTCAAAAAATAATATTTATTCCAATATCTTTAATCGTTGCTTTTACAACAACGATGATTCCAGCAATTTCCAGAGATTTTGCTCTTAAAAATTATTCAGCAGTAGATAAAAATATTATTAAAATAGTTCAGATAGCTTTTTATTTTTTAATACCGATATCAATATTTACTTTCATTTTCAGTCAGGAACTTTACTTTTTGCTTTATGGTAATAAATTAGGAGGAAATATTTTAGCTAGTTATTCACCATTGATAATAATTATCGGAATAACCGGTATTAGTTTAGCTATTTTAAATACGATGGAAAAACATAAAATTTTAATTTACATAATTTCAATTGGAATAGTGATAAAATTAATTTTAAATAATACTCTAGTTAGTGTAATAGGAATAGATGGAGCGATTTTCTCTACTAGTTTAGCTTTTTTAACGATTTTATTAATTAACACAATAGTTATTATTAAAAATACCAATTTTAAAATTAACTATTTGTTAAAAAGAATAATCTTAACTTTAATAATTTCATTTATAATGGGGAGTATTTTATCATTACTTGGTAAATTTATCTCAATGTTTATCTCTTTAGATAATAAAATTATTGTTTTTCTTTATCTAACAACTTTAACAATTATTGGATTATCTTTTTACTATTTTGTTTCGAAATTTTTAGGTTTGAACAAAATAATATTTGGAAATGATAAAAAAAATGAAAAAATATGTAAAATAAATCAACAAATTGACTGACTAGTAATAAAATATATTGGGGAGTGATATTAATGGGAAAAAATTTAGAAGAATTTAAGGAAGTCATCAAGAACTACCCAAACTTAAAATTTAGTGTTAGAGAAGGAAAAGTTACTTGGCAAAACTTATATGAAGAATGGGTAATGCTAGGAGAAGAATCTCTGAAAAAGATTGATTACATTGATAGCGATGTAACGACAGAAGAAACGAAAGAAACAATGAAGACAATCCTGAAATATGTTCAAAAAATAAAACCAGAAAATTTAACCAATACATTAGGATCAATTCAAAAAATGATGCAAATATTCCAAGGATTTAGCTCAATGGGACAAACAGATAAAACACCTAAAAATAATGATCCCTTGTTCAGAAGGTTTAACAAGTGGGACTAGCAAACGAAATAAAAGAAGATCTTTATGATATTAAAAATTTAATTTTTTTAGAATATTTAAGATACAATCCTATTTGGTACCGAAAGCTGTCAGATAGTCCTGAAGAATATAATAATTTTAAAAATGAGGCTAAAAGGTTTTTAAAATTAACAACTTATGATAAAATTAACTCATTGAAGAGTCAACTTAATATGGTTAACTTATTTACAGAATATTTGAAAAGTGAGGAATAGAAGAATGGTAAACAGAAAAGGAATAATTATCTATTACAATAATGATAAATTTATGAAAGAAATAGATAATATAATTAATGTAACGTATATATCTAAAAAAAACAAATATATTATAGGTTACTGTGATGAAAAAAGATACGAAGGATATAAATCACAAATTTTAAAATTAAAAGGTGTTAATGAAATAAGCGAATCATTAGTAGATTTAGAAGATTATTGTTTTGAAGAAAATCCTACTGTAAAGACTGTTAAGTAAAAATACTTGACAGCCTTTTTGTTTATGGTATAATGTTTAAGAGAAAGTTTTAGAGGAGGAAATTTAGATGGCAGTAAAATTGAGATTGCAGAGATTCGGAGCTAAACAAAAGCCTTTTTATCGTATTGTAGCTGCAGATATTAATGCACCTAGAGATGGAAAATTTATCGAAATAGTTGGAACTTATGATGCGGTGAAAAACCCAGCGATAGTTACAATTAAAGAAGAAAGAATACTATATTGGCTAGGTCAAGGAGCAAAACCAACTGATACAGTTAGGTCATTGTTTTCTAAAAAAGGAATTATGAAAAAGTTTCATGAACAAAAAAGCTCTAAATAGAAGGAGTTAAGCATGGAAAAATTTGAAAAAGTAGTTAAAAGTTTGTTTTTACCTTTAGTTGTAAGACCAGATGATTTAGATGTTAAAACTATTTCTGATGATGGTGACTATATCACATTACAAGTGATGGTTCATCAAGATGATATTGGTAGAGTTATCGGTAAAGCAGGACGAACAGCAAACGCAGTAAGAACTATAGCGTATGCTTCTGCTGCAAAAGATGGAAGAAAATTAAGAATTGATATTGATTCTTATTAAAACTTATAATAAAATATCATCTTCTAGATGGTATTTTATTTTAATCATTATCCAATTTATAAATAAATATTAAATGACATTGATTTTTTAATTATAAAATGTAATAATAGATAAGTGTTAAAATGAAGCCGGTGTGGTGGAATTGGTAGACACGTTGGATTCAAAATCCAATGAGGTTAAACTCGTGCCGGTTCAAATCCGGCCACCGGTACCATTAATTAAATCTAATCGTTGATATTATTTTAGCAATATATGAAAAAGTCCTATTTAAGGACTTTTTTTATGTTTTGAAACTGATTTTTACTATAGTAATTTATTAAAAAGATACGATTTTGTCAATGAAATTGATAATCTTTCAAATAAGTTAAATTTTATAATATTAAAGTTGAATATTATAAAAAATAATTAACTTAATGCGTTAAATCAGTATAACGCACTATTTAAAAATATTGATAAAAATATTAGAACTAGTACGATGAAATGGTAATGGTTTTTTGAAAAAACTTTTCCACAGAATTTGGGTAGAGCCTACAAATGTTGAAATTTTAATATAGATTTATATCATAGTTTGCCTTCCACATTATTCAAAATTTGGATAATATGATATGCGTAAAGAAAAGTTGTTTGAAGGATAAGAGTGTGCTACAATTTGAAAGAGTTAATTTTTAAATCGCTGTAGCTTTGTTGGGAGAATTTAATATGTGGAAGTAGTTATTTATGTCACTATCCAACAACAGTATATAAATTTGTTACCAGGTTTCAACTCTTTTCCAAATTTTGTGGAATAGTTAAAATTTTTTTGATATAACAGAAAAGATTTAGTAAGATATAGATATTAGATTAACATAAAGCAGCAGATATTTTTGCCGAAATAATCGCAATCAAAATACATGAATGATACACAGAAAATTTAAACTTAAAAGTTATTTATTATAAAATAAACTCAAATGAATGTAATAAAATACAAGTACCGAATTTATGAATTTAAAACAAGTTCTAAATATAAAAATAATTTAGCAAATTTTTCTTAGAAATGAAGTTATGTTTGATATTCGTATAAAAGAACTTTTTTTAATAAATTTGAATACAATATTGATTATGATTTTTGTAGAGATAGATGAAACTTATTAGAAAATGAAGAAAAATTTTGTAGTACAGTACGTGAAATATATTATGACCATCAAATAAATGTTTTTTTATTTGTGATTTCAGAAGGCGTGTTTATAAAAAATCAGAATTCATTTATGGTATTTCATAAATTAGTCCATATAGAGTTTTCATGGGAATAAAGAATTTCAAGTTATAAAATTACTTTTGTTCAGATATGAAAGAAGTTACATTATACACATTTGAACTAGAAAATTAAACTTATGACAATTATGAAATTAAAAATTGCTTATTTAAAAATAAATTATTAATAAGTTTTCAGATCAGAGAAGTTAAATACAAAAATTTCGTTTTATAAAAAGTAATAATAGCACATCTACAGAACAGATTATTTCAATTGAAAATGTTAATTATTAATCTAGAGGTATCGTTATGAAAAATAATAGTTGTAAAACAGAAAAACTAATAAAGGCAATAGGAAATCATTTTATTACACTAGAAAGAGAAATAACATGGGCAAATTCTATTAATTTAACTGATATTAATATTTATATGGAAAATTTAGTGTTAAAAATGCTTATCTTATTAAATTATGGTGAATTTGTTGATTCTAATGTAAGAAATAGTAATAATGCTGGTTTTGATTTGGATGATGAGAAACTTGTAATTCAAGTAACTTCTACTATTAGTGCAGAAAAAATTAAAAAAGGAATTGAAAGAAGTAAAAAAAAAATAAAGAATAGAAAGTTTAAGGTTTTTTATTTAAATTGTAAAAGTCCTAAAAGAAGAAAAGGTACATTTAAGGATTACGATTCTTTTGAACCAAGCAGAGACCAACTTTGCTTTTTTGATATGTTAAACAAGGCTAAGCAACTCGACAAATTAAAAGAATTATTTTCATTATTAGAAAGTGAACTTAATGTTGATATTCCAACTGTAGATTGGTTAAAGGAAAATTTTCAACATCAAGTTGAATTGTCTAAGAATAGATACAATACGATTTGTAATGAAGAAGTAGAATATAACCAAAAGTTAAAGTGTTATTTAACATATGAAAAGAATGAAAACGTTAATAACCATATTAATCTTTTAAGTAAAACATCTAAATGGAGACTTTGTGGTGAACTTAATGGAGAATTAGATAAATATGAAAAAAAAAATGAATTGATAGCTAGTGAAATTGTTAGAAGCATAAACGAATTTGTTAATGAGGTAGAGAAATGTTTTATTGACAAAAATTTTGCACTTAATAAAAATTACTTTGATTTTATACGAGAAATCATTACTCAACATTTTGAGAATTGCAAATCGGAGTTTAGAAAACTAGAAACTATTTATAATATGTTGGAAAATGTAATGCTTTTAGATGAAGAAATTAAAAAATATTTATCTTATCAAAAAAAATTTCTTTTTTCTGTAACTGGAAAAAAAGGATATGGAAAAACTCACCTTATGTTTGAGTTGGCTGAACATATGTTGGACAAAAATTATAGAGTTTATATCATAACAGCACGACAGTTGAACAATGGACTTAATGATATTAAACATACTCAATTAGGTGAAGTTTTTACATTCGAAAATATTGTAAAAAGTTTAAATTTAGATAATAATTTTGGACTGTTTATTATTGACGGTATAAATGAGGGAAATTATATAAGAGAAAATTATAATGATTTTTTGACTGCACTACATAGTTATAAAAAAAAATATTTGAATGTAAAATTTATTATATCTTATCCAAATGAAAACCATGATGAATTCAATAACAATGATTTGTTTAAATTTAGTGTTAAGCCATTTTCTTCTATAAATGTAGACAGTACATTAAATTATTATAATGTTAGGAGTAGTAAAATAAAATATCATGCCCTCTTTTTAAAAAATCCGATGTACCTCTTTATGTTATGTAGAATATTTGAAAATAAAAGTATTGAAAATAAATTCAATTTAGAAAATTTATGTGAAGAATATATAAAAAAAATCAAGACAGATATCTTAAAGAGCGTTGACCGCTCAACAAAAAAAAGATATGAGTTCAATAGTATCGTAAATAAAGCGTTAGATATTATTGTATTTAAATTACATGAAAAAAATACTTATAGCATATGCATAGATGATTTGAAGAATCAAGATAATGATATCTATGATGTAATAAATCTATTTAAAGACTATGCGTTGTTAGAGCAATATGGGAAACGGATTACATTTACTTATGATACTATATATCACTATTTAATAGCAAAATTATTAATTGATGAAAAAAAAAGAATTGATACAACAACAGATTTGTATAGAGTTGCAACTTACCTACCTTTATCTCACAACCAAGAAATATATGAATACAGTCAAGTGAATTCTGAGATAACTGAGGAGTATATTGAATGTGCATTCTTATATTCTCTTGGTTCAAGATATTGTGAGGAAAATGTGAGTGAAAAAACATTAATAAAGATAAATGAAATAATAGATTATCTTATCATTGAATCTAAAGATAAAAGATATAAAGATAACTTACATACTGAAAAATTAAGTGAAAAAATTTCACATATATGTGATGGTGCTATAATAAACAATAAAATTTTAGAGAGTTTCCACAGTAGAATTACTGAAATGTCTAATCCGCAAAGAGATATAATATTTACACTATACTATAATCAAATAGGTTTATTAGATACTGATAATTCAATATTAAGTATTGAATTATTAAGCGATAAAATATTACTTGAAGCAGATAGTATTGTTTATTTTCATATTTTAGTTTTGTCTAGTTCTAATAGATCATTGAGAGATACAGTTACTAAGAAAATGGTTGTTAATTTCTTAAATAACTTAGAAATATTGTTAAAGGTTATAAATAGTTATTTTTTGAATTTTAATGATGAATATGTAGTCGAAAGAATATTAGCTATCATATTAGGGGTAATATCAAATGAAGAACATGAAAATTTATATAAGAAGATTTTTTATATAATACAAATTTATTCGAAAATAGAGAATTATAGCATAAGACGTTATATAACTCATATACTACGAATTATTAATTCTAAGGATAAAACTTATAAAATCAATTTTGAAAACAAGCATAATTTAAATTGTATTAAAAATGGTTTTGTGAAATTGTTTGAATTAAATAGTTATGTAGGTGACTCAATTGCAACCGGACATGATGGACATAGTGGATATTATGGTGACTGGGGACGCTATTATTTTAAGTGGCATATTCGGAATGTAGTAGTAAAAAATAATGTTAAAAGAAAAGATTTTATAAATAAACTGTCTGATAAACAAATGAAAATTATAGATGAATATGAAAACCCTAAAACTAAAATGTATAATATAGCCGGAATATTGCTTCCAATGCCTATATTGCCTAACTTAGAAGAACAACTAAATAAAGATTTAATTCAGCAATACAATATGTTAAACAAAGGTGAATATTGTAATCCATTTGATAGTAAAGAACTAGAAAACTATATAAGTAGTATTATTATGAATTTTCTTGGAGAATTTATTTCTAATGAAAATATTAATGAATTAGTTGTTTTCAAAGACATAATAAAACACAGTTATCGAGGAAGACATGACCACAAAATAGAAAGAATCAGTAAAAAATATCAATGGATTGCCTACTATAATTATTTAGAAGTATTGTCAAGCAGATATATGGTAAAAAATGAATATACAGAAGTAATAAAATCGTTTGATCATTTTTATGATGGCTTTTATTTTGATATTGATCCTACAATATTATACGATAAAAAGAAAATTGGTTTTGTAAATACTGATAAAATAATTGAAATGTTTCGAACAAATGATATTGATTCATGGGATGTTATACCAAAGAGAGATCTTGAAAAGTTAATTAATATAGAGGATGGATATATTAATTTAATTCCAGACATTAACTTTACTAGAGATAATGATGAACTATGGCTTTATTCAGTTCCCTTTGTATGTACAAATAGTGAATCAGATTATTTGTTAGATAAATATATAGTTAAAAAAACAGGAGGAAATAATGCATTAAATTCTATACCTTGTTTAGATAATATGATAATAACTATGAATGATGACCAAGACCTCGCAGAGGTTGAACCGTTAATTATAAAATATGAAATGGAGAATGAATACAATTACTCAAAGGATTTAAAGAGTTTATATTTACTTAACCGTAATGTTTTGAAAATTATCACAAAATATAGAAAAGGGGAATTTTTTAATAATTACGATGAAGTTATTACGAAATATTTAGACATAAATGAATTGCAGAGCATTTTTTTAAAAAAGACCTTTATGGAAGAAGAACTGGAAACGTCAAATAGAAAATTATATTATTACGTAACATATGGAAAGTGGAAGAATAGAGGGATTAGAGGAAAAAGTTGCGAGAAAATATTTTGTATTTTATATGAATTTAATTTAAAAGATTCAAAATTAAAAATGATTAATGGATATAAATATATTCTTGATCAATTTCCAAATAAATATTTTAGCATTTTGGATAAAATAGAATAATCATTTTTAGATTTTTTTGTAATGAAAATATTTTAAGAAAATATAAAATGAAAAGCCTAGTCAATAAAATATTGCAATTTAAAAGAAATCAGAAAATTTAGAAATCAAATAAATACTTCATCAATTGTAAATTTATTTTTTATATTAACAAAAAATACAGTTGGGAAATGGTATTTCTAGAAATATCTATGAAATAAAACAACTTCTGAATTAGAAGTTGTTTTAATATAATTTAAATACAAAAAATATCATTATATAGTTATTATTTATTAGAAGAATTAAGAGTTCTTAAAATTTTTGCAAAATCAAAGTCCAAATTAGCAAATTGCTCATTAAATTCTTGTATCAAAGTTGAGTCGATTTTGTATTTATTAATCAAATTTTTAACGGCATCTTTCATAATGTCACGAAAATTTGCTAAGTTGGTCAATAGCAATTCTATTGTGTCTCTTAAAACTAATGTTTTATAATGAACTTGTGAACTGCTTCCGTGTGCAAAATCGTTTAAATTTTTGAATGTTTGATACGATTTTTCAGTACCTGATGATTTTTGATATAGTTTCCAAATAAATATGGGGAACAGTTATAAATTGATCTGATAGACCAATTCTAGCTCAACCATAGGGGGGGAGAGAAGTTCTTTTTAGCATTATCGCATGTGTAAAATTTTTTAATTTTTTCATTTTCTAAGATTTTTTTACGTATTATTTTCTTTGTTTCAGTACTTTTCTCTTCATTAATATTTTTATTTAAGTTGAATTCTCCAAACTTAAGATAGAGTTCAGCAGTTTCCTTATCACCTTGTAAAATAAAATAAAATTTTCATACAGACTTCTATTCATAGCTTGAGGAATTATATTGTTTCCGATAATTAAAGAATCAACTATTTCATTCATAATTCTATACAATTGACAAGTAAAACTATCAATAGCTCTTAACTTAGGTTCATTGCTATTTCGAGCGTATACATTACTAAAATCTTTAAATATTTTCCCCATTAATTCTATTGATTTAAATAATGGTCCAATAAAACAATATTCTGTTGATGACGCTATTTTATCTATTTTTAAATTAAATTTTTTCTTATAGTTCATGAGTTCAATTTCTGTCATATTAATCAAATTTTCTACTTTTATCATAATTATCACCTCTCTAGATTCTAGCATATTTTAAGAGGTATACATAATAAATTTTTGCCTAGTTATGAACATCGCATGTCCATTTTGTGTCGAATATAATAAGTAGGAATTTTGGGAATTTATGGTATAATACGAGTAAGAAAATTTTAAAAAAATACTATATTTATGTAATCAATTAAGAGGTTTAAGAGAAAAAAATCTTACAGAGATTTTTAAACTTCAAAATTAAGCGTAAATTTAGAAAAGGATAATTATATGAAATTATATTTAGTGAAATTTGGTAATGATTATCCAGAAAAAATTACAGAAAAATGTTATTTTTGCGATGATAAAGAGAATTCATGGTACGGAGGTGTTAAAAATGGTGATTATGTGTTTACTGCAGACGATGCAACGATTCTTCAACTATGGAAAGTCAGAGAGGAAGAAGAGCAAATAAATGGACAAAGTAAGACAATTTTGTATTTTGATGTGAAAGACTCTTACGATAATGTTAGAGTTGCACGTAACTTTTGTATGTATAAATACTTCTTACCTAACCGAGACCTCTTTAACAAAGCCGTTATAAAGGAAAAATTTATTCCTATCGAAATGCATGACAATTGCCCGAAGCCAGAAGATATTGATTTTATCGAGGGAACGACAAAAATATTTTTTAGCTTAAGGGATGATATATCTATTGATGAAGGAGATATTTTAGTAAAAATAGTTGATGATAGTGGATATAAAATTGACTCTTTTTCAAGGGTTATTGACTCTAAATTAGTTAGGGATGAAGAATTATGTAAATTATATCAAGAAAATAATGGTTACTCTTTGAGACAATTATATAATTCTGCGGCTGGTGCGCCTAGGAAAGAAAAATTTTTGGAAATTCTTATTCATGAACTAAAAAAAGTGGGATTTATGGAAATTAATCATCCTATTGATTTTTATAATCATATTTTGGCTGTTAGAAATAAATCTAAAAAATCTTAAAATAGGAATTGTGAAAATTATAATAATGAAGAAACACAGTTCATATAGACAGTATACCGAGTCATTAAAGTTAATCCATAGATTATTAATGGATTTCTCGGTACTGGAAAAGCACGCAACAAAGAAAATTGTTAATAGTTATGAAAAATCGCCAGTAATTGAAGTTGATTTTACTGTAAGAATAACGAATTAACTAGGTATTGATTCTAAAATATTTAAGTTATTTAATACCAATAAAAACTATTACAGTCTTGTGACTAGTAATAGTTTTTTTGTGAAATAAATTAAATTAACAGTATTAATTCCTAAAAGAAGAATTCATTTGCAAGTAAATCAATAACACAATATTAGTATCAGTTATAGCAAATTAAACGAAATATAGTATTAAAGAACTTCAACCTAACTGTTTTTACCTTTTGTCGAATAAAATAAATAGCAAATTTTGTAAATTTATTATATAATGTAGGAAGAAGTAAAAAAATTAGTTCAAAATAGTATTGAAGAATAAAAATGAATTTCAAGAAGATTATTGCATGTAAAAATATAATTTAATAATAATATTTTTATAAATAAGTTGTGTAAGATTAATAGAGTAATAGTAAAATTATATTTAGTTTAAAAACATTCAGATAATATTTGAATAAAAAATTTAGTTAACCTTAATGGCAACATTTGTTTTTCACATGTAAGCTGTTTTTTGAAAAATGATATTTTTTATAACTGTGAAAATTATATTAGCAAAAAAATATAAAAATGTAGTAAGAAGATGAAAAAATATAAAAATGTAGTAAGAAGATGAAAAAATTTAAATTTCAAGAAATTGAAATTATAGATGTCCCTAGGCAGATATAATAACAGGAATTGGTTTGTCTATAGCAATTGTTGTAGGTGGAATGGCAAAGCATCAGCAACTTAATTAAACTTTTGTTAAAAGGGTTAAAAAACACTTTTATTAATTACATTCAAATTAAAAAAAATTATATTAATAATAAATAATTGCTACAATTATTTTCAGGTATTAAAAGACATAAGTTAAAAATACTTGAAAATAAAAGTAGGAATTATAGTTGAAAATGATTAAGATTTTTTGAGTGACAATAATTTATCTAATCTATTTAATAATAAAATTAATAAATATAGCTTTGGTAAGAGGTGTTTTATATTTAGATAAAATAGATATATATTATCAATCAAGTATTATAGTGATTTAAGGAATATTGATAAGCAATTTATCTTAAATAATTTAGAGTACCTGCAAGAAAGAAATAGTAAAAATAACAACTTATAAAATATCAATTCCGCAAAGTAGCGTAATGGTAAATTGCTAATTTTTTCTCAAATTTCAGCGATGTATATCTTTACAATAATAATTGGATATATAACAAAGATTAGCAAAATTAATAACGAGTTATATCAGGTTTTGAAGGGTACACCAGATAAACTGACTAATTAAGAAAAAAGAATACTCGTTTGTTGGGTGCGTATTACGGCACAGTTCTAGCACAAGCAACGTTTAAGACTGTAATTGAAGCTAACAAGAATAATAAGATGGACAATCAGGATATCTCAATGATTGGCAAGATGAAACGATATATTAAAAAAAACATAAAAATATATTTTATTATGATCTGTGGCATATTTTATTAGCAATTTTAAATAATGATTATAATTATTGTAATAATTTATTGACAAAATATAAATCGAGCGAGGTGGAAACAATGATTTATTTAAATAAAAATATTGAACTGATAGAAACTAATGAACATTATTATATTTATTATAAATATGAAAAAAAATACGTTGAAATTGATGTGTTATCTTTTGATATATTGACCCAAGTAAGTGAATGTAATCAAATAGAAGATACTACTGAAATAAATGAGCGGATAACCTTTTTTAAAAATAATAATATTTTAGGTACAGAAGAGCAGATGAATGATAACAAAAAAATAAAATCTAAAAAATTTAATTTTGATATTGCAAATATTGAACTAGGTAAATTTAAAACTAAAAAGTTAAATAATTTTTTAGTCAAAATATCAAATGTTGTTTATAAAAATTATGCTCAAAAATTATTTAAGATACTTTTTATTCTTTCAATAATACTAAGTTTTATATGTTTATATTATGCTGATTTTTCTACTGATATGTTATCACTTAGCAATGACAGTAGAGAGAAATTAGGAATAGTAAATTATATAATGGTCTATTTAATTACGATGGCTATACTAACGTTTCATGAATTTTCACACGTTGTTTCTTATTTTCACCATACCAAAATAACTCCATTTGTAGGGTTTAAATTGTATTTTTTAAATCCTATTGTATATACGGATGTTACCCTAATAAAATCACTTGATAAAAAGAATAAATTCAATGTGTTATTTGCTGGTATTTATACTCAAATTATTTTTAACTTTTTTATCTGTGCCATATTGTTACTATCTAAAAATTTAGGATTACATGCATTATATGAAATAATGAATTATGTATTTTATATCAATTTAATCGTAATTATTTTTAATAGTAATATATTTTACAAATATGATGGCTATTGGATTTTGTCATCTCATTTAAATACCGAAAATTTATATGAAAAGTCGATATCATCTCTGCTTAATAACTATAAATTTAAAAAATATAACATTTTATTCAAATTATATGGATTATCGTTAATTATTTTTAGAATTATATTTTGGAGTTTCATATTATATTTGATTTATTATAATATGAAACCGTACGATATTCCAGTAAATTATATTTATTTTATAATATCTTTATGTTGCATGATGTTTTTCCTTAACACGTTTAATTTAATGAGGAAAATTAAGAAAATAAAATATTGAATTTAATTTAGGAAATATCATGAAAAATTTGAACTTAAGGTTATTGGGAATATTCATTTTCCAGATGGAAGTTGTTTTTTGATAAAGGTTATTTTTGTAACTGCTACATTATACTTGAATTATAGAAAATAAGGTTCAAATTTGAAAAATTTTAAGATTAATGAGGCTGAAAATATTGATTCATCATGTAAGTTTGTGCTTTAAGAGGCATGGTATTCGTAGCAGTTGTTTGAATATAAAAATTTAGGGAAGGAGATATTAAAGATGAATAATTTTAAATTTCAAGAAATTGAAACTATAGATGTAGCAAGTTGGCGTCATATATTTGCATGGGTTGTTGCCGGTGTAGTTGCTGTTGTTTTGGGAGCCGCTATTGTAATATGTGCATTTTCAACTTAATTTGATTTTTGTTAAAAGGCTTTTTAAGCCTTTTAATTTTATTGTATTCAAATTAAGGAATAATTACAATAATAGTTTAAATAATTAATAAAATTATTTTTATATATTAAAAGATATCAGCATAAAAATACCTGAAAATAAGATAGTAGGAATTATAGATGAAAATGGTGCTGGAAAGTTATATTAATAAAATATAATTATTTAGATATGATAGACACGGATCATTAATCAATGATTATAGAGATTTCAAGATATGTTAATAAGTAATTTACCTTAAGCAATTTAGGAAATAACATAAAAAAATTGAGTTTAAGGTTATTGGGAATATTTATTTTCCAGATGGAAGATGTTTTTTGAAAAATGCTATTTTTGTAGTTGCTACATTAATTTTAAAATTATAGAAAATAAAATTCTAAAGTTGAAAAATTTTAAGGTTAATAATGCTGAAAATATTGATTGACATATATGTAGGTGCTTTAATAGAGGCTTGCTATTTGTAGCAGTTATTTGAATATAAAAATTTAGGAAGGAGGTGTTAAAGTTGGATAATTTTAAATTTCAAGAAATTGAAACTATAGTTGTACCGATAAATTGGTGGCGTTTAATATCAATAATGGTTGGTGCTACAGTTGTTTTTGCTGTGGCAGCATTTGCAATAGTTGCAGGAATGGTAGCAATAACTTAATTAGATTTTTGTTAAAGGGGTTTAAAAACTCTTTTAACTTTATTGTATTCAAATTAGGAATAATTAATGGAAGAATTTTCATATATTAAAAGTTGTCAGCAAAAAAACACCTGAAAATAAGATCGCAGGTATTATAAGTGAAAATGGTGTTAGAAAACTATATTAATAAAATATATATTAAATATAATTAATGATTCTACTAGTGAAATTAAATTTGAAGATGATAATTTATCTAATCTATCTAACTATGAAATAAATAATAATATTAATGATATAAATTATTATTTGCATGAAATTAATAAATCAGAGTTGAATTATCATGGGTTTTTGTGTTTAGATAATGTATCAATAAAAGAAAATTGTATTATTTAGATCTGAATCATTAACAAAAATTATAAATATTTCAAGATGTATTAATAAGCAATTTTTCTCAATAGGGTATGGCAAGAAGAAATAAGATAATGAAATATCAATTTATCCTTAAAGTTCTAATACCGTTACCGTAGTAATCTAATTTTTTCTGTGATTGCTCCATTGTTTATCTTTTAATAATAATGGTATTTGTAATGAATATTAGCAATTTGATATCTGAAGAAAAAACAGCTAAAATAACTGAAACTTTATTATTGTATACGAAAAGTATAGAAATTTTATTAGGTAAAATTATAGAGATATTTTTAGTTATTGTATTACAGGTATTAATCTTTACTATAGTTATAATTATTAACAATTTGATATTTGATAAATGAGATATATTGCAAAGTATATTTTATTCCTTAGATATTAAAATACTTATCATGATGATAAGTGTGATTATATTTGCTTATCTTTATTTTGCTTTTATAACAGCAGCATTTGTTTTAAAAGATGACAATATATAGGATATTTTTTCAAGCCAATAATTCAAATGCTAATTTTAATAATTTCTTATTATGTTGTGCTTTTTTAGGAGTAAGTTTTGATGAAAATATAATGATGATACTAAGTTATATCTCTGTTATATCATTTTTTAGCATATAGTATCTGTGTTGATTTAGAATGGTTTAAAATAATAAGAATACTTATTTTGAATAGCGTTTATTTAGTAATAGTAATAATTACTTATAGTAAAATTTTTGAGAGAAGGATAGCGAGAAATGAAAAAAATTGTTAATATAATTATAGGTGCAATTAGTCCGATTTGTGAAGCATATTTAAATTTATACCGTTCATCAAATGAACATTATATACTAGTGGATTTAGAAAATAAAAGAAGCGATATAGAAAAGTTATGTGAAAAAATCGATGACTTTGATTATAGTATAGAATTATTAGATGTAAGAAATATTAGTGAAATTAAAAATTTATTTGATCGATTGAATGAGAATAATGTAAAGATAAAAAAATGTCTATATTTAGCGGGAATTAATATTTTAAAATCTTTCGAAGAATTGAATGAAGATGATTGGGACAATGTTTTAGATACTAATCTAAAAGGAGCATTCTTTTTCATCCAAGAAGCAGCGAAGAATATGATTATTAATCAAATAGAAGGTTCTATCGTCAATATATCATCTCAACACGGATTAGTCGGCAATATAAGTAGAGCTGCCTATTGTGCTAGTAAGGCTGGGATTATTAATATGAATAGATCTTTGGCCTTAGAATTATCTAAATATCAGATAAGAATAAATTCTATCTCACCTGGATTTATCTTATACGAAAAAAATCGTGATTTTTTATTAAGTAGTATTAACAAGAAAAAATATTTATCTAATGTACCATTAGGAAGATATTGCAATGCTGAGGACATTGCAGATAGTATAGATTTTTTATTATCAAATAAATCTAAAATGATTACTGGACAAACAATCGTTGTAGATGGAGGATATACAGTAAAATAGAAAGAGGGGTTGAAGAATGAAAAATAATGTATTATTAGTTAATTTAAATTGTAAATATAGTTTTGAAGAATTTTTGAAAAATGACTTTACCTATAATCCGGCACTAGGAATATCATCTATTTCAGAATATCTTATGATTAATGGATTTAATGCATATGTTAAAGATTTTAATTATGAAAAATTAGATTTAGATGAAATATGTTCATTGATTGAGGAAAAAAACATTACAGTTGTAGGAGTTTGTTGCTATACAGAAAATTTAAATCAAATGTTTAGATTCTTTAGAACATTAAAACATTTTAATAAAAATATTATTACTTTTGCTGGTGGACCACATGCTACGTTAAAACCTGATGAAGTTATCAAAAGCAAAGCAGTGGACTATGCAATTAGAAATGAAGGTGAAATGACATTATTAGAATTGTTATCTCATATTGAATATGGAGATGAACTATTATCGATTGACAAAATAGATGGGTTAACCTATAAAAAAGAAAATAAGATTTTTCATAATAAATTTAGACCATATATTAAACTATTAGATTCGCTACCAGTAATTAATAGAGAACATCATAATATAAATGCATTCAAACATACGGTTTCTTTATATTCCTCAAAAGGATGTCCAGCAAAATGTATATATTGCTCAGCAACAGCAATATCAGGATCCGCCTACCGAACAAGAAATGTAGACAATATTATATTAGAAGCTCTATTGGCTAAATATCAAATTGGGGAACGATTTAAAAAAATTTATATAACGGATGATACTTTTACCGTAAATACTAAGAGAGTAAAAAGATTTTGTCAACTGATGAAAAAATATAAATATGACTTTATGTGGGGCTGTGAATCAAGAGCTGATGTTATGACAGAGGAACTATTAGACGATATGTGTACTTCAAATTTATATAGTTTACAATTTGGGGTAGAAAGTGGAAATCAAGAAGTGGTAGATAACATTCAAAAATCAATGAATTTAAAACATTTAGAATCTTTGATTTATTTTATGAGAAATTATGATGTAGGTGTTTTTACTAGTTTTATAGTAGGACATTATTGTGATACAAAAGAAACGGTTGACCAAACAATAAAATTTGCAAAACATTTATGTACTATAAATAGTAATGTTGGTTATGGTTTTGCTATTAATACGCCTTTTCCTGGAACATATCAATATGAAAATGCAAAAGAGCTAGATATTGAAATAATTGACAATGATTATTCTCATTACGATTTAACAACACCAGTATTAAATACTAAATTTTTAAGTGCTACAGAATTGTCTGATTTATTTATAAAAGCAAATTCAAGTAAGGAGAATTAATCATGTTATTATTAAGAACTGTATGGAATACTACGTTATATTCCAATAAATATTTTATTAGTGATAAAAAAATATTCTTGACTTTATATAATTCTAAGTTAATGTATGAAATTCCTGATAGTGAAATAAAAGAAATTATAATAAATAATAATATCTTAAAATCTCTAAATGAACTTGATGAATATATAAAAAATAATTTAAAAAGTGGAGACAATAAATAATGGATGACAATAGAGTTATAGTTAAGCTTAAATCTTCTAGTATATTGACATTGATTCCATATGGAATAAAAGAAGAAAATAATGGAGTAGTTTTTCATTTTTTAATTTCTGATTATTCAAAAATCAAAGTAATTATACTAGAAGAGGAGATAGACTATATTATTAGTCTTACTAATGAAATTGCCAAAAATAAAGATGAATATATAAATTTAATTAAAAAAATGGGGTGTAACAATGAAAAAAAGAACTTATATATCTAATATTGTAATGAACAATGGATTATTTGAATTTAGGATTTTTAAAGATATTATTTTAAGTAAAAATTTTGATATTATAAATTATTCAACAGATGATGTGCATACGATTGATGATATTATTATTAATATTACTGATGAAACACCAGATCTTGTAATTATGATAGTTGATGCTAGTAACATTAATCTTTATTCAACTATAATAAAAGAATTAATCAAAAATGATTTTAAAGATATAGTAGTTTATTATAGAAAATTTAAAAACACTTATTTATCTATTGAAAGTACGACTATACCAGTGGTAACAAATTTAAATTTTATAATTGATAACAACTTTGCTGAACTTAATAAAAATGAAACAACTACTCTTGATAATTTATTAAATAAAGATACTTACAAAGAATGTGGTCAAAATTATAAAAACGCTATGGAGAATGGTGCTAATATGTTCATTTCTGGTTTCTATGATCCGGAATTAGAATATTACGGAACAAAACATGTCTATTTAGATTCAGATGTAGAAGATATTGATTTTAATAAATTTAATGACTGTTTAAATATTAATAGTGCTTTAATTCAAGATAATCCTAAAAATAACGAAAATTTCCACAAATATTTTTCTCATTATCACACTATAAAAGAAAATATTCTTAAATTTGATGATGGAGAAAGTGGTATTAATTTTAAAATAGATAATCTGTCTCAAATTAACGATGATAAAAAAATGGATTTTTATAAAATTGAAACTAGTAAAGATCTTGATCAGTTAGAGTTAATTATTAACAATTTTCAGGTTAATGGAACCATTGATAAGTCTATAGTTTTAGCCAATTCATGTGGATTTCAAAAAAATACTTGCGTACTTTCTAAATTACCTAGATTTAGACTAGATAAAAATTTAGATATATATCCTTGTTTATATTGTGATAAAAGTATTGGGAATTTAAAAGAGGTTCATTTTAATTTATTAAGAAGTGCATCTAGACATTCTAACACAGTAAAATTATCTAGAAAATGTGATGAATGTATTGCAAAAGAATATTGTGGTAAATGTTCAATGCTAGCAAATAATATTTCAGAAGAACAGTATTGTAATTTTATGAGAAATAACAAATATGTTAGTGAATATCTTTATATTTCTTTAATATTTGGCAGTGTTATTTATAAGAGTCAATTATTTTTAAATTCTAAGGATAAGTGTATTCAATTTAGCAATTCTAAAAAAACTTTATGCTATGAATTTGATTCTGATGTAAAACGTGCATATTTTATCGGATTTAAACTTATGAAAAAATATTATTTATTTGGTTATAGCCCTACTAAAATATACGAAATAGATAATAGATTAATGTATGTAGCAGAAGCTTTAGCTAGAGATATTTCATTTGATTGTCTATTAGATAATTATAGCAAAAAATTCGATATTAAAGTAGATACTGCTAAAATACATCTTGCAGAAGCTAGTAAAAAATTAAAAAAATTCAAAGTGATATAAAAAGATATCAAACCTTATTTAATAATTTATTTAAGGTTATAAAAATCAATTATAGAATTGAATTTGAATTTATATTTGATACCAAAACAGAAGGATTGTTCATTCCTTCTGTTTTATATTTTTTGGTTTATTTAAAAACAATAGCAAAAAGAAGAGTTGTTTGATATACAGCACAATCTTATAAGTAATGGGTGCTTAATTGCTTCAAGTTAGATAAATGTGATTAGAGCATATATAATATTATTTCCAGCGTATTTTACTAGTATATGAATGTAAAAAACTTTATCAATGGATGTTTAAAAACTTTAATTAAAAATATTTTTACTAAGGTTTTACACTACATCAAATGATTTTTTTGCCATATGTATATAAGTAAGAAGGAGGTAATAACATGAAAGAATATAAAATTGTTTATAAAGGTTTTCGTGGAATGAAAAAATTAGAAAAGATGTTAAACGAATTAGCAAATGATGGATGGATATTAATTACAACAGATAGGTATTTTCTGTATTTAGAAAAACTTTAATTTATTTCATCATATAAATCAGTATAATGAAGCAATGAGATCGGCCATAAATTGGAATTTAAATCTTCCAATTTTGGTTGTTTTTTTATAATTAAATATATAATAGATTTTTTTTTTGCTTTTAAAGAAGAATATTTAAGCAAAGAAAAAGTTTATAGATTTTAGAGTAATAGAAGCGCATATGACAGAATTAAACAAAAACAAAAAGCAAATATGATAATAGTGATATTATGCTTTCAACGTTAGGAAAGATGACTTTATTTTTTCGAAAAATTAAAGAATTGTAAAATAAATAAATTAAAGGCTTATTTTATTTATTTATATCAGCGTAAATTATTAATTTTCCGAGTTATCTATTTAAATAACTATCTAATAATCAACCAAAAACATTTAATTTTCATTTAAATTGCTTAACTCTCCTTAATAAATTTTCACCGACTATTAATTTCGACTCATCATTTTGTGTCGAATAGAATAATTGGCGAATTTTGGTAATTAATGATATAATATCGTTGATAAGTTTTAAAAAATACTGATTTATTTAGTCTGTTAGAGGTTTAAGAAAAAAATGTTTTAAAGTAATTTTAAACTATCAAAAGGGCTGTATAATTTCAGAAAAGGAGAAATTACATGAGATTATTTTTAGTGAAATTTAGTAATAAGTATCCAGAGCAAATTGAAGGTAAATACTATGTTGGTGGTGACGTAGGGAATCCCTATTACGGAGACGTTCAAGAGGGTGACTATGTTTTCCCTGCATATGAAGGAAAAATTCTTGGGTTATGGAAAGCAAAAGGATTTGGACCATTGAAAAGAGGACTAATTAGTGAGACAGCGATGTTTTTTGATGAAATAAATCATTATGACAATGTTTTAGTTATCGACAATTTTTGTATGTATAAATATTTCGTACATGATTTAAATCTTTTAAATAAAGCAGTTAAGACAATTAAAAATTTGGGTTTTATTCCTATTGCCCAGCATGAAGGTTGCCCACATCCAGAAGATATTGATTTTATTCAGGGAACAATAAATATGTTTTTTGGTTTGAGTAACGATTTTTCTATTGATGAAGGAGATATTCTAGTAAAGTTATCAAACGACAGTCAATATGAAATTGAAACTATTTTAAGGATGGTTAACTCAAAATTAGTTGAGTATAAAGAGTTATACAAATTGTATCTAGACAAAAATGATGAATATTATACTTTGAAAAAATTGCGCGAATTCGCAATTTTAGATAGTGCGCCTAAAAAGAAAAATTATTTGGAAACACTAATTTATGAATTAGATCAAAATGGAGTAATGAGAGTTAATAATCCGATTAGTCTTTATGATAGTGTTTTGGTTGGTAGAAAAAAGTCTCATAAATCGAAAAATAAGAATGTTAAAAAATATGATATTGATGACTTATACGATGATTCATACGAAGAGTATGCGGAACTGTTAAAGTATAATCCAAACATTATTCTTTATGGACCTCCCGGTACTGGTAAGACATATGCAACAGATAAAATTATTAACAGTTACGAGAAATTATACAATAACAATGGTACTGTAAGGGCGGCAAAAGAAGAAAATAGAGTACATACTATTACCTTTCATCAATCGTATTCATATGAAGAGTTTATTGAAGGGATTCGCCCATCTTTGGATTCAGAAACGATAGGGTATAACTTAGAAGATGGTATTTTTAAAACAATTGCGAAGGCTGCCTTCAAAGAGATATTAAGAGAGGATACAAATGAATATATTGATTTAATTAAATCTAATAGCGAAGTTTGGAAAATTTCTTTGGGAAGAGTTTTTCAGACTGATCTATATCAAGATTGTTTATCAAACAATTATATTGGAATTAATTGGTTAAAAGAGCATGATTTAGTTGATATGGACAAAGAAGAAATTGAATCTCTGTTAATGAAAGAAGATAGAAGTGAAAAACCTACTAATGATGTTAACACTGTATTTGCCTTTACTAACGATATGAACATCGGAGATATTGTATTTGTTTATGGTGCTAAGTATGAGGTTCGAATGATTGGAATTATTACTGGTGATTATGAATACTCGGTTGAATATAAATTTAAGCATACCAGAAAAGTAAATTGGATTAAAGATTTGAATTATCCAATTAATATAGCTGAAGTAAATGGTCATAAAGCGTTAACTATGAAAACAATTTATAAATTAAACAGAGTAAATATTAATGATGCCATTTCGCTAATTAAGGATAATCACGAGCAATCGAAATTTTCTGTGGAGGATAAAAGAAAGCCTTATTACTTAATTATAGATGAGATTAATAGAGGTAATATTGCTAAAATATTTGGAGAATTAATATCATTAATTGAATCCGATAAGCGTGATACGATGAAAGTTACTTTGCCCTACTCAAAAGAAAAATTCACAGTTCCAAGCAATCTTTTAATTATTGGAACAATGAATACTGCAGATAGATCAATCGCTTCAATTGATACCGCATTAAGAAGAAGATTTGCTTTTGCTGAAATAGCTCCTGATTCAAGTATCATAACTAAGAATGGAAATTCTATCATAAATAGTAGCGTAGACATAACAAAGCTTCTTAATCATATGAATGATAAAATTTTAGAAGTAATTGATAAAGACCATAGGATTGGACATTCTTATTTTATGCAAATAGAATTTTTAAAAGATTTATATCAAATTTGGTATTACAATATTATTCCATTATTAAATGAGTATTTCTATAATGACGTTAATAGTATCAAAGAGGTAATTGGAAGTAGTTTTTTTGATGAAAATGGAAATGTTGTAAAACTTTCAATGGAACATGAAACAGGAAAAAAATCAAAATTTGAAAAAAGTTTAATCAAAATATATGAGTAACAGAAAAACTAATACTAAATGGTTATTTGCTGATGAAAAAAGAAAATTAGATTTATCAGATGATGAATTAAAGCAACTTAAAAAATTAAAAAACCTCCTTGGCGAAAATAATGTATTAATTCGAAATGATGGAACTGTAACTATTAAAGATTACACTGGTTTTGTACAACTAGAAAATTTACGATTAATCATTTACCCCAAAATTGCTAAAAAACTAGATAACAGTAAACTAACTAACGAAGTGTTTGATATATATATGAAAATGTTGTCAGTTTCGGGATATATTAATGTAAAAAAAATACCGAATGCTCAAAATACCGGCAAATATGAAGGAGATATGTTGGAAATCTTTATTGAAATGTTTGCTGATGGTTTGTTTACGCTTATGAAGAGGGAAATTAATAGAGAGTATAACGATGTGCAAGAACCACAGGTTTTTTTAAAAGGAAAAATTAATTTCGGTCAAACAGTTAAAAAATTGAGTTTTAAAAAACATGTACATATAGTAGATTACTCAGAATTTAATGAAAATAATTTTCTAAATAAAATTTTCAAATCAACTATCAAAAAATTGATTGGAATTACTAATAGAAAGGAAACGAAATCAAAGTTAGTCGTTATGTTAAAGTGGTATGAAGAAGTTGAGGAGATTACTTTATCAAAACAAGTTTTTGATAAAGTAAAGTTCAACAGGTTGAATAAACAATATAAGCCAATTTTTAATCTTGCAAAACTTTTTTTTACAAATGATTCACCTGGAATTAATAATGGTAAAATAGATACAATAAGTTTTCTAGTATCTGGCAGCAGACTGTTCGAAAAATACGCTTTCGAAATGTTAAAACAATCTAAGGAATATCAGAATTATAATATTAAACAACAAGGACCCGTGAAATATTTATCAAAAATAAAGGATAAAAATTGCTTCCGCCTAAAACCCGATATTACTTTGTCAAAAGGTGAGAAACTTGAATTAATAATTGACACAAAATTTAAAGAAGTTAATAGTGTTAGGGATGTTTCAAATAATGATATTTACCAAATGATCGCATACAGTGTCGGTTATAACTGCAATGAAATTGTTTTAATTTATCCAAAATATTTGGATGATGTGAAACAAATATCAGAGGAAATTGAATTGATTACCATCGACAAAATTAATATTAGAGTTGTAAAAATGCAGTTGTGGAAGAAGGAAGAATTCACATCGCTTTTTAACATGTGATTGTGTTGATAAATTAAATGCTAATCTAGAAAAACATATAAATAGTGATATTATTAATTGTAAAAATATTAATATTTTCAAACAAATAACAATTGATTTAACAAAATAAATTATAAATAATACCACGGATGATTGGAATATTATAAGCTCTGTAAAAGGCTACTTAATAGATTGTTCATCCGCCAGAATAATCAGAATGACCTTCTAATTACGATGATTTTATAAGATAATAATGATTGTTTGTAAGATGTTTACTCAAATAAGAATAGGCTCTGATAAAGGATATCTATTCTGCAAAGGGGTATGCAGATAAGTTATTTATATTTGATGGTCCATTAGAGTTAAATTTAATTACGATGGTGAAAAAATGGTTAACGGTAAAAGACAAAGAGGAGTTATAAGCCTAAAAGGAGGAAGTAAATAATGAGTAAAGCAGAATATAAAGAGTTGGAAAGTTTTGATTATTGTGAGGAGAACAAAATACCTTATGTTCGATATAAAGAGTATCCTAAAAGTATTGGAATATTTGAGTACGATAATATATGTTTTAGTTGTTATGGAGATTCGGATAAAATGAAAGTAATTAATAAAAAGTGTTATAAAATTTATAAAAAAATACTACAAGAGTGGATAGAAAAAGGTTATAAAGTTGGTAAAAAAGGTTTATTTGGTGAGAAACTAAAATGGTCATTGATGACTGATAGAGGTTATACATTTCAGCAATGGAAGGTAGAAAACTCTAAGGAGTTTGCTATTGAGTTTATGGAAAGATATAAAAATGATAAATAAAACTCATAATGTAATATTAAAAACAGTAGAGTTGACTAAATCATTCAAAGGCAAAACAATGGTAGTAATATCGTTTTAATTACCAGATAGGAGTAACGACTGCACAAGGAATTCCTTGTGTTAGAAGGTATTCATCAATGCTTTATTAATAAAAATATAAATAAAATTAAGCAGCTAGCATATATTTTAAAAATTAATCCATTAGGTACATTAAATGAATTGATTAAGGAATTCGATAATACATTGAAATAATTAGGTGTCGTTGGTGATTTAACTAAAAGTGATAAAGACTTTAAATTCATTGTGTTTTCAGAAGAAAAAAACGAAATTAAAAGAATGAATTTAAAAAAAGATGTATTTTTAACATAAACACTTGACTTATTATTTATAGTAGCATCATATAGGAACTGGATTTATCTAAGGAAGCAGAGCAAAAGCGGTAAATTTGATATTTTTTCAGATATTAAATCAAAGATTAAACATTATAAAATTATTAATTATATCTATATAATGATTGCCTTAATGAGTATAATGCTTGGATTAACCAATATATATTTTTTTATCACAGGAGGTCATCGTTACTTGTCTCTAGTCGCAGGGATATTGACCGTAGTATTTGGAGTGTACATATTTTCATTTATATACAAATATTGGCGAAAAATAAATTATTTGAAAAAGCAAAATTTAATTCAAGAATAAACAATTACAGCAATTTACCAAAATAGTATGATTTGTGACTCAAACAAAAAATCTGTCTCATAAGTAAAATTTTATAATAGTAAAATTGAACATTTAGAAAAAGAATTGACTAAATATATTAGATAAATAAAGTTGTGTTTTAATCAAATTAAAGTTGAAAAAATAAAAAAATGAAATTGAATATATTTTGCAATAATGAAAAATCTATTAACGTATATAGCTATATGTACTAAGAGTTGTTACAATAGCGGAATAAACGTAAATATATAGGCAGGGAGATATAAAATTGAAAAATTTTAAATTTCAAGAAATTGAGACTATAGTTGTCTCAGTAAGGGGGTGGTAATAACAGGAGTTTTTGTTGCTACTGTAATAGTAGCAATTTAATTAGATTTTTGTTAAAAGGTTTTAAAAATAATCTTTTAACCTTATTTATATTAAAATAGAGGAGGAATTATCTTGATAATTAATAATTTAAATAAATACTATAATGATTTTCATGTATTAAAAGATATCAACATAGAAATACCTGAAAATAAGATAGTAGGAATTATAGGTGAAAATGGTGCTGGTAAAACTACATTGATAAAATGTATATTAAATATAATTAATGATTATACTGGTGAAATTAAATTTGAAAATGAGTCAAAGTCATATGGATACATTCCAGAAGAAAGAGGATTGTATGCAAAAATAAAAGTTGTAGATCAATTATTGTTTTTTTCCAGTCTTAACTCTATTTCCAAAGAAGATGCACTTAATAATATCGACTACTATTTAAAAAAATTTGATATATTAGACTATAAAAATAAAAAAGTAAAAGTCTTATCAAAAGGGAACAAACAAAAAATTCAATTTATTAGTGCTTTAGTACATAATCCAGATTTTTTAGTATTAGATGAACCTTTTAGTGGTATAGATCCGATAAATAGTTCAATTTTTATTGATATTATATATGATGAAGCAAAAAAGGGTAAAACGATATTTTTTTCAAGCCATAATCTTAATAATGTTGAAAAGTTATGTGATTTTATCTTTATTATCAAAGATGGTCGTATTGTAAATTCTGGATCACTCGAAGAGATAAAATCTAAATATAAAATTAAGAATAAATATATCATTGAAACTAATAAAAATACCGAAGATGTATTTATAAAAAATAATATAGAATTTCAAAAACTAGATAATAGAAAATACAGTTTTATTACCAAAAATAGTAAAGAATTTATCGGTGTGATGAATGCATTTGTAGAAAATGGACAAGAAATACTTGCCTTAGAATCTGATTCAATAGATTTAAATAAAATCTTTATCAAGGAGTTAACTAATGAATAAAAAAATGATAGTAATCATGAAATTTAACTTCAAAAATTATATTAAATCAGCCCCTTTCAAACTTATAGCATTTATTGGAATAGTTTTAATATTAGGGTTATTCAATATTGACAAAATAACTGATTTATTTTCCACTGAACACGATCATAATATTATTATAATTAGTGAAAATGGATACGATTTTTTAAGTGATGATAATTTATCTAATCTATCTAGCGATGAAATTAGTTATAAAATGGATAATAACAATAATAATGTAGATTATTATTTGCAAGAAATTAATAAATCAGAGCCGGATTATCAAGGTTTTTTATATTTAAATAGAGATACTAATAAAGTAGAATTATATTATTTAGATAAAATAGATATGGAGCATCAATCAAGTATTATAGCGACTTCAAATTATATTAATGAACAATTTACTTTAAATAACTTAGGGTATAGTCAGGAAGAAATAACAGAAATAACAGATACTGAAATATTAATTTATCCCCAAACTACCCATACCATAAGTAGTGCAATCGTTTCCATGATTGCTCCAATACTTATCTTTTTCATAGTTTTTATATATGTAACAAGTATTACCAACTCAATATTTGAAGAAAAAACATCTAAAATAAGTGAAACCTTATTATCATATGCGACTGGTATGGAAATTTTATTAGGTAAAATTTTAGGGATATTTTTAGCTATACTACTTCATATGTTAATATTTACAGTAACGATATTTATTAGCAATTTGATATTTGTTAAATCAGACATGCTAGTAACTATATTTGCTTCATTAGATATTAAATTATTAATTATGGTGATAAGCATTATTGTATTTGCATATCTTAATTTTGCTTTTATAACCGCAGCATTTGTTTCAAAAGCTGAAGATATACAGGATGGATTTTCAACTACAATAATTCAAATGCTACTGTTGGTGATTTCTTTTTATATATCGTTTTTTCTAGGAATGAATTTTAGCGAAAATATAGCTGCGATAATAAGTTATATCCCTGTTATATCAGTTTTCAGTAATATTACTTACATTATTAATGTTGATTTAGCATGGCTTCAAATAATAAGAATAATTATTTTGAATAGCATTTATTTAGTAATAATTGCAATTACTTGTGCTAGAATGTTTGAGAGAAGAATAGCGGGAAATGCAAAAAAAAGACGTAAATAAATTATAGATGAAAAAAAATTAATAATTATTTTTTTTAGGACAAAAATAATAAGAATTATATTGAATTATCTGTGTTTTGTGAAATAGGCAATTAGTTTATAATGAAATTTGAAATATTGGATATACTTATGCTGAATCGGAATCAGTTGAAATTACGATTAAAATTTTTAGAAAATATGAAAATTTAATTGAATTTGGATCTGTGTTTGATATCAGAATAAAAAGATTTATGATTATCTTTGAATTTGTATAATCTTGTTTACTAAAACTAATGGCAAAAGAAGAGTTATTTGATAGACAACATAATCTTATCAGCAACAGTTACTTGATTGATTCAAGTTGCGTAGATTATATTAATCATCTAACATTATTTCCAGCTAATTTTGCTAGTATTACAGACATAAAAAATTCATTAATTGTGTTTAAAAACTTTAGTTAAAAATAATTTTTATCATCCACAAATGATTTTTTTGCTTTATGATATATAAATTAAGAGGAGGTAATAGTATGAAAGAATATAAAATGGTTCATAAAGGTCTTCGTGGAATGAAAAAATTGGAAAAGATATTAAATGAATTAGCAAACGATGGATGGAAGTTAATTACAACAGATTTTAATTTTCTGTATCTAGAGAAAAATTAATTTATTTTCATTATGTAAATATAATATAGGGAAGCAATGAAATTAACAAAAAATTGGAATTTAAATATTCCAATTTTTTTAAATAGTTAAAAAAGGGAATCTGATAATAAGCATAACTGACTGTGGGGCATGTTAAATTGTTTTATAGACTATTCCAAATTTTAGTGAATTAAAAAAATCACACAGAATTGGTAGAAAAAAGATAAAACATATTTACGAAATTATTATAATATAAGGCAAAACTAGAAACAGAATTTCTGAATTAGATGAGTTTATTATGTTTTAGATGATATTTATACTTAACAATATGTATTGGAATTTACCGATAATAAAGTATAAATATCAGTAAAAAAAATGAACCAAAAAAGGAAATATAAGAAGGCTAATAAAGGAATGTTTCCTCCCGTATTTTCAAGTATCATTTTATCTTTAATGCGGTAAGATTTTCCTGTTATCTTTATTATATAATTATGTTAAAGCAATCTATCACTGTTGCAGTTGCAACTATTACTCATCAAATACTTCGGTCGATTTTGAAAAGTTTTAATTTCTAGTTATAATTATAGATTTTTTTTGAAATCCCTAGAGTAGATAATCCTCAGCTAACTGTGTTAGTCTGTGGGCACTTTCCAATTTGTTAAATAAATAACTTGAATTTTGAAGGAATCTATTCCGATTAGTCGAAAACTAATTGATTAGCAAAGAAATATAAATACCATAAAAATCTATGATATATCGTAGATTTTTTCTTTTGCTTTTGAAGAAATGATATTTATAATGAAGAAAAAATTTATAGGCTTTGAGTAACAAAAGTTGGATATAACAGAATTAAATAAAAATCAAAAAAAACAAATATCACAACAAGTTGATATATTGCTTTTAGTGTCAAGAAAGAGATATTGTAATTATTAATTGGCTAAAAGATTTTCATACAAATTAGCAAAAGCGGATAGCAACTTAAATCAAGCAATTATACTAGCACATCAAAGAAAAATTAAGGAAGTAAATATATAGATTTAAAAGATTAATTGGTGAGGGAGGAGGTATGGTAATAGTTGAATTTATTAAGTTGAAAAAGAAAGACATTACGCGATTAAGGGTGCTATGGACTAGGGATTGAGAGAAGATAAAATAGAATATAAAATAATCACTAAAAAACTTGAAAAATTTTTAAGAAATAGGACTGAAAAAATCAAATATTTAGAAAAAAATTTGCCAAATAAGAAAAGGAAGAATAACTTTGTAATTGCAATTTCAGCAAATTTGTTGTATCTCATATTAACTAATTGAGTTTAAAATATGTCTTTCAAAATAATAATATAATGAGTTAACAAAGAAATATTCACATTGTAAAATAATTTATAATTTAAACCTTAAATAAGTATTTGTCATTTTATGTCGAATGAAATAAATAGCAAAATTTGGTAATTTGTTGTATAATTATAACGAGAAATAAAAAAACGAATTCAAAATAATATTAGAAGAATAAAAATGAATTTCTAAAAAATTATCATATGTAAAAATAAGATTTAATAATAATATTTTTGTAAATAAGTTGTTTGAGACTACTTATTGATAATAGAATTATGACCAAGTTTAGAAATATTCAGATAATATTTCAATAAAAAATTGAATTTAACTTTATCGACAACATTTGTTTTACATACATAAGATCATTTTTGAAAAATGCTATTTTTGTAACTGCTACATTAAGTTTAAAATTATAGAAAATAAGTTTTTAAAGTTGAAAAATTTTAAGATTAATGATGCTGAAAATATTGATTCACTATAAGTGGGTGCCCTAATAACGCATCGTATTTGTAGCAGTTATTTAAATATAAAAATTTGAGGAGGGAGGTAATAAAATTGATTAATTTTAAGTTTAATGAAGTTAAAAGCGTTCATGCTCCATTCAGTTTTTGAATTTGGCCAGGATTGGGATTGTTTCTTGCAGTATGTGGTGCATTGGGGTCAATAATGACACCTTAATTAGATTTTTGTTAAAAGAGCTTAAAAACCCTTTTAACTTTATTATATTCAAATGAAATAAATATCATAACGATTTACCTGTATTAAAAGAAAATACCTGAAAATAAAATAGTAAAAATTATAGATGAAAATGATTAGGATTTTTTAAATGACAATTATTTATTTAATCTATTTAACGATGAAATTAACTACCAAACAAACATTACAATAATAATATAGACCATTATTTGTATAAAATTAAAAAATCAGAGAATGATTATCACGGAGTTTCATATTTAGATAAAGATGTCAATAAAAGAAAATTATATTATTTAGAATGATAGATATGAATAATTAATCAAGGATTATAGAAATTTCAAAATACACTATAGCAATTTATTTTAAGTAATTTAGGAGATAACATAAAAGAAATTGAGTTTAAGATTATTGGCAATATTTATTTGCCATATAAAGTAGTTTTTTGATAAATGATATTGTTTAACTGCTATATTAATTTTAAAATTGTAGAAAATAAAGTTCTAAAGTTGAAAAATTTTAAAGTTAGTGATGCTGAAAATATTAATTAATCGTAAGTTGGTGCTTTAATGATAGGCACGGTATTTGTAGCAATAGCAGTTATAAATAATAAATGTAGGAAAAGAGGTGGTAAAATTGAATAATTTTCAGTTTGATGATGTTGAAAGTATTGATGTAGCAGGTAATTGTCGTGTTTGGTTAAATATTGTGGCTGGGATATTAGCTGGTATTCTTGTTGGAACAATTGTTGTAATTGGAGGAGCAATTATAGGAACTTAATTAGATTTTTGTTAAAAGGACTTTTAGTCCTTTTAACTTTATTATATCTAAATTAAAAAAATAATTATATTAATAATTAAAATAAATACTATAATGATTTTAATCTATTAGAAAGTATCAACATAAAAATAACTGAAAATAAGATAGTAGGAATTATGGATAAAAATGATGTTGGGAAAATCACATTAATAAAATCTGTATTAAATGTACTTAATAATTATACTGGTGAAATAAAATTTGAAAATGAATCAAAGTAATACGAACATATTCCAGAAGAAAGAGGATTGTATATAAATTATTTTTAACTTCTTTATTTTTATTATATTGTTAATATCTAAAGATTTAGATTATATACTCTGTATGAAACAATTAATTATATATTTTATATTAATTTAATCGTAATTATTTTTAATAGCAATATATTTTACGAATATGATGCTACTGTATTTTATCATCTCATTTAAATGCAGACAATTTATATAAAAAGACACTAGTATTTTTGCTTAATATGTTTAATTAATTAGGAATGTTAAGAAAAATAAATATTTAATTTAGTTTAGGCTGTATCATAAAAAAATTTGAGTTCAACGTTATCGGGAATATTTATTTTCCGTATGAAAGTTGTTTTTTAATAAATGATATTTTTGTAATTGCACATTAAGTTTAAAATTATAGAAAATAAGGTTCTAAAGTTGAAAAAATTTAAGGTTAATGATGCTGAAATATTGATTCACCATGTAACGTTGGTACTTTAATAGAGGCGTGGTATTTGTAGCAATTATTTGAATATAAAAATTTTGGAAAGGAGGTACGAAAATGAAAAATTTTAAGTTTAATGATGTTGAAAGTATTGATATACCAGGTAGTTGTAGCTTTTGGTTAACTTTTTTGGGTGGTATATTAATTGGTATTATTGTTGCAGGAGTTGCAGGAGGTATAATAGTAATGACAGTAACTTAATGAGATTTTTGTTAAAAGTACTTAAATAACTTTATTACATTCAAATGAAATAAATAATTATATTAATAACTAATAATTTAAATAAATACTACGATGATTTTAATATATTAAAAGATACACAGATATAAAAACATTTGAAAATAAGATAGTAGGAGTTATAGGTGAAATGATGCGGGAAAAACTAGATTAATAAAATCTATATCAAATGTACTTAATAATTATATTGATGAAATAAAATTTGAAAATAAATTAAAGTCATACTGATATATTACAGAAAAAAGAAGATTGTATTCAAATTATTTTTCACTTCTTTATTAGTATCATATTGTACTATCTAAAAATATAGATTATATACTCTGCATGAAACAATTGATTATATATTTTATAGCAATTTGATCGTAATTATTTTTAATAGCAATGTATGTTTCGGATACGATGGCTACTGGATTTTATCATCTTATTTAAATGTAGAAAATTTATATGAAAAGTCAATAGAATATTTGCTTAATAGTTATAGATTTGAAAAATCAACATTTTATTTAAACTTTATGGACAATCGTAATTATTTTTAGAATTATATTTTGGAGTTTTATATTATAGCTGATTTATTAAGTATAAGGCCCTTCAATATTTCATCAAATTATATTTATTTTATAATATATTTATGTTGCTTTATATTTTTGCTAAAATGTTTAATTAGGAATATTAAGAAAAATAAATATTTAATTCAATTTATGCAATATCATAAAAAAATTTGAGTTTAATGTTATTGGAAGTACTTATTTTCCATAATAAAAGTTGTTTTTTGAAAAATGCTATTTTTGTAACTGCTACATTAAGTTTAAAATTATAGAAAATAAGTTTTTAAAGTTGAAAAATTTTAAAATTAATGATGCTGAAAATATTGACTCACTATGTAAGTGGGTGCTTTAATAACGCATCGTATTTGTAGCAGTTATTTAAATATAAAAATTTGAGAAAGGAGGTACTAAAATTGATTAATTTTAAGTTTAATGAAGTTAAAAGCGTTCATGCTCCATTCCTTTTTTGGGTTGGGCCAGCAATGCGATTGTTTCTTGCAGCATGTGGTGCATTGGGAGCACTAATAACACCTTAATTAGATTTTTGTTAAAAGGACTTAAAAATCCTTTAAAAGAAATAGTTATACTGATAATTAGTAATTTAAATAAATACTATAATGACTTTCCTGCATTAAAAGATATCAGCGTAAAACATCTGAAAATAAAATAGTAAAAACTATGGGTGAAAATAATACTGGAAAACCTACATTTAAAGTACACATCAAATACAATTAATGATTTACTATGAAATAAAATTAGAAAATGAATCAAAGTCATATGAATACATTTCAGAAGAAAGAGGAAAGTATATAAATTATTTTTAACTTCTTTATACGTATCTATTGTTACTATCCAAAAATTTAAGATTATATAATTTGTATGAACAATTAATTGTATATTTTATATTAATTTGGTCGTAATTATTTTAAACAGCAATATATTTTACGAATATGATCCTACTGGATTTTATCATCTTATTTGGTATAGAAAATTTATATGAAATATTGATAGCATCTTTGCTTAATCGTTATAAATTCGAAAAATCAATATTTTATTTAAAATATATGGATTATCATTAGTTATTTTTATAATTATGATTTAGAATTTTATGATATTTTTGATTTATTATAGTATAAAATCATTTAATGTTTCGCCAAATTATATTTATTTTATAATATCTTTATTTTTCTTTATATTTTTGTTTAATATATTTTATTAATTAGGAATATTAAGAAAAATAAATATTTAATTCAATTTAGGCTATATCATAAAAAAATTGAGTTTAACTTCATTTGAAATATTTATTTTCCAGATGGAAGTTGTTTTTAATAAATGCTTTTTTTGTAACTGCTACATTAAGTTTAAAATTATAGAAAATAAGGTTCTAAAATTGAAAGGTTTTATGATTAATGATGCTGAAAATATTGATTTACCATATAAGTTTATGCTTTAATAGAGAGAGGCATGGTATTTGTAGCAGTTATTTTAATATAAAAATTTAGGGTAGAAGGTGCGAAAGTTGAAAAATTTTAAATTTCAAGAAATTGAAAGTGTAGAGGTGCCGCTTGTTTGGTGGAAATGGATTATACTTGCTCCAATGGCTTGTTCTATTGTTGCAGGATGCATAATAGCAGCAATTATAGTCTGATTAATTTAAATAAAACTATAATGATTTACATGTATTAAAAAGTATTAGCATAGAAATACTTGAAAATAAGATAGTAGCAATTATGAGTAAAAATGATATTGGAAAACTAAATTAGTAAATTGTGCATTAAATACAATTAACGATTATGCTGGTGAAATAAAATTTGAAAATGAAACAAAATGATTTGGGTACATTCAAGAAAAAAGAGGAATGTATTCAAATTGTTTTTAGTTTCTTTATTTGTATCATATTGTTACTATTTAAAAATTTAAGATTATAGAATCTGTATCTAACAATTAATTATGTATTTTATGTCAATTTGATTGCAATTATTTTTAATTGCAATATATTTTACGAATATGATGCTACTGGATTTTATCATCTCATTTAAATGTAGAAAATTTATATAAAAAATGCTATTATCATTGCCTAATAGTTATAAATTTGAAAAATCAACATTTTACTTAAACTATATGGATTGTCGTTAATTATTTTTAGAATTATATTTTGGAGTTTTATAGTGTATCTGATTTACTACAATATAAAATCATTTAATGTTTTGTCAAATTATATTTATTTTATAATATGTTTATGTTTCTTTATATTTTTGTTTAATACGTTTTATTAATTAGAAATATTAAAAAAAATAAATATTTAATTTAATTAAACTATGGCATAAAAAAATTTGAGTTTAACGTTGTAGGGAATATTTATTTATATGGAAGTTGTTTTTTGATAAACGCTATTTTTGTAACTGCTACATTAAGCTTAAAATTATAGAAAATAAGTTTTTAAAGTTGAAAATTTTACGCTTAATAATGCTGAAAATATTGATTCACGATGTAAGTTGGTGTTTTAATAGAGGCATAGTATTTGTAGCAGTTATTTAAATATAACAATTTTGGGAAGGAGGTGTTGAAGTTGAATAATTTTAAATTTCAAAAAATTGAAAGTACAGAGGTACCAACTCCTTGGTGGTCATGGCTTATGGCGGCTCTTGCTAGTCCTGCGACAGCGGCCGCAATAGCAATTATAACAGCAACATTAAGGGGGTAACATAATTAGATTTTTGTTAATAGGGCTTAAAAACCCTTTTGACTTTGTTGTATTCAAATTAAGGAATAATTTTATATTAATAATTAATAGAATGATTTTCATATATTAAAAGGTATCAGCATAGGAATACCTGGAAATAAGATAGTAGGAATTATAGGGAAAAAATGGTGCTGAGAAAACACACTAATAAAATGCATTTTAACAGAATTAATGATTAAACTGGTTGATTAAATTTGAAAATGAATCAAAGTCAGATGGGGATATTCAAGAAGAAAGTGGAATGTATTCAAATTGTTTTTAGCTTCTTTATTTGTACCATATTGTTGTTATTTAAAGATTTAGATTATATATTATGTATGAAACAATTAATTATATATTTTATATTCATTTGATCGCAATTATTTTTATTAGCAATATATTTTTCGAATATGCTACTGGATTTTATCATCTTATTTGGTATAGAAAATTTATATGAAATATTGATAGCATCTTTGCTCAATAGTTATAAATTCGAAAAATCAATATTTTATTTAAAATATATGGATTACCATTAGTTATTTTTATAATTATGATTTAGAATTTTATGATATTTCTGATTTATTATAGTATAAAATCATTTAATGTTTCGTCCAATTATATTTATTTTATAATATCTTTATTTTTCTTTATATTTTTGTTTAATATATTTTATTAATTAGGAATATTAAGAAAAATAAATATTTAATTCAATTTAGGCTATATCATAAAAAAAATTGAATTTAACGTCATTTGAAATATTTATTTTCCAGATGGAAGTTGTTTTTAATAAATGCTCTTTTTGTAACTGCTACATTAAGTTTAAAATTATAGAAAATAAGGTTCTAAAATTGAAAGGTTTTATGATTAATGATGCGAAAATATTGATTCACCAGTATAAGTTGATGCTTTAATAGAAGCATGGTATTTGTAGCAGTTATTTTAATATAAAAATTTAGGGTAGGAGGTGCGAAAGTTGAAAAATTTTAAATTTCAAGAAATTGAAAGTGTAGAGGTGCCACTTGTTTGGTGGAAATGGATTATACTTGTTCCAATGGCTTGTTCTATTGTTGCAGGATGCATAATAGCAGCAATTATAGTCTGATTAATTTAAATAAAACTATAATGATTTACATGTATTAAAAAGTATCAGCATAGAAATACTTGAAAATAAGATAGTAGCAATTATGAGTAAAAATGATATTGGAAAACTAAATTAGTAAATTGTGCATTAAATACAATTAACGATTATGCTGGTGAAATAAAATTTGAAAATGAAACAAAATGATTTGGGTACATTCAAGAAAAAAGAGGAATGTATTCAAATTGTTTTTAGTTTCTTTATTTGTATCATATTGTTACTATTTAAAAATTTAAGATTATAGAATCTGTAGCTAACAATTAATTATGTATTTTATGTCAATTTGATTGCAATTATTTTTATTAGCAATATATTTTTCGAATATGATGCTACTGGATTTTATCATTTCATTTGAGATGTTTTTAATTTATAGCAATAATACGAAAAAATATTTTGCAAATTAATCGATATTTATAACTTAGATCAGTTATCTGATTGCTCTTTAAAATTTGTATTTAAGTTGAATTAATAACAAAATAATATTATAATATTATTGTAAATTAGAGGAGGAATCATATGTTCAAACAATATAAAAGTTTATCAAGAGAAGTATACATTATCTGTTTAAGTAGATTTATAGTAACTTTAGGGGCATTTATCGGACCTCTATTTATTATAATTTTAAAGTCGAAACTAAATTTTAACAATACGCAAGTAACAATTTTTATTGTAGTCGCAACGATTCTAGGGATTATTGCTAAATTAGCCGGAGGAATTGTATCAGATAAGTTTGGCAATAAGCGGACAATAGTAATATTTCAATCATTAGCAATCTTAACTTACATCTTAACTATTTTTATACCGTTTGGGATAACAACTGCCTATATCTTAGTTTTAGGAATGATTTTTTTTGGAATTTCCCATCCTGCAGGTGGGGCATTGTTAGCCAAAATTGCTAAAACAGAAGAAAGAGAATCGGCCTATAGTTTAAATTACTTAGCCCTTAATTTAGGAGTAATTATCGGTCCAGCAGTCGGAGGTTTTCTAATTAGAGACCATTTTAAGCTTTTTATTACTATTGATGTAATAACAACACTAGCTGGACTAATCTTATTGATTATTTTGGTAAAAGAACCAAAGGATGATTTGCCAAAAGAGAATAAATTTGAAGAAAGAAAAGAAGGATCATTTTTTCAAATTTTTAAAGAGAGACCAATTATTTTTTACTTTACTCTACTGTTGATTTTCAATTCAATGGTCTATTCGCAATTTGAGTATACGCTGCCGTTATATCTCGAACAGACAGTCGAAAATTATGAACAGTTTTTTGGAATTGTCTACAGTTTAAACGGATTAGTTGTGGTTTTGTTTACCGCAGTTGTAACTGCTGCATTTTCTAAAAAAACATCAATGCAAAAAACTAAAATTGGTTTAGTTTTATATAGTATAGCTATTTTTGGATACGCTATAATCGTAAGTAAAATGGGAATATTAACGTTAGTGTTTATTTTCACAATAGGTGAAATTGTTTTAACGATAGGTATTGCACCGATAATGTCTAAAATAGTACCCTCTAATATGATGTCTAGAGCTTCAGGACTAGTTTCAGTGTGTTTTACATTAGGACGGCTGTTCACCACCATTATTACCGGAGCACTATTAGCAATTGGCTTGGAATTTAAATATATTTGGCTGATTTTTGGTATCTTTTCAGCCTTGTGCTACTTATATTGCTATATATTTAGTCTTAAGTTTAAAAATAATTTAAGTTATATCGACCAACTTGATAACAATAGAACGATATAAAAATAAAAAAACTATTTTGTAGTTTTTTTTTTATTGCCTATAAAAGTTAAAACTAACAGCTGGATTTCCATGCCCTATCAACATCAAAATAATCGATAAATATTACTGTCATTTGCTTAAGTAAGATAATTTTTTTTGATATTCAGAGGCAAAAGAAATGATGTTAATGATATAATTTTATCAACCATTTATTTTTTTTAAAATTTTAAAATAATTTTATAACAAATTGATTATTAAATAGTTTTTTTATGGTAAAATCATAGACGGACAAATAATATTTTTAAAGAAAGAGGCGATTATCGAGATGAATATAATTGAAATTAATAATTTTACTAAATACTACGGTAAATTTTTGGCAATAGATGATCTTTCATTGACCGTAAAAGAAGGAGAAATTTTTGGATTTATCGGTCCAAATGGAGCAGGTAAGTCGACAACAATTAGAGCAATGATGTCTTTAATTCACGCAACCAGTGGAACTATCTCAATTTTTGGTAAAGATGTGGGTCAATTTGGGGTGGAAATTAGACAACAAGTTGGATATTTACCTAGTGAAGTTTTTTACTATGAAGGAATGAAAGCAATTGATTTATTAAAATATTCAGCTAGTTTTTATCCGGACTATCAATTTTCTAGAATTTTGGAATTAGCAGAAACTTTAGAATTAGATCTAAATCGAAAAATAGCGGACTTGTCTTACGGAAATAGAAAAAAAGTAGGAATTATTCAAACATTATTGCATCAACCGAAATTAATTATTTTAGATGAGCCAACAAGTGGATTAGACCCCTTGATACAACAAAAATTTTTGGATTTAATAAAAGAAGCAAACAAAAATGGCGCAACAGTAATATTTTCTTCCCATATTTTATCAGAAGTACAGAAGATATGTGATCGAGTAGCGATAATTAAAAACGGTAAAATTATTAAAATAGATAAAGTAGATAATTTGAAAAAAACTAATCATAAAAAAATAAAAGTTGTAGTTGAAAATAATGAATTAAAAGAAGATTTACTTAACGTCGAGGGTATAAGTAAATTGGTAAAAAAAACAAATTATGTAGAATTTATTTATAGCGGAGATATCAATAAAATAGTGGATATTATTCAGAAAATGAAAATCAGCGATTTGTTAATTGAAGAGCCGACATTAGAAGAAGTATTTTTTCACTATTATGAATAGGTCTAAAGATGAATATATTTAAGTTCGAGCTTTCAAGAAAGAAAGCCTCCGTTTTAATCTGGTCAGTCGGTATAATTATATTAATTTTTATTAGTATCGCGCCTTATAGTTCGTTTGCTGCTGATGTCGAAGCTTTAGAAGAAATTTTTCGATCATACCCTCCAGAACTTTTGAGTGCCTTTGGCATGAATGATATTGATTTAAGCTCAATTGTTGGTTATTTAGCATTAATGTATCCTTTTATTCAGTTTTTTTTAGCTGTTCAAGCAGCTAATTATGGTTTTGCTTTACTTTCAATTGAAGAAAGAGAAAAAGTTGCTGATTTTTTATTAGTTAAACCGGTCTCAAGAACAAAGATTTTAGTCAGTAAAATCTTCGCTGGACTTTTAGCCTTAACTGCTAGTATCTTAATTATCTCCTGTGCTCAGTATGTAATCCTCCTTTTATTAAATGGAGATGAGCCACTTGACAGCGAGGTACTGCTGAAATTATCAGTAGGATATTGGTTGTTTTCTTTAACTTTTTACTTTCTCAGTATCGCGATTTCTGTTTTAATTAAAAAGATTAAATCGGTCCTACCATTTTCGATGGGGTTAGTAACAATAACGTATTTCATTGGGGTTTTAGCAGATATTACTAATAGTAATATTTATAATTATCTGACACCTTTTAAATGTTTTTCACCGACAACTATTATTGAAAATAGAGGGTTTTTATTAGAAAATATCCTAATAAGTGCAGTTTTAATTTTAGGATCTATTGTTTTAGCCGTTATCGTTTATAATAAAAAAGATATTCAGGGAGTGTAGGAGGAAAAGATGAATCAAATTTGGATGGAAATTAAATTATTACGCAAATCATTATTGTTTTGGACAATCGGAATTGGTCTAGTAATGCTCATCGCTTTTTCAGAATTTAGCGTTTATCAAAACAATCCTAGCAACGCTGAGATCATCGAACTTTTACCTAAAAGTATGATAAAGATGTTTAAAATAAATGAATATGATATGACTACATTTAGTGGGTTTTTAGGAATGCTTTCTACTAATATTATTTTATTTTTAACGATTCACGCTACGATGATTGGAAGTGGAGTAATAGCAAAAGAGGGATTTAACAAAACAGCTGAATTTACTTATTCACTGCCAGTTAAACGAGAAACAGTGATAACTAAAAAAGTTTTAGTGGCTTTATTTAACTGTCTAGTCTTGTTGTTAGTAGTCGTTAGTATTATCGTATATGAATCGATAGTTTACCAGGTAAATAGTAGTTTTTACAAACCACTGTTTTTATTAACAATTTCTATATTTTGTATTCAAACTTTGTGTGTAACTACCGGTGTACTAGTTGCTACTGCTTTAAAACGTCATAAATTTTCTAATATTTTGGCTCTAATAATAACTATTTCACTTTATTTTTTAACGATTATAAGTAGTGCAACAGTTATTTTTAGTTTCTTTAGCAAAATATCACCTTACGGATACTTCGATATTCCTAAAATTATAAATAATTCAGAAATTAGTTATTTTTATGTAATAATAAGTCTACTACTCAGCGTGCTAATGTATATCGTGGCATGTAGAATTTACAAAAAAAGAGATATTTCTATCTAAAATGAGTTAAAATAGTATCCATTTTTCAATTAATATTATATAATAAATTGAATATTGAACAATTAAAATTAATTGTTTAAAAAAAATGAGAGCAGGTATAAAAATGATTGATTTTAGAAGTGATACGGTAACTCAACAAACAGAGCAGATGAGACAGGCGATGTTAACGGCAAAAGTAGGGGATGATGTTTACTTAGGTGACCCAACTGTAGTTGAATTAGAAGAGTTAATAGCGGAGATATTAAATAAAGAAGCAGCGTTATTTGTTCCTAGTGGAACGTTTTCCAATCAATTAGCAATTATGACTCATACGAATAGAGGAGAAGAAATAATTGTTGAAGCAGGTGCTCATATTAAAAAGTATGAAGTAGGAGCAACAGCCGCTTTGTCAGGTGTCAACTTACATACAATTAAAGGGACTAACGGTAAAATGGCCCTAGATGAATTAGAACAGGGTATTAGAGCTGATGACATTCACTATCCTAAAACATCTTTAATCTGTTTAGAAAATGCATTTTCCGGAAGAGCATTAGATACGGAATATATGAAAGATGTTTACAAAATAGCTAAAAAACACGATTTAAATCTTCACCTAGATGGTGCTAGACTATTTAATGCTTGTGTGGCACTGAAAATAGATCCTCAAGAAATGAGTAAATATGCAGATACTATTAGTATTTGTTTATCAAAAGGATTGTGTTCCCCAGTAGGCTCGTTGTTAGTAGGACCGAGTGAGTTTATTAAAAAGGCTAGGAAATACCGTAAAATGTTAGGTGGCGGAATGAGACAAGTTGGTTTTTTAGCTGCAGCAGGGATTATTTCTTTGAAAGAAATGCGCTTTAGATTAGAAGAAGATCATCGCAATGCTAAATATTTAGCTGAACAGTTAAACAAAATTGCCTCTATTGAAGTCGATTTCTCTAGATTAGACATCAGTATGGTGTTTATTAAAATAACTCATCCTAAAACTAAAGAATTAGCAACTCTTTTAAAAGAAAAGGATATTTTAATCGGTGGGTACGCTGATGAGTTAAGAATTACTTGTCACAATGATATTAGTAGAGAAAATATCAATTATTTGATTAGTTGTTTAAAAGAAATTTTAGTTTAGAAAACAAACTTTTAATTAAATATAAACAAGTTTGCTCTATAATTTGGATAAATTTAAATAAAAGTAAATTAGCCATTTAGATAACTAGGTGGTTTTTTTATTTACGGTCAGAAGTAAAGAAAATCAGCAAAAATCAAAGATAAAAAAACAAACTTAAATATTCTCGAAAAAAATAGGCTAAGAAGTTAGTGAAGTAATAATTTTGGCTAAAAATAACAATAATAATGAAAAGTAGCTGGACTTTCTGATATTAGTTTAGTATTTCCTAGTTTTTTAGTGAATCAAGAGATAGCATTGTTCTAATAAAAACAGAAATTATAAAAAAAGATAGTAGCAATTAAACAATCCTTTTTTGTTCGTTAAAAGGGTAAGTCAAGTGTTATTGTTCGCTAGGATTAACTAATATGTTATAATGAAAATATAAAAGCAGTTACCGAAATAACTGTTTTGTAACTGTCGTTTTAAAGAAATATGCTGTTGTTCTGAACAGCAAAAAATAAAAATTATCAAACTAATGGATAGGAAACAACTTTTAAAGAAAAGGCAAGATTAATTATTATCTTATTTTCAAAATTTAAAGTTATAATTAAATTAATAAAAAGTTATTTGTCTCCTAGGAGGAAAAAGATGAACTTTGCTAAAAGTATAAAACAAAACAAATTACAAAATAAAATATTTACAGAATTAAAATTTGGCTTAGAAAAAGAATGCATTAGAGTTTTTAATGATGGAAAAATGGCAACGACTGAGCACCCACCTGTTTTTGGTTCGAAAATAGAAAATAAATATTTTAAAACTGACTTTGCCGAATGTCAAATTGAACTAGTTACTCCTGTTTATAATTCGATTAAAGAATGTGCAAGATTTTTGTGCTTATTGCATAAAATATTAATGGAAGAGTTAGAAGATGAAATGGCTTGGCCACATAGTATGCCACCGATTTTACCTGCTAGCGATGAGATAAAAATATCCAATTATGATAGTTCTGAACTAGGAAGAGAAGCTAACGAATATCGAGAGTATTTAGTGAAAAAATATCCCAAAAAACTGCAGTTATTATCGGGAATTCATTTTAATTTTTCCTTTGATAACGAACTTATTGGACTACTGCATAAAGATTTGAATTCAACTGAAGATTATGTCAAGTTTAGTAAAGAATTATACTTGAAAATAATTAGAAACTTTAATAAATTTTCTTGGCTAATTATTTATTTTTTCGGTGCTACTCCAACTGGTCATGAAAGTTTTTTTAACGAAAAAATAAAACATGTTACTAGGGAAATTGATTTTTCCCAAACAATCTCTTTAAGAAACAGTATTTACGGTTATAAAAATTTAAAAAAATTTACCTTTGATTACACAGATACCGATAAATTTCAAAAAAGTATTTTAAAATATGTTAAGGCAAAAGAACTGTATTTTGAAGGAGAAAATTACAGTTCAATTAGATTAAAAAAAGGAGATAGTACTTATCTAGAAGTTAGAAATTTAGATTTAACCCCTTCTAGTACTTGCGGAATTAATTTTACCTGTTTAGAATTTGTTAAATTGTTGTTAATTTATTCATTAGTTACAGTCGATTATGAACTTACTTCTGAACTGCAAATAAACTATTTAGAAAATAGCGAAAAAGTTTCTATGTACGGTAAAAACACTAATATTTCATTAGTTAAAAATGAATTTGAAGAAAGCAGTTTAAAAGATTGGGGATTAGAAATTATTGATGATATGACTGAATTATTGTCGACTTTTGATATTCCTAAAAACGATTTAAACAACTTGAGGGAAAGAAGAGACGATTTACAAGATGTCAATCGAATTGTGGCTAATAAAATTAATTGTAACGTTGAACAATTTATCAGTGCAAATTTGAGTAATGCGAAAAAATTTTGCCAAAGCAGAAATGACTTTAGTTTATTTGGTTATGAAGATTTAGAACTATCAACCCAAATTTTACTAAAAGAAGCGATTAAAAGAGGATTGAAGTTTGAAATACTGGATCGTAAAGAAAACTTTATCAAAATTTCTAACAATAAAAAAGTAGAATATATTAAACAGGCGACTAAAACATCGTTAGACTCATACATCAGTTATTTGATTATGGAAAATAAACAGGTGACAAAAGAAGTTTTAAAATTTGCTGATATTAATGTACCTAAAGGAAAGAAGTATTTATCGATTGAAGGTGGTTTAAAGGATTTTGAGATATACAAAAACGAAAAAATTGTTGTTAAGCCAAAATCGACTAATTTTGGTATCGGAATATCAATTTTAGATAGTAGTCACAACTATCTAAACTACCGAACAGCACTAGAATTAGCATTTTCAAAAGATGTAGAAATTTTAATCGAAAAGTTTATCGAAGGGCAAGAATATCGTTTTTTTGTGATTGGAGACAAAACAGAAGCGATTTTAAACCGCGTGCCGGCTAATGTTTTAGGTGATGGTATTCACGATATTGAACAGTTGGTAGAAATTAAAAATGATAGTATTTTAAGAGGTGAAAATTATCAAAAACCGTTACAAAAAATCAAACTAGATGATATTACTGAGCAATTTTTAAAAAAACAAAATAAAGATAAACAGAATGTACCTAAAATAGCTGAAGTTGTTTATTTGCGCGAAAATTCAAATATTAGTACTGGTGGCGACAGTATTGATTATACCGACTTAATCAGCGAAGATTATAAAAATATTGCTGTAAAGGCAACACAAGCGGCTAAGGCAACAATATCGGGTGTTGATATGATTATTAAAGACATAACCAAGCCAGCTACAAGAGAAAATTATAGTATTATTGAAATTAACTTTAATCCGGCCATTCATATCCATTGTTTTCCTTACCGAGGGAAAAATAGACAATTAGCAAAAAAAATACTGGATAAACTAGGATTTTAATAAAATAGATATTTTAAATAATAGCATCAACTTTTTCCTTGTTTATTAAAATAATATAGCAATTATTTAAAAAAGTCGGCTAAAGTTTTATTGGATTTAAGAGCAAAAAATTATCTGTTTTAAGATTAATTTGTTTTTTTTATTGTCCGTTTATAAAGGGAAAAAAATAACTAATATAGAGCTTAATAGTAATTTAAATATTACCGCTCAATTTGAACTGAAGTTTAAGTGAAGAAGAGTTAGAAATTCAGATTTATCCAGTTGTGATACTCTAAAACATTTTCGTTGAAGCAATTTAGTTTTTTAGGATTAAGCGAATGATATTAACTCACATTATTCAAATAGGAGATAGATAATTCTCGATGACAATTTAGAAAAAGATGGATAAAATACAACTAAGCAAAAGCAAGATTTTTAAAACTACTAAAATTGCTAGATAAAAATTATCACCAGTTAGTCGCCAAAACAGTTGTTGGCCAAGTTATTAAATCGAGAAAATTTAGATTTTTATAATAGAACTAAAAAGTTTTATCAATTAGCAAAGAGGAATTATTAGATATATTTTTAGAGAAATATTGGAAAATAATAACAGTGTTAGAAGATTTGAGACGCCCTCAAAAAATTGACATTGACAATAATTTATTAAGATAGGAAAAAAAAATGAAAAAATTAATTATTTTAATGGCAGTATTAATGATAGTATTGTCAGGATGTTCTGCTGATAGCATAATAAAAAAAATTGAAGAAGCAAATTCAACGATTGTTGATTATCAGATGGAGATGGAACTAAGTATGAAAATAAATGTTGGTCTGAATAATGCGGGTGAAAATATTAGTCATACCATTTTTTTAAATTATACAACAACTGTTGAAGAAAAAACTGCATATACTATTAAAACTACTTCTCCATTAAATGAAATTTATTTAATCCAAAAAGCGAATAAACTTATACAGTATTCCAAGGAATCAGGGCAATGGGTAAAAGAAACAAAAACTCTTCGAACTATTGATGAACATTTTTCAGCCGACGTTATAAAAGGAATAGTAGAAAATCCAAAAACACAAGTTGAAAAATTAAATAATGAAAAAACTACTGGATTTATCAAATTAAACTTAAGTGCTTCAGAATTGTTAACTTTACTAGGCGCAAACACCCTAACGACTATCCCTCATAGTGAATTTTTTGATTTAGAAGAACTTGAGGATATTAATACTTCGGTAATTATCGGCTACGATAAAGAAACTTATAAAATAAAATTTTTAGATTATCAGATGACAGAAATATTTAAATATTTGAAGAGCGCTGATAAAATAACTGACGATGTAGCGGATTCTACTCTTAAATTAACGTTTTCTAACTACAACGATACTGAAAAAATTGTGATACCACAACTAGTCTTAGATGCTCCTGAATTAGAAGAAGAATAAAAGGATAATTTTAAAACTTTCTTGGCATCTTGAAAATAAAAAAGTGATAAAATATATCACTTTTTATTTTGAGTTTATTCGCATTTTTTCAATTTCGTCAATAATTGCTGGAACTGCTTCACTAGTTTTTAGTGTTTTTACGACAACTCCTTTTTTGAAAAGAATGACGGAATCTTTTCCCCCTGCGATACCAATATCTGCTTGTTTAGCTTCACCGGGACCGTTGACGACACAACCCATGATTGCTACTTTAATATTTAAGTCGATAGTATTTAAATATTTTTCGATTTTCTCGACGACAGTAAACATATCGTACTCTAACCTTCCGCAAGTAGGACAACTGATAAGTGTTGGTTTTTGATATAGACCAAAAACATGTAAAATTTCTTTAGCAACGGGGATTTCTTCCACGGGGTCACTAGTTAAAGAAACCCTAATAGTGCTTCCGATACCTTGATTTAGTAAAATACCTATGCCGATTGAATTTTTAATCGAGCCACTAAAATAACTACCGGCTTCAGTCATTCCTAAATGGAGTGGATAATTCCACAATTTATCGGCTATTTGATTAACCTTGATCGTTGTTTCTAAATTGCTAGACTTAAAGGATAATACAATATCATAAAACTGTTCGTTTTCTAATAATTCAATATTTTTTTTAGCATAATCAATCATCATTTCTTCAACGTTATCATGTGTTTTAAAAGAACCAGAATTAATTCCAATTCTAATCGGAATATTTTTTTCTTTTGCCCTTTTAGCAATTTCTTTAACTTTCTCCGTATCTTTAATATTAGCCGGGTTTAACCTTAATTTATCGATACCTTGGTCGATAACTGCTAAGGCTAATTTGTAATCAAAATGAATATCAGCAACTAAAGGAATATCGGTCTTTTCTTTAATTTCTCTAATACTAAGGGCATCCTCAATGTTTAAAATAGCTAAGCGAACTATTTGAGCACCGCTATCTTTAAGGGCATTTATCTGCTTGACAGTCGCTTCAATATCTTTAGTTTTAGTATTAGTCATACTTTGGATAATGATGTTATTGTTTCCACCGATAACTAAATTACCTACTTTAATTTCTTTTTTTAAATTGTTAATCATAATCTCACCTCATATAATTATAACAAAATATTAGAAAAATATGTTAAATAAAATAATATTCTTGCATTTACCCCCTAAGTTATAGTATAATGTTACGAATAAGATAAGATAAATTTAGGAGGTTTGTAAAATATGCGAGCTAATATTGTGATGCAGTGTACTGAATGCAAAGAATGGAATTATTTAACTAAAAAAAATAAAAAAACCAATCCAGAACGTATTGAACTTAAAAAATATTGTTCTAAATGTCGAGCTACGACTTTACATAAAGAGAAAAAATAGTTATTAATATAACTAATTTTTTTATATAGGGGAAAAAATGAAAATAAAATTATTTAGACAGAGAATTTCACCAGAGTTTTATGAAAATTGTTACTTACTAATTGATCGAGAAGATTGTGTATTAGTCGACCCTGGCGGAGTTAATGATAAATTAAAAGAAGAGTTAAAAAAATATAATTTAAAATATATTTTGATAACTCATGCTCACTACGATCATTTAGGTGGAGTTAATCAATTTTCTGTACCGGTGTATATATCAAAGTTAGAAAAAGAGTTGTTAGAAAACGATGAGTACAACTACGCTAACCATTTTGAGCAAAAAAGTTATTTTGCTAAAGTGGATTTTAAGTTTTTTGAAGAAAAGTTCATCGCTTTTAATAACTATAAAATTGAAATTATAAATACGCCAGGACACACTAAAGGTGGCGTTTGCTTTTTAGTAGATAATAAATTGTTGAGTGGCGATACTATCTTCTCTGACAGTGTAGGAAGAACTGACTTATACAGTGGAAGTGCCAAACAATTACAACAATCCATTAAATTACTGAAAACTACTATCAGCAACAATGTCAAGGTCTATCCTGGACATGGTTATATTAGCGATATGAAAGAAATTAAAAGAGTGAATAGTTTCTTTAAATAAAAAAAATCAGAAAATTGGAGAAGAAATTCTCTTTTTTATGTATAAAATTAACTTTCAAACGCTATAATAGTAGTAAAATAAAAAAAATAGCACTCTAGGGTTGACATTGCTAACGAACTTTGCTATGCTACTGTTAGCAGTCATAAGTTATGAGTGTTAAAGAGGTGATATTGAATGTTAAATGAACGTAAATCGATAATTTTAAAATTAATTATAGAAGAATTTATCGATTCAGTTGAGCCAGTTGGCTCGAAGTTTTTAACAAGTTTACCGGAATTTAATTGTTCAAGTGCGACAATCAGAAATGAAATGGCGGCACTTGAAGAGATGGGGTATTTAGAAAAAACTCACACCTCAAGCGGCCGAATACCTTCGGAAAAAGGGTATCGCTACTACGTTGATTCAATTTTAAAAATTAATCAAGAAACAGAAAAAAAATATTTGCGAGTAAAAGAAATGAAACACGATTATTTATTAGGAAATGATGAAATTATTAATCAAGCGATTAAATACATCACTGAACTGACAAATTATACGGCGTTAGTCATGGGTCCAAGTAGTAATCGTAGTTTAGTCAAGAAAATTGAATTGATAAAAATTGCGCCTAATGAGGCAGTAATTATAATTGTTACCGATTCAGGAAACGTTCAAAAGAAAAAGTTATTTTTAAACGGCATGAACATCAAGGATATGCAAGTAGTAATCAATATATTGAACGAGATGTTAATCAACGTCCCAATCAACAGTATATCGGAAAAATTATCCAATGAATTAGCAAAGAAAGACTTAAAAGAATATTTAAAGTATCACCGAACTCTTTTAGAAGCGTTTATAAAAACTTTTGAAAAATTCACTGAAGAAAAGTACTTTATGAGTGGAGCTTACAAATTGTTGTATGAGCCTGAATTTAATGACATCAATAAGATTAGAGATTTTATGGAAGCGTTAGATAGTAAAAAAATATTCGATCTAATAGATAGAAATTCCGAAGGAGTCACCGTAAAAATAGGGAAAGAAAATCAAATGAACTTTATGGAAAATTATGCAGTAATTAGCATTCCTTACCAAATTCCTACGGGAGAAGTAGGAACGATCGCTGTTTTAGGACCGAAAAGGATGAATTACCGTAAGGTTATTCCATTACTAGAGTATATTGCCAATAAAATGAGCGAATTTGATGAATAGAGGGAAAAAGAGATGAGTAAAGAAAAGGTTATCGAAAAAAGTGACGAAGAGATGGTAGTTGAAGAACCAAAAAAAGAAGTTAAGAAAAAGTTAACAAAAACGGAAAAGTTAGAAAAAAAGATTCAAGAATTAGAAAAACAATTTAGCGAAATTAACGAAAAAATGTTAAGAGACAGAGCAGAATTAGAAAACTTTAAAAAGCGGATAAACGATGAAAAAATCAAAGAGAGAAAATACGCTCAACAGTATATCTTAAATAAGTTGATTGACTTAAACGATAATTTCGAAAGAGCACTATCAGTTAAAAATTACGAAACCGTTGAAAAGCTAAAAGAAGGTGTAGTAATACTTAATAATTTGCTTTCGCAAATATTAGAAGCAGAAAGTGTAAACAAAATAGATGCTTACTTAAAGCCGTTTGATCCGAACTATCACCAAGCAGTAGCAACGGATAATATCGATAAATTAGCTGATGATGTGGTTAGTGAAGTACTGCAAGCGGGTTATCTATATAAAGATAGAGTTTTAAGACCAAGTATGGTCAAAGTAAATAAAAAAGGAGAGTAAAGATTATGGGAAAAATTATAGGAATTGATTTAGGTACTACAAATTCATGTGTAGCGGTAATGGAAGGTGGAGAAGCAAAAATAATTGCTAATCTAGAAGGAGGAAGAACAACTCCAAGTGTTGTTGCTTTCAAAGGTGAAGAAATTCAAATAGGAGAAGTTGCAAAACGTCAAGCAATTACTAATCCGAACACTATTCAATCAGTGAAAAGACATATGGGGACTAATTTTAAAGAAAAAGCAAACGGAAAAGAGTATACGCCACAACAAATTTCAGCGATGATTTTACAAAATTTAAAAGCAACTGCTGAAAGTTACTTAGGGGAAAAAATTACCGAAGCAGTAATTACCGTTCCGGCATACTTCAATGATTCTGAGCGTCAAGCTACTAAAGATGCGGGAAAAATTGCTGGATTAGAAGTTAAACGTATTATCAATGAGCCAACAGCAGCAGCATTAGCTTATGGTATGGACAAAAAAGATATTGAACAAACGATATTAGTCTTTGACTTAGGTGGAGGAACTTTTGATGTATCGATACTAGATTTAGCTGATGGGACATTTGAAGTAATTTCAACAAGTGGAAATAATCGTTTAGGTGGAGATGATTTTGATCAAAAAATTATCGATTGGTTAGTAAAAGAATTTAAAAAAGAACAAGGATTTGACTTGTCAAAAGATAAAATGGCTATTCAACGTCTAAAAGATGCAGCAGAAAAAGCTAAAAAAGAATTATCGGGAGTAGCCCAAACACAGATTAACTTGCCGTATGTTACTGCGGGTCCAAGTGGACCAATGCATTTAGATATTACGTTAACTAGAGCAAAATTTAATGAATTAACAAGTGAGTTAGTAAAAAATACTATTGAACCAGTAAGAAATGCCTTAAAAGATGCCAAAATGACGGCCAACGATATCGACCAAGTATTGTTAGTAGGAGGTTCTACAAGAATTCCAGCTGTGCAAGAAGCAATTAAAAAAGAGTTAGGAAAAGAGCCAAACAAAGGAGTAAACCCAGATGAAGTAGTAGCAATGGGTGCGGCAATTCAAGGTGGAGTGTTAAGCGGAGATGTGAAAGATGTATTATTGCTAGATGTAACGCCGTTATCGTTAGGTATTGAAACTTTAGGAAGTGTATTTACTAAATTAATTGAAAGAAATACAACTATTCCAACGAATAAATCACAAGTATTCAGCACAGCAGCAGATAATCAACCATCCGTAGATATTCATGTCTTACAAGGTGAAAGACCGATGGCTGTAGACAATAAAACTTTAGGAAGATTCCAATTGACAGATATTCCAACAGCACCGAGAGGAGTACCGCAAATTGAAGTAACTTTCGATATTGATGTCAACGGTATCGTTCATGTTACTGCCAAAGATTTAGGAACTAAAAAAGAACAAAAAATTACTATTCAATCAGATACGGGATTAAGTGAAGCAGATATTGAAAAAATGATCAAAGAAGCAGAAGAAAATGCGGAAGCAGATTCTTTAAGAAAAGAAACTGTCGATTTAAGAAACGAAGCAGACCAATTAATTTTCGGAGCTAAAAAATCAGTTGATGAATTAGGTGAGGAAGTAACTGAAGAAGAAAAACAAGATATTGAAGAAAAATCTGAAGCGCTTAAAAAAGCTTTAGAAGGTGATAATTTAGAAGAAATTAAAGCTAAAAAAGAAGAGTTAGAAAAAGCAGCGCAAGGGATAGCGGCTAAAGCGTACGAAAAAGTACAAAAAGAGGCGCAAGCAGCCCAAGGCGATGCCCCTGAACAACAGAGTGCTGAAAGCAAAACAGATGATGTAGTAGATGCTGATTTTGAGGAAGTAGAGTAAAGATAAACTAAAATATGAAGTTTACTACTTGAGGTGAAAAATGAGTAAAAAAGATTATTATGATGTACTAGGAATTAATAAATCAGCAGAAGATGGAGAAATTAAAAAAGCTTTTAGAAATTTAGCAAAAAAATACCATCCAGACGTTTCAACTGAGCAAAATGCTGAAAGTAAGTTCAAAGAAATTCAGGAAGCTTATGCAGTGTTGAGCGATGGAGAAAAAAGAGCACAGTACGACCAGTTCGGTCACGCTGGAATGAACTTTGGCGGTGGCCAAGGTGCCGGTGGGTTTGATGGATTCGGTGGTTTTGAAGATATTTTTTCATCTTTCTTCGGTGGCGGTAATAGAAGAGATCCTAACGCACCTACAAAAGGTAGTGATTTATCCAAAAGAATAACGATAACTTTTGAAGAAGCTATATTTGGGATAAAAAAACAAATAGTAATGAGCATGTATGAAGAGTGTTCTAAGTGTGGTGGTAGCGGAGCGTACAGTAAAAAGGATGTAACTACTTGTAATCACTGTAACGGTAAAGGAAAAATTTACAAGAACCAACAAACTTTATTTGGTGTTACTAGAGTACAAATAAATTGTCCCTATTGTAACGGAACAGGTAAAAAAATCACTAAAAAATGTAGTACTTGTTACGGAGAAGGTCAAGTTAAAACAACAAAAACAATCAACTTTGATATTCCAGCTGGTATTGATGAGGGTCAACAAATGCGTTTAACTGGCAAAGGTGAAATGGGAACAAACGGTGGACCTAACGGAGATTTATACATTATTATCAGTGTCAAAGCACACGGTGTTTTTGAAAGGTACAACAGTGACATTATTTTAGAACTACCTATTTCCTTTTCGCAAGCAGCTTTAGGAGCAGAGATTCAAGTTCCTACTGTCTACGGTGATGTGATGTTAAAAGTTCCTTCAGGAACGCAGACCGAGACTAAATTTAGATTGCGAGGAAAAGGAGTACCAGAACTAAGCGGAAGACGTGTCGGAGATCAACACGTTATAGTTAAATTAATTACTCCAGAGTGTTTAGATAATGCGCAAAAAAAACTGTTTAAAAGTCTATCAGAAACTGATGAAATGACTTCAAAAGTTTGGAGTAAATTTAAAAATATGTTTAAAAAATAAAAGATGTTGCCTAAGCAGCATTTTTTTATTTCGATAATCTGATTTTTTTATTGGATATTTACAAGTAATTTTTTAAAAATATGATAGAATAGTAACAATAATATATTTTTTAAAATTAGGTGATAATAATGAAGATAGCATTTTATACTTTAGGCTGTAAAGTAAATATTTATGATACTGAAAGTGTTTCAGAACTATTTTTAAACAATGGTTTTGCAAGAGTTGAATTTGCAGAAAAGGCTGATGTCTATATAATTAATACTTGCACTGTAACGAATAACAGCGACTCTAAAAGCAGAAAAATAATCAGACAAGCAATCAGAAACAATCCAAATGCTTGTATCGTTGTGATGGGATGTTACGCTCAAGTATCAAGCGAAGAATTAGCGGAAATAGCTGGTGTCGACATTATCGTTGGTACTAAAAACAGAAGTAGTATTTTAACTTTGGTAAAAGAGGTAATGAAAGACCGAAAACAAATTAATGCTGTGACCAAATTAACAGACAAATTTGATGATTTGACAGTTAAAAAATTTAAAAATAATACCAGAGCATTTTTGAAAATACAAGATGGATGTAATAATTTTTGCAGTTACTGCATCATTCCTTACGCTAGAGGAAGAATTGTAAGTAAACCATTTTTAAATGTAATAGATGAAGCTAAACAACTAGTAAACAACGGCTTTAAAGAAATAATATTATCAGGTATTCACACTGGTAAATATGGAGTAGACATCAATAGTAACTTAACTAAATTGATAACTGAATTAGTAAAAATACCTGATCTAGTTAGACTTAGAATATCCTCAATTGAAATAAATGAGTTGACTGATGAGTTAATAAATTTAGTGAAAACTAACAAAAAAATAGCAAATCATTTGCATATTCCGCTTCAAAGTGGGTCGAATCAGGTATTAAAAGATATGAACCGTAAATATACTAGAGATATGTTCATCAGTACCGTTAATAAAATTAGAAGTCAGTGTAAAGACATTTCACTCACTGCTGATGTTATTGTGGGATATCCGACCGAAACAGAAGAATTATTTTTAGAAACGTACGAAACAATCGAAAAAATTGGCTTTAGTGAGTTGCATATTTTTCCATTTTCGAAAAGAAACGGAACTCCGGCAGCAAAATTAAAAGATTTAGATAATCAGATTAAAAAAGCCCGTCTTAATAAATTGATGGACTTGAACGAAAAGTTAGCTTTAAGTTATGTAAATAAATTTTTAAATAAAGAAGTTGATTTATTAGTTGAAACAAATAGTGATGGTTCAGTTGGTCATACTAGTAATTATTTAAAAGTTCGAATACCGGAAAAAGTTTCGAAAAATAGTTATTTAACTGTTAAAATAGTGGAAGCTGGCTATCCAAAATCAAAGGCTGTAATCAGATGACAGAAAAAAAGTTGAGATAATTGTCTGTTTTTAGGCGAAATAGTAGAATTTTTAATACTTTTTAATTTTTTACTTTACTATAAAGAATAGTTAATGTATAATAATTCTAGATGCTTATTTGAAGGGAGGGACACATATTGCCAAAAACACAAATTCGTGAGAATGAATCAATAGATGATGCAATCAAAAGATTCAAAAGAGATCTAATCAAATCCGGAACTTTAAGCGAAATAAAAAAACGCCGATTTGGATATGTTAAACCTAGTGTTTCTCGCAGAGAAAAATTGAAAGAAAATGCAAGAAAGAAAAAATTTTAAAAAGAGTAATACTCTTTTTTTTTTTTGCATATTATGTTATACATGAAGACAAAAAATGAGGTCATACCGACTGAATATTTAAATGGACTAAAAGTTATTTTTTATAAAAGTGAGGCAAATATTTTAAATTATGGTCAACTATTAAATATTGAAGATGAAATTATCGAAACGACCAATGTAAAGATTATCGGCGATAATTTAAAAATAAAAAAATTGACAAAATTTGAAATTAAACTAATAGGTAATATAAAAAGGGTAGAAAGGGTTATCGATGAAACTAATTAAAATCAAAATAAACCTTTCTACTTTTATAAAAAATAGCCGATTTATTGAATGTGAAAATATCGTTACTGGCAATGATTATGTAATCATTAATGTAAGTAAAAATGAGATTGACAAATTGCAGAGTTTAAATATTAATTTTCAATACATAGACAACTTTTCAATAAAGCAAAAACTAATAGTAAATGCGGGGTTTATTATTGGAATTATTTTATTTTTTGCTATCAACATGGCGAATATCTACAGTATAGAAGAGATTGTATATAAGTCTGAAATAAATAAAAAAGAGATCTCGACTTTTTTAAAAGAGTATCAAATTTCTTTTTTAGGTAAAAACTATTTAAACGAATCTGTTATAAAAATTAATCAAGATTTGAGAAGTGAATTTAGTGAGTACGAATGGATTAACATTGTTAAAGAAGGCCGAAAAATAGTTGTTGGAGTAAATAATAATCTCTTTAAAAACAAAGAAGAAACCACTAAATTAGGCGATTTAATCGCAACTAAAAGTGGAATAATTAAAATAATAGATATCGAAAAAGGACTGCCACTAATAACATATAATCAGTACGTTTTAGCCGGAGAAAAGTTAGTAAGTGGAAATTTATACGATAAAAATTTTGTCAGTTCAAAAGGTTATGTAATAGCAGAAACATTAGAAAAGGAAAAATATATTTTAGAAAAAATAACTCAAAAAACTGAATTGACCGGTGAAGTTGAAATCAAAAAAGTAATATCATTTTTTGGGAAAAGCAAAACATACGAAAATTGTTCAGTTGTAGAAAAAAATATATTATCTTTGGGATTTGTGGCGTTTAAAGAGTTACAAATTTATCAAAAAGATGTTATAATTAATCAGTATGATGAAAAAACTGCGAAACAATTTATAAAAAGTAAAATCGAACAACAGTTTTTTGCAAAAAAAAGTAATGATTATGAAAAAATTATCAACATTCTCTTCTTGAATATTGAAGAGACCGAAGACTCTTTTATAATTCATACATTAACCAAAAAGTTTGAAAATATAGCTATTTTTAAGGAGAGTTAAATGATAAATAAATTAAATACAAAGTTTGCAAATTATAACGAAGCCCAAATTATCATTGGAAATAATGACGGCAACTTAAAATTGCTTGAGTATTTGTTTGATGTAGAATTATCAACAAGAGGTGAAGAAATTTTAGTAAAGACTGAGGATAAACAAGTTGTCGCTAAAATTGAAGAATTATTTAAAGTTTTAAAATCTTTAGTCAGGCAAGGGGTAAAAATAACCGATAGAGATATTATTTATTTATCCAACATGTCGAAAGAAAACCAATTAGAAAAAGCAGTTGATTTGTACACCAAAAGAAGAAAAATTGTAACGACCAATAAGGGAGAGACAATTTATTCTAAATCAATTAAACAAACAGAATATTTAAACGCAATTAATAAAAATGATTTAGTCTTCGGTGTTGGACCAGCTGGTACCGGAAAAACTTTTATTACTGTAATTGATGCAATTGCTAAATTGAAATCAGGTGACATAAAAAAAATCATTTTAACTAGACCAGCAGTAGAAGCAGGTGAAAGTTTAGGGTTTTTACCAGGTGATTTAAAAGAAAAAATAGATCCATATTTGCAGCCCTTGTACGATGCCTTAAACATTTGTTTAAGTGTTAAAGGTGTTGAAGAATCAATCGAAAAAGGAATAATAGAAATTGCCCCATTAGCATATATGCGTGGTAGAACACTCGACAATGCTTATATTATTTTAGATGAGGCTCAAAACACTACAGAAAAACAAATGAAAATGTTTTTAACTAGATTAGGAACAAATTCAAAGATGGTAGTTACTGGTGATGTTTCCCAAATTGATTTGCCTAAAAAAGAGCGCTCAGGATTAAAATTAGCTATAAATTTATTGCATGATGTAAGAGGAATAAAAGTTGTTGAATTTTCAAGAGTTGATGTTGTTAGACATCCTCTGGTACAAGAAATCTTAAGAAAATACGAGAAATATGAAAATGTTAGAAATTAAATATGTAAATAAGACCAAACATAATATTGATAGATATAAAATAATAGGTGCCCAAAGTTTAAACCGAGCATTTTATTATATGCAATTATACGGTAACTTTAAAATAAGCATTATTTTTGTTACTGATGAAGAAATTAAAGAATTAAATAAAGATTATCGAGATATTGATAGTGTAACTGATGTTCTAACTTTTAACGATGAAGATGAATATTTAGGAGATGTTTTTATTGCTTTAGATCGCGTGAAAGAGCAGAGTGTTGAGATGAACCATACTTTCAAAGAAGAACTTTCATTTATTTATGTGCATGCATTTTTACACGCTTTAGATTATGAACACGAGACAGATGAAGATTTAATAGAAATGTTAGCATTACAAAAAGATATTTTAACTTACGAAGCAGAATATTTAACTGAAAAAGCTGAAATTGCTAGTAAAAACAGTTTCATTTTAGGACTACCAATGAGAGCTGGAGCAGCAGTAATGTTAAAAAATGGACTGATATTTACGGGAACTAAAATTGACATTCAGGAAAAAAAAATATATGCAGGTGCTGCCGAAAATGCAATTTTTAATGCGATTTCATACGGTTGTAAAAGAAATGATATTATCGAATTGGCTGTGATTACCACACATGTCGATGCTAAAGTTATTACTAGCGATTCTTTAAAAATACTGCAAGAGTTTTTAGGCGATGATATACCTGTGACGATAAGTGATTTTACTGGTCAATGTATGAAACTTAAATTTAAACAGTTAGTCAGGTTGCATTCAGAAATTGGTGATAGAAATGTTTAAGTCAGGGTTCGTAACAATTGTCGGAAGACCGAATGTCGGGAAAAGTACCTTTGTCAATGCCGTTTTAAAAGAAAAAATTGCGATAATGAGTGATAAAGTACAGACGACTCGTAATAATATCCAAGGTATTTACACTGATCAAGAAGCCCAAATTGTCTTTATTGATACACCTGGTATTCATAAACCAAAACATCAATTAGGCAGTGTAATTAATAGTATGGCAACGAGTACGATTGACGATGTTGACATAGTGTTATTTATGGTACCGTTTAATGAAAAAATCGGTGATGGAGATAGATTTATCTTAAATAGATTTTCTGAGGAAACTAAAGTCTTTTTATTGATAAATAAAATTGATCTAGCAGTTAAGAAAAATTTGATTTTAGAAAAAATTGCTGAAGTTAGTAAAGTTTATAATTTTGCGGAAATAATTCCAATTAGTGCAATGAAGTTAGAAAACATCGATTACTTAATTGAAATTATTAAAACGCACCTCGATGAAGGTGTAATGTACTATCCGGCTGAATATAAAACTAATCATTCAGAGGAATTTTTGATACGAGAGATTATAAGAGAAAAAGTTTTACATTTAACGAAAGAAGAAGTCCCTCATTCTGTTGCTGTTGTTCTAGACCAATATGAGTGTGCAGAAGATGGAATTATTGAGATTAGAGCTTCAATCATTGTTGAGAGAAAGTCCCAAAAAGGGATAATTATTGGAAATCAAGGTTCGATGATAAAAACAATAGGTTCCAGAGCAAGAAAAGAAATAAAGAAAAAACTAAAAAATCCAGTTTATTTGGAGTTGTGGGTAAAAGTAGAGAACGACTGGCGCAACAACAATCGAAATTTAGATGAATTCGGCTATAAAATAGACTATTAATAATGTATAAAATGTTTTATTTCGGTCAAACCTAATATTAAATTAGGAGATGGTAATATGAGTAAATATTGGAAAAAATTTATGGAAACAGGAAGCATTAAAGATTACATGAAGTATAAGTCGGCTAAAAATAGCGGAGGAGTTAATGAAAAACGCGAAGGAAGCTATAGTATTAAAAAGCATTAATTTTAAAGAAAGTAGTAAAATTGTTTATCTTTTAACTGCTGAAGGATTAAAAAGTGTATTGGTGAGAGGTGCTAAAAAAGTAAAAAGTAAAACGAGAACTTTAGCCCAATCGATATCTTTGATAAAGTATGAAGCCTCAAATAGAAAACTTCCTACTTTAATTGATGGAGAGTTATTAAACGGTTATTTTAAAATAAAAAGCGACTTTGAAAAAAGCGCTTTTGTTTATAATATTTTGGAAATTGTCTATAAACTGAATAGCGAAAGTGAGGATTTGTACCGATATCTTAAAACAATTTTGGACTCGATAGAAAATGGTGGCAACCCAAAATTAATTACTTTAATCTTTCAAATGAAATATCTGTACTTATTAGGAATTAATCCAGAATTGAAAAAATGTGTTGAATGCGGTGAGCCGTTAGTCGGATTCGACATTGCTAAAGGTGGAGTAGTTTGTAAAAAACACTCAACGGCAAAGACAATTTATGATTTGGAAATTGTCCGAGGGCTAGCGGAACTATATTACAAAAATGATTTTTCTATTGAAGTGAAAAATTTAGACCAACTAAGCGAGATAGTTAATGATTATTATTTATTTCATTTAGATTTTAAAGTTAAAAAATTGAAGTTGTTAAATTACTTTAATTAAAAGTTGGAATTTTTCCAACTTTTTTTATGTCAAATAAAAATAAACTATCCAGCACTGCTGATATTGACAAATAGTATTAAAAATTGTATCATAAAAGTTGTTATGATAAATATAAGCGTGGAGGAAAAAATGAATAAGTTAAAGATGGACAAACTTGTAATATTTTGCAAAACATACGGATATATTTTTCAAGGAAGCGAAATATATGGTGGACTTGCTAACACTTGGGATTACGGTCCACTAGGAATAGAATTAAAAAATAATATAAAAAAAATATGGTGGAAAACTTTTATTCAAGAATTGCCAAATAGTTACGGAATTGATTGCTCAATTTTAATGAATCCAGATGTTTGGGTAGCCTCCGGTCATGTTGATGAATTTAATGATTTAATGATCGACTGTAAAAGTTGTAAAGCTAGATATCGTGCTGATAACTTAATTGAAAACTTTAGTAAAGAAGATATTGAGGTCGATGGCTTAACCAAAGAAGAGATGTCCAAATACATTATCGATAATAAAGTCTCCTGTCCAAAATGTGGGGAAAGTGATTTTACCGATATCCGAGAATTTAACTTGATGTTTGAAACTAAACGTGGTGTGACCGGTGATAAAAATGAAATTTATTTACGACCGGAAACTGCTCAAGGACAGTTCGTTAACTTTTCCAACGTTCAGCGCTCTTTAAGGGCAAAAATACCGTTTGGAATAGGTCAGATTGGCAAGGCGTTTAGAAATGAAATTACCCCAGGTAACTTTATTTTTAGAACGATAGAATTTGAACAGATGGAATATCAATATTTCTGTAAACCAGGAACGGACCAGGAACACTATCGGTTTTTTAAAAAGAAAGCATTAGATTTTTTCAAAAATATCGGTATTAAAGAGGTAAATTTAAAATATAAAGATCATCAAAAACTAGCTCATTACGCCAAAGAAGCCACAGACCTAGAGTATTTATTTCCAAGCGGTTGGGGAGAAGTAAACGGGACTCATAGTAGAACCGATTTCGATTTAAAAAAACATCAAGAACATTCGAAAAAAAGTATGGAGTATTTAGATCCGGTTACCAATGAAAAATATCTTCCTTACATAATTGAATCAACAGTAGGTGTTGATCGAGCAATTTTAGTTGCTCTATGCGATGCCTACGATGTAGAACAGTTAGAAAATGATGAAACTCGTGAAGTTTTAAGATTAAAACCAAACATCGCCCCTTATAAAGTGGCAGTTTTACCACTTATAAAAAAAATTCATAAAGAAAAGGCGTTAGAAATATACGGAAAATTAAGTAAACACTTTATGATTAGTTATGATGAAACAGGTAAAATCGGTAAAAGATACCGCCGACAAGATGTTATCGGAACACCGTACGCAGTAACGATAGATGACAATACTTTAACTGCTGATACAGTGACAGTTAGAAACAGGGATACGATGAAACAAGTTGTCTTAAAAATAGAAGATTTGGTAACTTTTATTACCGACAAAATAAATGAATAACAAGCGAATTTCAACTGAAGTAATCGAAGATGTTTTAAGAAAAGTAAACATCGTTGATGTCGTTTCTAATTATATTGAATTAATAAAAAAAGGAAATAGTTATAAAGGATTGTGTCCGTTTCACGCTGACAGTAATCCTTCACTATCTGTTTCTGAAGATAAACAAATATTTAAATGCTTTTCTTGTCAAGCGAGTGGGAATGCCATTAAATTCGTCCAAGATTATGAAAAAATTTCTTTTTTAGAGGCAGTTAAAAATTTAGCTGACTACGCAAATATAAAAATTGATGCTAGTTTTATCAACAGCAAAAACAATTTTACTGATTTTTATGAAATAACTAAAATGACCAGAGATTATTACAAATTTTATTTAACTGGCACAGTCGATGGAAAAAATGCTTTAAATTACTTGCATGAGAGAGGAATAACGATTGCTACTATCAATAAGTTTGGTATTGGTTTATCGCCTAATAAATACAATCATTTATTCAAAACACTTACGAGTAAAGGAATTGATGAATTAAAAATCGAAAAATTGGGTTTGGTTACTAAAAAAGATAAGTATTTTGATTTTTTTAGAAATCGAATAATTTTTCCGATAAACGACCATTTAAACAACGTCGTAGGTTTCAGTGGAAGAATACTAGAAAATGATAGTAATTCACCAAAATATGTGAATTCTGCCGAGAGCATTATTTTCAAAAAATCAAATATTTTGTATAATTTAAATAATGCAGTCAATGAAATTAAAAAAAATGATAGAATTATTATTATGGAAGGTTTCTCAGATGTTATTGCTGCTGATAATGCTGGGTTAAAAGAAGTTGTAGCGACGATGGGAACGGCTTTAACTAAAAATCATTTATCGCTGATCAAGAAATATACCGATAATATTTTAATTTGTTTCGATGGTGATGATGCCGGATTGGCAGCGAGTTATAATAGTTTAGATACGGTTAAACAATTTAACGTATCAATAGTAGTAATTCCGGAAAGTTTAGACCCTGATGAATACATAAAAAAATATTCAAAAGAAAATTTCATCGAGTTGGTAAACAATAAAAATGTTTCAATTTTAGACTTTATGTATTACTATAAATTAAAAGATGTTGATCCTAGAAAAATAAACGAAGCCGAAAATTTTAAAAGAACTATTTTTAAGATGTTAAAAGGATTACCAAATACTGTCAAAGAGATTTATTTAAAAAAACTAAGTAAAACTTTAAATGTTGAATATACTAATTTAATAGAAGATTTCAATTTTAAAGTTCCTAGTAGAATAGTAACGAAATCTAAAAACAGTAACCGCTATATTAAAGCAGAATGCGCTTTGTTGTACCAGATGAGCAAGTCAAAAGAACAATTTTTAAAAACAGCGAATTTCTTCGAAAGTAAATTAAATAAAATAGAACACGATAATATTTATCGAGTGTTTATTAAATATTATGAGGAAACCAACTGTTTTAATCGCGAAAATTTTTTAAATTTATTGGGAAATGTCTTGAGTGATTACTACCTTAAATATTGTTTAAAGCAAGTCGATTACCAAAATTCTGATTATATAGAAGATTGTAAGAAGATTTTAAGAAAACAAAATCCAATAGAAAAAAGAAGATTTTTAGTTAGTAAAGTGGAAAAGTTAGATAAAAATAATGCAGATAATAAATTTGAAAAAAGGGAATTAACAATGGAAATTGAAAAATTAGATAAAATTATACACGATATAAAATAATAAGAAAAGGGTGATTTAATGAGTGGGAAAAAGAAGGTAGAAACTGCAGCTGAAAAATTACTTAATAAGGGGATTACCGAAGGATTTGTATTGATTTCTGATATTGAAAAATTATTTCCAAAAGAATCATTAGAATTGGAACTATTTATTAAACAGATCAAAGGTAAAAGTATTGATGTCGTGCGAGAAGAAGATCTAGTTGAATTTGATGCATCAACTTTAGATGAAGAAAATAATGATATTTCAGCTGAAGAGTTGCAAGCAGATGAAATCATTAAGGAATTAGAGTTAGAGTACTTAAAATCTAGACAAGAGAATATTGTTGATTTTGTTAAAACTGATGATCCGGTTAGAATGTATTTAAAAGAAATAGGACAAGTAAATTTACTATCGAGTAAAGGTGAAGTCGAATTAGCTAAAAAAGTTTGTGCAGGAGTGGCAGCTGAGGAAGAATTAGAAAGAACAAAAGATACTTGCTCAAAAAAGCGGTTCAGTAGTTTAAAAGTTACGATTAGAGAGGGAGAGATATCTAAAAACCACTTAGTTGAGGCAAATTTACGTCTAGTAGTTTCCATTGCTAAAAAACATGTCGGAAAAGGTCTACAATTTTTAGATTTGATTCAAGAAGGAAATATCGGCTTAATTAGAGCAGTTTATAAATACGATCACACGAAAGGATTTAAATTTTCTACCTATGCTACTTGGTGGATTAGACAAGCAATCACTAGAGCAATTGCTGACCAAGCCAGAATCATCCGTATTCCTGTGCATATGGTAGAACAAATCAATAAATTAGTTAGAGCACAAAGAAGGTTAACCCAAGAATTAAAGTGCGAACCTACTTTACTTGAGTTAAGTATAGATTTAGAAATTTCCATAGATAAAATAAAAATGATTAAAAAAATATCGCAAGATCCCGTGTCGTTAGAAGCACCTGTAGGTGAAGAAGAAGATTCAACTTTAGGAGATTTTATTCCCGACCATGAAGCACTTGATCCGATTGAATACACCAGTAAAGAAATGCTTAAAGATGAAGTTGAAAAAGTTTTAGAAACTTTAACAGACCGTGAAGCGTCGGTGTTGAAGTTAAGGTACGGTATTCCTGATGGAAAACCTCAAACACTAGAGGAAGTAGGAAAAAAATTTGGTGTTACTCGTGAAAGAATTCGCCAAATCGAAGCGAAAGCATTAAGAAAATTACGTCATCCATCAAAAAGTAAACGTCTGATGGATTATATAAAAAATTGATGGAAATTTCCAAAAGATTAAAAGAATGTGCACGGTTAGTTCCACTTCAAGCAGTAGTTGCTGATATTGGGACAGATCATGCACTTCTTCCTATTTATCTAGTAAAAAATAACTTGGCTACCAAAGTAATAGCTTCTGATGTTCGAAAAGGACCGATTGAACAGGCAAAAAAAAATGTTTTACTGTATCGATTAAACGATTCGATAGAAATTATTTTAAGCGATGGGATTGAAGATATTACCGATCAAGTAGACACCGTAATAATAAGTGGGATGGGTGGGAAATTAATCAGCGATATTTTAAAAGCAAATAAATTAAAAAATGTGCAAACTTTAATTCTGCAATCAAATGTTGCGAGCGATATTTTAAGAAAACATTTAGAAACAATTAATTATAAAATAGTCGATGAACTGATTTTTGTAGAAAACAGTAAAACGTATGAAATAATTAAAGCTGTAAAAGGAAACGATAAATTAACTTATAAAGAAATCAAATTTGGTCCTTTTTTACTAAAAGATAAAAATGCTGATTTTATCAACAAATGGACTATTGAGGTAAATAAACTGGCTAAAATATTAAAGAAAGTGCCCATTGAGCACGTTAATTATCAAAAAATAATTGCAGAAATCAAACTGATTGAGGAGATTCTAAATGAAAGTTAAAAAAATATATCAATTTCTAAACGATAAATATCCTTTTTATGAACAAGAAGTTTGGGATAATAGCGGTCTTAATCTAGGTTCTTTTAAAAAAGAAGTTAAAGCAGTGCTGTTGACTTTAGATATAACTTTAAAGGTTATTGCTGAAGCGATAGAAAAAAACTGCGACTTAATAATTTCCCATCATCCTTTACTAATCAGCGAAATTAAAGAAGTTAATTTAGATAAACTAATTGGTAAAAAACTCGAATTATTAATTAAAAATGATATAAGTGTTTTGAGTTTACACACTAATTATGATCTTTCAAGCGAAGGAATGAATTATCAGTTGGCTAAAAAGATGAAATTGGATAAAATAGAAGTTGCTAAAAGCAATCCACTTATGTATAAAGGCTATTTTAAGGGTGATTTAGACACTTTTATCGCTAAGATAAAGGATACGTTCAAATTGGACTTTGTTCGTTACACAGGAGAAGATTTAGCCGATTTCAAAGTAGGGGTAATCGGTGGCAGTGGTGCCAGCGAAAAAATTTTAAACGATTATAAAAAAGAAAAATTAGATTTATTCATTACTGGTGATATTAAAAGTCACTTTGCTAAAGATGCAACAGAATTAAACTTTAACATTTTAGATGTTTCGCATAACATTGAAAATATTTTTACCGAAATGATTGAAAATGATTTTTTAAAGTTAGAATTAAAAGTAATTAAATCTAGGATAAATACCGAACCGTTTAAATTAAAATAAAAATTGTAGCGAGATGCAATTTTTATTTTTTTTAATGATAGTAATAAAATCTTAGTTAACTCATAAAATTTTAAGAGAATTGAAAACAAAAAAGTGAGATAGAATATCCCACTTAAAATATATTTATACTAATAAAGTATAAAAAGTCTGTAATTATCTTTCAAAAATTGCGTTTGAAGGACATACTGCTTCGCAAGCGCCACAATCGATACAAGTTTCTTCATCAATTACATAAATACCGCCTTCAGAGATACAATCTACTGGACATTCTGCAGCACATGCACCACATGCAATACATTCATCATTAATAAATCTTGGCATAATAAATCTCTCCTCTCAATAAGTTATTTTATTCTATCACAAAAAAAAGAAATGTAAAAGTTTTTTACTTTATTAATTGTAATCTAGCAAAAATTATTTATAATTCAAATGAACTACCTAATTTATTGTTTATTTTACTGATTAATTTTTATACTGTCTTGATATTTTATAATTTTTGCGTTAAAATGTGAAAGTAATAGAGGAGGGGTAACAATGCAAATGCAAATATGGTTATTAATTATCGTAATAGTATCAGCAGTAGTGGCAGGATTAATTATTGGTTTTTTTGTTTCGCAAAAATATACCAAAAAATATTTAAGTGAAAATCCACCGATAAATGAAGATATGATCAGAATGATGTATTCACAAATGGGAAGAAAACCATCTGAAAAGCAAGTTAGACAAATTATGGCGAGTATGAACATAGGTACTAAGAAATAATAATAAATATTAAAAAAAAACTCTAGATTATAAAAAAAATCTAGGGTTTTAATGAAAATTAACAACAATTTTATTTTATTTTCTTTTCCACACCTTTAAAAATTCTTTGATAGTTTGGAATATGACGGTAAAGAATAAGTAAGGTCAATATTAAGATATAGAAAATATCAGTAATTTCAGCTTGATAAAAAATCATTCCTAGAAATATACTGATTGCAAATACGGTAGAACCGAGAGAGACATATTTAGTAATTTTGATCGTTATTACTGTTAAAACAAACGATATTAAAGCGATTACAAAGTTAAAACCAAATATTGTACCAAGAGTAGGTGTAACGGCTTTACCACCTTTAAATTTAGCGAATAGCGGATAACAATGACCGAGTGTTACAAAAATTCCCAGTAAAATTGGTGAGTAAGATATGTTTATTACTTGAATTTGTGCTAAGAATACTATTATAAAAGCTTTAAATGCATCAAGTATACCTGCGGGTAATCCGAATTTTAGACCTAAAACTCTAATGGCATTAGTGGCACCTAGATTTCCACTACCATGCTCTCGTATATCAATATTTTTAAAAATTTTTCCAATTACCAAAGTAAAGGGAATAGATCCAATTAGATAAGCTATTAATAACCAAATGTTCTCCATGTAAAACCTCCGATAGTTTTATTCTATCATAAATTAAAATAATGTAAATAAAGGCTGTGTTAAAATGACTAAATATAATCAAGATAGTATTCAAATTTTAGAAGGCTTAGAAGCTGTAAGAAAAAGACCAGGGATGTACATTGGATCAACAGATGAGCGTGGACTTCACCATCTGATTTGGGAGATTGTAGACAATAGCATCGATGAAGTTTTAATGAATGAAGCTGATGAGATTAGAGTAATCATCCATAAAGATAATTCAATCGAAATTAGTGATAACGGTCGAGGTATTCCTACAGGAATGCACAAAACAGGAGTTCCAACAACAGAAGTAATTTTTACTGTTTTACATGCAGGAGGTAAATTTGATGACTCTGGTTATAAATTTAGTGGTGGACTTCACGGTGTAGGGGCTAGCGTGGTAAATGCTCTCAGTGAATGGTTAGAAGTTACAATTTATCAAAAGAAAAAAATTTATCGACAAACTTTCACTGATGGTGGAAAAAATATTAGTAAATTAAAAGTGATCGGTAGTACAGATGAAACAGGAACAACTGTTAGGTTTAAACCGGATAAAAAACATTTTTTAACTACAGTATTTAATTATCAAAAAATTAAAGAGCGATTGAGACAATCAGCCTTTTTAGTAAATAATTTAAAAATATCAGTTATAGATGAAAAAACAGAAGCTACTGAAGAATTTGAATACGAAAATGGAATTATCGCTTTTTTAGATTATTTAAATGGCAACAGAACAGCACTTAACGAAGCTGTTTCTTTCAAAGGGGAATACAATGGCATCGAGGTTGATTTAGGATTACAGTTTAACGATGGTTATTCGGAAAAAATAGAATCGTTTGTGAATAATGTAAACACTAAAGATGGTGGAACACATGAAACAGGATTTAAAATAGGACTGACAAAAGTATTTAACGAGCACGCTAAAAAAATCGGTTTGATTAAAGGTAACGAGAAGTTAGAAGGGGTCGATATCCGTGAAGGAATGAATGCGATTATAAGTATTAAAATTCCTGAAAAATTTTTGCAATTTGAAGGTCAAACTAAATCAAAATTAGGAACTTCAGAAGCTAGAAGTGCGGTTGAAAGTGTCATTTTTGAAAAAATTAAATACTATTTAGAAGAAAACGCCGAATTAGCAAATAATTTAATAAATAAATCAGTTCAAGCGAAAAAAGTTCGAGATGCTTCTAGAAAAGCCAAAGAAGAAGCGCGAAATAAAAAGAAAAAAAGTAAAAAAGATGTTATTTTAAGTGGCAAACTTTCACCAGCACAATTTAAAGATCCTAAACTAAAAGAACTGTTTTTAGTCGAGGGAGATTCAGCAGGAGGAAGTGCAAAACAAGGTAGAGATAGAAGATTTCAAGCAATTTTACCGCTTCGTGGTAAAGTGATAAATACCGAAAGAGCGAATACCACTGATGTTCTTAAAAATGAAGAAATTAGTACGATTATCAATACAATCGGTGCAGGACTAGGAGAAAACTTTAGTTTGGCTGATGTTGGCTATAATAAAATAATTATTATGACCGATGCTGACACGGATGGTGCACATATCCAAGTGCTCTTATTGACATTTTTCTTTAGATATATGCCCGAACTGTTTGATAACGGAAAAATATACATCGCTAGCCCACCGCTTTTTAAAATTACTTTTTCTAGGAAGAAAAAAAATCCAGTTGATTATGCCTGGAGTGAAAAGGAATTAGCTAAAAAAACTAAAGGTAAAGAGTTTAATATTCAAAGATTTAAAGGGTTGGGAGAAATGAATGCCGACCAACTTTGGGATACAACGATGAATCCTGAAACAAGAACATTAATTAAGGTAGAAATTGATGATTTATTAGAAGCAGAAAAGAATATTAGTACTTTAATGGGAGATAATCCCGAACAACGTCGTGAATGGATAGAAAATAATATTTCATTTGTGGCAAATGATGATTTTATTATTGAAGATTAGGTGGAATAATGGCTAAAAAAATAAAAGAAAAATTAGATATCCTATTTAAAGAAGAGATAATTTGTTCAAACTTAGAAAAAGTTGTATCTGAAAGATTTGGTGCTTATTCTAAGTACATCATTCAAGATAGAGCTTTACCTAATGTTAAAGATGGTTTAAAGCCAGTCCAAAGAAGAATTCTTTATGGAATGTACAAAATGGGGATGTTTTCTAATAAACCGTACAAAAAATCTGCCAGAATTGTCGGAGAAGTAATGGGGAAATATCACCCACACGGTGATTCATCTATTTACGAAGCAATGGTTAGAATGAGCCAAGACTTTAAAACAAATATGCTATTAGTCGATATCCACGGTAACAACGGTTCAATCGATGGAGATTCAGCAGCAGCGATGCGTTATACTGAAGCCCGTTTAACTAAAGCGTCGGAAGAACTACTGAGAGATATCGGTAAAAATACTGTTGACTACATTCCAAACTTTGATGATGAAGAGTACGAACCGGTAGTTTTACCTAGTAAAATTCCTAATATTTTAGTAAATGGCTCTACCGGTATTTCCAGTGGATATGCTACTAATATTCCACCGCATAACCCTCTTGAGATTATCAACGCGGTAATTAAAAGAATTAAAAAACCTAGTAGTAGTTTATCAGAAATAATGGAATATGTGAGAGGTCCGGACTTTCCTACAGGCGGAATCGTTGAAGGAAAAAAAGGAATTACCGATGCTTTTGAAACGGGGAGCGGTAAAATTGTTATTAAAGCAAAAGTTGCAATTGAAAATAATGCAATTATTGTTACTGAGTTACCGTACGAGGTAAATAAAGCAAATTTAGTTAGAAAAATAGATGAAATTAGAATCCAAAAAAAGGTTCCAGGAATTAGTGAAGTAAGAGATGAATCAGATAGAGATGGTCTGAGAATCGCAATTGATTTGAAAGATGATTGTGACAGCAATGTAGTCTTGAGTTATCTGTACAAATTTACTGAATTAAAGAGGAATTATTCCTACAATATGACCGCGATTAATAATCGTTGCCCAAAGCAAATGGGATTGATAGAAATATTAGATGCTTATATTGGTCATCAAAAAGAAATTATGACTCGACGCTGTGAATTTGACTTAGAAAAAGCTGCTAAAAGACTTCATATAGTCGACGGTCTTAAAAAGATGGTTAGTATTTTAGATGAAGTAATTAAAGCGATTAGAGAGAGTCATAATAAAGCAGAATCTAAAGAAAACATTAAAAATAAATTTAACTTTTCACTTGAACAAGCGGAAGCAATTGTGACTTTACAGTTATACCGTTTATCAAATACTGATATTGTTGAACTAGAAGAAGAGTTTTATGGTTTATTAAAAGAAATTGATAGTTTAAGTGAAATTTTAAATGATACAAAAATTCTTAACAACATTATTGTGAAAGAGTTAAATGATATTAAGAAAAACTTTAAAGATATTAGAAAAACTAAAATTGAAGATGAAATAAAAGAAATTAAAATTAATCAAGAAGATCTAATTATAAAAGAAGAGTGTTTGATTACCTTTACTAAAGATAACTATATCAAAAGAACTAAATACTCTAAACAAAGTAATTATTTAAAAGAAAATTATGGAATAAAAGAAAATGATTTAATCACTCATAATTTTCACAGTAATACCTTGAATAAAGTGATTGCTTTTACTAGCAAAGGAAATTATTTATTTATTCCTATTCATACTTTAGTCGATAGTAAATGGAAAAATATCGGTACTCATATCAGTAATATTGTAACTATTGATACTGATGAAAAAATAGTAAATTTATTCGTAATCGAAAACTTTAAAAATGAATTATATTTCTTAATTACGACTAGAGAAGGATTAGTTAAACGTACTAAAATAAATGAATTTGAAGTTGTTCGTTATTCGAAAAAAATAAAAGCAACGAAAATTAAAAATACAGATTCAGTAGTTAGTGTAGACATTGGAAACGATACTGAAAATATTTTAGTAGTATCAACACTAGGAAAAGCAATGATTTATCCAGTAAGCGAAATAAATGAATTTGGGACAAATGCTTCAGGAGTAATCTGTGCTCGGATAACAGCAAAAAATAAAGAACATGAAAATATTTTAGGTTGTAAATATTTAAAAAAGACTAGCGATGCTTTAATTTTAACAACTAGTGGAAACATCATTAGAATTAATAGCGATTATATTGAACATTCTAAAAGGACAAGAACTTTGAATTCAATTATTAACAAATCAAAATCAGAATCCAAGTTTTTTGTAGACTTTATCGTTGTCGACAAAGCAGATTTAAAAAATAATGCTGAAATTATGATAATCAGCGATGAAGATAAAGTTAGTATTGAAGGAGCAAGCATTAAATATACTAAATCGAAAAATGGAAATAAGTTAGTGAATTTAAAGGGTCTTAAAAAACTTTTCAAAATTCAAACAAATTTAGACTTTGGAAATACTAAGAAAACGAAACAGTATAAAGATAATCAAGCACCTAAAATAGATTTGTTTGATGATGAAGAACAGATAAAATTTGACATATAAACAAAAAAAAGTATTGAAACACAATACTTTTTTTAATATTTGTTATATAATTAAAAATAATGATTAAAAAAGGAGAAAATTTATGAATTACAAATTAGCTAGAATTATGGCTTTTATCGTGCATAATGGATATACGATAACTGACCCTTTAAGATTATTTGATTCACTTATGAAAAATGAAAAAGAAACTTACACCTTAGAATATGTAGCAGTTGAAAAAAATACAGTCTTTTTTGAATTGAATGGAATATTCGGATTTATTTCATTTGTAGGTGCACCATATCCATTTACACAGTTAGATGGAACGTTAAAGTATGCCTGGCATTGGCCAAAGGTAGATGAAATTATTAGAAATCATGAACAACAAGTACTTATTAATTTAATGACCGACCTAGGAGGACATACACAGTTAGAAAAAAGTATTCTTTTATCAAAACTTGTAGCGTCAGTTCTTAAAGAAATCGATGGAATGGGAGTAATTTGGGCAAGTAGTAAAGCGATGAATTCGAAACAAAGTTTTATTGACCAAGTTGAAGATATTGAAGAAATATTACCGATAAATTTGTGGGTTGCTTTTAAGTTTGATAAAATTTCAGATGAAGAGTCGAAGATAGTATCAAAAGGAATGGAACTTTTTGATTTAATGGAAATTGAAATGGTAGAAAATAATGAAAATTTAATGAAAACATTTGAGTTTGTTTACAGTCTTGCTGACTATTTAATAAGAAGAGGTAACATTATTAAAGATGGCGATATAATTGATGAATTGTACGGTAAAAAAGTAGTTGCAGAGTACATTGATTCTACAGAAAACAAAGATTGTAAAGTTTTGAAAATTAAATACCTTTAAATTGCAAGTTCGGACAAATATTTTGATAAAAATAAGTTAAAACATATTATATACTAAAAAAAGTTATTTACATTGGAGGATAAAGATGAGTTTTATTAAAAGTTTAGATAAATTAATACTTCCGAATGATATTATTATAAATTTGTCTAAGATATACTTTAGTAAAGGTCGACAAAACTATCACGAAAGTATAATCAAAAGTGATATCAATGTAATAATCAATCAGACTATTGAAAAAGATATATTTTATTTTACCAAAATAATAGGTTTTAAAATATCTGAAAACAGACTAAAAATATTATCAAATAAAAATATTATTCCTAAAAATAAACAAGAAAAAACAGTTTTAAATCTAAAAAAAACGTTTAAAAATATTTTTATGAATTATAAATCTTTTGAGTTCACGACCAATGAGTATCAATCAATTCATAAAGTTGTGTTTCATGATTTAGGTAAAGTTGGCTTTAAAAAAAGCATTAACGGTCGAAGTAAACGGTTAATTTTAGATGAAACGTTTGAACAAGTATCCAGGTTGTATGAAAATGATAAATATGAGAAACTACTGTTAAGTATTTTAACTTTTATCGATGTATACAACATAAAAGCATTTAGTGAGTACAACGAATTTAGTAGTTTACTGTTACTTCAATTGTTTTTGATGAAACTAGGCTTTAAAAACTTTCATTATACAAGCATATTTGAGTATATTTATTTCAATATAAACGATTATCGAATAGCTATTGCTGCTTCAACATTTAATTATGAAGAAGGCATTAGTCAACCGCTGTATATAATACGTTTTTTCTTAAAAGCACTGACAAAAACATCTTTAGAAATGGAACAAATCGTTAGAAATCACGATTTTGATAAAGGTTTAAACAAATCTTATAGTATTGAAAATACTATTTACAAATTATCGCAAGTCTTCACTAAAGAAGATATTAGAAAAAAACATCCATACGTATCAGATTCCACGATAAATAGGACATTAAATAGATTAAAAGATAAAAAGATTATTAGACCACTTGGAAAAGGTAGAAGTGCACGTTGGATTAAAATTAAATCACCTGAGAAGTTCCAAATCAATGAACAACTAACTCTTGAGGATTTATTTTAATGATTAAAGTAAACTATCACACCCATGTGAAAAGATGTAAACACGCTAGAGGTAATGTCGAAGAACATGTAAAAACAAGTATTGAGAATGGATTTCAAACTATCGGAATTAGCGATCATATGCCAGCACCAATTATTGAGGGATTCCCTGAAAAATTCGTTTTAAAGCACCGAATGAATATCAATGAATTAGAGGACTATTTAGCAGAAATAGAAGCAGCAAAGCAAAAATACGGTCATTTAATCAATATTTACGGTGGCTTTGAGTGTGAATATTGGGAAACACATTTAAAATACTTAAAAATGTTAAAAGAAAAAAGCGATTATTTAGTATTTGGCAACCACCGGATTAAACAGGATGGTAAAGTAGTTTCCGCTTTTTCTATCAATACAGCAGAAGAGGCATTAATCTATGCAAATAACGCTAAAAAAGGTTTAGAATCAGGGCTGTTTAACTGTATGGTTCATCCAGATTTATATTTATCAAAATATCAATGGAACAAAACCAGTTTAGAAGTAGCCAAAATAATATGTAAAGCAGCTAAAGATAATGATATTCCATTAGAGATTAATGCAAAAGGAATCAGTTTAGGTAAAAGAATAATCGATAACCAAAGTAAATATTTATATCCTAGAGAGGAATTTTGGGAAGTAGCTAAACAATTTGATTGTAAAATCATTGTTGGTTTAGATGCACATAGTTTAAATATATACGATTCACCGTTATTAGAGGAAGTAATGCAGTTTGTAGATAAGATGGATATAAAACTAGTAGATAAGTTATCGTTTTAATAAAAATTGTAATATTTAAAAAATAGCAAATATACTAAGAGGGAAAATGATAAAAACTCCCTTTTTTTAAATTTACCAGAAAGTACTTTACTGTAGAACAGTGTAGGTTTTTGAATTTCGATTGACCTCACAGCATAAAAAAAATCACTCTAAACTTAATTTAATTTGTAAGATCATTGTTGATTCAGAGGCATATGGTTTAATTCACGGTATTAGAAGAAGTAATGCAGTTTGTAAATAAGATGGATATAAAACTAATAGATAAGTTATCGTTTTAATATAAATTGTAATATTCAAAAAATAGAAAATACAATAAAGAGGGAAAATGATAAAAACTCTCTTTTTTTAAAAATCACCAGAAATTGCCTTTATTGATACTAATCTATGATTTTGAATTTCGATTGCTCTCACAGCATAAAAAAAAAATTACTCTAAAATTAATTTAATTTGCAAAATCATAACTACTGCTGTATTTTTAGATAAAAACGTGTATATTAAAAAAGAAATCTATGTCAAAAGTAACATTTTGAGTGCAATTAATATAAAAGAAGACATTAAAATTCAATAGTAATTACCTCTAATTAATATTAAACAGTAATTTTCGACACAGTTATCAATATGTTATTTATTGCAATGTTTGTTCCTATAATATATATTATGTTAACCAATAAAAAAGATTTTAAATAAGAGGTATACGATAACTAATGTGGTTAAGTTGATAACTTTATTTAATCAATAGATTGCCTATTTTTATCAGTTAAAAAATAGTCTGTAAATCCACTAACGAACTAAATTTCGCTTTCTTTCACAGCAACTTATTTTTCAACTTGTTTTTTATAATGTTTAAAAACAAGAAAATTATCTAAAGCAATTTAAAAATGCTGTCGCTTTTTATAAATTTATAAAAAATCTAATATTAGGATCAAATATATTCGTTTTAAGACAACTTGTTTACTTTTTACTAAGTGTTTACTGTATTTATTGGTAAAACGGTTAAAAACAACTAAAATTAACCTCTAAAAATCAATCACCTTCACTAAATAATTTAAGAAAATACTTCTTCTACAATTTTATTTTTATTTTTTTTATATTGATGATAAATAGCAGTTCAAATATTCGTTTTAAGAATACTATTTTATTTTTTAGCAATCTTTTTTACTGCAATCCACCTAAGTTGTTAAAAAATACTATTATTAGTCTTAAAAAATGAATTGCAGCACAATAAAAAAAGTTATTCCTTATTTGGAATAACTTTATTAAAATTACTAGTTACTTACTAGTTTTTTTGATATTTGTAGTATTGTAATGCTCTTTTCTTAAAACCAATGGGAACTTTATGGCCATCAATTATTATTATCTTATTGCTGTTGTTATTAATTTTAGAACGATTTTTACAACTGGATGTCAATCATCGTTTTTTTATTTGCGAGTGCGCAAATATTTTATAAATAATATTAATAGTGAACCAATTACCCACAATATCAGGAATAGCCCCAAGAACTCATCAATAAATGATATAAAATCTCCCAAATGTTTCCCTCCTAAACTATCTCAATTAGTTCGAATAATGAATAATATGAATCTGTTTTGTAGAGTTAATTTTTATTTCGTGACGAAACATTTTCTTTTTCTTTTTTGGCAATTTCAACAACCATTTTGATTTTGTTTTTTCTACTTGTATTATTTAATTTAAAATCATAATTTAAATAATGTAGATTGATATTAGGATAATCTTTTTTAAATTTGTTTTCAATTCCGATATTAGGGTTTAAATTTGGTAGACAAGTTAATTTATCTACGTAGATAATATTGTTTATTCCGGTTTCTAAACAATTAACTATATCACTAGTTATTCCCCATTCGTTGTTGTAATGACCTGTAGAGGAAATATACTTTTTGTTGTTAGTGATTAACTGCTCTATTTCTAAAATATTCTTAAAATTTTCTGATTTATTTAACCTTTCAGACACGACAGTTAAATATTTGTTGATGTAGTTAAAAACTAATTTAAATGAAAATTTATCAATATTCTTTTCTGAAATATGTTCATTTTGAAGATTTTGAGTATTATTAATGGCGATTAATAGATAGTTTATCAAGTGTGAAGGTACTACTTCTGCTCCTTCATTTTCCAATAAATTAACTAAATTATTGTTTGCGATGGGGTGATGCTGCAATATTAAATCACCTGTTAAACCGATTTTAGGTTTATTTTTGTTGTTAACCGGTAAACTCTCAAAATCATCAACTAACTTATCAACTAGTTTTTTGTAATTGATAAGATCAAAATTTTCTAACATATCTTTAATTTTCATTACGTACTTATCGTAAAGTTGATTAGTTGAGCCCTCATTGACTTCATATGGTCTTGTACGGTACAGAACATTTGTTAAAAGATCACCTAAAATAATTGATGCTAATAAATTTCTGATTGCTATGTCAGATAATTTGAAATTACTTTGATTGTCTAAATTTAAAAAATTTAACCTTAATAACGGGATATTAAAACCGTTATTTTTAAGTGCATTTTCTAATAAATCAATATCTTGATTAGTTAGACATTCGTTGCTTATTTCCGGTATTACTATTACCGTTTTCTCTAAATAAAATCTTTTTGATTTCAATGCTTCAATTATTTGACCAACTATTATAACTGTCGAAATACTTGCATTTTTAGGTACGTTTTCCATTCCAGTTTCAATAGTTTTTTTGTCAATGTGAGTCAATGTAGTTAAATTGTAACCAGCATTTTTGCAGGCAGTGTGAAAAAATTGAAAGTGTGTCGGAGAAATCAAAGGCGTTAAAATTGTATGTGTTTTTTTGTTAAACTTTTGGTATTTTGTTACTTCTTTTTCTTTAGTAAATGGTCTGTTTTTTGATTCTGCTAAATAATGTAATTTATCTTTAATTATTTCTAAATCAGTAATTTCGTTTAATTCTATTTGAGTATATGTTTTATTGTTTTTTGCTAAAATGGTTTTCGCTCTTTCAGTAAACTGTTGATCTAATCCACATTTAAACGATGTTATCTGAACAAAATCAAGTGATTTACTTTTACTAACGTATTCAGCTGCTTTTTCCAAATTGGTTAAATAACTCCACTGGTTTTTATTACTAACTAATTTACGTGATTGGTTTAAATTACCGACAGAGTCTGCAGTTAAAAGCGCATATCCATAATCGGTTATTAAACAGTCGATTTTGTGATTTAAGTTGGGATCTAAATAATAAGGTTTAGCAGCAAGGACAATTCCCTTTAGATCGTTTTCTTCTAAGTAAGCAACTGTTTCTTTTCCCTTGTTTTCAATATCTTTTTTAAAGGCTGCTAATTTTTTGATTCCAGCTTGAAAAGCTACTTTGATTTCTTGTTTATCAATTTTTAATCCTAATTTTTCAAACTCTTTATGTAAATTTATAATTGCTCCTTTAGAAAATTCTAGATTTAAGGAGGGATTTATCAGTAAAACATCATCTTCAAAATCAAAATTGTTGGTTAACATTTCTAAATAAGTAACAATTGCTGGACAATTGTGTTGTTTAACAATTTCATTTGCTTCTTTAGAATTGTACTTTATCGATGGATAAAATATCTTTTTAATACCTTGGTCTAACAAACTTTTAACGTGTTGATAACTTGTTTTAATAGGTGGACATAAAGATTCAAACTCTTTGTTATTAAAGTCAGAATTGATAGTTTCATTTGATAGTACTACCGTGAACTTTAACTTGGTTAAAAAAGTATGCCACAAAGGGTAGTGTTCATAGATATTTAAAATTCTTGGAATTCCGATAATACCTCTTTCAGCGTTTTCTTGCGGTAGCGAATGATAATCAAATATTTTGTTGTATTTATATTCGAATAGATTAGGTAATTTTTCTTTTTCTTCAATTGTTGCGAATAGTGTTAGACCTTTTTGACAACGGTTGCCTGATATGTAAACATTCCCTGTTGAAAAATCATGCTCAGTAATCAAACAATGATAACTACATTTATCACAGATGTGTTTTTTTAGTTGATATTCTAAGTTAGCAATATCTTTTAAAATGATTGAACTTCTTTTATTAGTAGCAGTTTCAATAGTTGTTAAGGCTGCTCCGTACGCTCCCATGTATTCTGAAATATCAGTTTTTATCACTTGAGCGTCCAAAATACGTTCGATTTCTTTTAAAAAAATTAAATTATTGAATACGCCGCCAGCAACGACAATTTTTTTATTGGAATTTTTAATACATTCAGAGTCGATCAAGTCTAAGAGAATATTTTTAGCAAGAGCGATGCTTGTGCCAGCTAAAATATCTGCTTTCGCTATTTTTTCAGTTTGATAGCTCTTTAATTTTGTGTCCAGATGAACTGGACAACTGTTACCAAGTTGAAGTGGGTTTCTAGTTCCTTCAATCATTAACTTAGATACTTCATTAGGATCAACGTTTAATTTTTGATATAATTCTTCTAAAAATACTCCACCGTAAGATGAACAAGTATCATTAGTTTTTACTGAAAAGACTCTGTTGTCTGTTATTTTAATAACTTTGGCGGTTTTGCCACCAACATTTAATATATAATCAATGTCACCAGAAAATCCATCAGTCGATTTTAACAATGCTTCTTCTTCAAACATTACTTCATCAATATCTAAAGCATTTTTAATCAACTGTGCTTCTTTACCAATAACAACGCTGTTTACAATATTTATTCTCGGTGTTATTTCACTATTTAGTTTTTTTAAACCTGCTATTACAGTATCTAGCGAAAAATCGCCAATTTTAGTATAGTTTTGGAATATTATTTCGCCATTTTGGTTAATTAAAACTATTTTTACTGTCGTATTTCCAACATCTATTCCCAAATAGGCATCACCACTATAACTTTTAATATCTATTTTTTTAATTTTTAGTTTTTCAACTCTCGTTAAAAAAGTAGTTACTTCTTTACTAGATTTGAACAAAGGTGCTAAATGTTTGGTTATTTTCTTTTCTAAAAGCTGATAATCTAATAACTTTTTAAATAGGGGTTCTCCGTCCATTTCTTTAAATTTTCTAGCATGTAAGGCAGCACCTATTGCTGAATAATACTCTGTATCCGGTGGCGAAATAACTTCATCTGGAGAAATATTTAAACTGTCTATAAACCTTTTTTTAAGTTCTGAAAGGCGAATAAAAGTTATACCTAAAAAGACAACGTTTTTATTTACTCTTTTTACGTCAATTAATTTTGAGATAGTTAAATCGACTACTGCTTGTAAAATTGAAGCAGCAATATCTTCTTTTTCAATACCTTGATTCAACAATATTTTAATGTCATTTTTGGCAAACGAACTACACCTAGCAGTAATTGGATAAACTTCTTTTGCTCTTTGGGCTAACTCATTCAAACCTTTACTGTCTGTATTTAAAAATGCAGCCATTTTGTCAATAAATATTGCCGTTTCACTACTAAAAATAGTTGTTATTTTAGATTCTAAATTATCAAAATAAGTTATTTTTGCAGTTTCTCCTCCAAGTTCTATCGCTATTTCAGTTTGGGGAATTAAAGATCTAACTGCCGTATTTGAAGCGATTACTTCTTGGATAAAAGGAAGTTTTAATTTTTTAACTATTTCCGTAGTGGCTGAACCTGTTAAAGCAATTTTAAATTTTTTATTCAATAAAATATTTTTAGCACCGTAAATTATTTCTTTAAATAAATGAAAAACATTCGAATTTTGTTCTAAATTTTTCTTGTATATGATTCGATCATTTTCTAAAACAACAATCTTAGTGGAACAAAAACCAATGTCGATTCCTACTAAATATTCTTTCATAGTACTTCTCCTTATCATTAAATGAAATTAAATTGTTAGATAAAAAAATACTTTTAATTTTCAGTATTTGTTATTGTATCTAATAACTGATCGTTCATTTTTCCTTTTTTAATCATTAAAATTTCGTGTTTGTACGGTGGAAACTTCATGTTACCCTCTAAATTTTCAACGTACGGTGTTTCTAAAATCTTAGGAATATTTAAAAAATCTTGATGATAAATAATTTTTTTTAAAGCATCAAAACCGATATGTCCTAATCCAATATTTTGATGGCGATCTTTTTTAGCACTTCGGGGATTTTTACTATCGTTTATATGGAAGGCCGTTATTTTTTCTTTTCCAACGATTTGATCAAAATCGGCAAACACTTTATCTAAATTATTTAAATCATATCCTGAATCATTGACATGGCAAGTATCAAAACAAACTGTAATTCTGTCGCTGTTGACACCTTTTATGATATAAGCGAGTTCGGCAAATGTTTTACCACATTCAGTTCCTTTTCCAGCCATTGTTTCTAAAGCAATTAATGTTCTAAGATCTTTAGTATTATTTAAAACTTTCTTTAATCCCTCAATTATGTTGTCTAGTCCGACATATAAATCTTGAGTTAAATGTGATCCTGGATGTAAGACAATTTGTGTAGCACCGAGTTTGTCAGTTCTAATCACTTCATTTGTCAGGAAACTAACGGCATACTCCCGTTTTTCCGGACTTGGATTTGCTAAGTTCATGATATACGGTGCATGAATTACTATGTTTTCTAACTTTAAATCATTGTCTTTCATAAGTTGGTGGGCTTCTTCAACTTTTAAAGTTTCAATTGCACTTCTTCTGGTATTTTGCGGTGCTCCTGTGTAAATCATAAAGCAGTTTGCTCCATAACTAAGCGCTTCTTTTACGCTTCCAAGCATTTTATCTTTTCCACCCATTCCGACATGGCTGCCAATTAACATATTTTACCTCTTTCTCCTAGTCTTTGAAGATCTTGATAATTTTTTAGCTAGTTCTTTTGCTTCTTTTTCACGTTTCTTTTTATAACCAGGTTTTACGTTTTTATTTACTTTTTTCTTTACAAGCAATCTAGCTTTGTCAATATCCTTAGCTTTAAACTGCTTCTTTTCACGTTGATTTCTAACTTTACTATCAATTAATTCACCGTTTTTGATATCTTTAAAATTAAATTTTATCTTTTTAGAATCTAATTTATCTAAATAGTCGTAACTATCAAAATCATAAAAACTGATCGCTATTCCTGATTTACCGATTCGGCCAGTTCTTCCTGTTCTGTGGACATAAAACTCGACATCTGTCGGTAGTTCAAAGTTAATAACATGCGAGACATCATCAATATCAATACCTCTTGCTGCGATATCGGTTGCGACAATGTACTGAAACTCTAAATTTCTAACTCTTCGCATCATCTGTTTACGTACTCGGACTGATAAATCACCGTGAATTTCGGCTATTTTAAAACCGTTATGTTTTAAAAATTCAGCCAGTTCGATAACTTTAGTTTTGGTATTAGCAAAAATGATGACTAAAAATGGATTGGTTATTTTTAATAAATCCACTAATAGTTTTTTTTTGCTTTTATATTTTGAGTTAATTAATATATGCTCGATAGATTCATTGTACATTTGGTTATTTGAAATAAAAATAAATTCAGGATTATTCATATATTTTTTTAAAAATGGTTCTAGTCCTTTAGGAATTGTTGCGCTGAAAACTAACATTTGTAGTGTTTTCGGCATTTGACTTCCTATTTGGTCTATTTCAACTAAAAACCCTTCTTCTAAAGCCATATCAGCTTCGTCAATAACAAAAATTTTAGTTGTATGGATAAAAAGTTTTTTCTCTTTGATTACTAAATCTTGTAACTTTCCTGGTGTTCCAATTACAATTGTCGGTTGGGAGCGTAAATTTTTAATTTCTTTTGCCCTATCTGTCCCACCGGTATACATCCTAATATCTATTTTTTTTGCAGATTTACTCGCTAACAAATTAGCTGCGATATAAATTTGTTCTGCTAATTCTCTTGTAGGTGTAGTTATTACTGCTTGAACACCGGCAATGTCTTCTAAGTTCTCAAAAATTGGCAACAAAAATGAATGTGTTTTACCACTTCCCGTTTTTGAACAACCGACAATACTTTTTCCTGCTAAAGCCTTTGGAATTACTGCTTTTTGGATTTTTGTAAATTCAGTAAATCCTAATTCTTTTATTACTTCATTTAAATACTCTTTTTTAAATTTCATCATTTTACCACTTCCATCTTGTTATTATAACTTATTTTTTGAATAATTAATACTAGTTAAAGAAATCTAAATAATTTATATTTTTTTTAAAAACAAATTTTTTTTAAAAAAATTAATAAAACAAAAAACTTGATAATTTTTGCTATTTAATTATGTTGAAATATTTTAGGAGCAATACAAAACATAAGATAGCGGTTATTTAACGCTATTATCAACGCAATATAGGTTGAAATTAATAATAAATAGCGATGTTTCAAGACAAATTATATCTAGATTTATTGGTGCTGATTTTTAGAAAAGATTAGAATATTACAGATCAGCAATAAGAAAAAATTCAGTTAAAACTTTTTTTGGGAAAATAATTTAAATTTAAAAGTAAAGAATAACAAAATTGTTGTACTGTTTAAATATCAAGTTTTTCAACCGGTTGACTAGTTTTATCCTCTTTTAGCTGTTGATAAAATACTGCAAAAGCAATTTGATATCTTGCTTGAATATACGCGAATAAAATAGTTGATGTTACAAACATAACCATTAGTATCAACAACCCAGGAAGGAAGTTCTCAGATGGAGCGTGTAACCGCATTGTTAATAAAGTAAAAAGCATAATTAATATTACAAAAATTGCAAGAACCCACCCCAGAAAATATCTTAATTGCAAAAGAAATATTTTCATTTTATTATTTTTCATCAATTGATAACTTTTTTTCAAAGTTTCTATGGCGTTAAAAGATTGATAATCATCATCGATCAAAATATATTTTACGGAAGTGAATGCATAATATAAAATTATTCCTGGAATTATGAATAGGATTAATCCTATCCAAATAATTAAATAACTCAATAACAAGGTTCCCACTCTTTTAAATATTTTTGTGTTAGTACAAACTTGAAATGCTATTGATAAATTTTTTCCTTTTTCTCTTACTATGCTGTAACATAAATTACTAATCCCAACAGTAACTACAGCATTACTGATTAAACTTATAATTATTTGCGGAAGAATCATAAAACTCATCGCAATCATAAGATTAACATACATAGCATTAGGAACAAAAAAATTAAAAATTATATATGTTATCAATGCCCACAATATCGTGAAACCGAAAACAGCGCTTTTAGAAAATTCTTTTTCCATTTTTACTAAATCTTTAATTTTAATAATTTTAGTCACCTCTTTATAATTTACTTGATTAATATTTTTTTATTTATAAATTCTTTAAAATTATCAGAAGCAATCTTCAATGATTTTTTTGATGTTTTGAATCTCATCTATACAATATGAGATTTAGATAAACATTTTCTAACTTGAACACCTGATTATCTTCTTCTGGTGGCTGATTAATCAAACACCTAAATAGCAATTAAATTTTGTTTTTAGAGCCTTTAATTAACACTGTTTAGTAATAAATCATCTTTCCCGATTACGGTACTTCATCAATTAATTTTTCAGTCATTGAATGATGTTGTTAATTTAATAACAAATCATTATAACTTAATTAAAAAATAATTAAAACTAGTTGAAGAAAATTAAATAATTTATATTTTATTTTAAAGCAAATTTTTGTTACTAAATATATTAAAATATTTTAGGAGAAATATAATATATAAAGCAAAACGATTATTATAATCCTGTTATAAATATAATAAAGATTGTAACCAACGATTGAATATCGATATTGAAAGACCAATTCATGTTAGAGATGATAATATTACAGATTAGTAATAAAAAAAAGCAAATTAAAATTTTTTTTGGAAAAATAATAGATGATTAATTATTTTGATTGATAGTACTTCTTACTCTTGGATTAGTATTAGCAATATTTGCAAAATGAATATAAGTTTAAAAATAAAGAACAACCAAATTGTTGTTCTTTTATTATATTTTGTACTATTTAAATTAAATTCCTTCAATTTGTAGACTAGTTTTATCTTCTAGTAGGTCAGTTTTTTCTTCTTTTATCTGCTCATAGAATAATGCAAGAGCGATATAATATTTTGAACTAATATAAGCCATTAAAACAGAAAATCCTATTAATACAGGTATTAGTAGTAATACTAATAACATTAATCCGAATGCATATGATGTTGTTGTATTAACGGTCATAGGATCAACAGCGTATGGAGTACCAACGAATGTCATAGGAATATTGACGAAAGTCATTAATGAAAAAATAATGATTAATGAGAAAATAAAAAAACCAACATACCATACTAGGAAATATCTTAAGAACAAAAGAAACATTTTCATTTTATTTTTTTTCATCAGTTCACAACTTTTTTTCAAAGTTTCAATTACGCTAAGAGATTGATAATTTTCATCAATCAAAATAAATGGTACTAAACCAAACGCATAAGATAAAATTATCCCTGGAACTATGAAGAGTATTAATCCTATCAAAATAAATAAATAACCTAATAATAAGGTACCCGCTCTTTTGAATATTTTTGTGTTAGTACAAACTTGAAAGGCTATTGAGAAATCTTGTCCATTTCCCTTTACTATGCTATAAGATAATTGAGCAATTCCAATAGAAATTACAGCACTAATAAAATATGCAATTATGAAATTGATTAACGGTAAAAACATAACAAAAATTGAAATTACAGATGACATCAATGCCCACAGCATTATAGAGCCGAAAACAGCTCCTTTAGGAAATTCTTTTTCCTTTTTTACTAAATCTTTTATTATAATAATTTTAATCACCTCTTTATAATTTACCCAATTAATATTTTTTTATTTATAAATTCTTTAAAATTATGGGCACAATGTCCGATAATTTTTTTGATGTTTTGAATGCTATCCAGCTGTCTTGGGGGTTATTAAATATTTTCTAACTTGAATAATTCATATCTTTTTCTAGTGGCTGTTTAGAACAAATATCCAAACAACATCTCAAAATTTATCTTTAATTCCCTTAATTAAAGTTATTTTATCAATAAATCATCTCTTGAAGAATAATCAACTCTTCTTGTTACATCTTTTCGGTCCTACTTCATTAATTAATTTTTCAGTATTTTTAAACATTAGCATTGTAAACTATCTTGTTGAAATAATTAAAATTAATTGGAGAAATTTAAATGTGTTAAATTTTAGGAAAAATCAAATAAAAAATAAACGTTTATTATAAACGTAATAATGATTGTAACTAACGATTAAATACCGATGTTTCAAAATAAATTCAGGTTAGGTATATTAATACTACAAAGCAACAATAAGAAAAAATAATAGATTATTAATTATTTTGATTGATACTACTTCTTACTCGTGGATTGTTGCTAGCAATATTTGCAAAAAGAATATAGTTTATAAATAAAGAGCAACCAAATTGTTCTTCTTATGATTTATTTTTACTATTTAAATTAAAATCTTTCAATTGGTAGACTAGTTTTTTCTTCTTTTACCTGCTCATAAAATAAGGCAAGAGCAAGATAATATTTTGAACTAATATAAGCCATTAAAATAGAAAATACTATTAGTAGAGGTATTAGTAGTAATGCTGATAATCCTAATGCAAATAATGACGTAAGATTTAAGCCTAGAGAATCAATGGATGGAGGACCCATGAATATTATCGGAGGACCAGTGAATATTATTATTAAAAGAATATTAACTGATAAGTAAATTGACAAACCACCGTACCATATTAGGAAATATCTTAATTGTAAAAGAAACATTTTCATTTTATTATTTTTCATCAATTCCCAACTTTTTTTCAAGGTTTCAATTGCGCTAAGAGATTGATAATCTTCATCAATCAACATTAATGGTACTATACCAAGCCCATAAGATAAAATTATCCCGGGAACTACGAACATTATTAATCCTATCCAAACAAATAAATAACCTAATAATAATGTACCAACTCTTTTTAATGTTTTTGCGTTAGTCCAAACTTGAAATGCTATTGAGAAATCTTGTCCTTGTCCTTTTACTATGCTATAAGATAATTGAGCAATTCCAATAGAAATTACAGCACTAATTAAATAGGCAACTAGGAAGTTGATGTACGATAAAAAGGTAAAAAAAATTAAAATTACAAATGATAACAATGCCCACAGCATTATAGAGCCGAAAACATCTCCTTTAGGGAATTCTTTTTCTTTTTTTACTAAATTTTTAATTGTAATAATTTTAATCACCTCTTTATAATTTACCTGATTAATAATTTTTATTTATAAATTCTTTAAAATTATGAAATGCAATGTCCGATAATTTTTTTGATGTTTTGAATGCTAATCAGACTACTTTGAGTTTGATAAATATTTTTTAACTTGAACAACTCACATCTTCTTCTAGTGGCTGTTTAAAACAAATGCATAAACAACTCAAATTTTATCTTTAACTTCCTTAATTAAAGTTATTTTATCAAAAAAATCATCTCTTGAAGAATGCTCAACGCTTCTTGTTACCTTTTTTCGATACCACTTCATCAATTAACTTTCATTATTTTTAAACATTAGCATTGAAAACTATATTGTTGAAGGGTATTGAGAATTTAAAAGCAAATTATTATAACATATTTTTGAAATAATTAAAATTAATTGATGAAATTTAAATGTATTAAATTTTAGGAAAAATCAAATATAAAGTAACAATTATTATAATGCTATAAAGATTGTAACTAACGATTAAATACCGATGTTTCAAAATAAATTTATCTTAGATCCCTTAATGTTACAAAGCAGCAGTAAGAAAAAAGCAGATTAAAACTTTTTTTGGAAAAATAATAAATTATTAGTTATTTTTGATTGATACTACTTCTTACCATGGTCTCAGTATTAGCGATATTTGCAAAAGGAATATAAGTTTAAAAATAAAGAACAACCAAATTGTTGTTCTTTTGTTTTATTTTTACTATTTAAATTAAATTTCTTCAATTTGTAGACTATTTTTATCTTCTAGTAAACTAGTTTTTTGTTCTTTTACCTGCTCGTAAAATAATGCAAGAGCGATATAATATTTTGAACTAATATAAGATATTAAAATAGAAAATCCTATTAGTAGAGGTATTATAAATAATGATAATAATAATAATTCGAACATTACTGTACTATTAATGCTATCAGCTATAGCTATTACTGAAAAAATAACGATTAATGAGAAAATAGCCAAACCAGCATACCATACTAGGAAATATCTTAATTGTAAAAGAAACATTTTCACTTTATTATTTTTCATCAATTCCCAACTTTTTTTCAAAGTTTCAATTACGCTAAGAGATTCATAATCTTCATCAACCAACATAAATGGTACTATACCAAGCCCATAAGATAAAATTATCCCGGGAACTATCAATAGTAGGAATCCTATCCAAATAATTAAAATACTTAATGCTGCTATACTCACTTTTTTAATTATTTCTTTGTGAGTCAAAATCTCAAATGCTATTGAGAGATCTTCTCCTTTTCCCTTTATTATACTACAAGATAATTGAGCAATCCCAATAGAAATTATCCCACCAACTAAGAGTGAAACTACTGATGATAGCAATATACCGCCAAACATAAAAACGGATGAAATAACAACTGTTATAAATCCACTTAAGAATACAATTACGAAAACAGTTAATTTAGGAAATTCTTTTTCCCTTTTTACTAAATCTTTGATTATAATAATTTTAATCACCTCTTTATAATTTACTCAAGTAATATTTTTTTTATTTATAAATCCTTTAAAATTATGAAATACAATATCCGATAATTTTTTTGATGTTTTGATTGCTGTCCATGCAATTTTGAGTTTTATTAAATATCTTCTAACTTGGAACAACTCATATTTTCTTCTAGTGGTTGTTTAGAACAAATATTTAAACAGTTCAAATTTTGTTTTTAGCTACCATAATTAATGTTATTTTATCAATAAATCATCTCTTGAAGAATGATCAATTTTTCTTGTTACATTTTTTTCGATAATACTTCATCAATTAACTAATATAAACTATATTATTGAGTGCTGTTGCTAAATTAACAACAAATTATTATAACATATTTTTGAAATAATTAAAACTGGTTGAAAAAACTTAAATAATTTATATTTTATTTTAAAGCAATTTTTTAAAAAAATTAACAAAAAAAATCTTGATAATTTTTGCTATTTAAATATGTTAAAATATTTTAGGAAAAATCAAATATATAAAGCCAACCGAGTATTATAATCCTATTATAAATGTAATAAAGATTGTAGCTAACAATTAAAAATAGATGTTTCAAAATCAATTGATGTTAGATACATTAATGTTACAAAGCAGCAATAAAAAAAAACCAGATTAAACCTTTTTTTAGAAAAATAAAAAATTATTAATTATTTTTGATCGATACTACTTCTTACTCTTAGATTGTTGCTAGCAATATTTGTAAAAAAAAAAGTTTAAAAATAAAGAACAACCAAATTGTTGTTCTTTTGTTATATTTTGTAATATTTAAATTAAATTTCTTCAATTTGTAGACTAGTTTTTTGTTCTTTTACCTGCTCGTAAAATAATGCAAGAGCAATATAATATTTTGAACGAATAAAAGCCATTAAAATAGAAAGTCCTATTAATACAGGTATTAGTGCTAATAATAATAATCCTAATGTGGCCAACGTTGTAGGATCAACGGTCGTAGGGTCGGTGGTTGTCATTGGAGCACCAATGAATGTCTTTAATGAAAAAATAATGACAAATGATAAAATAAAAAAACCAACCCACCATACTAGGAAATATCTTAAGGACAAAAGAAACATTTTTATTTTATTTTTTTTCATCAGTTCACAACTTTTTTTCAAAGTTTCAATTGTACTGAGAGATTGATAATCTTCATCAATCAAAATAAATGATACTAAACCAAATGCATAAGATAAAATTATCCCTGGAACTATGAATAGTATAAATCCTATAAAAACAAATAAATAACCTAATAATAATGTACCCACTCTTTTAAATATTTTTGTGTTAGTACAAACTTGAAATGCTATTGAAAAATCTTGTCCTTTTCCTTTTACTATGCTATAAGATAATTGAGCAAGCCCAATAGAAAGCACAGTACCAATCAAACACGAAGTTAGGATATTGAAAAACGGTAAAAACACAACAAAAATTGAAATTCCAAATGTTATCAATCTCCACAGCATTATAGAGCCGAAAACAGCTCCTTTAGGAAATTCTTTTTCCTTTTTTACTAAATCTTTTATTATAATAATTTTAATCACCTCTTTATAATTTATCCAAATAATATTTTTTATTTATAAATTCTTTAAAATTATGGACACAATGTCCGATAATTTTTTTGATGTTTTGAATGCTACCCAATTATCTTGGGGTTTAAATATTTTCTAACTTGGACGACTCACATCTTCTTCTAGCGGCTATTTAGAACAAATATCTAAGCAACAGCAAATTTTGTTTTTAATTCCCTTAATTAAAGTTATTTTACCAACAAATCACCTTTTTAAGAATAATCAACTCTTCTTATTAGATCTTTTCGGTACTACTTCATTAATTAATTTTTCAGTATTTTTAAACAATGTAATTAATTATATTGTTGAATACCATTGGCACTTTAAAAACGATTTATTATAACATATTTTCGAAATAATTAAAAATTATTTTTAAGAAAAATCAAATAAAAGTAAACAATTATTATACTCATCTTATAAACGTAATAAAGACTTAACTAATGATTAAATGTCGATGTTTCAAAATAAATTCATATTTAATACATTAATGTTACTTTGTAGCATTAAGAAAAAATTAGATTAAAACTTTTTACTGTTAGCAATATTTGCAAAAAGAATATAAGTTTAAAAATAAAGAACAACCAAATTGTTGTTCTTCTGTGTAATTTTTACTATTTAAATTAAACTTCTTCAATCGCTTGAATAGCTTTATCTTCTTTTACCTGCTTATAAAATAAGGCAAGAGCAATATAATATTTTGAACTAATATAAGTAATTAAAAGGGCAAATACTATTGCTATGGGCATTATTAGTAATAATGATAATCCTAATGCGAATATTGCTGTGATATCCATGCCCCTAGCGCCAAAGGGTGTAATACTAGTGAATGTCATTATGAAAAAAATAATGATTAATAAGAAAATAAAACGACCAACATAACATACTAGGAAATATCTTAATTGTAAAAGAAACATTTTCATTTTATTTTTTTTCATCAATTCGCAACTTTTTTTCAAAGTTTCAATTACGCTAAGAGACTCATAGTCTTCATCAATTAACATAAATGGTACTATACCAAGCCCATAAGTTAAAATTACCCCTGGAATTATGAAGATTATTAATCCTATAAAAACAAATAAATAACCTAATAATAATGTACCAAGTTCTTTATATCCGCTACTCCAAATCTTAAGCGCTATTGAGAAATCTTCTCCTCTTCCCTTTACTATGCTATAAGATAATTGAGCAAGCCCAATAGACATTATAACACTAGTTAAATATGTAATTATGAAGTTAACGGGCGCTACAAGCATAAAAAAAAATGAAATAACAATTGTTATAAATGTCCACAACAATATAGAGCCGAAAACAGCACCTTTAGGAAATTCTTTTTCTTTTTTTACTAAATTTTTAATTATAATAATTTTAATCACCTCTTCATTGTTTTTTAATTAATTGATACACATTATAACATATTTTAAAAGCCAAACGATTATTATCATCCTGTTATAAATGTATAAATATTGTAACTAACAATTAAAAATCAATGTTTCAAAATCAATTCATGTTTAGATACGTTAATGCTACAAATCAGCGATAAGAAAAAATAACAGATTATTAATTATTTTTGATTGATACTACTTCTTACTCTTGTATTGATACAACAAAATTAGCAAAAGAAATATAAGTTTAAAGACAAAGAACAAAGAAATTGTTGTTCTTCTGTTTTGTTTTTACTATTTAAATTAAACTTCTTCAATCGGTTGAACCGTTTTATCTTCTTTTATTTGTTTATAGAATATTGCAAGAGCAATACAATATTTTGAGTAATACTGAGATAAAATCATAAAAAGTACTCCCCCCCATGGAACTATTACAGCTCCTGCTGTTGCGGTTCCCAAACCTATAGAATATATTAAGAATAAAATACCAGCTATAATTGAAATGCCAATTATTAAAAGAATAAATGGTAGAAAATATTTTAATTGCAAATGAAACAATTTCATTTTATTATTTTTCATCAATTCCCAACTTTTTTTCAAAGTTTCTGTTATACTGAGTGATTGATAATCTTCATCAATTAAAACAAATGGTACTAAAGCAAATGCATAAGATAAAATTATCCCTGGAATTATCAATAGTATTAATCCTATACATACAATTATATAACTTAATATCATTGTAAACATTCTTTTAAATATTTTTGTGTTAGTAAAAACTTGAAACGCTATTGAGAATTTTTCTCCTTTTTCCCTTACTATGCTGTATGATAATTGAGAAATTCCAATGGAAAATACAGAACTAATTAAGATCACAATTAGTTGGTTTATAATGCCAAACTGTACTATATTATTACTAGGATGGCCATAAGATACATCAGAAAAATCAAAACCAATAACTATAATTATGAGCGTTATGACTCCCCATAACTGCATAAATAAATTGCCAGAGTTATTTTTTGGAAGAAATTCTTTTTCCTTTTTTACTATATTTTTAATTGTAATCATTTTAATTACCTCTTTATAGTTTATCCAATAAATTGATTGGATTTATAAACATTTTTAACTGATACTATTTCAATTAGTATAATATTATAACATATTTTAGAGGAATTAATAAAATGTACATACAGGGAAATTTTGCTATTAGAGGATGATAAAACATTTTAGGAGGATAATAATGGAAATCAAATATATAAAGCCAAATGGTTATTATAATGCTGTTATAAACATAATAAAGATTGCAACTAACAATTAAAAATCGATGTTTCAAAATCAATTCATGTTTAGATACGTTAATGCTACAAATCAGCAATAAAAAAACAGATTAAAATTTTTTTTGGAAAAATAACAGATTATTAATTATTTTTGATTGGCACTACTTCTTACTCTTGCATTGATACAACCAAATTAGCAAAAGAAATATAAGTTTAAAAATAAAGAACAACCAAATTGTTGTTCTTCTGTGTTATTTTTATTATTTAAATTAAACTTCTTCAATCGGTTGAATAGTTTTATCTTCTTTTATTTGCTTATAGAATATGGCAAGAGCAATATAATATTTTGAGTAAATATAGAATGAATAAACAAAAGCTCCTATTATCAATGGTGTTAATAATAATAATATTATTATTAAAGATACGGAGATTCCCATAACAATTAATATTACTAATAAAATACTAAATACAATTGAAAAGACAAGCGTAAAAATAAAAAATGGTAGAAAATATTTTAATTGCAAAAGAAACAAGTTCATTTTATTATTTTTCATCAATTCCCAACTTTTTTTCAAAGTTTCTATTACACTAAGAGAATGATAATCTTCATCAATCAAAATAAATGATAGCACACCAAACACATAAGTTAAAAAAATACCTGGTACTATCAATAGTTTTAATCCTATCCGTATAGATATAATACTTAAAATCGCTATCAACGTTCTTTTAAATATTTTTGTGTCAGTCCAAACTTGAAAAGCTATCGATAATTCTTTTCCTTTTCCCCTTACTATGCTGTATGATAATTGAGCAACTCCAATCGCAAATACAGAACCAATTAAGGTCACAATTAGTTGATTTATAATGCCAAATTTTACTATATTATAATAAGTAGGATCAGAAGATATATCAGAAAAATCAAAACTAGAAACAAAACCAGAAAAATCAAAACCTATAAACATAATTATGGTCACTATCACTGTCCATAAGAACACAAAGGCGAAGATAGTTCCTTTAGGAAATTCTTTTTCCTTTTTTACTATATCTTTAATTGTAATAATTTTAATCACCTCTTCATTGTTTTTCAATTAAATGATATTACATTATAACATATTTTAAAAGCCAAACGATTATTATAATCCTGCTATAAACATAATAAAGATTGCAACTAACAATTAAAAATCAATGGTTTAAAATCAATTCAGGTTTAGATACGTTAATGCTACAAATCAACGGTAAGAAAAAATAAGATTAAAATTTTTTTTGGAAAAATATAGACTATTAATTATTTTTGATCGCCAGTACTTCTTACTCTCGGATTGTTGTTGCAATATTGGCAAAAAAATATAAGTTTAAAAATAAAGAACAACAAAATTGTTGTTCTTCTGCGTTGTTTTTACTATTTAAATTAAACTTCTTCAATCGGTTGAATAGTGTTATCTTCTTTTATTTGCTTATAGAATATGGCAAGAGCAATATAATATTTTGAGTAAATATAAAATGAATAAACATAAGCTCCTATAATAAATGGTATTAATAGTAATAATATTAATGGTATTAATGATATGGAGATTTCCATAATAATTAATATTACTAACAAAATAGTAAATATAATTGAAGCAACAAATGTAAAAATAATAAACGGTAGAAAATATTTTAATTGTAAAAGAAACAATTTCATTTTATTATTTTTCATCAATTCCCAACTTTTTTTCAAAGTTTCTATTACACTAAGAGATTGATAATCTTCATCAATCAAAATATATCTTACGGAAATAAACGCATAATATAAAATTATCCCTGGTACTATCAATAATATTAATCCTATCCACATAATCACATAACTTAAGATTACTGCTAACATTCTTTTAAATATTTTTTTGTTAGTCCAAACTTGAAAAGCTATTGATAAATCTTTTCCTTTTCCTCTTACTATGCTGTACGATAACTGAGCAATTCCAACCAAAAATACAGAACCAATTAAGAACCCAATTAGTTGGTTTATAAAGCCCAATTTTACTACATTATAATAAGCAGGGTCAGAAGATATATCAGAAAAGTCAAAACTAAAAACAAAACTAGAAAAATCAAAACCAATAAACAGAATTATGGCCACTAACACTGTCCATAAGAACATAAAGGCGAAGATAGTTCCATTAGGAAATTCTTTTTCCTTTTTTACTACATCTTTAATTGTAATAATTTGAATCACCTCTTCATATTTTTCAATTAATTGCTATTGTTGCACAAATAATCTATTATTACTATAACATATTTTAAAATAATTGGAAAAAATCGGAGAAATAAAATATATAAAGCCAAATGAGCATTATAATCCAATTATAAATGTAATAAAGATTGTAACTAACAATTAAATGCCGATGTTTCAAAATCAATTCCTGTTAGATGCATTAATGCTACAAATCAGCGATAAGAAAAAATCAGATTAAACCTTTTTTGGAAAAATAATAGATTATTAATTATTTTTGATTGTACTACTTCTCACCTGGGGATTAGTGTTAGCAATATTGGCAAAAAAATATAAGTTTAAAAATAAAGAACAACAAAATTGTTGTTCTTCTGCGTTGTTTTTACTATTTAAATTAAACTGCTTCAATCGATTGAATAGTTTTATCTTCTTTTATTTGCTTATAGAATATTGCAAGAGCAATATAATATTTTGAACTAATATAAATTAAGAAAATAATAAATGCTAGGTACGTAATCACTGCTAGGACGATTGCTAATAATATTCCTAAATAGCCTATCATATCATCAAGGCCTAAAATAATAAATACTTCTAAAAAGGTAAAAAAAACAACAATAACTAAATATCTTAATTGCAAAAGGAATAATTTTATTTTATTTTCCTTCATCAATTCATAACTTTTTTTCAATGTTTCAATTGCACTAAGAGATTGATAATCTTCATCAATCAAAATAAATGGTAGCACACCAAACGCATAAATTAAAATTATCCCTGGAACTATGAATAATATTAATCCTATCCCAATAATTAAATAACTTAACAACAATATACCCACTTTTTTAAATGTTTTTGGGTTAGTCAAAAACTGAAATGCTATTGAGAAACCTTGTCCTTTTCCCTTTACTATGCTATAAGCTAATTGAGTAATTCCAATACTAATCACAACACCACTTAACATTAAAACTATTTGTGATAGAATATTAAATGGTATTGCTCTTCCAAAAATCATAAAAAAAAATGGAATTACAAATAATATCAGTTCCCACAATATTATAGAGCCGAAGACAGTTCTTTTTGGAAATTCTTTTTCCTTTTTTACTAAATTTTTAATTATAATCATTGTAATCACCTCTATATAGTTTATCCACCTAATCGATTGCAATTTATAAACATTTTAATTGATGCTGTTTATCAATTAACCTGAGACTACCATAGCATATTTCAAAAAAATTAAGAAAAAGTAGATTTTATTTTTTTAAAAAAATCAAATTAATAAAAAACAGTATGTATACTGATAAATTTTACGTTTAAAGTATGATAAAATATTTTAGGAGGAATAAAATGGAAATCAAATATATAAACCCAAATGGTTACTGTAGCGGTGTTGTAAAGGCAGTAAGGATTGTAGTTAATGCAATAAATAGCGATGCGCCAAAACCAATTCATGTTTACGGAATGTTAATTCACAATAAAATGTTAATAGGTGCTTTAACTGAATTAGGGGTAAATACAATTGTTAATCCTAAATTGTCTGATTTAGATAATTTAACTGGTACTGTTATTTTCACTGCACATGGTGTTTTGGATACTGTTAAACAGTATGCTATTGATAAAAATCTACATGTGATTGATTCTTCATGTAAAGATGTTGTAAAAATACATAATATTATTAAAAAAAAATTAACTCAAGGTTTTGAAATAATTTTCGTAGGTAAAAAAAATCATCCTGAGGCCAATGCTGTTTTATTCGATAAAAAAATTCATTTAGTTGAAACCATTGATGATTTAGAGAGATTAAAGAAAAAACCTAAATATTTTGTAACTAATCAAACTACTTTAAACATTGAAGAGTTAAAAAATATCTTTGATTACATAACAAATAATTTCAATTCTGAAATAAACGAGGAAATCTGCAGTGCTACTAGACTTAGACAGTTAGCTTTAAAAAATGCTGAGCTTTTTGATCTAGTATACATAGTTGGCGATCAACTTAGCAACAATGCAAATAGTTTAACTAAAATGCACAAAAAAGCAATTTTAATTGAATCTGTCGCTGATATTGATGAAAAAGACTTATCGGTAAAGAAGATTGGTATTGCTGCAAGTGCAAGTACTCCCAAAAAAATTACTGAAGAAGTGTATAATTTTTTACTAGAATACAAAAATAATAACGAGATAGATGTGCCTAAAAAATCTAATTTAACAAAAAAAGAAATATTATCGTTAAAATAGTTTGCAAAAATAGTAAAAAAAATATATAATTGAATAGTTATATTTAGTAGAGGTGACTAATGGATAAAAAGAAAGAAAAGAAAGACAGAAAAAAAAGTTTTCACTTTGTTAGAAGACATGATAATACTGTCGATGTAGCAATAAGAAAAAATCCGGCCAAAACTCTTTTTGGCAAAATAGTAGGAATATTAATTATTATTGGATTTGTAGTCCTTCCTATTGTGGGATTAGTGTTTGCAATATTTGCAAAAATTTAATTTTAGAAAAAAAGAACAACTAAATGGAGTTCTTTTTTTTAATTGTTTAATTAAACTTCTTCAATCGGTTGACTGGTTCTATCTTCTTTTATCTGTTTATAAAATATTGCAAAAGCAATTTGATATTTTGAGGCAATATAAACCATTAAAATAACAAATGGAATTGTTAATTGAGGCGGTAATAGGAAGAATCTTGAATCATAGGCTAAGGTTGTGACCAAATAACCAACAACCCATCCTAAGAAATATCTTAATTGCAAAAGGAGCATTTTCATTTTATTTTTTTTCATCAATTCATAACTTTTTTTTAAAGTTTCAATTGTATCAAGAGATTGATAATCTTCATCAATCAAAATAAATGGTACTAAACCAAACGTATAAGATAAAATTAGTCCTGTACCAAAGAACAGTATTGCAATAAATTCTGACAAAAGACTTAGATAAATTAATAACAATACTACCAATAACAATACCACCAATAACAATATCCCCACCCTTTTCAATGTTTTGACTTGAAATGCTATTGAGAAAATTTTTATTTTCCCTATTACTATGCTATAAGATAATTGAGTAATTCCAATAAAACCTACTGTAGTAGCAACTATTAGAACAGTTAAAAAAACAGTATTAGCGATATAAGAAGGAGGAGAGATTAAAACGCCAGTAAGTGAAATCAGTACCAACCCCACTCCACATAATAACAATATTAAAAAACTGAAAACAGCTATTTTAGGAAATTTTTTTTCTTCTTTTACTAAATCTTTGATTTTAATAATTTTAATCACCTCTTTTTAATTTACTCTGTTAATTGCTTTTTTATCGATAAATCCTTTTAAATTATCAAAGGCAATATCCAGTAATCTTTTTCTTGTTTCGTAAGCAGCCCAAGCTATATGTGGTGTTATATAGACATTTTCTAACTTGAACAATTCGTTATCTTTTTTTGGTGGTTCGCTAGTCAAAACATCTAAACAAGCATACCCTATTTTGTTTTTAAGTCCTTCAATTAATGCTGGTTCATCGATCAATCCACCTCTTGAAGTATTGATGATAGTTACTCCTTCTTTCATCTTCTCAATAGCATCTTGATCAATTAATTTTTCCGTGGATTTAAATAGTGGACAATGCAAACTAATGATATCGGAATTTTTATATAAATAATCAATATCGACAAATTTCAAATTATCATTTTCATATTTTTGGTAGACAGTTCTAGAACAAACCAAAATCTTCATATTGAATGCTGTTGCTAATTTAGCAACTTCTTTTCCAATCGAACCAAAGCCGATTAAACCGATTGTTTTGTCTTTCAACTCAAACAGCTGTTTGTCCCAAAAACAAAAATCGCTTGATTTAGACCACTTGCCATCTTTAACTAAATCTGTATGTAATTTGACTTGATTACTAGCTTCTAAAAGTAAAGCAAAAGTCATTTGAGCAACTGCTTCACTACTGTAGTGGGGGACGTTAACCACAACTATATTTTTTTCGGTAGCTGCTTCAATATCAATTCCATTGTAGCCAGTTGCAAATACTCCAATATATCTCAAACGACTATTTTCTATTATTTCGCGTGTAATTTTAATTTTATTGACCAAAACCACATCGGCGTCACTAAGTCGCTCCATAACTAAATTTTCAGGAGTTCTGTCATAAATAACTACTTCACCAAATTCTTCGAATATTGAAAAATCTAAATCTCCTGGGTTTAGTGAATAACCATCGAGGATAACTATTTTCATTTTTGACCTCCTATTTTTTCTTATAATACTATAACAAAAAACAGTCATTTTTTCAATAGATATATTGTTATTTTTCTAAAAATTTGGTACAATTAGCCAAGTGAAAATTAGGAGGTACAGCATGATTTATAGTTTTGGTTTGATCCTAATTTTAGGATTATTATCTAGTTACATCTTTCAAAAATTAAAATTACCAGGATTAATCGGTCTTATTATCACAGGAATCTTAATTGGTCCTAGTGTTTTGGACCTTCTTGATGATAATTTATTAAATATATCTGCTGATATTCGTAAAATTGCGCTATTAGTGATTTTATTGAGAGCTGGGTTAGGAATCAAGAAAAAGACCTTAAAAAAAGTTGGGACAAAAGTTCTTAAATTAGGTTCTCTGCCTTGTCTTTTAGAAGGTTTTGCGATAATTATCGCCGCTAGTTATATCCTGAATATCGATAAAATAGAAGCTGGAATTTTAGCCTTTATTTTAGCTGCCGTATCACCAGCGGTTGTGGTTCCTAGTATGATTAAGTTAATCGAAAACAAAAAGGGGGCAGTTAAAGGTATACCTACTTTACTACTGGCCAGTACTTCAATCGATGATGTGTTTGCGATTACTTTATTTACTGCTTTTACCGGCTTATATTTTAGTAAAAATTCTAGCATTTTCTTAAATATCTTATCAATACCGCTATCAATCGCTCTAGGTGTTTTGTTAGGGGTAATTGTCGCGATAACTATTTTATTTGTAAATAAAAAATTTAGTATTTCCCTAAATAAAGCGGTTATTTTATTGCTTTCCTCAGCCATTTTATTAACGTTTATTGAAGAGATTTTTGTAAATATTATTCCGATTGCCAGTCTGCTAGGATTAATGACTTTAGGATTTGTTATTTTAGACAAAAATAAAGAATTCGGCGAAAAATTAATTAGTAAACTAAATGGGATTTGGGTATTAGTAGAAATACTTTTATTTGTATTAGTAGGTGCAACAGTAGATGTCAAAGTAGCTATTTCTTCAGGAGTTGTGGGATTAATTATTATCGCCATTGGTTTGCTATTTAGAACTATTGGTGTCTTTATATCATTGATAAAATCTGATTTTACTTTTAAGGAAAAGTTATTTTGTGTCAGTGCTAACATACCAAAAGCAACAGTTCAAGCTGCTATTGGTTCTGTTCCACTAGCGATGGGAGTTGAGCATGGAGAGATCTTCTTAGCAATCAGTGTACTATCTATTTTAGTAACTGCTCCTTTAGGGGCAATTTTAATCAAATACGGTGGCAATAAGTGGTTAACTTAAAAAGATAATAAAAAGTTTACAGATAAATCTTGTAAACTTTTTTTATTTTTTCTTATTATTGAATAACTATTTCTGGCTTTTGATTTTGTTTAATTTTTCAAGTTGTGGCTTCTTCTGTCACTATCTTTTTTGACTGTTAATTATTTTTTGGTTTAAAAAGAAAACTGTTTTTCTTTAAGAATAGTTTCTATACAGGGATGATAGTATCGACTTTTTTTAGTTCTCTGGGAAAACCATAAAATCCCCATTTCCCATCAAAGCGGTGTTTGTTCGGACCTAAAATTTCAATTTTGCTAAAATTGTTTTTGCCAAAGGCTTTTTCTCCTATTGTTTTAACATTTTCTGAAATTGTCAACTCAGTTAAATTGTTATTATAAAAAACCCAGTCGTTAATTGTAGTAGTGTTATCTGGTAGGATTATTCTCTCTAATCTATTAGTTGAGAACGCCCAGTCTTTTATTTCTTCGACCGTGTCTGAAATTTCTATCTCTGTTAAATTGTTTTTATAAAAAGCCCATTCTCCTATCGTTTTTACATTGCTAGGAATTATTATACTTTCTAACTCATTGTTACTAAAAGCGTAATCGCCTATTATTTCGATAGTCTCAGGGATTAGATAATTTTTGTGTTTTCCTAAAACACCGTAAAGCAGTTTTTCGTCTTTTGATAAAAGCGATGAACCGATAACTTTATATTTTGGATTATTGGGATCAACTTTTAAAGATGGTATAGTCCCCCAATCAAACGAATAAAATCCTAAATCGGTTACGGTTGCTGAAATAGTTATTTCTTTGAGACCGTTTTCTAAAAAAGATCCTTCTTTAATTGCAATGACACTGTTAGGAATATTTATTTTTGTTAAATCGTTACCGTAAAAAGCGTATTCATCAATCGTTATTACTCCACTGGGAATATCTACAAAACTCAAATTGTTACTAGAAAAACTCCATTTTCCAACAGTCGTTAAGGCAGTCGGAATTGCCAACTGCTCTATCCGGTTATCATGGAAAGCGTAATCTCCTATTTCTACAATTGAATTAGGTAAATTGATAGCGGTTAACTTATTTTTGGTAACCGCATACGCGCCAATTGTTTTTAAATCTTTTGGCAGTATTAAACTACTTAAATTGTTTTTATAAAAAGCATAACTTTCAATTCTTTCTACCGATTTAGGAACAGTAAAACTAGTATGTATCCCAATTAAAGCGTATAAAATAGTTCCATCAGCAGAAACTAACGCTGAATTTTCCATCTTAAAGCCAGTATTGTCACTATCAATATTGAATGAATTTAAACTTCGCCAGTCAAATGCGGCAAATTTTATCGTTTTCACATTTTTAGAAATGGCAACACTAGTTAAACTATTACTAGAAAAAGCGTATTCATTAATCGTTGTTACGGTATTAGGAATGGTAATTTCAGTCAATCCTTTATCGGATAGAGCAGATTTACCAATTGTTGTTACTGCAATATTGTTGATTTTAGGTGGAATCAAAACCTTTTTCAAACAATTTACCCCTTTTAAATAATCTTTTATCGTACTTTCTTCTTCAGCAAATTCAAAACAATATTTTGGTGTCGTAACAATAACTTTTCTGCTGACTTCTTCTGCGATATTGCCAGCTTCATCAGTAACATTATAGTTAATTATATATTCACCTAATTGTCTAGTATTAACATCGTTATAGACTTCTGTAATCAAATCTTTATCTTTGTTATCTACTATTTCTACTCCTTGGTCGATATAAATACTCCCATAATCAATAATAATTTCCGGTTCGCCAATTAGCGTCATTACTGGCTTATTTTGATCTTTTTGGCAACCAACTAACAGAATGAGCGATGCTATTATTAATATTTTTTTAGTGTTTTTAAATTTCATTTTGCCATCCCATAGTGAATTATTTTATTTTTCGGAAAAATTTTCTCTAGCTTTCTTTAGTAAAATACCACATTTTTTTAATTTCTCTAATTCTATTTCACCGAGTTCTAATTCAATAATTTTCCTAATTCCATTTTCATTAATTATCGTCGGAACTCCTAAACAAACATCTTTAATTCCATACTCACCATCTAACAAAACTGATGTAGATAGAATTGAATTGCAATTGTTGACAATACTATCGGTAATTTTTGTCAAGGCAACTCCAATTCCATAAGATGTGTATCCTTTTTTCTCAATTACTTCTCCGGCGGCTTTTTTAACGCTAATTCTAACAGTCTCTTTTAAAGACAACGGCAAATCTAAAGCTTTTAAAATATCATTGATGTGCGTTCCCCCAATATAGGTGTTATCCCAAGAGACAAATTCACTATCACCGTGTTCACCTAAAATATAACTGTGAATATTATTAGAGTTAATTTCTAATTTTTCCGCTAAGATATGTCTTAATCTCGAAGTATCTAAAGTAGTCCCTGATCCAATTACTTTGTGTTTATCAAAATTACTAAACTTAATTGCGTAGTAGGTCATTAAATCAACTGGATTACTAGAAATTATATAAATACCATTAAAACTAGTCTTATTAATTTCATTAATAATGTTTTTTAAAATAGCGATATTTTGAGCTGCTAATTCTAGTCTACTCTGGCCACTCTTTCGGTTGACTCCTGCCGTAATAACAACGATATCTACATTTTCACAATCGCTGTAATTACCAGCCCATATTTTTGGAGGTTTGGGAATATAGGCTAATCCGTGATTTAAATCTAATGCTTCGCCACATGCTTTTTCATAATCGATATCTATTAAGATGATTTCATCGACGCCAATCGATTGATTAATCATGGAATAAATATAACTTAATCCGACATTTCCTGTTCCTATTACTGCAATTTTTCTTGATTTGTTCATTTGGTTCTCCTTTTATTTTTTTAATATTTTATAATTCATTTAATAAACTAGTTCCTAGTTCAATTTTTTTTAATTCAAAGTTATTTAAAATAGTTTGTCCGATATCGGCAAAAGTTTCTCGATCATTCAAAATTTTTCCAACAATATTACTATGATAACATATAAGTGGGACATATTCACGAGTATGATCACTACCTAGGGCAGTTGGATCGTTACCATGGTCGGCTGTTAAAATTAATAAATCATCGTTATTTAAGGTTTTTATTAATAAATCTAGTTCACTATCAAACAGCTCTAAAGCCTCTTTATAACCTTTTGGATCTCGGCGGTGACCGTACAGAGAATCAAAGTCAACTAAATTTACAAAACACAAGCCAGTAAAATCACGCTTCATTATTTTTAATATTTTTGCCATTGCAGCACTATTTGATTTTATCGGATTGCTTTCAGTAATTCCATGACCGGCAAAAATATCATTTATTTTTCCCACGGAAATAACCGAGTATTGATTATTTTTTAGATGATCTAACGCTGTTTTTTGAGGTGGTGCTAAAGAATAGTCATGTCTATTTGCTGTTCTAGTAAAATTACCGACTTTTCCGGTAAAAGGTCTGGCGATTACCCTTCCTACTTTCCACTGATCCTTTAAAGTTAGTTTTCTAGCAATTTCACAAATTTTGTATAATTCTTCTAAAGGAACAACTTCTTCGTGGGCGCAAATTTGTAAAACACTATCAGCAGATGTATAGACGATAATCGCTCCTGTTTTTAAATGTTCTGCTCCAAGAGTTTGGATAATTTCGGTTCCACTCGCTGCATAATTGCCGATTATTTTTCGGTTGATTTTATTTTCTAACTCCGTTATTAACTGCTCGGGGAATCCTGTTTCAGTAAAAGTAATCAGCGGATTAGTCGTTTTTACCCCAACCATTTCTAAATGACCGGTAAGAGTATCTTTTCCGTTAGAAATTTCGGCTAATTTGGCGATTACAGCAAGCGGTTTCTGTCTTTTAACCCCAATGATATCGGTCAAATTACCTATTCCTAACTTTTCTAAAGTAGGCAGATAAATTCCCTGATTAAATTCAGAAATATGACCTAATGTATTGGGGTTGATGTCGTTAAATTTTTCCGAATCAGTCATTTTTCCAATACCAAGTGAATCGATTACGATTAAAAAAATTCTTTTAAATTTCATTTTTATTTTTCCTTTGCTCTGGGGTGATATTTTAAATATTTTTCTGTTAAATGTTTGGTGCTGACATGAGTGTAAATTTGCGTACTTGAAATATCGGAATGTCCTAGGAGTTCTTGTAAATATCTTAAATCAATACCGTTTTCTAATAGATGAGTCGCAAAACTATGTCTGAGTTTATGCGGTGAAATTTCTTTAGTAATTCCCAATTTGGCAACGTATTCTTTTAAAAACTTCCAAAAAGATTGCCGAGAAATTCTATTACCTTGGTAGTTTAAAAAAAGTGCTTCTTTAAAATTACCTTTATTTAGTTTAGGTCTTACTTCAGTTATGTAGTTAGTTAAAACTTTTATCGCATAGTCATTAATTGGGACAATTCTTTCTTTATTGCCTTTACCGAAGATGTGAATAAAATTTTCATTTAAATGTAAATCTTCTAAATTTAAATTTACCAATTCGCTAATTCTTATTCCTGTGGCGTAAAGAATTTCCAGCATTGTCTTATTTCTAATATTCACCGGTGTCTTCTTTGCAAAACTATCCAAAATCAAGGCAACTTCTTCTACCGATAAAACGATCGGTAATTTTTTTTCTTTTCGCGGTGTTTTTATTCCTTTTGCCTCGTTTGTTTCCGTTAATTTTTCTAAAAACAAAAATTTATGAAAAGTTTTAATGCTAGATATTTTTCGCGAAATAGTCGAACTTTTAGAATATTTTCTCTTTTCATTTTTTAAAAACATTTGAATGTGTTTTCTATCGATTTCAGCAGGAATTATTATTTTGTGGGTGTTTTCTAAATAGTTGACATAACTGCGACAATCGCTGTTGTAAGAGAGAATAGTATTAGTAGTATATCCTCTTTCGACTTTTAAATAATAACTAAATTGTTTTAAATATTTTTTCATAGTTTCACCTGTAGACTAAAAAATTAAATAGAGCGTAAACAAAACAACTAAAATAAATTAATACTTCTAGCTTCTGTACTTTTTGTATTTTTCTATTACTTAAGTATAATAGAAATAAGGAAAAAAGTACAAACACAAAAGTATAATAAAACATTTTAATAACGCCAAAATTTAAATAAAGAATGATAACTGAAGCGCTGTTAAGTATTCCAAGTATCATAAAATAAATCCAAATTGCTATTTTACTAGTTAGATATTTCATCAAGAAATATACTAGTATTAAAGAAGTTATAAAACTTTTAGTAACGATTACATACTCGTTTGTTTGCAGCGTTACTACCTTTTCTTTATCTATCAGAAACGTCCCGATAATTAATCCCATTACTAGGAAAAAACCGTTGTAATTTTTTTTCAAATATATCACTCCATAAGTTTTATTAGGAGTTCGTTGTTTAATAATAAACCTTTATTTGTTAATTTTAAAAAGTTTTTTTCTTTTTCGATGAAATTATCAGTTATGAGTTCGTTTAAATTAGTAAACGCCTCAAAAATATCGATTTGATATCGCTTTTCAAAGTCTAACATATCAATTTGTAACATCCGAAAGCCTAACATTACATATTCATACATTGAATCTTTTTTACTTACCTTGTTAATCTCAGCTATTGGTAGTTGATCTTGATCTAAACTTTGGTAGTAATCAGCAAATAATTTTTTATTGATGTACCTCTTGTTGTTTAAATAGCCACTGGCATTATTGCCAACCCCGATATACTCTTGATTTTGCCAATATTTGATATTGTGAATAGATTGGTAACCACTTTTAGAAAAATTACTTATTTCATAATGTAAATAACCATTTTCTTTTAGGAAATTGATAATTAATTCATAAAATGAGGCCTCTAATTCTTCTTCTAACAGTTCTATTTTGTTTTCTTTATACATTTTACTGAAAACTGTTTTGTTTTCTAAAATCAAACAATAATAAGAGATATGGTTTACATCTAATGCCGTTGCTGTTTTTAAATCAAATTGGATATTGGCTAAGTTTTGCTTGGGGATGCCAAAAATCAAATCGATATTTAAGTTTAACTGATATTTTTTAATCAATTCAACACTTTTTACAGTAGTTTGATACGTATGTTTGCGGTTAATTGTTTTTAATAATTTATTATTAAATGTCTGTACTCCTAAACTAATCCTATTTACATTATATTTAACTAGTAACGCCAAAAATTCCTGATTTATGTCTTCTGGATTACATTCGATGGTAAATTCTTTAATTTTTTTAGGTAGGACAATCAATAATTTTTCTAATAAACTTAAATTTAAACTACTAGGAGTACCTCCTCCGATGTAAACAGTTTCGATATCAGCAAAATATTTTTGGTACAATTTAATTTCTTTAATTAAATAATTAATATATTTTTCTTTTTCTTTTTGTTTGGCAATTTTTTTGGTGAAGTCACAGTAATAACAGATATTATTGCAAAACGGAATATGAACATATAATCCTAACATAATTTTTACCTCAACTTTATTATATCTTAAATATAAAGAAAAAGTAAATATTAACATTGTAATTAATATTTACTGATACTTTATTTTAATATTCTGTCGGATCAATCTTTTTCGCAAATTTAAAATATTTTAATCCTTGATAAACTACTACAATCGGAACGAATATTGCTGCGGCATAAGTCATTAAAGTTAAAGTCGTTTTTGAACTTGAACCGGAATACAGTGTAATGCCATTTTCAATCGCAATATTTGAAGGGATCATGTACGGAAAGGTACCGATAAATCCAGCAGCGATATAAAAAGTAAAAGTCAATGATGCAAAAATGAAAGATAAAATAATTTTTTCTTTTAAAGTGGCTATCAACATCGCTACTACTGAAACTAAAGTTAAAAAGGGGATGATCCATAAAAACCAATTGTTAACAAATAGTTCGTTACTAAACGCTATTCCGTTATTGTTAAGTCCTAACAGAGTAATTGCAGTCGTTACTGTTGCGACAAAAGCAATTGGCTTTAATGTTTTTTTAATTCTTTGAGAAACATCGGTCTTGGTCATCATGTGAATCCAAGCTGCTCCGGTAATTAAACCTAAACCTAAAAACATAATGCCACCAAATATCCCGGTTAAATTAAAAATTTGTAAAAACGAACCTGTTTCACCGGTACTGGTTATACTAAATCCATAAAAAATATTAGTTAAGTATACGCCTAGTACTACTAACATTAAAACTCCTGATACTCCCCAAGCAATTTTCATTGTTTTAATCAGTGCTTTATCTTTAAACATCAACTCAATAGAAATTCCTCTAGTAATAATCAAAGCTAACAGCAAGAAAAAGGCTACGTTTAACAACGTTAAAGTATCAGCGTAAATTCCAGGAAAAGCAGCAAACAAACCGCCGATGGCAACGATCAGCCAAACTTCAATTCCATCCCAGTGTAATCCCGAAGCTACTTGAATTGCCTTTAACTCATTTTGATCTTTCGTAAAGAGCATTGCCCAGATGCTTGAGCCTAAAATAAACGATTCTTGAACGATGTAAATAACCCAGACCAGCGCTAAAACAAAAAACCATAAATTTTGCATAAATAGATGTGAAAACATTATCCTTTACCCCCATCTTTAAGTCCTTCTTTAGCCCTTTTTACGGTAAGCCGATAATCTAATATTCCTAAAATTATATAATAGACAGTAATTAATGAAAGCGTAAAAATAATTTCCGCAGTCGGGACATCACTTATTCCCTCTTCCACCGTTAACAAGTTATAAACTATCCATGGTTGTCTTCCTATTTCTGTTACCATCCAACCTGTAAGAATTGCAATATAAGGAAGTGGAATCAAATAGATCATAATTTTTTGAATAGTTGGCGATTTCAAGAATTTATTTTTAAAAGCAACTAAGTATAATGACAGTAAAACAAACAGTGTCCCTAAAGTCACCATAATTGAGAAGGCAATTCTTACTATCGCTGAACTTCCGGTAACAATTTTATCTATTTTGGTCGGTTGGACTATTCCGATATAACGCAAGTAATCTTGCCCTAAAATAGGGAGTGAAATACTACCTATCAACAATGCCCAAGATGCTATTTCAATACTTCTGACATAAACATCTCGATCTTCTTTTTTTCCATATACCAAATGATAACAACTTACTGAAATAATAAAAAATGCTGATAGGACAATCGCTGATGCGTGGTTGTGGAAAAACATATACCAAGTATATGGATTTGTCATTAGTAGTAGAAAATTATCCAAGATGACTTTTGAGCCATCAGCTGCTAGGACATATCCGACTGGATGTTGCATAAATCCGTTGGCAACGATAATCCAAATTGCGCTGATTGAAGTACCGAGAACGATTAACCACACTGTTATTAATCTTGCTTTAGGAGAAATTTTATTTCTTTTGAAAATCCATACTCCAGCAAAAGTTGATTCGAGGAAAAAGGCGATTAAAGCTTCTAAGGCTAACGGTGAACCAAATACATCGCCCATAAACTTAGAATAATTACCCCAGTTCGTTCCAAATTGTAAACTCATCGTTATACCAGTTACTACTCCAAAGGCAAAGTTGATAATAAATAAATCACTCCAAAACTCTACCATTTTGTGATATATTTCTTTTTTGGTTTTATAATGTAAAAATTCCATTATCCCAATTAATAAGATTAAACCTATTGTAAGTGGCACAAAGATAAAATGAAATCCAGCAGTAAAGCCAAATTGAATTCTGCTAAGAATTCCATTTAAACTTAAAAAATAACCCATAATCTATTCCTCACTTATCTAGATTTTTTTAATAGTAAATACATAAATAATCCTATTCCTAAAACCGTTGCTACAATTCCTGCAATTGTATGTGCTAAATAGGTGTCAGTCATAAGGTATCTTAATGCCAAAGTTAAAATTGTATACGAACCAAAGAATAAAAGTAAACTATAAAATGCTTTTTCGATTAATTTCATTTAAACTCTCCTTAATTATATTTAATGTTTTTTGGTAAATGTAAATAGTAGCAATTATTATATAAATATATTTATTGCTCACATCGGCAATTATTACCGTGTGTAATAGCAAAAATACGTAAGCAAGATAGGAAATTTTATGAATTGCTTGCCAATCTCTGGAAAGAATTTCTTTTCTGATCACCTTAAAGGAAGTTATAAATAGCGGAATCATCAGCACGTAAGCGATTACTCCATATAAACTAACTTGGGCGAAGGTGCGATATACCGCGTGTGCTGAAATTAGAATAAAGGCAACTATTGATAATTGTTTTCTATTCAACAATAACTTTTTTTTAAAATTAAAGATATTGCTGATAATTCCGGTGTACATAACAATTATCATAAAAGCGAAAGAAACTAATCCCGATTTAAGGTAATGAAAAATTTCATTGTTAAAATTAAGATAAGTTAATATTCCCAAAATTAAGGCAACAATATAAATCAAGACTTCATATTTTACAATTTCTTTACTGAATTTATAGATGAAAATTAATGTCATAATTATGATAAAGACTAAATTAACTGAATTTATGTACAAATTACTAACTAGTAGTATTAATAAGAGAAAAAAAGCAGCAATCATTATATTATCTTACTTGATTCTTCTTAAACTTCTTCTTAAGAAACTTAAGACATCGATGTTTGAGCTACAAACAAAGGTGCACATTCCACATTCAATGCATTTATAGGCATTCAATTTTTGGATTCTTTTTTCATCTTCATTTATTTCAGCTATCATAATTTCTTTCGGATTGATATCAACTGGACAATGAGTATCACAATCGCCACAGTTAATACAATTATAACTATTAATTTCAAAATCTTCAGTTAAGTGATAAGAGTTAGATTGAAAAATTGCAAAATCTAAATTTTTTAATTTTTTAAACGAATACAAGGAACCGCTTAAAGCCACTTTATCCGTTATTTGAAATCCTATTTTGGAACACAATTCACTGAATAATGTCCCTTTAGGAACGATTAAAAATTGATTCATAGTTTCGGTATATATATTTATAAAAGCAGCACTTTCCGGGTTGTTATCAATACAGTAATTATAAAATTCAGATACTTCTTTTACTCCAATATACAATACTTTTTCTTTTTCTAAATTGGATAAATCTTTACCAGGCAATAATTTTTTAATAACTTTAAATTTAGAATTATTATCGTACTTGTTGTAGATTACATCTGTCATTGGTGATTCTTTAATGAGGTTACTGATGAAGAAAAATTTACTTCTCGGTAATGTTGTTTTTAAAAGTTTGACTCCTAAATTAACTTTTTCTATTTCGTTCTTCAACAAATATTGGTTAACACAGTTAGATTTTTCATTGATTGAAATACCATCGATAATCACATACTCATAATCAATATCGAAGTCTATTGTATTAAATAATTCCCGGGGACTTCTTCGATAATCTAAAAATTCGCTAATTCGGTGTCTAATATCGGTCAAGGAATTAGGATCAATACAGTTGTGAAGGTATTTTTGATAAAGTTTATCGTTTTTGATTTTTAAATGAGAATTTTTTTTAGCATAAATGGTCATCATGTCTACTATTTCCACCACTTCACCACTAACTGAAGCATAAATGTTTCCAATAAATTTAGAAATTGCTAATAATTCTCCTTGTAAAACTTTATCGCCAACGGAGACTTTTAATTTGGCAATTTTTTGACTAGAACCTAATTCAATGTACACATATTCGGGTTCATAAGCATATTCTCTCATTTGCTACCTCCTATTTTATAAAGTCTTTTTCTTTAAAAGTTGTTTTATAATTTAAAGATAAGTTTTTAACTTTATTTTTAAAATCAACGTTTCTCTTGATATTTCTTCTAGACACAGCTAATTTTTGATAATTTTTTTCTCTAACGGCAAATACTTTTTCTAATTCTTTGATGTTTTGAGGTTGACCACCACCGTTTATACAGCCACCTAAACATCCTCTTGCTTCAATAAAATGATATTTTTTGTTTGATTCTGCTAAAAATTCAACCATTTCCTTAAAAGCACCGTTGCCCATTACTGCTAAAATTTTAATTTTTTTACCAAATAAAGTTGTTGTTGCTTCTTTTAAAGAGGGGTAGGCTTTACTAACACTTTTAAAATTTAAAATTTCATTTTGATCATTTGAATATACTATTGATTCAATTGCCGAATTACTAAGAAGGTTATCGATTTGATACAACGGTTTTAACTTTTTTAACGGCACTGGAGTGAAAGATAATTTTTTCCTTTTAGCATATTTACCCAATTCGGCAGTGGTTAAAACTAAATCAACGTTTGAATTTTCGCTAGTAATTTGATTTTTTGCACTTAAACACTGGGTGATACTAATTACTTTTACTTTACTGACATCAATTTCTTTTTCTTTGGCCACTATTTTTTTAAGTGCTTCAGCTTGAAGTTGATAGGCTGGTTTTACCGTTGACAAGTTAGTTAAATACTGTGGCTGATAATGTTCAACATAACTAGTAAGAGCTGGTGAATCACTTGTTATAAACGGTAAATTACTATTAGTTTCAAGTCGATCTTTGAATTCTTCTTCTTGATAGTGGGTTAACAGGTCGATTCCTAAATTATCATCTACATAATAATCAATACCAATCTGTTCTAACAAACTATAGACAACTTCCTGATTATTTTGAAAAAATGGCTTTTTAATTTCTTCATGTAGAGCTGAATAAACGTAATGCGATATTTGAGCTACTACAATGTTATCACTTTGGACAAAGTTTTCTAGTTGTTCTTTTGAGCTAGTAATTTGTAAGGTCCCTGTCGGACAAGTTCTAATACACGCCCCACAGCTGGTACAGCCTGTTTTATCGAAACTAACTTTATCAATTGGTGAAACACGCGGTCTATACCCAACATCATCGTTAAACTTTATTACGTTAGCTCCACCTTGAGTTTGACAGACACTAACACATCTTTTACACAAGATACATTTACTTAAATCTTGAGTTACCGCATTTCCTTTAATAAAACAAAGGTGTCTGCCGGAACTTGTTTCGTATTCATCGTCATCAATTTCATGATATTTTAACTGCTCATAAAAGTTACACTGTTGTTCACGGGGACAGTTAAAACAATCAAATCGGTGGTTAGCTGACAAAAGTTTTAACGTTGTCCTTCTTGAATTTAATACTTTTTTGGAGTTAGTATTTATCTCCATTCCACTTTCTAAAATAGTGTTACAAGCTGAAATTAAATTTTTGTTTCCTTTAATCTCAACTACACATAGCCGACAATATCCTATTTCATTATATTTTTTTAGATAGCATAAAGTTGGAATATAAATTCCATTTTCCTTGGCAACTGCTAAAATTGTTTGATTGTGTTTTGCCTTTACAACTTTATTATTTATCGTCGCTTTAATCATTAAAATCACCTACACAATTTTTGAATACATTATAATATTTATCAAATATAACTTCAGAGTTGCTACCGGTATCAAGCCCTACAGCACATCTTGATGCTCTTAAATTATTTATTAAGTCTTTTAAATATCTTAAATCGGCAGAATTCGCTTTTTTATTTTCAAATTTAACAATTAATTTTTTAATCGCTATTATTCCATCTCGACAGGGAGTACATTTACCACAAATTTCTTCTGTTCTCTCGTTTAAATAATTTTTATAAAGAGAAAAAATTTCATTTTCTGGTATTTCAATTTTGTTTCCTAAGACCCAATTTTCATAAAGGGTATTAAAATTTGTTTTCATTAATTCACCTCTACTTATTATTTAAAATCTTTCTTTTTTGGAAATCGGTATACAACATCGTTTTTTCTGGTAAAGCATTCAATAACTTTTTATATATTTTTTCAATATCAGTAATTTCAATTTCTTCATCAGCAATATAATCATTTATTTTTGCGATATTTTTCCAATAGACGTTTTCTTGGTTTAAATCGTAACTTTTGATATGGTGTTGTCCACCCGAGTAAAATTCGAAAGAATTACTGAAGTTAAAATTAAGATAACCATAACTATCAATCTGTTTAAAAGTTTCGGCAAACGTATTGATATCAACTATGTAGTCAACAGCAACTTCTTCGCCTAATAATGTCGTTGTTGTCTTTTGATTTTTGGTAAAATAATTTATTTTTTTCAAATAATTAATATTTTCTAATTTTTCTTGCTCAGCATAATCATAAATATTAACATCAGCACCGACTCTTCTAAATAATCTTAACAATTCTCTAAAAGTTAAAACATAATCAACATCTTTTAACGACTTATAATCGTACTCTTCTCTTTCAATTTCTGCTTTTGCTGAAACATTGGGTAAAATACTAACAACTATTGTATCTTCAGCATTTAATCCTAAATCTTTACAGTAGTGTTGTTTCAAAAAGATTCCTTGAAGCGTATGAGGGCTTTTCACTTTTGATAAATATTTTAACAAATCGTAATTATAAATTTCTAAATAATTTACAATACTAAAATCACTGGCTTCAATCACTGTTTTATTTTTAACAATTTCATCATTTAAAAGGAAATCATGTACTGCTTCTCCTACTGATAAATCAAAACTATGTTTAAACCCTACTTCTTGAAATAGACCTGCTAAATTTTCTGAATAATCAGCAACTGTTTCAGTCAAAAAATATTTTATTCTGCTGTCGTACTGCACAATTAACTTTTTATTGGTATTTTGTAATAAATTGAGCACTTCATTAACGCTATTACTTTCAGTAATTGCTGAAACCGGACAGTTTTGAATACAGTTACCGCAGTAGATGCAACCACTTTCACTAATATTTAAATTATGAACTGGTTTAACGATGGTATTTTCGCCGCGGTTGTGAAAAGAGATAACGTCTTTTTTAGTCGTTTTGTTACAAGTACTAATACAACGGTGACATAGGACACATTTTCCGCTATCAAATACAATAGAATTGCAGCCGTTGATCACCGAGTTAGGAGCGGTAAATTTATTGCGATTTTTGGAATATTTATGTTCAATATCGAAATATCTCAATAGATCTAATAGTTCACAGTCCTCTTCGCGGGGGCAGTTCCAACATTCGAAAGTATGCTCACCGGCAATTAACTCTAAATTAAATTTTACAGCATTTTTTATCGACTCGGAATTAGTATTTACGACCATTTGATCACTACAAATAGTAGCACAAGCTGGTTTAAATCCTCTCACTCCCTCAATTTCAACTAAACACATTCTACACTGTGAAGTTTCATTAACACCTTTTAAAAAACACAGTGTAGGGATGTACGTGCCAATTTTATTAGCAACTTCTAAAATCGTCTGATTTTTTTCCACTTCTACTTCTGTTCCATTAAGATTAACTTTAATCATTATTTTCACCACACTTACAAACGTTTGCTCGACATTTATGATTTAGATGCTCGATAAATAGTTCTTCGTAATTCATTAAAGCAGAAAGTAGTGGAAAAGATGTTGACATTCCTAAACCACATAGCGAACTGCTTAAAATATGTTCCGATAAATTTTTCAATTCTTCTAAATCTTCTGGTTTTCCTTTACCCTCAATAATGCTTTTTAAAATAGCTATTTGTTTTTTTGTCCCGTATCTACACGGACTACATTTACCGCAAGATTCTTCTAAGCCAAATTCTAAAAACATTAAGCACATATCGACAATGCAAATTGTCTCGTCGATAACAACAATTCCACCTGCTCCTAGCATCGTCCTATTAATATGAAATAAGTCATAATCTAACGGACTGTTCCATTTATCCTCAGAAACAAAGCCTCCTGCAGGTCCTCCTACTAAGACCGAAGTTATTGTTTTACCTGCTAAGGGTCCTTGACAAATACCAAATATTAATTCTCTTATTGAAATTCCCAGTGGCAGTTCATAAAAGCCTGGTTTTTTTACTTTTCCGGATATTGAGAAAATATTAGTTCCCTTACTGTTTTCGGTACCGTATTTATTAAAGGATTCAGCACCGTTTAAAATTATTTTAGTAACAGAGGCTAACGTTTTTACGTTGTTGACACAAGTAGGTTTGCCAAACAAACCTCTAACTGCCGGAAAGGGAGGTTTTGCTCTAGAAGTTCCTCTTTTTCCTTCAATCGATTCCATCAGAGCAGTTTCTTCACCACAGACGTAAGATCCAGCACCAATTCTTATTTCGATATCAAAGTCATATCCTTGATCAAAAATATTTTTACCTAAAAAGCCTAATTTTCTAGCTGCAAAAATAGCTTTTTCAATTGTTTTATGAGCTGCTAAATATTCTTTTCTGATGTAAAAATAACCTTTGTTAGCATCGTTAGCAATGGCGCCAATTATCAGTCCCTCAACAATAGCATGGGGGTCTTTTTCTAGTAAAATACGATCGATAAAATCTCCGGGAATACCTTCATCAGCATTACAAATTATATATTTTTCATCTGCCTCAACACTTAAAGAAAAGCTCCATTTAATGCCAGTTGGAAACGCTCCACCGCTTCGACCTCTAAGTCCCGATTTTTTTATTTCTTCGATAATACTTTCACGGTTCATTTCAGTCAGTGCTTTATAAGCAGCAAGGTATCCATCATTAGCGATATACTCTTCTATTGAATATGGATCAATTACATCGACATTTTTAAGAATCAAGCGAATTTCTCGGTCATCGTTTTTAATTTTTTTAAATTTTTTATTAGCTAAAATGCTATTTTTTATTTCTGTTAATTTATTAAGAGTCATATGGTTTTACCTCATACTTTCTCAAAATTTCAATTACATTATCTTTCGTAACATTTTCATGTAAATCATCATTTATTCTCATTGAAACGCCGCTAACACAATTTCCTAAACATTTAGCGCTCAACAAGGTAAAGTTATCATCTTTAGTTGTTTCTTCAAAATCTATTTTTAAATATTCTTTAACTTTTTTTACAACATTTTTAGAATCACATACATAGCAACTGGTTCCAGTACACAAATCAATAACATTTTTACCCCATTTTTCAAATGAAAAATACGAATAGAAAGAAATAACTCCACTGATATGGGCCATGCTAACATCTAATTCCTTAGAAATAATCAACTGAATTTCCTGAGGAATATGGGAAAACAAATCCATCGATTTATGAAGCAATAATCCTAATGCATCTTTTTGCTTTTTATATTTTTCTAAATAAGCCGTAAACAAGTCAAAATTTTTCTGTTTTAAATTTTCCATTTAAACCACCTTTACATTTTAACTTTTATAACAGACCCATCTGGACCTGGAGTAGTTTCTAAATACTCTTTTATCATTAATCGCATCTCTTCATTTCCTGGCTTACATTGAGTAAGTTTTGAATCTTCCTGTAGTAAGGACTCAGCCATCGCGTGACATCCTGGGTTTCCACAACTACCGCAATTAAAGTTTGGTAGCATTGACATTACTACTGGAATTCTCGGATCTTCTTTTTCCTTTAAAAATTTATCGGCAATCCCTAGTCCTATACCTAAAAATAAAGCGATTCCCCCTAATATTAGTACTATTTCTACTGTGGCACCCATTTTAAATAGGTACCATTAATGATGTTTTTAGTCCTAAGACAATCATCGACATTATCGCTGCTGTAAATAATCCAACAGGGATTCCTTTTAAAAATTCAGGTATAGGGGAATCTTCTAATTTAACTCTAATTGAAGAAAAGACAAAAATACTTGCTAAGTATCCTAAAGCGGTAAAAAAACTAATTAGTAATGTTTGCGTAAAAGTATAACTTTTACCAGTTACTAGTATTGCTACTCCTAAGACAGCACAATTGGTAGTGACCAATGGTAGATATATTCCTAGTAAACTGTATAAGGATTTAAAATATTTTTTAACAACCATTTCTACGAGTTGAACTAAACAGGCGATTACTAAAATAAAGATAATTGTCCGCATATATTCAATGTTGTAGGGTATTAAAATAAATTCATATATAAAATAAGATACTACAGCACTGACAGTAATGACAAAAGTTACGGCTAATCCCATTCCTAAAGCTGAAGATTTATTTTTAGAAACTCCTAAAAATGAGCAGATTCCTAAAAACTTAGTAAGTATTATGTTTTGAATTAAAAAAGCATTAAAAGCAATTAGAATCATGTTATCTATTGACATTTTCATAATCCCCCTGAAGTTCTTTAGTTTTCTTTTTCTTTATTACCTGGTACTGTCTAATCGCTACAATAATCCCTAGTGTTAAAAAAGCACCTGGATTTTGAGCAAATATTGATATTGCATTTTCACTAGACATAATATTAATTTTTAACAAATCAATTCCACCAGTTCCAATTAATTCTCTGAAAAATGCTAATATTGATAATCCGAATAAAAATCCTAATCCTGTTCCTAAACCATCAACGATCGAGTCACCAACATTGTTTTTAGCTGCAAATGCTTCTGCTCTACCTAAAATAATACAGTTAACGGCGATAAGAGCGATGTAAATACCTATTGAATCATACAATTCGATAAAATAAATTTGTAAGAAATATTCAATAATAGTTACAACAGTTGCAATTAAGGTAATGTACATCGGAATTCTTATTTGTGCAGGAACAATTTTTCTAAATAATGAAATAACAGCATTAGTAAGGACTAATACTATTACGACACTTATTCCCATGGCTAAAGCACCTGCAAAGGTATTAGTAGTGGCCAAAGTCGGACACATTCCAAGGAGCATAACAAACGTTGGATTATTATCAATAATTCCCTTTTTCAAAATTGATTTTTTAGATTGCTTTGTTCTACTCACTATGAATCACCTACTTCTCTATTATAATGCGATAATGCTTGCTTAACCATATAAATTGCTGAATTACTACTGATAGTCGCTCCAGAAATTGTATCTACAGTTAAATCGGAAATATCATCATTTACTATTTGTGATTGAAATTCAACATCGTTAATTTTACTACCTCTACCTGGTGTTTCTTGATGATTGATAAATTCTACATCAAATATTGTAGCTGTTAGGGGATCTATCGCCACCAAAGTTGTGATATTTCCATTTCTCCCTTTTTTTACAGAACGATAAATATAACCAACTACCACATCATCATTTTTAGCTACGTAAATTTTATCAATTGACTCGTATTCAATAATGCTTAAACTATACTCACTTGTTTTGTCTTCAAACGTTTCACCATTTAAATATATTAACTCTAACGTTTCTTGTAAAACTCTCTCTTGATTTGCTTTAATAATAGGTTGGGCATAATCATTAATTGTCTTTAAGAGAATTGTTGATACAGCAACCGTAATAAACAGTAATAAACCTAGATATAAATTTTTCTTCATATCAATCACCTGCTAAAAGTTGAAGGAATATCCGTCAACTTCATTCCAAAATAATAACTACAAAGCACTACTATTAATACTAAAATCACAATTGATATTATTTGTTTACTTAATTTATTTTTAGATCTCTTTAAATTTGATGAATTTAATAGTGGTACTAGCATATTCATAAATAATATTGAGTACATTACCCCATCTACCGAAGCACCAATTGTTCTAATGTAAACAACAACTGCCGCGGCGCCGATGGCATATTTTATCTTATTGTAGTTACTGGTTGGACTGGTAACAGGATCAACAATTACAAATACTGCTCCAAAAATCAAGCCTCCTGTGAATACTTCTGTTAAAGCGTAACCTACTGGATTTTTGGTTCCAATATAAGCAACAGTGAACAGCAAAAATGAAGAAGCTAAGTAAACTACAGGTAGTCGCCAATTTATTGTTTTAGTGATTCCAAAGTACACCCCAATCATGATAATTAATAATCTTGCACTCGCCCCTATTGAGCCAGTAGTTCCACCTACTAATAACTTCCATAAATCAGTTGAAAATAAGTTTGAATAAGAAATTAACCCATAAGTTGCCCCCATTACAGTGTCTGCATTAGGGACATTGAAGATTAGTTTAAGAAACCAATCAACATCGGAATTTCCTAATCCACTTACGATGGCATTTGGCCATGAAAGTAAAATAAATACATATCCTATTAAAGCAGGATTAAAGATATTACTACCAAAACCACCAAAGACCATTTTCCCTAGTAAAATAGCCACGATTGAACCAATTAAAGCAAATAGTAAGGGAATGCCCGTTGGTAACATTAAAGCTAAAATTAATCCAGTTATTAAGGGATATGTTTTTTTCGCTTCTTTTTTTAATTTTTCGTATACTAAGTCATCAAAAAAATGACTCATTACTATCATCTCAGTTAAGTATGCTCCTGCAACTGTTGTCAGTGCAATTAAAATAACTTTTACACCATAAGCTGGGTGAAAATAAATCGATTGCATAACAGCTGAATAAATCAAAACGATTAAAAGGGCGATAAATACTCTTCTCATAATTTTAGTTATGTCGTTTTCTTTTGATTTAATAGATTTTTCTCTTTTTTTTAAAACTTCGAGTGCCATTTAATTAACCTCCCCAAATATTATTTGTGCGAAACCCTAATATGTATTTTTTAATACTTATAAATACAAAAAGGGTACATATTATAATTAAACCTTATTTAATTTTAATTGTCGAATTATGCAGTTCTCTACAAACTGTTTTTTCACTAAAATTTTATCACATAATCCTACTATTTTCAAGGATATTTTACAAGCATATTTTATTATTATAAAAAAAATACCGTTTTTTATTAACGATATTTTTAATTTATTATTTTTCAATTGCTTTACGTTTAGTGAAAAAATATATTAAATAAAATAATACGAAGGCAATCAATAAGAAGAAAGGTATGTAAAATGGCCATGCTGGTAGTACCCCTTTCAATTCACTTGGTAAGTCATACGTAAACATATAGTTAAATGACCCTAACTCAAAATATCTTAAAATAGAATTTACAAAAAAGTCAAACAAGAACAATACAATCACAAAGTTGAAGGCGAATACAACTTTTTTTAAACTAATTGACCAATTAAGACGTGTCTTATAAAAATATATAGGTACTATAATTATACATAAATGTTTTATGAAAAATGTGTAAAAGCTGATAGTATTAATTCCATGACCACCATTGTTTGGAACAAGGAATGTAATTATTCCACCTAAAATACCTGTAAAAAATACTATATTAAATATTTTCTCTTTTTTGAAAATTATTAATGCTAATGTCAAATATGTGCTTATACTACACAAATGTAACGGCAAATGAATGCCTCCGTTTAAAGTACCTTTTATTTGATCAGGGTATGGTCCCATCATAAATGATGTTATAAATATAATACCTAAAAATATTTTTTCTCCTTTTGGCAATGCTTCAATTTTTTTGGAATACTTTAATGTCAAAAAAATACCTATCGCTGCAATTATTATTGCGATTAAATGTGAAAATGAAAACATTGTTAAATCTAAATTATGGAACCATTCATAGAACCATGGAGTTTCTACTGTGAGAAACTGAGAAACGGAAACCATTGGTAAATCTAAATTAGTTAAAAACATGTATTATACCCCCCTAGTAAATTTTAACCTTTATCATTATAACCTTATTTCATACAAAAAGAAAGATATTTTTACATAATTTTATAGTAAATTACAAATAATTCACTCCAACGATTTTCGCTTTAAAAACCCAAAACCATAAATAATTGTTAGTAATTGAGAAAATATATTTGACTAAAAATCACTAAAATATCTTCTCTTACTACATTGCGATTGATTTAGAATAAAACATAAAAAAACAACCATTAAAAGTTGTTTTTTTAATTTCGATTCACTAGCAATTTAATTAAAAGTTACTACTTCGACTTGTTAAAGATAATCGCCTTTGTTGATTTAGGGCGATCTTGTCTTTTTAACCTCATTAGCCTCTTTATTTGTTACTTTTAGATTCTTACCAATACAGGGAAACATTTATTTAAATGCAGACTATATATTAAAAAAATGACTCATTACTATCATCTTAGTTAAGTATACTCCTATAGTTGTTGTCAGTGCAATTAAAATAACTTTTACACCATAAGCTGGATGAAAATAAATTGATTGCATGACAGCTGAATAAATCAAAACAACTAAAAGAGCGACAAATAATCTTCGCATAATTTTAGTTGTGTCGTTTTCTTTTGATTTAATAGATTTTGCTCTTCTTTTTAAAACTTCGACTGCCTTTAATTAACTTTCCCAAATATTATTTGTACGAAACACTAATATGTATTTTTTAATATTTATAAATACAAAAAGGGTATATATTCTTAATTAAACCTCAATTTAATTTTAATTGTCAAATTATGCAGTTATCTACAAACTGCTTTTTCACTAAAGTTTTATCACAAGATGCTACTATTTTCAAGAATATTTTAAAAGCATATTTGATTATTATATAAAAAAAAATACCGTTTTTATTAACGATATTTATGATTTATTATTTTTCAAGTGCTTTACGTTTAGTGAAAAAATATATTAAATAAAATAGTACGAATGCAATCAATAAAAAGAAAGGTATGTAAAACGGCCATGCTGGTAGTACCCCTTTCAATTCACTTGGTAAGTCATGCGTAAACATATAGTTAAATGACCCTAACTCAAAATATCTCAAAATAGAATTTACAAAAAAGTCAAACAAGAACAATACAACTATAAAACTGAATGCGAAGACAACTTTTTTTAAACTAATTGCCCAATTAAGACGTGTCTTATAAAAATATATAGGTACTATAATTATACATAAATGTCCGAAGAAAAATGTGTAAAAATTGATATTATTAATTCCATGACCACCATTGTTTGGAACCATGAATGTAATTATTCCACCTAAAATACCTGTAAAAAATACTATATTAAAGATCTTCTCTTTTTTGAAAATTATTAATGCTAATGTCAAATATGTGCTTATAGTACATAAATGTAACGGCAAAGGAATGCCTCCGTTTAAAGTACCTTTTATTTGATCAAGGTATGGTCCCGTTATAAATGATACTATAAATATAATACCTAAAAATATTTTTTCTCCTTTTGGCAATGCTTCAATTTTTTTGGAATACTTTAATGTCAAAAAAATACCTATCGCTGCAATTATTATTGCGATTAAATGTGAAAATGAAAACATTGTTAAATCTAAATTATGGAACCATTCATAGAACCATGGAGTTTCTACTGTGAGAAACTGAGAAACGGAAACCATTGGTAAATCTAAATTAGTTAAAAACATGTATTATACCCCCCTAGTAAATTTTAACCTTTATCATTATAACCTTATTTCATATAAAAAAAAAGATATTTTTACATAATTTTATAGTAAATTACAAACAATTCCCTCCAACGATTTTCGCTTTAAAAACCTAAAATTATAAATAATTTCATAAATAATATTATAAATATAATACCTAAAAATATTTTTTCTCCTTTTGGTAATGTTTCAATTTTTTTGGAATACTTTAATGTCAAAAAAATACCTATTGCTGCAATTATTATTGCGATTAAATGTGAAAATGAAAACATTGTTAAATCTAAATTATGGAACCATTCATAGAACCATGGAGTTTCTACTGTGAGAAACTGAGAAACGGAAACCATTGGTAAATCTAAATTAGTTAAAAACATGTATTATACCCCCCTAGTAAATTTTAACCGTTATCATTATAACCTTATTTCATACAAAAAGAAAGATATTTTTACATAATTTTATAGTAAATTACAAATAATTACCTCCAGCGATTTTCGCTTTAAAAACTTAAAATCATAAATAATTGTTAATAATTAGGAAAATATATTTGATTAAAAATCACCAAAATATCTTCTCCTATTATATTGCGATTGATTTAGAATAAAACATTTAAAAAACAACCATTAAAAGTTGTTTTTTTCATTTCTATTCACTAGCAATTTAATTAAAAGTTACTACTTCGACTTGTTAAAGATAATCGCCTTTGTTGATTTAGGGCAATCTTGTCTTTTTAACCTCATTAGCCTCTTTATTTGTTACTTTTAGATCCTTACCAATACAGGGAACTATTTATTTAAATGCAGACTATACATTAAAAAAATGACTCATTACTATCATCTTCGGTTAAGTATGCTCCTATAATTGTTGTCAATGCAATTAAAATAACTTTTACACCATAAACTGGACGAAAATAAATTGATTGCACAACAGCTGAATAAATCAAAACGACTAAAAGAGCGACAAATAATTTTCGCATAATTTTTGTTGTGTCGTTTTCTTTTGATTTAATAGATTTTGCTCTTCTTTTTAAAACTTTGAGTGCCATTTAATTAACCTCCTAAAATATTATTTGTGCGAAACACTAATATGTATTTTTTTATATTTACAAATATAAAAAGGGTACATATTATTAATTAAATCTTATTTAATTTTAATTGTCGAATGATGCTACTATTTTCAAGAATATTTTAAAAGCATATTTGATTATTGTATAAAAAAAATACCGTTTTTATTAACGATATTTTTGATTTATTATTTTTCAATTGCTTTACGTTTAGTGAAAAAATATATTAAATAAAATAGTACGAATGCAATCAATAAAAAGAAAGGTATGTAAAACGGCCATGCTGGTAGTACCCCTTCCAATTCATGCGGTAATGCATGCGTATACATATAGTTAAATGACCCTAGATCAAAATATCTTAAAACAGAATTTATAAAAAAGTCAAACAAGAACAATACAACTATAAAACTGAATGCGAAGACAACTTTTTTTAAACTAATTGCCCAATTAAGACGTGTCTTATAAAAATATATAGGTACTATCAGTATAGATAAATGTCCGATTAAAAATGTGTAAAAGGCGATACTATTAATTCCACCACTACCATCTGGAACAATAAATGTAACTATTGCACCTAAAATACCTGTAAAATATACTATATCAAATAGCTTCTCTTTTTTGAAGATTATTAATGCTAATGTAAAATATAAGGTTAGAGTACATAAATGTAACGGAAAATGAAGGTTTCCGTTTAAATTACCTTTTATTTCAAAGTATGGTCCCACCACTAATAATGCTATAAATATAATACCTAAAAATATTTTTTCTCCTTTTGGTGATGCGGCAATTTTTTTGGAATACTTTAATGTCAAGAAAACCCCTAACGCTGCAATTATCACTGCGATTAAATGTGAAAATGAAAATATTTTTAAATCTAAATCATGGAACCATTCATATAACCATGTAGTTTCTACTGTGAGAAACTGAGAAACTGAAACCGTTGGTAAATCTAAATTAGTTAAAAACATGCTTATACCCCCTTCGTAATTTTTACCAATGTCATTATAACATTTTTTCATACAAAAAGAAAGATATTTTCACATAATTTCATAGTAAATTACAAATAATTTGCTCCAATGATTTTCGCTTTAAAAACAAAAAACACTAAAGTATCCTCTCTGATTATACGGAGAATAATTTAGAATAAAACATTTAAAAAACAACCATTAAAGGTTGTTTTTTCATTTCTATTAACTCGTAATTTAATTAATGTTTTTACTACTTCTACTTGTTAAGGATAATCGCCTTTACTGATTTAGGGATTTTTTCCCTAAAAATATAAAATGCAACTGTACGATTGTGTTTTAGACCCTTACTAATTTAGGGTATTGTCTTCTTTTGTTACGTGTAGCCAGTGTTTTTTAGTTTTAGACCTTTACTAATTTAGGGTACTCTTGCCCAGTTAATAACACATTTAATGATGACCAATAGTTTTAGACCCTTACTAATTTAGGGTACTCTTGCCCTAGTGTATTCAAGCAAAATAGTCTTTTATAGTTTTAGACCCTTACTAATTTAGGGTACTCTTGCCCCTCTAGTTTTCTCCTAGAGAGTGCTTTCTTATTTTGAGTATAACACAATAAATCTAATAGTATAAATTTTTTTTTTTGATAAATAGGCTAATTACTTTTAATCTTCACTAACATTTAAAATAGCCATAAACGCTTCTTGTGGAACTTCTACACTTCCTACTGATTTCATACGTTTTTTACCTTTTTTTTGTTTTTCTAAAAGTTTTTTCTTTCTTGTAATATCTCCACCATAACATTTTGCTAATACATTTTTACGCATTGCTTTAATGTTTGTTCTTGAAATTATTTTATTTCCTAAAGCAGCTTGAATTGGCACTTCAAACATTTGTCTAGGAATCACCTCTTTTAATTTTACAGTTATTTGATTACCGCGATGATATGCAAAATCTTTATGGACAATCACGCTTAGAGCATCTACTATTTCTCCGTTTAATAAAATATCCATTTTAACTAAATTTGATTCACGATAGCCAATCAACTCATAATCAAATGAAGCGTAACCTTTACTAGAAGATTTTAATTTATCGAAAAAGTCATAAACTATTTCATTTAGCGGCATCTCATAAATTATACTAACTCTCTGTTTATCAACATATGTCATATCAACATACGTACCGCGTTTTCTTTGGCAAAGTTCCATAACAACACCAACATAATCGTTAGGAGTCATCACAGTTGTCTTAACCATCGGTTCTTCTATCGACTGAATTGTTTCTTGTTTTGGCATTTGTGATGGATTCTCTATTTCTAAGACATTACCTTTAGTATCATGTACACGGTAAATTACACTAGGTGCAGTAGCAATTATATTAATATCGAATTCTCTTTCAATTCTTTCTTGAATAATCTCCATATGTAACATTCCTAAAAACCCAGTTCTAAATCCGAATCCTAGTGCTTGGGAAGTTTCAGGTTCAAAAATTAAAGCAGCATCGTTTAACTTTAATTTTTCTAACGCTTCCTTTAAATCATCATAATCTGAGGCATCTATTGGAAACAATCCACAAAAGACCATTGGTTTCATTTCACGGTATCCACCTAGAGATTCTGTTGCTGGATTTTTTTTAGAAGTAATAGTATCTCCAACTCTGACATCTTTAATCAATTTAATCGAGGCAGTTAAAAAACCTACATCTCCAGGTAATAAAACATCTCTTTTTTCTTCTTTTGGTGTATGTACTCCAACTTCAATAACTTCAAACTCAGCATCTGTAGCCATCATCTTAATTTTATCGCCTTTTTTTATGCTACCATTTACGACTCTAATCAAAGGGATAATTCCACGGTACTGGTCGAAAAAAGAATCAAAAATTAAAGCTTGTAAAGGTTCATCTACTTCTCCTTCAGGTGGCTCAAAAAACTCAATTATTTGTTCTAAAACGTCTACTATGTTCAATCCCTCTTTTGCACTGATTAAAGGAATATTATCAGTTGGTAATCCAATTATCTCTTCTATCTCTTGTTTAACTTTATCAGGATCAGCTCCTGGTAAATCAATCTTATTTATAACCGGTAAAATTTCTAAATTATTATCAATTGCTAAGTATACGTTTGCTATAGTTTGTGCTTCGATTCCTTGGGCGGCATCAACAACTAGTATTGCACCTTCACAAGCAGCTAAACTTCTAGATACTTCATAAGCAAAATCTACATGTCCTGGAGTATCAATTAAATGAAAAATATATTCTTCTCCACTCAAAGATTTATAATTAAGTTCTACTGCGTTTAACTTAATCGTTATTCCTCTTTCTCTTTCTAAGTCCATTGAATCCAACAATTGATTTTGCATTTCTCTTGCTGTTACAGCCCCTGTTAATTCTAATATTCGGTCTGCTAAAGTACTTTTTCCATGATCAATGTGAGCAATAATAGAAAAATTCCTAACTTTTTTTTGTCTGTTTTTTATATCATTTCTATTCAAATAAATCACCCGTTTTCTAAAATATATTTTAAGCAAAATAACTTAATTAAACAAGATTTTATCAGTTTATTATATAATTTCATCATCAACTGTAAAATCTACTTCGTTGATGAAATCTAAAACCTCATAAAAAATTGATTCAAAGTCTTCGATTTTGGTCATTTTTAAATTGATATCTAATAGTTTACAACTTTCTTCTAAAGACAAATGTAAATCAATACTTGATACAGAAATTTCTTTAAATATATAATCCATATTTAACATAACTTCTAAAATTATATTGACAACGTTGTGAATTTCCTCATTGGGTAATGCTTCCATGCAAATTACAACATCATTTTCTGAATCATATATTATCAGCATATTAATAAGTTTATAACTAATATTTTCTATTGGCATATTAAAAACGCCAATTAATACATTTTTATTTCTTTCAATACCTTTTAAAAATTCTATAATTTCTAAATTTGTTTCTTTTTCTATTTTATACGGTTTTGGCAAATTACTTAAATTTGGTAAATCGAGTTGTTTATCCGTAACTTTACCTTCATCAATATACAAATCTAAATAGGTCCAATTAGGTAGTAAATCTGTTTCATACAATTTCTGTTTTAAACAATGCTCGATAACTATTAATAAATTTTTAAGAGAATCAATCAAAAAATCATATTCTTTTTCTTCCGCAATTTTTACCAAAAATCCTTTTTCAGATGAGATAATAACATATCTAGGGTCATATTTCTCGGTTAGTCCTTTTTCAATAATTGAATCGTAGTAAATAGGGTTTTTATAATAAAACACATAACGAGTCATTCTTGAACTTACATCAGGAAACCCTTCATATTGTCCAAAAAAACACTCTAACCCATCCAGAAAATCTTCTTCACTAGGAAACATTATAAATCCAGGGATATCTTTTTCCTTAACAATCACAACAAAGACTGCTTTATCGCCTACGTTGTACTTCAAAAAATTTCCTTTACGAATAAATCGATGACACTTTGTTTGCATAAAATCTTCTAATAATGAATTTAATTTTAATTTTTTTTCCATATTATCACCGTTAACTTATAAATTTCAGATAAAAAAAAAGCGTTATATAGCTTTTTTTACACAATATAAGCCATGTTCTGTACCTTGAAAAAGGTGGTAACCATTTATCTACATATAAAAATATATGTCTCGACTGATAGATTCATTTCTCTTCAGTTAAGTTCCCCTACCATAATTTGGGTTTCTAGCTTATGGGGTTTACCCGTTCCACTTTTTTAATTTCTTAAAAAATCGTCACTGTGGCACTTTTAAAGGTCGCTATCATATCATCGTTACAATGACTTAGATTTAAACCAGCCGTCACATTTTACTGTGCCTAAGGTTATTTTTTTCCTTAGCATAATCACTACGAACATCTCAGTATCGTGCTAGCATGGACTTTCCTAACGTAATAAATTACGCTCGATTACCCTTGTGTACTTAAATTATACTTATTTTATGAGTATAAGTCAACTTATAGTTAGCAATAAAAAGTTTATTTTTACAGTTTAATATATTAAAATTATAATTTTTTTAGTATAATGATAATATGACTAAATTTAAAGGAGGTTTTAAAATGGATTATAAAAAAGAATCTTTAGAACTACATCGTAAATATAAAGGAAAATTAGAAGTAAATGCGAAAATAAAAATTAAAAACTCACATGATTTATCTCTAGTTTATTCTCCTGGTGTTGCTGAGCCTTGTAGAGAAATTTTTAAAGATCAGGAAAAAGTTTATGAATATACGACAAAAGGAAATACAGTTGCTGTTATCAGCGATGGTTCTGCTGTTTTAGGACTTGGTAATATTGGTCCTTATGCAGCGATACCAGTAATGGAAGGTAAAGCTCTTCTTTTTAAAGAATTTGGGAATATCGATTCTATTCCTCTATGTCTAGATACTCAAGATACTGAAACTATTATTAAAACTGTTAAATTACTAGCACCATCGTTTGGTGGAATTAATTTAGAAGACATTTCTTCTCCTAGATGTGTAGAAATTGAAACGAGATTAAAAGAGGAATTAAACATTCCCGTCTTTCACGATGACCAACATGGAACAGCAATAGTTACGTTAGCAGCAT
>JABENI010000023.1 GCA_013332095.1 Candidatus Bathyoplasma sp. NZ
CTTTTAATCCGGTCATTACTTGATATCGTTTTGTTGCAGTAACTGTAATCCATTCTTGCTCATTAATTTTGTATGCCACAAAATCTACTATTGTTTCGACATAGTAGTCTGAATTTGTCGTTACATCCGTACTTACTATTGTTAATGCTCTTTTGTCTATAATTAATTCTTCTTTTGTTATATTTCCTGCTTCATCTTTGAAACTAATTTCATATTTGTATGCATATGTGTTTCCTGCATTTGGTATTGTAATTATTTGAAGGCTATTCGTTGCTGGAACTGTTGTAAATTCAGTTGGTTGTAATCCAATCGTATATTCTCCCTCTGTTGTTGAATCATAAGCAACTCTTACTATTTTATGTGCAATAAAATTCTCTGATGTTGTTACTTTATAATCTACTGTTGTCTCTACTGGGTCTCCCAAATTGGTAATTAACGGGCTACTTATCGACAACGGAGTAGTATCTACTACTAATGTAAACATTGTCGGATTTCCTACTTCATCTGTTACTGTAATATTATAACTTCCATCGATAAATGTTTCTTGCATTACCGTACTAGTACTCGGTGTTACCTCTACCTTCGTCGCACTATCTATTTGATAACTTACAATGTTTTTATCTGTTTCTATTGTATATTGGTTTGTATTAATTATTAAAGCACTCTTTATTACTGCTGAATTTACTCCAACATACACTTTTATGCTAGTAGTATTAGCTGCTTTATCTTTTACTTCTATCACATATATGCCATCCACTACTTCATATAAAATGTCGGTGATAATCGTGGATGGTGTTGATGCCGTTGTAAATTCAGGTGGTGTATCTCCTTCTAAATATACTCTATATTCTATTAATTCTTCATTTGCTTCTAAGGTATATGTATTTGAAGTAGTTCTTTTTTCTGACGTTAAATTTCCATCCTCATCCGTATCAACACTTGTTACAATCGGTGCTGTTGTATCTGCTAATGGTGTAAATGTTGCAGTTATTGATGCTTCATTTCCTGCTACATCACTTACGATATATTTTACTACTACATCATTTCCTGCTTTTAATTCTGCTACTACTTCTGCCATAGTTGTAAATTCGCTTGTTTCATCTGCATTGAAATATTTTATGTCTATACCTTCTGTTATAAGTCCATCTACATCATCTGTTGCTGTTGTATCTGGTGCTACCCAAGTTGCAATATCTTCTGCATTTATTGTCAGAGCTGTTGGTACTGTAATTACTGGTGCTGTAGTATCTTTTGCTGTAACTGTTGCGCTTACTACTGTTTTATTTGCTTCTGCATCTACTACCGTATATGTAATTAAGATACTATTTCCGTTTGTTAATTCTTTTCTTGCTGCTATTAAATCTATTGAAGTTGTTCCATCTGCTTTAAAGTACGCTGCTGTTGTTGTTAATCCTGTATCTACATTATCTATTACTTTTGCTGTTGGTGCTGTCCAAGTTGAAACATTATATATTCCTACTATGTCTAAACTATTGTCCCAATCATGTGTTTCGTGTCCTTCTAGCACTATTTCTGGTGCTGTATTATCTTTTGCTGTAACTGTTGCACTTACTTCTTCTGCCTCATTACCTGCTTCATCACTTACATTATATTTTACTACTATACTTTTTCCATGATATAATTCATTTTTTGCTCCTGTCTCTCCATCAAATAATTCCCACCATCCATTTGCTTTGTAGTATGTTACTACTATCCTTTTACTTATATCAACTGCATCATCAGTTGCTGTTGTACTTGGTACTATCCACTTTGATGCATCTTCTGTATTTACATCTGCATCATCCACTTGGTTTATTACTGGTGCTTTATTATCTGCTTCAAATATTGCACTTACTTCGTCTGCAGGATTACCTGCTTCATCACTTAAATTATATTTTACTAATACACTTCTTTCTGCTTTTAATTCTTCTCTTGCTTCTATCGCTTCACCAGTTAATTCTCTTGATCCATCTTCTGTGTAGTATTTTATAACTAATCTATCAATTATATTAAATGGACCATCTATTGCTGTTGGTGTTGGAGCTGTCCAATTGGGATTCACTACTATACTTACTGGTCCTCCAACTATAAGATTATTTTGATCTATTACTGGTTCTGTATTATCTGCTTCAAATATTGCAATTACTTCTACTGCCTCATTTCCTGCTTCATCACTTACATTGTATTTTACTACTACATTTCTTTCTGCTTTTAATTCTGTTATTGCTGCTGCTAAACCTATTGCTGCGTCTACGTCATCTGCTTTGTAGTATGTTACTACTATCCTTTCATTTATATTAACTGTACCATCAACTGCTATTGCTTTTGGTGCTGTCCAATTTAATGCATTTTCTATATTTAAGAATCTTCCATCTACTGAAAGTATTACTGGTGCTTCATTATCTGCTTTAAATGTTGCTTCTACTTCATATGCATCATTACCTGCTTCATCACTTACATTATATTTTAGTGCTATACTTCTTCCTGCTACTAATTCTGTTCTTGCTGTCTCTTCATCTAACAATTTTGATCCATCTGCTTTGTAGTATGTTACTACTATCCTTTCACTTATATCTACACCTTCATCAGTTGCTGTTGCTTTTGGTGCTGTCCAACTTGATGCATTTTCTATATTTACTGATCCTCCATTTACTGGAACTATTACTGGTGCTTCATTATCTGGTATAAATGTTACTTTTACTTCATCTGCTACATTACCTGCTGCATCACTTACATTATATTTTACTAGTGCACGTCTTCCTACTGCTAATTCTTGTCTTGCATATGTTAGACTTGCTAATACAGTCGTTCCATCTGCTTTAAAGTACGTTACTTTTATGCTTCCTGTTAATATTCCATCTACATTATCACTTGCTGTTGTTTGTGGTGCAGTCCAACTTGCAGATTGTTCCTTACTTACTTCGGCTCCATCTACTGGCTCTATTACCGGTGCTGTATTATCATTTGCTGTAAATGTTGCTTCTACTTCATCTGCAATATTTCCTGCTACATCAACTGTGTTATATTTTACTATTACATCTCTTCCTTTTGTTAATTCTGTTCTTGCTCCCGTTAACTCTATTGAAGTTGTTCCACCTGCTTTAAAGTACGTTGCTGTTGCTGTTAATCCAGTATTTACATTATCTGTTACTGTTGCATCTGGTGCTATCCAATCTGAAGCATCTTCTGTATTTACTTCTACTCCTGCTATTATTATTACTGGCGCTGTATTATCCTTTGCTGTAAATATTGCTTTTACTTCTTCTGCCTCATTACCTGCATTATCAGTTGCATTATATTTTACTACTACATCTCTTTCTGCTTCTAATTCTTTTCTTGCTATTACTAAATCTATAGTCGTTCCATCTGTTTTATGGTATTGTCCTTCAACTGTGAAATCTGCATCTATATTGTCTGTTCCTTTTGCTGTTGGTGCTGTCCAAGTTGCTACATCTTCTATCTTTACTTCTGCTCCTTGTACTTGCTCTATTTCTGGTAATATAATATCTCTTGTTGTAACTGTCACTTTTACTTCTTCTGCCTCATTACCTGCATCATCTCTTGCGTTATATTTTACTACTACATCTCTTCCTGCCGCTAATTCTTTTCTTGCTGCATCTAAATCTGCTAACGAAGTGTCCCCATCCCCAACTGCTTTGTAGTATGATACTGTAGCTACTATATCAAAATCCATGTTATCTCTCACCTTTGATACAGGGGGGATCCAACTAGAGGTGTCATCTAAGGCTATGCCAATAATAATGTCATTTCCCTCATATCCCTCTAATTTTATTTCAGGATTTTTATTATCTAGTTCCTCTGCAGTTTTGTATTTTAATATGAATGGCTCAGTTGAAGCATTACCTTTTACATCTTTTACATTAATTTTGTATACTTTAATGTCTTTTTTGCTACCTAGGTCTAAAGTCAATGGTACAATTTGAGTCGGCTCAGAAGTTTTTATCCAACCATTGTCATTAATTTTATATTCAATTATATTTTCATTTGCGATTAAATCGTAATTTTCTTTATAAAACCAATGATTACTGGTGATTATTGGTGCACTATTATCTATTGCTGTAAATGTTGCCCATATTTCTTCTGCTGCATTTCCTGCTGTGTCACTTACATTATATTTTACTACTACATTTCTCCCTGCTTTTAATTCCTTACTTGCTGTTCTTTGAATATTATATCCACCTAATAAAGTTGTTCCATCTGCTTTATAATATTCTACATCTATCTGCCCACTTATATTTCCGTCAACATCATCATTTGCTGATGCTGTTGGTGCTGTCCAAGTTGGCTCTGGAACATCTTCTGTATATATTTCCACTCCATCTACTGGGTCTATAACTGGCGCTGTATTGTCTTCTGTTGCCTTCGCCACAGACAACTGTATAACAAGAATAAAAATTCCTAGTACAAAAAATGATGCAATAAATATTTTACTCACAATATTATCCACAAAATAATTAATTTTTCTCTTTTTCATGATCTTACCTTCCTACAAATTTTATCAATATAATTTGTTATATCTAATTGTGTAATATTTAATTGTTATTTTCTACATATTAATAATAATATTTTATTTAAAAACAGACAACAACAAATACCTTTTTTTGAATAAATATGGATATTTTTGATAATTAAAGAATATCCTAAAATAATTGTTGTTAATTTATTCCTCGTGAATTTTATCAATATAATTTCTATATATTTAAATATATAATGTTTATTTATTGTTCTTTATATATTAATAATAGCATTTTATTTAAAAAACGCAACAATTTATTTGAAAACTACAACAATAAATACCTTTTTTTGAAATAAATATGAATATTTTTGGTAATTAAAAAATATTCTAAAATAATTGTTGTTAATTTATTCCTATTAATTTTTTTATAAACACACTCTATCGCTTGCTAAAACTTGATATTAATAGATACTTATCCGTTTAACAGACATTTCTTTTATCTACTTTTAAATTCAAAATTATAATCAAATTCAATGAAGTTAAAACAATTATTTTTTAATTTTCCTTTTTTCATTCTGATTTTTGATTTTTCAACTGTTATATTTTCATTAAACAGGCTACCAAACTATAAAAATAAAAATTTTGCTTTTTCTCCAAAAGTTTTTATAATTAATAATAATTTTTGAATAATATTTTTTTTTTTTTTAAAACATAAACAATGTAAAATTAATCAACGAAAATATTCAAAAGCATTTACAGTAATTATCTAATAATTATTTTTTAAATTATAAAATATTATATGAAATAAAATCCCAATATGTGCTTAATATTTATAATTTTCTACTCTAGAATAACAAAAAAACATTTACATCAACAACAATTAGAGATATTTTTCAATTCTTGAGAAATATCCAAAGAAGCAGATTTCTAAAATTAACTTGTTTTTAGTGTTATTTCAATGCAATTTATAAAAAAAGAAATTGATTTTCATCAATCCCAATTCTAATATTAAAACTTTTTTGTATTCTTTTAAAATATCTTTTTTTAACAATACAGAATCCTGTTGCTCCTATTACTGGTACTCCTGATACTATTCTTAATAGTAACATTAGATTATTATTAGTCGCTTCAGTCTTTATAAATACATTATCATTTGCATCTGTATTTAAATAATATGTTTGTGAAAATATAACTTCTGTATCTTCTACTTGGAGGTAATATTTTAATGCATGTCCACTGTCTAATATTATTTCTTGCTGTTTCATTTCTGATTCATTTCCTGCTATATTTTTTATGCAAATTCTGTACGACCAAATTCTTGGAACTGAAAAAAACTCAAATAACGGATTAACATTATGTTCATTTTTAATCTCTAGTAACTGAAGATAATTTTGTAATTATTTCTTTTGATTGATTATCTCATCTAATGTCCCTCTTTTTTTAAAAGAACATTTTCTAATTTTATTTTCATCTTCTAATAATTCAATTTTTGGAAATTTTTTTTAATTGTAATCCACTGAAAGGATTACTTGCTTTTCTTATATTATTAAGAAATTCACAATACTTTTCATAATATTTTTTAATCCAAAGATATACCATATCATGTGCTATACTGCTCCTTTAGTAATTGTTTTCAATATTTGTGTTTACTTTTTAATTATTTTTATTTCTGAATAATTTCAGCATTTTTTACTTCTCTTTTATATTCAATAATTCATCTGAATTGTTCAAAAATTAAAGGACTTAAATAAATATTAATTGAAGTCTTATTGAATGCTATGATATGATACTTCCAAAGTAGACACATAATTAAATAAAACTATTGTAATGCATGAATTCGATATTCTATCGGACTCATGTATTTTAATTTTTCTTGATACCTGCGGTTATTATAATAATATATAAACTTCTTATTTTCATTTCAAGATCTTTATAGTTTGCGAATTCCTTTCCAATATAAATTTCAGATTTTAATGTTCCGAAAAAATTTTCCATAGATCCATTATCAATGCCTTTACCAGCTCTTGACATGCTTTGGGTAATCTCTTGTTTAACTAACTTCGCCTTGTAAGATTTACATGTATCCTGATAGCCTAGTCACTATGGAAGATAGATTTAGCTAATGGATATTTAATTTAGGCATCGTCAAACATCTTAAATACTAATTGATTATTATTCCTGTATGATAAATCATAAGTAATAATACTTTTATCGTATAGGTTCAAGATTGGACTAAAATAAAGCCTCTTTGATTCTCCATTTATCTTAAATTCAGTAACATCAGTCAACCACAAATCATTCGGTTTATCTGCAACAAAATTTCTTGAAAGAATATTTTCGGCAGTATCTTCAGGCTTAATTCTTTTTCTGTTAACTTTTTTTCTTCTTATTCTAGGATTTCAGTCCTAGATGTTTCATTAATCGGTACTTACTGTAGGATTTTTGAGTTTAGTCTATTAATAAATACAGTCATTTGCCTATAGCCTAATGTTTGAGCAAACAGCAAATTATTTTCATTTATTAAATTGCACAATGTTTCATCTTGAATCTCTTTGTTTGGTTTTATACGGTTTTTGTATTTATAATAAGAGCTTCTTGGGATATTTTGCATATTACATAACTTGCTAACCTTAATTCCTTTCAATGAAAAAAAGTCAATTGACTCATAAATTGATATTTGTCTTATTTTCGATAGAGTTTTTCCTCGATATCTTGTTTTTTTTTAAGAACTTCCACTTTCAATTCAGCAAATTCACGTTTCTTTCTTTCGACTTCAAGTTCGTGTTTTAATCGGTCTATCTCACTTAATGAATCTAAATTAACAGAATAATTTTTAGGACCTCGTTTATTATCTTTAAGAGCTTCATTACCATTTGATAGATACCTCTTAGTCCACGAGTAAATGGATTGATATTTAATCCAATATTTACTAACAGCACTCTTATAGTCCATGTCATTTTCTAGTACAAAAGTAACAGTTTCTATTCTTTCTTCGTAAGTTGTTTTTCTAATATTCACCGTATACACCTCAGATTTTGGATTATAATCTTTTAGTTCAATACCACTATTATCCATTCTTTAACTAAAGAACTTGCCATGTTGTGTTTGTAAGATAATTTGCGATAAGAAATACAACCACTTTTATACTCCTTTACAATATTCTCTTTGAATGCACTAGTATAACTTTTATTAGTTTTATTTTGATTGAATACATCCTCTCCATGTTTTATAAATCGTCCGTACCACTCACGTACCATGTCCATATAAACTCCTAATGCATTACTAATACTTTGAAAATCGCCTATACCATTTTTGTAGTCCTTGCATACTTTTGTTTTAATTTCTTTGCTTATTTTTGAATTTCTTCCCATAATAAAAATACCTCCAGAATATATAATGTAATTTTTATAAATTACATGTCTACTTTGGAAGCATCATATCACTATGCTCAATAGGGCTTTTATTTTTTAATTTTTAACTAAAGCAATCGTTGTTGTAATAACATAGATAATCTTCTATTGTTTGAGGGATATTATTTACTTTATTTGAATTAAAATCAGATTTTTATTTTTCCTTAATTTATCTATTTAATGATTCTATTATTGACTATCTCTTAGAATTTCTTCTCCATGCATTGAATTTTTTTGTTATAATTTCTATAAACTTTTTCGAATGCTCTTTGGATATATATTGAAACTTGGTCAATATGCAAAATCATGTCCAAGTTATATATCTTCTTATTCTTTTGTTTATTAAGATATTATTTACTGCTCTGCGATATGTTTAAATATTCTTTCATAATTAAATTCACCTAAGTTAGATATATAGTAATCATTAAATATATTGATATACATTATTAAATCCTATCTTTCTTTATTATTTTTTATTATTGTTGTATCTGATATTATAATTTCAAATGGTTTACTTACATGACAACAAGTAATTTTTCTCAAAACTTTATTCTCAAGCCAGTTTTCAATTAACTTTTTCTAGATTTTGATTCAACGTTTAATTTTGACCATATTTATAAAATAGTTAATCTAAAACAATACACAAGTTCTTTTTATAATATATTCATTTATTCTTCTATAGCCATAAGAAGAATACTTTTTATTTACTTGCAGTATTTCTTTAGGTAGATCATCAAGATATGTTTATCCTACATTTCAGATAATCATAGCAACCACTTCTTGAAACTGAAAAAAACTTAAACAATGAATTAACATTATATCCATTTTGGAATTCTTGAATAATTGAGTATAATTTTCTAATTATTTCTTTTGATTGATTATCACTCTAAAGTTATCATTTTTTAAAAGAGTATTTTCTAACTTTAGTTTGATATTTTTACCTTCGAATAACGCAATTCTTGGAGAATTTTTTTATATTGTAATCAACCGAATGGATTACCTGATTTTCTTGTATTATTAAAAGGTTCTGAGACCTCTCCATAATATTTTTAATCCAAGGATATGCGATATAATGGGTCATGCTACTCCTTTAGCAATTGTTTTTTTGTGATTCTTCAAAATTTATATACTATTACAATTCTCAATTTTTTTTGCTCCAAGATTTATTTTTACCATCCTTGGCTCTACTTAAAAAAATCATTTTCTTGAATATATTATATAAGCATAAAAAAAAGTTAACGGACTTTTTCTGTCCGTTAACAGTATACTAATATATTCAGTTACTAAATCCATTACTTAGTTCTCGCTAAATCTAATAAAGTGAACAAATTTCTTTTGTAGTTTCCTGTGCTATTAAGGCAATCGCTACAGTTAAAATAGCGATAAGTCCTACTCGCTATTTTAAGCGTTCTACTGCTGTCAAATCGTTTTCTACAATAACTTTGACTTTATACTTGAACTTATATATTCCTTCTGCATTTATATTAAGTTCCTAAGATTACTTATCGCTCCAGTTCTAGAATAATCAAATACTTCAGCTTCTAATTCTCATATACACCATTTAATTCTCCATCAGTTATTGCGGGCTCCATTTAGTTTGATTCATAGTTTTTCTACAATTTTCACTTTTCTTATTACTGTTTTTGTCACATTTTTATTTGTTATTGTGTAAACAATTCCAGATGCTCTTAGTTTATTTTTATTAACGTTATTATTTACTGCTAACTTGAAGCAATTTTAGTTCCATCCACTCGAGCAGTATATCCTTTTTCAGTGTACGTGCCTCCTATCTCTATATTAATTTGATACTAACTATCTTTTTCTAAGCAGGATTACACAATACATTTTTTGTATTTGATCCATTTCCTGCTGCATCTATTACTATAATTTGGTATGTTCCAGATGCTGGGAATGTTATTGTTACACTATTACTTGGCGTAGTTAATTGTATCCATGTTGACCCGTTGTTAATACTGTACTCTACAATGTCTTCATTTGCAGTTAAAATATAACTTAAATTGCTACTTGACCCACCACTTGTGATTGTTGGTGGTGTAATATCAACTGCTACTGCAGTAAATATTGCACTTACTTCTGTTGCTGCATTTCCTGCTGCATCACTTAAATTATATTTTACTAATACATTTCTTCCTGCTGTTAATTCTCGTCTTGCTTCTGTTTCTCCACCAGTTAATTCTGTTGATCCATTTGCTGTGTAGTATTTTATATCTAATCTATCACTTATATCTACACCATCATCAGTTGCTGTTGGTTTTGGGGCTGTCCAGCTTAAAACATCTTCCATATTTAATATTTCTCCATAGATAGGTTCAATAATAGGAATAATATGATCAACATTAATACTATAAGTAGCAATATTTCCTGAAAGGTCACGTACTCTTACATCATTTTGTCTGTAGTTTAAAAGAATATCAGTTATTTGGAAAGTTGATTCTACAGTTACCCAATTTTCGTAATTTACTTGGTATCCTGAAACTTCTTCATTAGATTCAAAAGTATATATTAGATTATCAACTACCTCAGCTCCTCCAGAAATTGGAACTGAGATATCAATGTCACCAGTATTAATATTTATCCCAAAGTTTTCAATAAGTATTGCTCTATTTGTAGCATTTGCATTTTTACTAGAAATGATCACTCTATTATTCATTATTCCGCCTCCAAATGTGCCAAAGTCCGTTTTTCCAACATAACTTCCATTCACATATATCCTTGCCTTAGGTAATATCCATATTGCTCCTGCTGTTTTAGGAATACGAAGCTCAAAGTCTAGTGGATCTCCAACTTTTACTAATGGTGCATCTACAGTTTGCGAATCTCCAATAGCAGGAACATTAGTATCTCCATTTAGAACTATATTTACTCCACCAGGTATCCTTATTTTTACATACTCACCTGAATAAGTAATATCAAAATTATAACTTCTTTTACTACCACCTGTATACGTTGCAAATCTTAATCCTACAAATGTACCATAGTCTACCGCTTGAGAATTTCCTGCATAATTCCCATTATTAGGATCTCCTATTCCTGCATACGTATCATGAGAAGGAAGTGTAACTCTCCCTCTAACAGATCCACCATTACTGTATAAATTATTATAATCATCTAGATCCAATAGTTTACTCGTTTCTAGGATAATGCTAGAACTATCATCTAACTGTTGGAGTACTTTTACTTGTTCTCCATCAATTTCAAGATTATAAATTTTATAACAAGCTGCTCCCTCACCGTATTCATTCTTACAATTTCCGTCTGCATCTAATATATTTGGAGTTATTGACCCTGTTCCACTATATTTCCAATTAGAATCATAGTCCCATGGAAGTAATCCTTTAGAAGCATAAAACATTAAGTTATCATTACCAGTTGCTTTTGCTTCAATTGGCAATGCATCACTTAAATCATTTTTAGCATCTTTAAGCACTAACTGATGTAGTAAATCATCTCCAATAGTAATTGTATATTCACCAGCAACAGGAGAGTCAATTGCTATAAAATCATTTCCATCTAGTGAATATTCTGCTATTGGCTCATTTGTTGTAAAGACATATTGTTGAGCTGACGTCCAATTTCCTCTCGTTATTATAGGCATTTTTCCTATTGGGGTTGTAAATGTTGCAATTACTTCATCTGCAACATTACCTGCTACATCACTTACATTATATTTTACTACTACATTTCTTCCTGCTGCTAATTCTGTTCTTGCTGCTGTTATATCTATTAAAGTTGTTCCATCTGCTTTGTAGTATGTTACTGCTATATCATCACTTATATCTCTACCTTCAATATCATTTGCTGTTGTTGGTGGTGCTGTCCAGCTTAAAACATCTTCCATATTTAATATTTCTCCATAGATAGGTTTAATAGTAGGATTAATATTATTAACATAAATATCATAAGTAGCAATATTTCCTGAAAGGTCACGTACTCTTACATCATTTTGTCCGTAGTTTAAAAGAATATCAGTTATTTGGAAAGTTGATTCTACAGTTACCCAATTTTCATCATTTACTTGGTATCCTGAAACTTCTTCATTAGATTCAAAAGTATATATTAGATTATCAACTACCTCAGCTCCTCCAGAAATTGGAACTGAGACATCAATGTCACCAGTATTAATATTTATCCCAAAGTTTTCAATAAGTATTGCTCTATTTGTAGCATTTGCACTTTTACTAGAAATGATCACTCTATTATTCATTATTCCACCTCCAAATGTGCCAAAGTCCGTTTTTCCAACATAACTTCCATTCACATATATCCTTGCCTTAGGTAATATCCATATTGCTCCTGCTGTTTTAGGAATACGAAGCTCAAAGTCTAGTGGATCTCCAACTTTTACTAATGGTGCATCTACAGTTTGCGAATCTCCAATAGCAGGAACATTAGTATCTCCATTTAGAACTATATTTACTCCACCAGGTATCCTTATTTTTACATACTCACCTGAATAAGTAATATCAAAATTATAACTTCTTTTACTACCACCTGTATACGTTGCAAATCTTAATCCTACAAATGTACCATAGTCTACCGCTTGAGAATTTCCTGCATAATTCCCATTATTAGGATCTCCTATTCCTGCATACGTATCATGAGAAGGAAGTGTAACTCTCCCTCTAACAGATCCACCATTACTGTATAAATTATTATAATCATCTAGATCCAATAGTTTACTCGTTTCTAAGATAATGCTAGAACTATCATCTAACTGTTGGAGTACTTTTACTTGTTCTCCATCAATTTCAAGATTATAAATCTTATAACAAGCTGCTCCCTCACCGTATTCATTCTTACAATTTCCGTCTGCATCTAATATATTTGGAGTTATTGATCCAGTTCCACTATATTTCCAATTAGAATCATAGTCCCATGGAAGTAATCCTTTAGAAGCATAAAACATTAAGTTATCATTACTAGTTGCTTTTGCTTCAATTGGCAATGCATCACTTAAATCATTTTCAGCATCTTTAAGCACTAAATGATGTAGTAAATCATCTCCAATAGTAATAGTATATTCACCAGCAACAGGAGAGTCAATTGCTATAAAATCATTTCCATCTAGTGAATATTCTGCTATTGGCTTATTTGTTGTAAAGACATATTGTTGAGTTGACGTCCAATTTCCTCTCGTTATTGTAAGTATTCCTGTTCTTATTCTTCTAAATATTGCACTTACTTCTGTTGCTGCATTTCCTGCTGCATCTCTTACATTATATTTTACTACTACATTTCTTCCTGCTCCTAATTCTATTCTTGCCGCTGTTAGATTTATTGAAGTTGCTTCATTTGCTTTATGATATGTCACTACTATATCATCACTGATATCTCCATCTACATTATCATTTGCTGTTGTTGTTGGTGCTGTCCAGCTTGAAACATCACCTGTTTCTACTGTTGCGTCATCTACTGGGTCTATTACTGGTATTGTAGTATCTAGTATTACTGCAGTAAATATTGCAATTACTTCTACTGCATCCTTTCCTGCTGCATCTCTTACATTATATTTTACTACTACATTTCTTCCTGCTGCTAATTCTGCTCTTGCCACTGTTAGATCTATTGAAGTTGTTTCATTTGCTTTATGGTATGTCACTACTATATCATCACTTACATCTCCATCTATATTATCATTTGCTGTTGTTGTTGGTGCTGTCCAGCTTGAAACATCTTTCATTTCTAATATTGCTCCATCGACAGGCTTAATAATAGGACCGCTAATATCACCATAATATATATTATAAGTAGCAATGTTTCCTGAAATATCACGCACTCTCACATCATTTTGTCCCTCGATTAAAAGAATATCAGTTATTTGGTAATTTGGTTCTACTGTTACCCATTCGTTATCATTTACTTGGTATCCTGAAACTTTTTCATTAGATTCAAATGTATATATTGGATTTTCAACTGCATTAGCTCCTCCAGAAACTGGAGCTAAAACATCAATATCACCAGTATTAATTACTGATCCAAAATTTTCAATAATTATTGCTCTATTTGTACCACGTGTACTTCCACTAGAAATGATCACTTTATTGTCTTTTGATCCGCTTCCAAATGTGTTAAAGTTTGTTTCTCCAACAAAGATTTCATTTACATACATCTCTGCCTTAGGTAATACTCCTACTGATCCTGCTGTTTGAGGAATACGAAGCTCAAAGTCTAGTGGATCTCCAGCTTTTACTAATGGTAAATCTACAGCTTGCGAACCTCCTATAGGAGCACCAGCATTACCATTTAAGACTACATTCCCTTCGCTCGTAACTATTTTCACATGCTCACCTGAATAAGTAATATTAAAAGCATAACGTCTTCCCGTAACACTACTTGGAAGCGTTTCAAATTGTAATGATACAAATGCACCATATCCTACCGCTTGCTCATTCCCTGCATAATTCCCATTATTAGGATCTCCTATTCCTGCATAAGTATCTCCAGAAGGAACTATAACTCTCCCTTTAACCAATCCACCATATCTGTATAAATTATTATAATCATCTACATCCAATAGTCTAAGCGTTTGTAAAATTGCAGTAGAACTGTCATCTAACTGTTGTAGTACTTTTACTTGTTTTCCATCAATATCAAGATTATAAATCTTATAGCAAACTGCTCCATTACGGTACTCTTTCTTACAATTTCCATCTTCATCAAATATATCTGGAGTTATTGCCCCTGCTCCGTTAAATTGCCAATTAGAATCACTGTCCCATGGAAGTAATCCTTGAGAAGCGTAAAACATTAGGTTATCATTACTAGTTGCTTTTTCTTCAATTGGATAAGCTTCACTTAAATCACCTTCAGTATCTTTAAGCACTAACTGATGCGGCAAATTGTCTCCAATAGCAATAGTATATTCATTCCCAACAGGAGAAATTGTTGTTGCTATAAAATCCCCACCATCTAGTGAGTATTCTACTATCGGCTCATTTGTTATAAAAACATACTCTTGAGATAGTGTCCAATTTCCTCTAGTTATTAGAGGTCTTGTTACTGTTCTTCCTCTAAATGTTGCACTTACTTCTATTGCTGCATTTCCTGCTGCATCATTTACATTATATTTTACTACTACATCACTTTCTTTTCCTAATTCTATTCTTGCTGCATCTTCATTTAACAATTGTGTTCCATCTTCTTTATAGTATGTTACTACTATATCATCACTGATATCTCCATCTACATTATCATTTGCTGTTGCTTTTGGTGCTGTCCATGTTAAAGCATTTTCTGTATTTACATCTGCATCATCTACTTGGTCTATTACTGGTACTGTTGTATCTACTGCTGTAAATGTTGCACTTACTTCTACTGCCTTATTTCCTGCTGCATCAGTTACATTATATTTTACTATTACCTTGTTTCCTGCTGTTCCTAATTCTATTATTGCTACATCTTCATCTAACAATTGTGTTCCATCTTCCTTATAGTATGTTACTACTATATCATTACTTATATTTCCATCTTGAGTATCATTTGCTGTTGCTGTTGGTGTTGTCCAATTTGATGCATTTTCTGTATTTACATCTGCATCATCTACTGGGTCTATTACTGGTATTGTAGTATCTGGTGTTACTGCTGTAAATGTTGCACTTACTTCTACTGCCTTATTTCCTGCTACATCAGTTACGTTATATTTTACTATTACCTTGTTTCCTGCTGTTCCTAATTCTATTCTTGCTGCATCTTCATCTAACAATTGTGTTCCATCTTCTTTATAGTATGTTACTACTATATCATTACTTATATTTCCATCTTGAGTATCATTTGCTGTTGCTGTTGGTGCTATCCAACTTGATGCATCTCCTATATTTACTGTTGCATCATCTACTGGGTCTATTACTGGTATTGTAATATCTGAAATAATTAATATATATTCAAATATTTCATTGCCTGCTACATCAGACACAATATATTCTACATATATGTATTTCCCTTCTACTAATTCTGTTATTGCTGTTGCTAAATTTATACTGTCCCAAGTATATGCATAGTATGTCACTTCTATATCATCACTTATATTTCCATCTACATTATCATTTGCTGTTGCTTTTGGTGCTTCCCAAGTTGAAGCATTCTTCTTATTTACATATAATGTCGGATCTGCCAAATAAAGTATAGGTGCTTCTATTACTATTACTGGTTCTGTATTATCTTTTGCTATAAATGTTGCGCTTACTTCTACTGCATCATTTCCTGCAATGTCACTTACATTATATTTTACTACTACATTTTCTCCTGCTCTTAATTCTATTCTTGCTGCATCTTCATCTAACAATTGTGTTCCATCTTCTTTATAGTATGTTACTACTATATCATTACTTATATTTCCATCTTCAGTATCATTTGCTGTTGCTGTTGGTGTTGTCCAATTTGATGCATTTTCTGTATTTACATCTGCATCATCTACTGGGTCTATTACTGGTATTGTAGTATCTGGTGTTACTGCAGTAAATATTGCAATTACTTCTACTGCATCATTTCCTGCTTCATCACTTACATTATATTTTACTATTACCTTGTTTCCTGCTCCTAATTCTGTTCTTGCTGCTTCTTCATCTAACAATGGTGTTCCATCTTCTTTATAGTATGTTACTACTATATCATCACTTATATTTCCATCTTCAGTATCATTTGCTGTTGCTGTTGGTGCTATCCAACTTGATGCATTTTCTGTATTTACATCTGCATCATCTACTGGGTCTATTACTGGTATTGTAATATCTGAAATAATTAATATATATTCAAATATTTCATTGCCTGCTACATCAGACACAATATATTCTACATATATGTATTTCCCTTCTACTAAT
>JABENI010000024.1 GCA_013332095.1 Candidatus Bathyoplasma sp. NZ
CACTTTTATACTCCTTTACAATATTCTCTTTGAATGCACTAGTATAACTTTTATTAGTTTTATTTTGATTGAATACATCCTCTCCATGTTTTATAAATCGTCCATACCACTCACGTACCGTGTCCATATGAACTCCTAATGAATTACTAATACTTTGAAAATCGCCTATACCATTTTTGTAGTCCTTGCATACTTTTGTTTTAATTTCTTTGCTTATTTTTAAATTTCTTCCCATAATAAAAATACCTCCAAAGTAGACATGTGATTTTTATAAATTACATGTCTACTTTGGAAGTATCATATCAGTATGTTCAATAGGGTTTTATTTTTTAATTTTAAATTAAATTTTATATCATTGTAAGAACACATATAATTTTTTATTGTTTGGTGGATATTATTTGCTTTTCTGAATTAAAATCAAATTTTAATTCTCACTCAATTCAGTTATTTAACAATTTTATTATTGATTATTTCTTGGAGTTCTAGCTTGGAATATTAATTTTTTTATCTTATAATTTTTATGAACTTTTTCGGGATGCTCTTGAACTATATCTTGAACCTTGAGCGGTGGATAAAATCGTGTCCTAGTTAATACATTCTCTTTTTTTGTTTTTTAAGATATTCTTTGTTCTCTGAGGAGTGTTAATAAATTCATCTAAACCAGTGATGCACTGCACCATTAAATACATCAATATCGATTGTTAAACCATATTTTATTATTATTCCATATTATTGTAATATCTGCTATTATAACTTCAAATAGTTTACTTACATTCTAAGAAGTAATTTTTCTGAGAAAATTTATCTCTTAAGTCACTTTTCAGATAACTCTTTCTAGATTTTGATTTAATCTTTAATTTTTGACAACATTTATGGAATAGATAATCTGAGACAATCCATCCATTTCTTCTTCAAAGATATTCATTTATCTTTCTATAGCAATAAGAAGGATACTTTTTATCCATTTGCATTATTTCTTTATCTAGATTATCAAGATTCGCTTGATATTGATTTAAATGTTTATCTCCACGTTTAATATAAGCGTAGTAGTTACTTCTTGAAACTGAAAAAAACTTAGACAATGAATTAACATTATATCCATTTTGGAATTCTTGAATAATTGAGTATAATTTTCTAATTATTTCTTTTGATTGAACATCTCTTTAAAATTACCTCCTTTTTTAAAAGAGCATATTCTAATAACGCAATTCTTGGAGAATTTTTTTAGATGATAATCCACCGAATTGGTTATCGGATTTTCTTGTATTATTAAAGGACTCTGAGATAACTCCATAATATTTTTTAATCCAATGATAAACACACTATGTGTTATGCTACTCCTTTAAATATGATATATAAGCATAAAAAAAGTTAACGGACTTTTTTTGTTCGTTAATAATGTACCGATTCATAAATTTGGAATAATATTCAATAAAAAATAGAGAATGCTAAAAAACAATTAAAACTGAAATAGACAAGTCTAGTTGGAACAACATATTGAAATCAAAAAAATTAGTTTAGGGAGAAAAAATAACATTAAAAATTAGAGTAGATGAAAGCGAAAAAATAGTAATTGAACAATGCCAATAAGAAAAAAACTGGTGATATACTAATATTAGTATCGTAACATTAAACAATATTAAAACAACTCCATTTTTTACCATAAACATGTTATAATGACAATAAAGATATAAGAAAGGGGAATTATTAATGAAAGAAAGAAAAGATGTTTTTAAAATAATTGGTTACTTACTGATGATAATAACAATAACAGTAGTAGCTTTTTTAGCACCAAAATTTATAGAAAAAGAGGTAAATGCAGCAATTATTAATGAGGAATATACTACCACTGAATGGTATCAGACAAAATTAGATAATGGAGATATAGCGGGATATTTAGTCAACAATAGAGATTATTATGGACCGAGGATATTAATGCCAATTTATAATGTATTTACTAAAGATGCATTATACGATAATACAGTACCAACACTACCAACAGTAGTAATATCAAGTGATAATACAAATAATACTGAATTTGCAAAAGTTGGAGATACAATAATTCTAACAATAATAGCTAGTGAGGACATCCAAACCCCAACAGTAACAATAGCAGGGCAAACAGCAACAGTATTAGGAAGTGAAAATGCGTATACTGCAACTTATACAGTAGTAGCAGGAATTTCAGAAGGAGTAGTTGGAATTAACATAACATACGCTGATAAAGCAGGGAATGCTGGTACGGCAGTAACAGCAACAACAGATTCAAGTACAGTAACAGTAGATAAAACTAGACCAACATTAAAATCAGTAATAATGAAAAGTAACAATCATAATATAGAATTTGCAAAAGAGCGAGACACAATAACTTTATCATTAATGGCTAGTGAGGACATCCAAACACCAACCGTAACAATAGCAGGAGAAACAGCAACAATAACAGGAAGTGGAACTATATATCAAGCAACTTATAAAGTAAGAGCGGAAACTCCAGAAGGAGTAGCAGGAATTAACATAACATATGCTGATAAAGCAGGGAACGCTGGTACTGCAGTAACAGCAACTACAAATTCAAGTACAGTAACAGTAGATAAAACTAAACCAATATTATCAACAGTAACAATAGAAAGTAATAACGATGATTCAACATTAGCAAAAATAGGAGATACTATTACATTAAGGTTTACAACTAGTGAAACGTTAATAGTAATACCGACAGTAACACCGACAGTAACAATAGCAGGAGAAACAGCAACAGTAACAGGAAGTGAAAATGAATATATTGCAACTTATATGGTAGCAGTTGAAACTCTTGAGGGATTAGTGGAAATTGACATAACTTATGCTGATGAGGCAGGGAACGCTGGTACGTTAGTAACATCAACAACAGATTCAAGTACAGTAATTGTAGATAAAGCGATACCAGAAATACCAGCATTACCAACAGTGACAATAGAAAGTGATAATAATAATCCAAAATTTGCAATTGAAGGAGATACAATTACAGTATCAATGACAGCAAATAAAGATATAGAAATACCAACTGTAACAATAGCAGGACAATCAGCAACAGTAACAGGAAGTGGACATAAATTCACTGCAACTTATATAGTAAATTCAACTACTTCAGGAGGAGTAGTAGGAATTCACATAACATATATTGATACGGTAGGGAATGCTGGTTCGCCAGTAACAGCCACTACAAATTCAAGTATAGTAACAATAGATAAAACTGTACCAACATTACCAATAATAACAATAATAAGCAATAATGAAATTAATACAAAATTTGCAAAACTAGGAGATACAATTACACTATCAATAACAGCTAGTGAGAACTTACAAATGCCAACAGTAACAATTGCAGGAGAAGCAACAAATGTAATAAAAAATGGGACTAGATATACTGCAACTTATATAGTAAATTCAACTACTCCAGAAGGAGTAGCAAAAATTAACATAACGTATGCTGATGAAGCAGGGAACACTGGTAATCCAGTAACATCAACAACAGATTCAAGCACAGTAACTGTGGATAGAACATTACCAATATTATCAACAGTAACAATAAAAAGTGACAATAAAATTCATTCAAACTTAGCAAAACTAGGAGATACAATAACTTTATTAATAACTTCTACTGAGGACATACAAACACCAACAGTAACAATAGCAGGACAAATAGCAATAGTAACAGGAAGTGGAAATATATATAGTGCAATTCATACAGTAGTAGCAGAAACTCCAGAAGGAGTAGTAGGAATTAACATAACATATGCTGATGAAATAGGGAACGTTGGTACTGTAGTATTAGCAACAACAGATTTAAGTACAGTAACAGTAGATAAAACAGCACCGACACCACTAACAGTAACGATAGAAAGTGATAATAATAATTCAACATTAGCAAAAATAGGAGATACTATTACAGTAAAGTTTACAACTAGTGAAACGTTAATATCAATACCAACAGTAACACCATTAATTACAATTGCAGAACAAAGAGCTAATGTAACAGGAAGTGGAGATACATACGAAGCTACTTACACAGTAGTAGCAGGAACTCCAGAAGGAGTAGTAGGAATTAAAATAACATATGCTGATGAGGCAGGGAACGCTGGTTTGGTAGTAACAACATCAACAGATTCAAGCACAGTAGCAGTAGATAGAACAATACCGACATTACCAACAGTAACAATTGCAAGTAATAATGGAATGGATCCAACATTAGCAAAAGTAGGAGATGAAATTACAGTATCAATAATTGCTGATGAGAACATAAAAACACCAACTGTAACAATAGCAGGACAAGCTGCAACAGTTTCAGGAAGTGGAGATACCTATTCAGCTACTTATACAGTAGTAGCAGGAACTCCAGAAGGAGTAGTAGGAATTAACATAGCATATGCTGATGAGGCAGGGAACGCTGGTTTACCAGTAACAACAATAACAGATTCAAGTACAGTAACAGTAGATAGAACAGTACCGACATTAGCAACAGTAACAATAAAAAGTGATAACGATAATCCAACATTAGCAATTGAAGGAGATATAATAACTGTATCAATAACAGCTAGTGAGAATCTGCAAACACCAACAGTAACAATAGCAGGACAAACAGCAATAGTAACAGGAAGTGGAGATACCTATTCAGCTACCTATACAGTAGTAGCAGGAACTCCAGAAGGAGTAGTAGGAATTAAAATAACATATGCTGATGAGGCAGGGAACGCTGGTTTGGCAGTAACAACAACAGATTCAAGTACAGTAACAGTAGATAGAACAATAGCAAAATTAACAACAGTAACAATAAGAAGTAATAACGATAATCCAACATTAGCAATTGAAGGAGATATAATAACTGTATCAATAATAGCTAGTGAGAATCTACAAACACCAACAGTAACAATAGCAGGACAAACAGCAATAGTAACAGGAAGTGGAAATACATATAGTGCAACTCATACAGTTGTAGCGGAAACTCCAGAAGGAGTAGTAGGAATTAACATAGCATATGCTGATGAGGCAGGTAACGTTGGTACGGGAGTAACAGCAACAACAGATTCAAGCACAGTAATAATACATAAAACATTCCCAACATTACCAACAGTAACAATTGCAAGTAATAATGGAATGGATCCAACATTAGCAAAAGTAGGAGATGAAATTACAGTATCAATAATTGCTGATAAGAACATAAAAACACCAACTGTAACAATAGCAGGACAAGTTGCAACAGTAGCAGGAAGTGGAGATACCTATGCAGCTACTTATACAGTAGTAGCAGGAACTCCAGAAGGAGTAGTAGGAATTAACATAGCATATGCTGATGAGGCAGGGAACGTTGGTTCACCAGTAACAATAACAACAGATTCAAGTACAGTAACAGTAGATAGAACAGTACCGACATTAACAACAGTAACAATTGCAAGTAATTATGGAATTGATCCAACATCAGCAAAAGTAGGAGATACAATAACTGTATTAATAACAGCTAGTGAGAATCTACAAACACCAACAGTAACAATAGCAGGACAAACAGCAATAGTAACAGGAAGTGGAAAAATATATAGTGCAACTCATACAGTAGTAGCAGAAACTTCAGAAGGAGTAGTAGGAATTAACATAATGTGTGCTGATGTGACAGGAAACGCTGGTTTGGCAGTAACAGCAACAACAGATTCAAGTATAGTAACAGTAGATAAAACAATACCAAAATTAACAACAGTAACAATAAAAAGTGATAACGATAATCCAACATTAGCAATTGAAGGAGATATAATAACTGTATCAATAATAGCTAGTGAAAATCTGCAAACACCAACAGTAACAATAGCAGGACAAACAGCAACAGTAACAGGAAGTGGAAATACATATAGTGCTACTCATACAGTAGCAGTTGAAACTCTTGAAGGAGTAGTAGGAATTAGCATAACATATGCTGATGAGGTAGGGAACACTGGTACGGAAGTAACAGCAACAACAGATTCAAGTACAGTAACAATACATAAAACATTCCCAACATTACCAACAGTAACAATAGCAAGTAATAATGGAATTTATTCAACATTAGCAAAAGTAGGACATGAAATTACAGTATCAATAATTGCTGATAAGAACATAAAAACACCAACAGTAACAATAGCAGGACAAGTTGCAACAGTAGCAGGAAGTGGAGATACCTATGCAGCTACTTATACAGTAGTAGCAGAAACTCCTGAAGGAGTAGTAGGAATTAACATAACGTATTTTGATGAGGCAGGGAACGCTGGTTTGGCAGTAACAGCGACAACAGATTCAAGTATAGTAACAGTAGATAAAACAATACCAAAATTAACAACAGTAACAATAGAAAGTGATAACGATAATTCAACATTAGCAATTGAAGGAGATACAATAACTGTATTAATAACAGCTAGTGAAAATCTGCAAACACCAACAGTAACAATAGCAGAACAATCAGCAACAGTAACAGGAAGTGGAGTTACCTATTCAGCTACTTATACAGTAGTAGCAGGAACTCTAGAAGGAGAAGCAGGAATTAACATAACATATGCTGATGAAGCAGGGAACACTGGTTCACCAGTAACAACAACAACAGATGTTAGTATTGTAACAGTAGATAAAATAATACCAGAATTAGACACAGTAACAATTGCAAGCGATAATAATGCTTCAACATTAGCAAAAGTAGGAGATATAATTACGTTAACAATAATAGCTAGTGAAAATATTGCATTACCAACGGTAACAATAGCAGGACAAGTTGCAACAGTAGCAGGAAGTGGAGATACCTATTCAGCTACTTATACAGTAGTAGCAGGAACTCCAGAAGGAGTAGTAGGAATTAACATAACGTATTTTGATGAGGCAGGGAACGCTGGTTTGGCAGTAACAGCAACAACAGATTCAAGTACAGTAACGGTAGATAGAACAGTACCGACATTAACATCAGTAACAATTGCAAGTAATTATGGAATTGATCCAACATCAGCAAAAGTAGGAGATATAATAACTGTATTAATAACAGCTAGTGAGAATCTACAAACACCAACAGTAACAATAGCAGGACAAACAGCAATAGTAACAGGAAGTGGAAATACATATAGTGCAACTCATACAGTTGTAGAGGAAACTCCAGAAGGAGTAGTAGGAATTAACATAGCATATGCTGATGAGGCAGGGAACGTTGGTACGGGAGTAACAGCAACAACAGATTCAAGTACAGTAACAGTGGATAAAACATCACCGATACTATCAACAGTAACAATTGCGAGTAATAATGAAAATAATACAGCATTTGCCAAATTAGGAGATACAATTACAGTATTAATAACAGCTAATAAGAACATACAAATACCAGTAGTAACAATAGCAGGACAATCAGCAACAGTAACAGGAAGTGGAGTTGCATACACTGCAAATTATGTGGTAGAAGCAGGAACTCCAGAAGGAGTAGTAGGAATTAGCATAAAATATGTTGATGAAGATGATAATGCTGGTAGGGAAGTAACAGCAACAACAGATTCAAGTACAGTAACAGTAAATAAAACTGTACCAATATTAACAACAGTAAAAATTATAAGTAATAATGACAGAAATACAAAATACGCATTAGTAAATGATACAATTATACTATCAATAAAAGTTAGTGAAAAAATAGAAACACCAACAATAACAATAGCTGGACAAGTAGCAACAGTTATGGGAAGTGGGGATATATATTCTGCAGTTTATATGGTAGAAGAAGGAGATCCAATAGGAGAAGTGGCAATTAACATAACATATGTTGATGTGGCAGGAAACGAAGGTGTTCCAGTAACAGCGACAACAGATTCAAGTACAGTAACAATAGTTGAAAAAATACCATTAGAACTAGCAGTAACGATAAAAAGTGACAATGAATTTAATGCAGTATTTGCAAAAGTAGGAGATTTAATTACGTTAACAATAATTGCTGATAAGAACATCCAAACACCAACAGTAACAATAGCAGGACAAACAGCAATAGTAACAGGAAGTGGAGATAGCTATATTGCAACTTACACAGTAGATGAAAATACTCCAGAAGGAGTAGTAGGAATTAACATAACGTATACTGATGAGGCAGGGAACGCTGGTTTGGCAGTAACAGCACCAACAGATTCAAGTAAAGTAACAGTAGATAGAGTAGCACCAAATTTATTGCGAATGATAACGGCATCAAGTGACAATCCAATCGTAAGCCACGCAACAATAGGAAATACGATAACAGCAGCAATAACAGTTGATGAGGATGTACATATACCAATGGTTATGATAGCAGGAAATTTTGCAACAGTAACGGGAAGTGGAACTAACTATACGGCAATTTATACGGTAGAAGAAGGAGATAAAACGCATCAAGTAAAAGTTATTGCATTCTGTACTGATATGGCTGGAAACAGTCTCTCTATAGAACAATATGTAGGTGTATTTATATATGATACAGAATTACCAGTAGATTTAACAACAGTGACAATAGAAAGTAATAATAATAATCCAAACATGGCTAAACTAGGAGATACAATTAAGGTATCAATGGAAGCAGATAATAATATAATGTTACCAACAGTAACAATAGCAGGACAAACAGCAACAGTAACAGGAAGTGGAGATACATATGAAGCGACTTATACAATAGTAGCAGAAACTCCAGAAGGAGAAGCAGGAATTAACATCACATATGTTGATGAGGCAGGGAATGCTGGCACGCCAGTAACAACAACAACAGATTCAAGTATAGTAACAATAGATAAAACAGTACCAGTATTAGACCCAGTAGCAGGAGGATCAGTAAACACAGAAGATGTTTCAAATTGGATCGCAACACCAGCAACAGCAAATGATAATGTAGATGGCGATATAAGTAGTCTAGTAGGGGTAAACTATTTTGATGCAGATGGAACTGAATTAGCAGATTTAGATGCAGCAAGAAGCGAATTAGCATCTGGAAAAAATGTAATAGTTAAATATAATGTAAGTGATGCATCAGGAAATCAAGCAGCAGAAGTATTTGCAACATTTACACTTGCAGGACTAGATAATGATGCACCAGTAATAGTAATAAAAGGATATGATGTGCTATTGGGTTACTTGCCAATATATTTAAAAGTAGAGGATGTTTCAAGTTGGATACCACCAACAGCAACGGTAACAGATAATGTAGATACTGGATTAACTGCACAAATAACATATTTCAAGTTCAGTGATTTTGCACCTTTAACAGAAGATGAAGTAAGACCAGAATTAGCAGCAGGAAGAACTGTAAAATTAAAATATAGTGTAAGCGATGCAGCAGGAAATAATGCCCATGTAAATGTATTTGTTATTGTATATAGTCCAGTAATAGAGCCAGTAAATGGAGCAACAGTCACTACAGAAGAGGCATCAAGTTGGACTGCACCAACAGCAACAGCAAAGGATCATACAGGTGTAGATATAAGTGATAGAGTAGTGGTAACATATTTTAAAGCAGATGGAACAACTTCATTAGCAAATTTAACAGCAGCAAGAACAGAATTAGGAGAAGGAAGAAATGTTGTAGTAAAATATAATGTAAATGATTATGGAGAAAATCAAGCTGCAGAAGTAAGTGCAACATTTAGAGCAAATTAGGAATACCTACAATAACGAGAGGAAATTGGATATTGAGGGTAGCAATTGGACATTAACACAACAGTATGTTTTTACAACAAATGAGCCAATAGTAGAATACTCACTAGATGGAGGTGAATTTGTAGCAATTATTCCTTCTTTTAAAGATGAATATACTATTGCTATTGGAGACAATTTGCCGCATCAGTTAGTGCTTAAAGATACTGAAGGTGATTTAAGTGAAGCTTATCCAATTGAAGAAAAAGCAACTAGTAATGATAACCTAATGTTTTACGCTTCTAAAGGATTACTTCCATGGGACAGTGATGCTAATTGGCAATTTAACGGAGCAGGGGCAATAATTCCAGATATATTTGATGCAGATGGAAATTGTAAGAAGGAGTACGGTAATGGAGCCGCTTGTTATAAGATTTATGATCTTGATGTTGATGGAGAACAAGTAAAAGTACTTCAACAGTTAGATAATAGTTCTACTGCAATCTTGCAAACGGTTAGACTATTGGATCAAAATGATTATAATAATTTACTCAGTAATGGTTGAGTTGTTAGAGGGAGAGTTATAGCTCCTGCTCAAAATAATCATGTAGCATATGGTGCATTTGTATGACTACAATTTGAAGCTGAAATGATTCGAGGTAGTCAGACGAATAGACGTTATGGTTTTAGTATTACTTATTCAGATGAGCATGTGAAAATAGTAACGTCTGAAAGTTAAATGGTAATGCTGATGTTTCTATAGGAGGAGATTCACAAACTGTAGATTTACCATTAGTAAAAGTAGGAGATTTACTAAACTTTGAGCTTCGTATTCCTGGAACAGCAGGGGCAGTAGGAATATTACCTAAGGCAGAGATGTATGTAAATGAAATTTTGGTTGGAGAAACGAACTTTAACACGTTTGGAGGCAAATCAAAAGGCAATAAAGTGATAATTTCTAGTGGAAATACAGGTGGTACAAATAGAGCAATACTTATTGAAAACTTTGGATCAGTAATTAATATTGGTGATATTGATTTATTACATCCAGTTTCTAGAGGAACTAATGCAGTTGACAATGCAATATATACATTTGAATCTAATGAAGAAATTTCAGGATATCAAATAAATGATAACGAATAGGTAACAGTAGAACCAAATTACCAAATAACTGATATTCTTTTAAGCGATGGAGAAAATGATGTAAGAGTACGTGATATTTCAGGAAATATTGATACTTATAAAGTATATTATGGTGATATTAGTGGACCAACTATTAAGCCTGTCGACGGAGCAGTGTTAGAAATGAAAGATGTTTCCAACTGGATAGCACCACCACCAACAGCCAATGATAGTATAGATGGAAATGTAAGTTATGATATAGTAGTAACATACTCCAACGAAAATGGAAATTTATTAACAGATATGACGGCAGTAAGAGCAGAATTAACAGCAGGAAGAAGGAGTATGGTGAGGGAGCAGTATGTTATAAAATTTATGAACTTGATGTTGAGGGAAAACAAGTAAAAGTACTTCAACAGTTAGATGATAGTTCTACTGTTATCCTGAACACGACTAGACCATTGGAACAATATGATTATAATAATTTATACAGATATGGTGGTCTGTTAGAGGGAGAGTTATAATTCCTACTAAAGATACGTCTGCCGGAATAGGAGACCCTAATACCGGAAATTATGCAGGGAATTCTCAAGCGGTAGGCTATGGTGCATTTGTAGGATTACAATTTGAATCCGGAAATACTCCAGGTAGTACTACGAATAGGCGTTATGGTTTAAGTATTGGTATTTCAGGTGAGTATATGGAAATAGGTACGAATGATGGGAGTGTAGTCCTAAATGGTAATAATGGTGTTGCTATAGGAAGTTCGCAAACGGTAAATCTACCAATAGTAAAAGTTGGGGAACCACTAGACTTTGAGATTCGTATTCCTCAAACAGCAGGAGCAATAGGAGTATTACCTGCGGCTAGTATATATGTGAATGGAATTTCTATTGGCAAAACGAACTTTAACACGGGAGGATCAACAGATAATAAAGTTGTCATTTCTAGTGCAAGTACAAAGGGGACAAATAAAGCAATACTGATTGAAAATTTTGGATCAGTAATTAATATTAATGATGATGATATTTCAAGTCCAATGTTTGGAGGAGCAAATGTAGTTGACAATCCAATATATACTTTTGAATCTAATGAAAAATTTATAGGATACCAAGTAAATGATGGAAACTTGGTAACTGTAGAGCCAACTTATCAAATACGTAATATTTGTTTAAGCCATGGAATAAATGATGTAATAGTAAGTGACCTTGCAAGAAACATTGATACTTATCAGGTGAATAATACAGCAATAGATAATACAGCAACAGCAAATGATAATAAAGATGGAAATATAAGTGACGGTATAGTAGTAACATACTACAAAGCAGATGGAACTTTATTAACAGAATTATATGCAGCAAGAACAGAATTAGGAGCAGGAAGAAATGTAGTAGTAAAATATAATGTAAGTGATGAAGCAGGTAATGTTGCAGTAGAAGTAAGTGCAACATTTACAGCAGTTATTTCAAAATATGATCATGAAGCACCAGTAATAAAAATAAGAGGACATCAATTTGAAGAAGGTACAAACTATGTGCAAATATATATGGACTGACAGAATGCTTTAAGTTGGACACCACCAACAGCAACAGTAACAGATAATATAGATACAGGATTAATAGCAACAGTCACGTACCATGGAATTAGTCATGTAATAGAGTATGATTTAGATGCAGCAAGAAGCAGATTAGCAAAAGGAACGGCTATACTAGTAGTATATTATGTAAGAGATGCAGCAGGAAATGTAGGCGACTTATATGTATATTTTACTTCAGATGTTGAAAAGCCAGTAATAGGCTCAGTAACAGGAGGCGAAGTAAGTCCAGAAGATATTGCAACGACCACCAACAACGACAGCAAATGATGCGGCAGCTGGAGATATAAGTGATAGAATAGAGGTAACATACCACAAACCAAATAGAACTCTATTAACAAATTTAGATGCAGCAAGAAGAGAATTAGCAGCAGGAAGAGATGTATTAGTACTATATTATGTACAGATAATGCAAATAATTATGAAGAAATAGAGGTAATATTTACAGCAGCCAATACTGTACACCAACAATCACAAGTGATTAGTTAGTTTTAACTGCAGATGAATCCATAGGAGAGTACAGTATTGATAACGAATCAACATGGATACAATTAACTACGCCGTTCATAATAAAAAAAGATGAATAAGATGAATTGGTATACTGTTAATATTATTGCGCATATAATAACAATGCGCATGTATACTTAGAAAAAAATGTTGAAACAGTAGAAAGCAAATAGATAATGAAATCTATCTTATAGAATTATTATCTGGAGATGTTTAATGATATCTGATAATCTTGCAATATACTCGGTGATGAGAATCTAAAGCATATTCATAGAGAAAAAATAATTGGAGTAGAAATATTAGCATCTTGAAAACTTCTTACTGGTTTACATTTTGTGGAAGTGAATAAAATTAAGATAAAGATAAGCAAGGAGATATTTTTGATAACATTAAAATAGTAAAATATTATAGAAAAATTGAGTAGTGTGTGCGAGGATAAACTTTCAAAGGGTTAATAACTATAAAACTGGAACAGTGAATGGTATAGATAAATGGATACTAATATCATGCGCAGTGACTAATAATGATGAACAATGTAATTAGATACAGACAATAATGTTATATAACCTAATAGTAGTGAGCCGAAAGCATCAGTAACATAGAAATGAAAAAGTAGTAATTGAGTCAAAATGGACAATGGCAAAAAAATCGGTAATAATGGTAATATTAGTGCTATTACTTATCAATTAACGAAAGAAAAAAATGGATAAAAAAACAACATTTTTTCCCATGATGTGTTATAATTGAAATAATAAAGAAAATGGAGGGGTTTTTAATGAAAGAAAGAAAAAGTATTTTTAAAAAAATAGGTTACTTATTGATGATAATAACATTAACAATAGTAACGTTTACTACACCAACAATTTTAGAAAAAGAGGTAAATGCAGAACCAGTAGTAGATACTACAGCACCAATAATAGTAGTAACCTCAGTTTCAATTGCTTGGAATATATATTATCTATATCCAGAGGATCTTGATACTTGGATAGCACAAACACCAACAGTAATAGATAATGTAGATACAGGATTGATTGCAACACCAACGTACTATAAAATAAATAGAACAACTTTGATAGATTTAACAGAAGCAAGACAAGAAGTAGCAGCAGGAAGAAATGTAGTAGTAAAATATAATGTAAGTGACACAGCAGGAAATATAGCAGAAGAAGCAAGTCTACTTTATGTTTTACATAGAATAAGTGATAATATAGAACCAGTAATAGAAGCATCAGGAGAAATAGTGAAAACAGAAGATGCTTTAACATGGACAGCACCAAAAGCAACAGCATCGGATATTAGCAATCCAATAACAAAGCATCAATATGATGTAAGTAGTGATATAGTAACAACGTACTTTAAAGCAGATGATTTAGCAACAGAAATAGATTTAACAACAGCAAGAAACGAATTAGTAGCAGGAAGAGATATAGTGGTAAAATATAATGTAAGGGACCGCGCAGGGAATGTTGCAGAAGTAAATGTAACAATTATAGCAGTAGGCAATACAGAACCAGTTACAGCAGTAGATAATACAAAACCACTGATGATAGCAGGAGCATTATATAGAACTTATGTAAACACAGAAGATGCTTTTACTTGGAAAGAACCAACAGCATCAGCATATGATAATAAAGATGGAGATATAAGTGATAGAGTAGTGGTAACATACTTCAACGTAGACGAAACAACAGAATTAGCAGATTTAGAGGCAGCTAGAACCGACTTATACACAGGAAATGATGTAGTAGTAAAATATACTGTAAGTGATGTAGCAGGAAATGAAACGATAATATGGAAGAAATTTTGGTCACATGATAATACAGTACCAGTAATGTACCCAGTAGAAGATACAATAATAGCTCAAGAAGATATAGGAACTTGGGAAGCCCCAATACCGCTTATAACGGAGAATGTAGGGATATTCCAAATGAATCGTAGTTATTTTAAACTAACTGGAGAAGGTCTGGGTAACGAGGTCTATGATTTAGAGGGAACATTAGCAGCAGCAAGACAAGAATTGTACAATGGAAAACATGTATTGGTGAAATATTTTATACAGGATCATACTGGAAACTTGATAAGGGGGCATGAAATATTTGTGGCACAAATAGCAGACCCAATACTGGTAGATAATACAGCACCAGTAATAGAGCCAGTAGATAACGCAACAGTAGAAACAGGAGATGCTGCGACTTGGACAGAACCAACAGCAACAGCAAATGATAATATAGATGGAGAAATAAGTAATCTAGTAGTAGTAAAATACTTTGAAGCAGATGGAACTGAATTAGCAGATGTAGATGCAGCAAGAGCAAAATTAATAGCAGGAATAACTGTAGTAGTAAAATATAATGTAAGTGATGCAGCAGGAAATGCAGCAACAGAAGTAAGTGCAACATTTACAGCATTTGATATTACAGCACCAGTAATAGACCCAGTAGATGGAGTAGCAGTAAATCCAGAAGATATTCGAACTTGGGAAGCACCAGATGTAACTGCAAATGATAATATAGATGGAGATGTAAGTGATGATATAGAAGTAACATACTACAAAGCAGATGGAACAACTTTAATAAGTCTAAAACTGGCAAAAGTAGAATTAATATATGGAAGAAGTGTAGTAGTAAAATACAATGTAAGTGATGAAGCAGGAAATAAAGCAACAGAAGTAAGTGCAATATTTACAGCAACCACTACAGTACCAGTAATAGAACCAGTAGAACCAATATTGCCAATATTGCCAATAGAACCAACGAGACCAACAAAACCAACGAGACCTACAAAACCAACGAGACCTACAAAACCAACGAGACCAACAGAACCAACAAGACCAACAAGACCAACGAGACCAACAAGACCAACAGAACCAGCAAATCCATGGGTAAGGAATGTTGGAGTTTGGAAGTAGTAAAACTGTTACAACAGAAGATACTTTAGTAACAAAATTCCATATTGTTAAAAAAAGATATTTGTAAAAGAATATAAAAAAATTTTAAAATTAAAAGAGAGGTTGATGAAAATCAATTTCTCTTTTTATAAATTTTACTGAATTAAGACTAAACAAAAGTTAATTTTAGAAATATTTTTTTTGTCAACTCTATGAATTGAAAATGTCGCTAATTATCGAATAGTACGATAAAAATTATTATAAATAAAATTTTATTCCTAATAGTTTTAATTTATTTTGTTTCTTTTTTCTTCATATATTTTGTAATGAGAATTAAAATGCTCTATATTTTAAACTTCCTAGTAAACGGAAACTCCAAGAGATAATAAATAATAGAATCGCTAAATCGATTAAGAAGTGGAAATTAAAATATGATTTTAATTCAAATAAAACAAATAATATCTACAAACAATAAAAGATTGTAGATGTTATTAGAGAATAATCGATTTCGTTTAAAATAAAAAAATAAAAGCCCTATTGAACATAGTGATATGATACTTCCAAAGTAGACATGTAATTTATAAAAATTACATTATATATTTTGGAGGTATTTTTATTATGGGAAGAAATTTAAAAATAAGCAAAGAAATTAAAACAAA
>JABENI010000042.1 GCA_013332095.1 Candidatus Bathyoplasma sp. NZ
GATAAATCAAGAAAAACGCCCAATGTATAGTCACCTTTATCAAAACCATCAGTAATATATTGAACTAAATCTAAAGCAGCCATATAAGTTGAGTAGTTTTTCCGGAATCCAAACTGACAAGTAGTGATTGCATTCATTTTATTTAAAAAATTCACAGTCCGATTATAGACAATTTTTTCAATTTTTTTAGAAATAGTTGGCAGAACAGAAATGGGACGGTAGTTATTTACAGCGGTGGAGTCACCGGATTTGAAAATAGGAATAACTTTAGCGCACTTAGTTCCATCGGGAACTACCCCACTAGTAAGTGAGAGATTAACTAAGTAGGATAATGGAGCAGCCATAGTGAAGCAGTTATACTGTAGTATCTTGGCAGTAATACCATCAAGACCAGGGGATGAATTTTTTGATAACTTATTAATAATATTGATAATTTCAGAAGGATTTGTTGGGGAGAAAAAGAGGGAGTTTGCATTTTGCATGTTATTGTGGAGAAAGTCATTATAACCAGAAACAGAACTGGGAATCTTGTTTGCTAGATTCGAACCGATATTGGTAAAATAATCATTAAATATTTTGGCGACCTCCGTGCTGTCTGTAAGCATAGTATTATTGTGATGGATGCGAATATTGGCATCTTTATTCCTATTAGAACCAATTAAATCATTAATTGTACGCCAGGTTTTGCTTAAGTTACACCTGTTGTTCTCAAATAAATTTGCATAATATGATTTCTTTGCCAGTCTAAGTGTGGTAGTTAATTTATTTTTGTAGGCCGAATATTTGGCCTTATTAGCACTAGTAGGTTTGCTTAGATAAGATTTATAAAGTTTATTTTTATGTGCAATTGAATTTAAAATACCGTTTGTTATCCAAGGAGACCTTCTGAAAAACTTATTAGATTTCTTGTACCTTTTAAACTTACAGGTATTATCATAAAGAGTAGAGATAACATGCATGAATTTATCATATGCGGTATTAGGGTTAGTAATGTTATAAAGAAAATTCCAGTTGATGGAGTTAAGTTTAGAAGCAAACTCGTTTAGAGCTCTAGGGGAAGTATCTCTCTTCACAAAATAATTATTGGTATATGCATTTCTATTACTGACATTGTTAAAATAAACAAGATAAACAGGAAGGTGATCACTAATATCAGTAACAATAATACCCGAGCAAGATTTGAATTTAAGGTCATTGCAAAAAATATTGTCGATAAGTGTGGAAGAGGTTTCAGTAATTCTAGTAGGTTTTGATATTTTTGGTAAAAATGAATAAGAGTAAAGCAAGTTAACAAAATCAGTTACATAACTATCAGTGCCATACTTGATATGATCAATATTGAAATCCCCTAAGATAAAACAGGTTTTGTTCTCGGTATTTATGCAATTAAGAAGTTGAGAAATATCATCAAGGAAGGTGGGTGAATAGATTCCAGGTGGACGGTACATAACCCCAATAATAATTTTCTGTTTGTTATTCGTTATTTCAATAAACAGAGATTCAAAGTGACTCGACAAAAAATTGAGATCTTCTCTAATAGAGTAATCAACGTCGTGATGAACGTAAAATCCAACCCCACCGCCACGCTTGTTAACCCGGTCTTTATGTAAAAACTTATAATTAGGAATTTCAACAATTGAAGGGGAAATACCATCATGAAGCCATGTTTCTGAAATAGCAGCAATTTTGAAAGTACAGTGAGCATGAGTAGATATTAAGTTCTGTATTGACTCATGATTTTTTAGTAAGCTTCGACTATTAATATGCACCAATGAAAGTGAAGATATATCAGTTAACAAATTGTTATAAAGATTAGCTTCATCGATATACAAACATTCATCATCTTGGTTATATACTTCATGGTTATCTACTGAAATGGAATTATTTAGTATCGGTACATTATTAAAATTAGCATTATTAAGCAAATTGTCGTTACAATTTTCAGCATTTATATTATTACTGTTACGATTTAGGAAATCATTCATATGAAAAATGTCGAAATACTATGGTGGAAAAAAAAAGAATCAAAAGAGGGACAGTCAATAAAATTAAAGCGAAGGGATATTATAAAAAAAGATAAAAAAAGAGAGTATACCAAGGAAATGAAAATAACATGGCAAAGATGAAACATAAATAAATTACAGCGGTATGTACAGTGGAAATCATTGCAGTCGGTTTAAGTCGGTCTCTCCCAAAATTCTATTGCGA
>JABENI010000004.1 GCA_013332095.1 Candidatus Bathyoplasma sp. NZ
TCCTTGCTAATCCCACTACTGATGATAATGGTGATTTTTCTGTCACATTGAATCCCCAAGATTTAGAAGATTTTACGAATTTTTATATTAAAGTTACATTGGATAATGAAGCTGTCAAAATTACCGACCAAGGATTTAGCAATAGGAATACATATTTTTGGAAAAGTAGTATTATAAATAATCCACAAAATTCTACATATGATTTTGGTACACTTATTATGGATGATACCCTTGAAATAAGGAGTGTGATGAATATGTATCACTGGATAAAAGAGGGTTATGATTTTCATCTGAGAACAATAGGTCCTATAGATCAACTGAATTTAAGATGGGAAGCGGATTCTACAGCAGGTACTTATTTTGATAATTACATGTCTATAGATTCTGATAATATTGATCCAGATCAGTTTGATAGTGCTGTAATATTGCATGAATATGGACATTACATAATGTTTAAAAACATTGGATTCCCAGCAAATAGTGGAGGACATCACAACCTTAAAGATACTTCAACCGTAGGACTTGCTTATAGTGAGGGGTATGCATATTTTATTTCTTCACAAATAAGAAATGAGAGTACCTATTTGAATTACAACTATAAGTCTGAAGTTGATAACACACTTGATTATCATGGCTTGGATTTGGAAAGTTTGGAGCTTCTTTCTACAGGTGGATGGAGAACCCCTCTTGATAATCAGGGTCATGGTACAATGTTTTCTGATAGAGCTAAAATGGAAGGGTATGTCGCTGGTGTATTACATGACTTGGCTGATTCAGTAGTTGATGGTGCTGATGTTTTTTCAGGAGGGTTTAATCGTGTAAATGATGTAGTGAATAGCAGTCTTTTAAATTCACCTGTAGAATTTTATGATGCATTTATGAACACTGCACAAGATGAAGATCAAAGGATGCTATTTTGGGATATTTTCGAGCAAAATAGACAATCATTTGACTATGAAGTTCCTACAGTTAGAATAGCCCAAATCAGCCCTACTATTTATACTGTGAAGGCTTCAGATAATGTTGGAGTTACACGTACAGAATGGTTGGTTAATAACGAAATTGTTAGTACAGATTCAACGATAGATATTAATTATCTAAATTTAAGTGATGGAACATATGTATTAGTTGCAAGAGCATATGATCAAGAAGGTGATCTTAGAGGAAACATGGAAAGAGTTGCTATTCATGGTTCTAATATAATACGCAACAAAGCTTACGGAGAAACTTCTGTGATAATAACACCTTCTTCTTCAAACAAGCCTTCAAAATTTAACTATTTTAATTCTTTAGAAAAACCTACAATAGATCCAAATATGCATCTAAAAGGTGTTTTACAAAATAGCGAAGAAGATTCTAGTAAAATCAAATCAAATTTAATTGTTGATATTAATAATAATGAAGATTTATTCATAGATGCTTCAATAGACAATGCCATGAAGATGATAGAATTCATTGATGAAAACGATAAAATAGTTAGAACTATTACCCGACTTGATTCTGACAGATTCACAAAAATAACCGATCTAAGTAAAGGTAAATATACTATTTCACTTAAAACTTTAGGAAATATAGTAAACGTACCATTTTATATAAATATATAGCTTTACCATCTATTTCAACATTAGTTATCATCAATGATTTAAGCGTTTTTCCAAATAATAATCTATAATTTAATCAATATTTTTTATCTAAATTCAATAATTATCCTCTTTGCTTTTTTACTCAAAGATTAGTTCAATTTTAAAATATCAAAATTATCATTAATATTAATACGTTTACTTTTTTAACTCTGATTCTCCTAATTAAATTAATATTACAATCAAATGCTAATCTAATTCAAGAATTCCTATAAATACTGGAAAAAAAGCGAAAAACCATTCGAAAAAATATTAAAAAAGATAGAAATATTTTAAAAAAAATGTTATAATTACATAATGTATCTGATAGATGCATAAACTAATTTAAATGAAGGAGGTTTTAAAATGAAAAAAATTATTTATCTTTTTTTATCAGTTACATCATTGCTATTAATAACTGGATGTGTAGATAATTATGGATATTCATACGATTCCTCATATGAATATGATGAAATAGAGTTTCGAGAGAAAATGGCTTTATCACTTGATCAAGAATACGCTGACATCGACAATTTAGATAGAAACATAATTCAACGAATTGATTTATCAATTGAAACTTTAGATTATGACAAATATCGTGAAACTCTTGAAACTGCTCTTGATAGTCACGATGGTTCTATTGAAAACAGCGACGAAAATCATTATGGATATTTAATTTCCTCAAATTTTACCCTACGTGTTAAAACTGAAAATTTAGAGGCATTTTTGGAAGAAATTACAGAAGAAGGCGAATTAATGCACCTTAGTAGAACAACTGAGGATATAACTATTTCACATTCAAATGCAATTACTCAAAAAGAAATATTAGAAGCTAAATTAGCAAGAGTATTAGAACTGATTAGCGATGCCACTACTTCAGAAATTATTGAATTAGAGCAACTCACAATACAATTACAAACAGAGTTACGTCAATTAAATATTGCTCTTACTAGTTACGACAGTTTAATTGAATATACTAGAGTAGAATTATATGTTAGAGAAATAGAGCAATTTGAAGAAAATACTTTGTGGGAAAAAACTACGAATACATTTTCTAAATCTATTGAAAGTGTAGGAGTTGTTGCAGAGTCCCTATTTCTAGTAATGATTGCTCTCATTCCATACGCAGCAATTGTAGGAATAATTACTGGAACTATTGTTTATATTATTTATGCCACTAAGAAATCGAAAAAATAAAATTAATTATAAATAAAAAGGTATTGAAATAAAATTTCAGTACCTTTTTTTTACTATAAATTTAAATATCTATCTAATTCCCATTGACTAACTTTCAGTCTGTATTCATCCCATTCTTTATTTTTAATTTTCGTAAATTTATTAATAAATTCTAATCCTAATGCCTCTTTTAAAAGATCACTTTTATTTAATTCTTTTAAAGCATCTTTTAAATTTTCAGGCAAATTACCAATTCCTAAATCTTCTCTTTCTTTTCTGCCTAATTGATATAAATTCAAATATGTTGGATCGACTACTTTTTTATTATTTTTAATACCATCTAAGCCCGCTGCTAAAATACTTGCAAACGCTAAATAGGGATTGGCCACGGCGTCAACCGAACGTACCTCTGTTCTTGTCGCCTTCCCTCTAGCTGCAGGAATTCGGACTAATGCGCTTCTATTTGCATCACTCCAAGAAATATAACAAGGAGCTTCGTACCCTGGAACTAGACGTTTGTATGAATTCACTATCGGATTAGTAATCGCCGTATAACTTCTTGCGTGTTCTAAAACACCTGCTAACCATTTTTTACAAATATCTGATAACTTTAATGGTTTACTTTCATCATAGAAACAGTTTTTTCCATCTTTATCTATTAACGAACAATTCACGTGCATCCCTGAACCGTTTATTCCTTCAATAGGTTTAGGCATAAACGTAGCATGTAAATTATGTCTTTTTGCTACATTTTTTACTACCAATTTAAAAGTTTGCAACTTATCACTAGCATCTAAAGCATTAGAAAATCTAAAATTTATTTCATTTTGTCCCTTCGCTACCTCATGATGAGCTGCCTCAACTAAAAATCCTAATTTTTCTAACTCTAAAACAATATCACGTCGGCAATCTTCTGCTTGGTCGATAGGTGCTAAATCAAAATAACCACCTTGATCAGAAAATTCTAAACTTACTTTTCCATCGATAATTTTAAATAAAAAGAACTCTGGCTCAACTCCGATATTAAATTGTTCAAACCCTAATTCTTTCATTTTTGTTAAATTCTTTTTTAAAATATATCTCGGATCTGACTCACAGGGAGTTCCATCTGTTCTGTTAATATCACAAATTAATCTAGCCACATTTCCATACTTAGTATTTTCATAACTTAAAACTAGCCAAGTATCCAAATCAGGAACTAAAAACATATCTGCTTCCTGAATTCTGCCAAATCCTTCGATACTTGAACCATCAAACATGACATTTCCCTCAATTGCACTTTCTAATTCTCTTACAGGAATTTCCACATTTTTTAACTTTCCTAACATATCTGTAAATTGTAAACGGATATAACGCACCTTTTCTTCTTCAACGAATCTTAAAATATCTTCTTTACTGTAACTCATAATTATCACTCCTTATAAAATTATTATATTCCATTTTATCAAAAAAATAAACATTTTTTTATAAAAACTATATGTTTAAAACATATAGTTACTTGTTTTTAATCGCTTGATAAGTATCGGTAAAGATAGTAAGTGCTAATTTAGTTTTTTTTGCATCTATATGAAATTCTTCTAAATAGTCGCTACCTTCTTTAGTAATTGAATATAATTTTTTATTAGGTCCGCCATCACCTTTTACCCATTTAAAAGTAACTAATTTCTCTTTCTCCAGTTTATCTAATGCTCGATAAACTCCTGCTGTATCTATTTTCGCAACTTTATTTATTTTATTTAGTTTTTTGGTAAGTTCAAAGCCATAACTATTAGTTTGATACAAATAAAGTAAAGCAAATTCAATAATATAACGATTTTTTCTAAACATGATTTTTCCTCTATTTTTAAAAAAGCAATATGACTAGTCACGTTGCTTTTTTCTTAATATTAAACTTTTACTTTTATTGTCTTTCCATCAGGTCCTTCAGTAGTTTCTAAAAATTCTCTGATCTTTTCTAAATTTGTTCCTTTAGAACCTGGTTTACATTTAGATAATACTTCTACTTCTCCTTCTACTATTGCATTAGCAAACCCAGCACATCCTGGATAACCACACGCTCCGCAATTTACTCCTGGAAGTAATTCTAAAACTTTTTCTAATCTATTGTCTTCTTCAACGTGCAAAACATCATTTGCTACTGCTAGCCCTATCCCTAACACTAAAGCGATACCTCCTAAAATTACAAATGCCCACATATTATATCAACCCCTGTAATCCTACGAATGCCATGGACATGATTCCCGCAATAATTAAGGAAATAGGTATTCCTTTATATTCATCCGGTACGTTTATTGCATCTAATCTAACTCTAATCGTACTGAATGCAAACATTATTAATCCAAATCCTAACGCTGTTCCTAATACTGCACTCATACTTATCATTAATCCTCCACCAAAACCATACGCAGTATTATATCCTGCTAAAATACTTCCTTCTGCAACTCCTAATATCGCACAGTTAGTAGTTATTAAAGGTAAAAAGATTCCCAGAGATTTATAAAGTTTTTTGGAAAACTTTTTAATAAACAATTCAACCAATTGTACTAATGAGGCAATTACTAAGATAAATGCTATCGTCCGTAAATATTCAATTTCAAACGGTACTAGTAAAATATAATAAATAATATATGTCACAAATGTCGCTACTATCATAACGAATGCTACTGCGATACTCATTCCGATACTAGCTTCAATCTTTTTAGACACTCCTAAGAATGGACAGATACCTAAAAATCTCATTAAAATAACATTATTGACTAACATCGCACTTCCCAGTGCTGTAAACAATACGGCAAATGACATTTTATTCACTTCCTTTCTTAGCATTAAAATTATTTTTCGCTGCTAATAAAAAGCCTAAAGTAATAAATGCTCCTGCTGGTAAAGCAAAGACACCTATTCCATAATTATTTATATTAAAATCACTGCTAAACAATTTTCCAATGAAGTTGAAATCAATTATATAACCACTGCTAGGAAATGGTAAATACACCCCATAAGCAATTTGTCCTGTTGCTAATAATTCTCTAACAATTCCAATAATTGCTAACCCTAGAGTGAATCCAAGCCCCATTCCAATACCGTCTAAAAGTGATTCAACTGGAGGATTTTTAGAGGCAAATGATTCTGCTCTCCCTAAAATTAAACAGTTAACAACAATCAGGGGAATAAATACTCCTAAACTTGCATATAACTCTGGAGCATAGGCATTAGCTAACATCCCAATTATTGTTACAAAGGTCGCAATAATAACAATATACGCCGGTATTTTAATTTCATTAGGTATGAGATTTTTAAGTAATGAAACTACTAAATTAGACATTGCTAGTACAAAAATCACCAACAATCCCATTCCAATTGAGGTTTCAAGAGTAGCAGTAACCGCTAATGAAGGGCACATCCCCAGCAAAAAAACAAATATCGGATTTTCTTTTATCAGACCTCTGAATAAGATATCTTTTTTATTCATTATTTACCTCCTGATGATATTTACTAATTAAATCAACTAAATCTTTCACTGTTGTTGCCGAATAAGTAGCTCCAATTCTAGTATCAAAGTCATCGTAATTAGTGTTTGTATCATTGCCGATAAATTTATCTAAAAATTGTTGCTCTTTTACTTTGACCGCATAAGTAGGAGTTTGATTTAATTCCACGTATTCAATACCTACAATTTCATTTTCTAAATTTATCCCAATTAAAACCGAAATATTTCCATAATCATTTAACAAATTTGCAGAATAAATCGTTCCAATAATTTGTCCATCATTATTTTTAGCCACAATTTTCGTTGAGATTCCAGCATTAATTATTACTTTTTCATAACTTTCTGATTCAGGAAAAATTAAGATGTATTTACTCTCTTCTTTTGAAACATTATTTTCAAGAATTTTATCTTCAGTAAAATCATTAACAAAAAACAATAATAATCCACTGATACCTGCTACTAAAAATAATTTTATGCCAATAAATATTTTATCCTTCATCCTAAACACCTACCAATACTAAAATAACTGTAGCGATAATTACTGCTGAAAAAATTGTAATACTCCGTTTAGTAAATTTAGGATTAGACCATTTATAGTAATCTAATGCTGGGGTAAACATATTCATAATTAAAATTGCATATACGACTCCTTCAGGCAATGCTCCATACAATCTAATTAAGTAGGTAATTGCCCCTATCCCAAATCCAAAATAGATCCGACCGGTTGCCGTAATTGGTGATGTTATGGGATCAGTCGCCATAAATACTGCTCCAAAAATTAATCCTCCTGAAAGAATTGTAAACATGGGATACGTTAGAAGCGGTCCACCAGTTGCCAATGATACCGCAAAACTTAACCCAAATACTGTCAGAATAATCGTTACCGGTACCCGCCAATCTAACGATTTACGAATTCCTAGGAAAATACCTGCTAATAAAATTATTAGAAAACTGGTTTCTCCGATACTTCCTGGCTCATTAATTCCTAAAAACATTTCAAATAAACTTACATTACCTAACGTTGTTACTGCCGTTGTTTTATTAGCAATCCCTAATATTGTTGAAGACATAACTGTATCAACTTTATATTGCATTAACGGTCCAAAACTCAACATAACGAATACTCTTGAAAAACCGGCAACATTGAAAATGTTAGCTCCCATGCCTCCAAATACTAATTTGGAAAAATAAACACCTGCTACTCCACCGGTAAATACAGCCCATAGTGGTATTGAATCAGATAAAGTAAGTGCATATATAATCCCACTTATTAAAGCTGTTCCATTTTTTAATGTTCCTGGTTTCTTTTTAAATTTATAATACAAATATTCTGCTAAACAAATTGATCCTACTGCTGTTAAAATAATCATTAAACCATTTAATCTATATTTGTAAAACGCAAAACATACCACGGGTATTAGGGCAAGTATTACATCGTACATCATTCTCTTTACATTAGCTTTTGGCTCCCTTAAATAAGGAGCAGTCTGTCTTATAAATCCTGTTTTGCTAGCCATTTTACCCCTCCTTATTTAGCTAATTTTTTAGCTTTTCTCATATATTCCGTTAAATGTATTTTTGAAGTACATACGTACGAGCATAGTCCACATTCGATACAATTAAATATCTTTAATTTTTTTATGGCCTCGATGTCTTTGCATTTAAAGGCATTCATAATTTGTACCGGTTGTAACAGTGTTGGACAACTATAGACACAAGAAGCACATCTGATACACGGTTCTTCTGCTGGTTCTCCTTTTTCGAATACTAAAATAGAGGTGTTAGTAACTGCAATTATTGCATCGTCGAGTAATAGATTAGCCCCCATCATCGGACCTCCAAGAACCAAAATTTTATCTTCTTTGGTCTTATATCCGCCGGCTGCTTCAATTAATCTAGGAACGTACTCTCCTACTTTAACTTTCATTTGACACGGCTTGTTTACGGCAGTCCCGGTAATTGTAAAATATCTTTCAACTACTGGATGATTATATTTCACTGCATTATAGATAGCTACAGCTGTCGTTACATTAATTTCAATTAAACCATAATCACTTAGTAACGTTCCTTGCTTTATTTTAATTCCCAAAACATTTTTAATTAATTCTAGTTCCCATCCTTGAGGATAGTAGTCTTGGACTTCAATAATTTCACAATTTAAATCACTAAAATGCTCAGCTTGTACTTTTCTTAAAGCCTTTAATAACGCTTTTTTAGTTTCTTTTACACCTATTATCCCTTTGGAAATACCCATTGAATTCATCGCGTATTTTAATCCACCAAAAATCTCGTAACTATTTTTTTTAACAAGTTGGTAATCGGCTGACATATACGGTTCACATTCAATACCGTTTAAAACAATCGTCTCAATTTTAGCATCGGTCGCAAATTTTATATAAGTAGGAAATCCTCCTCCTCCTAATCCTTTGATTCCGTTATCTTTAATAATATCAACAAATTGATCTTTCGTTAATTGAGCAATTTCTTGGTCAGTTCTTTCTTTAATTGTATCCGCTTTAGTCTCTTGAAAATCATTAATAATTTCTAAACACTCTACTTTTTTACCAGAGTAATTAAATTTTTTAACTATTTGACCGACAGTCCCACTGACAGTGCTGAAAATATTTTCGGTAAAAAAACCACCATCTTTAACTCCTATGCACTCTCCTAATTTTACTTTATCTCCTTCTTTGACATCCAATTCATATGAATTTAATCTCATCTCAATTAAAGTAATATAAACCTTTTCAGGTGGGTCTATTTCAACGGTCGGTAAGTTTTTTCTTAATTTTTCATCAACCGTTATTTTATTGGTTTTTCTTATCATACCATCCCTCACTTTCTAAAATATTAACTACTTTTTCTAGTACATTCCTTTTTATTATAATATATAATTGGATAAAATAAAATATTTTTTATATAAATGAACCTCCTTTATTGCAAATACATACAATAAGTTGAGGTGAAATGATGAAATGTATTATCCACATCCAGACAAATAAATCCGGAACGAGTAGGGAAATTTTAAAGAATTGTTTTAAAGAAAATTGCTTTAATATTTTACTAACTGATAGAGAAAAAATCCAAAACAAACATCAAGAATACCCAGAAATACAAAAAATATTTCTACTTAAAAACCTTAATTTTGAAGTTATTTGTGAACTTATTGAACAAAATATTATTCCCTACTACAAAATTGAAACAATTCTTAGTTTTGTTGATAACTATGTCTATTTATCTAGTAGATTAAGAGACCTTTACTGCTTTAATCCAACCAATACCAAAAGTATTGAAGTGATGGAAAATAAATTATTAACTAGAGAAATGTTTAAAGATACGGAGTACAGTATCAAACATTCGTCTAGTAAAGATGTAATTTTTAATACTATAAAATACCCAATTGTTTTAAAGCATCCTAATTCTTGTGCTTCGAGAAACGTAAATTTAATTCATTCAGAAAAAGAGTTTAAAAATTTTAATTTAGACAATTTATTTATTGAAAATTATATTGAAGGAGAGCAATTTTTAATAGAACTATTTGTAAAAGAAAAAGAAATTTATATAATTGGGAAATTCAAACAAAAAATTTTATATTCTGATACTAATTCATTCATTATAACTGATTATATTTTAGATCAAAACAATCAAATAACGAAAGAAGAAGATTTATTTTTTAATGCTTTAATTCAGAAATTAGAATATTTTAATGGACCGTTACATTTAGAGTACAAAATAAATCAAGATGTTATTAAACTAATTGAAATTAATCCTAGACCCACTGGAAATAGTATGATTGAAGCAATTGAAAAGGCGACAAAAATCAATTATGCTCAACAGTTAATTTACTTTTATTTAAATAAAAATTATATCATACCTAAAATAAAAACTAATGTTTACATCAAATTTTTAACATCTTCTAAAAACGGAAGACTTACAAAAGTCACAGGAAAAAATAAATCTTTAAGGATTCCTCATATTGATTTTATTTTTATTAAAAAAAGAAAAGGAAACAGAATTTTTCTTCCTAGACACATGGGTGATAGATTAGCCTATATTATCAGCAGTAATTCATCAATAGAAAATTTAGAAAATTCTATCAAAGAAGTTTCAAAAACTTTAAATTTCCAAATAGATGAGAATAAATAATGATAATAGCTGCTATTCATATGCGTGAGCATCCCAGTAAAATTAAAAGAGTCTTGAATTATGCTGCTATGGCCAGTTTATACAACCAACAATTCTATTACTTTTCTCCAAGTAAAGTCAATTTAAAAAAGAAAGTAATCGCTGGTTATTATTATGACAACGGTTGGAAACAAAAAGAATTCCCCTTTCCTGATGTAATTATTAATATGTCTTCTCCTGCAACAACAAAACAAAACGATATTTTTTATGATTTATCTGAAATTATCCCTTTTACCGAAGAATCAATTGGTGATAAAGAAGCAATTTATAAAATTTTAAACAATCGCTTAGAATTTAAACAGTATTTACCGCATACTGAAAAATTTTCTAACTTTGAGCAACTAGCAAAAATAAACGAAAACAAAAAAATTGTTCTGAAGCCTAGCAGTGGCTGTCAAGGAGAAGGAATTTATTTTTTAGAAAAAAAATCAAATTTAAATTTTTTAAAAGAAATAGACCTGTCAGATTATATTGTTCAACAGTATATAAATTCAGTAACTGTTCAAGGGTATTTAATGGATTTTAGAATTCACACTCAAAAAAATGAGTTTGGTGAATATGTTTTAACCGCAATTTTCCCTAGAATAACAACGGCTAAAAATGATGTTACTAACTATAGTCAAGGTGGCTATTCAACTAATATTAATACCTTTTTAGAAAATAATTTTGGCAATACTGCTGAAATCGTATTTAATAAGTTAAAATTGCTAGGAATCCAAATTTCTAATTCATTAAATGACTATTACGATAATGAATTAAATGAATTGGGAATTGATGTTGGTATCGAAAATAATAACATATATTTATATGAGGTTAATTGGCGACCTGGAAGTCCTATTTTCTTCAGTGGTGAAGTAACTCAAAGTGAATACTTAATCCAATATGCTATTTATTTAGCTAAGCAAAAAGACTGTAAATAATTACAGTCTTCTAATTTTAACGTTTATTTATAGTAAATAATGTAAATATTAACAAGAAAAAATATGATAAATTCCCGCTACTGTTTGGTTTTTTTAACTGTACATTTAATCCAATAATTTTTTTATCTTTAAAATCTGATTTCAGCACATAGCCAAATCGATCACCCATATGTTTTATTTTGTAAATAGTTTCTCCTTTTTTGGAAAATATTTTTACTTTACAAATGTTATCCTTTTTTAATTTTTCGAAGTCATAATTGATATCTTTTATTTCCATTCGCTGATTAGAGTACAACATCTTTAAATAACCATCTCTAATTATTTTAGGTCTATCAAATTTTTCATTTAAATAACAGTTTAACATAATTTCTAAATAATTTTCACCACAGATATGATTCAATAAATCATCCATTCCAAAACCAGAAATACGGGGATTAATTTCGATTAATTTAACTTCACCATCTCTAATTTTATACTCGATGTGGATATGTTGTGTTTTTATCTGCAATTTTTTTATAACTGCCGAAAGCATTTTCAATTCATTCGCTGTGAAAAGATCTAGTTTATCAACTGTATAACTATCTACAATAAAAGTATTGTATGCAGTTTTCACTATATTTTGTTTAATTTTACAAATAAAAATTGGCTTATAATCTTTAATTAGAACTTCCATCAAATATTGCTCGCCTTTGATAAATTCTTCATAAAAATAGTTGGACCCTAAAGATCTATTGACTAAAAAAACATCTTTAGAAGCACATGAGTTAGCTTTTTTGGCTATCGTAAATTTATCAGAATAATTTTTAGAAAAATTAATATTAAAGTCATCTTCTTTAAATTTATTTCTAATTAAAAGTTTATCTTCCATAATTTTTGCACTTGGAGTATTCAAAAATGAAACTTTAAAATAATCTGCTACTTTTGCTGCTAAATAGACATAACCATCAGCAAAACTAAATATTCCTCCTAAATCATTATTTAATTTATTATTGTTAATTGTATTAATTATTTTTTGATAAGTTAGTTCAGTTTTATAAACGCTAACATCAGCTAAATCAATATTTTTATCGGTTAGTAAATTAACTTCATAACCCATTTTAACCGCTGTTTTAATTATTTCTGTACTCGTCCCTCTATTCGTATTTATAAAAATTAATTTTTTCATTAACTAACACCTCGTATTATACTATGATAAAAGCACAGTTTTATCAACATTATTTTACTATTTTTTTGAAATATAACCAATAAAAAAAATGAGCTGAGCCCATTTCTCTATATTTTTATCTTTTTTTTATCTAAATAAGAAATCTTCTCTTTATTTATTCGATAACCGATTACTGCATCTAAATTAACATTTTTAGCTGCTTCAAAAATAGATTTATCAATATCTGGATGAATTTTTCTATATTCAGCAATAAAACCTTTAATTTCTTTTCTCTTGCTTCCCGTTATTTTTTTAGTTACAGTACATCCACAGTTCATCGGTTTTAGTTCTGCACAATCACGCCATTTTTTAATATGTTCTTCTTTCACATAAATCAGTGGCCTAATTAATTCCATCTTATCATAATTTTGTGCTTTTATTTTAGGTAACATCGTTTTAAATTCAGAAGCATAAAACACATTTAATAATGTTGTTTCAATCACATCATCAAAATGATGTCCTAATGCTAATTTGTTACAACCTAACTCTTTGGCAAAGTTGTATAAAAACCCTCTTCTCATCCGAGCACATAAATAACAAGGTTTTCCCGTTCCAGACTTAAGTTCAGCGATTTTAAAAACTTCTGAATTTCTTATTTTTACCGGTATCGCTAAATTTGCACAATTTTCTTCTAACCCTGCTCTATCCTTTTCGCAAAAGCCTGGATCCATCGTTATAAATTCAAGAGAAAATTTAATTCGTCCATGTTTTTGTAACTCTTGGAGACATTTCGCCAACAACAAACTATCTTTGCCACCAGAAATAGCTACTGCTACTTTGTCATTTTCTTCAATTAAGCAAAACTCATTTACCCCTTTTGTAAACTTACTCCAAATATCTTTACGATATTTTTTTATTATATTTTTTTCAACTTCTTTTAATTCCATATTTTATTCCTCTAATAAAAAAATAGTATTTATTTACTATTTTTTATTTTTCCATTTTTTAAAAACATTATTTTCATATATTTCTATTTCTATTAAAGCGTATAATCCAAATATTAAAGGTATGATTAGTATTGAAGAAATCAAAGCACCTTTTATCCCTGCTGATAAACTTTTATCGTATTTTGTGTTTGATATATCATTAGCATAACCTTCTGATAAAACAAAATCAGGATGCTGTTGTAATCTTGCTACCGAAAAATAATGACCTACATCATAATAATCATTTAGTGCAGTTCTATATAATTCTCCTCCATTTAAACTTCCTACTACTAGTTGAAAGTCTTCTGTTCCACACGGTGAGGGAAAACCCTCGTGACCCTCGGAAGCCTCGTGTCTTCCGAGTTCATCAGTATCTAAATCTAACATTGCGATTTGGATATTTGTTCCTTTAACTACCTCTAATCTATCAGAATCAATCCTTCTTTCAGAGCCATCACTTTCTCTACAATAAAGTCCGAAATCAACGTGCCCTAATTCCATATTTCCTTCAGCATCATTTTTATAATCGGTAAACGATATATACAGCCCTGTATTGAATTTATCTTCATCAAATGTTGCTAAATGCACTTTGAATTTATAGTCATCTGTTTTTTCTTGAATCAATGGGTCTTCAACATATTTGTAACTAGTAATTTCTAGAACTTCTAATGCAATTTGATCATTTGTTTTATTTTTTATTACACTTTCCCAGTCAATTTTAGTTGTACCCTTATCATAAGATATTTTTCCGACTAAAAATATTAAAAAAATTGCTACAACAGTCCATATGAAAATGCGTATTTTATAATTTTTCATGATAATCCTCCATCAATACTTATAATTATATATTATAATATTTAAATGTACAATATAAAATTAATTTTTATATTTCAAATTTTATATTACTATTATACATCTTCTGTCAAAAAATATTACGCTTGATTGCAATTATTGATACTAAATGCTATAATTTACTAGCAATTAGAGGTGCCAAAATTAATTGGCTGAGATTAAACTCTTTGAACCTGCACTCGTTAATTCGAACGAAGGGAAATTGATTGTTAAGCAAAATTTTATTTTTCTTAACTAAAAGTTTATCGATGACAACTTCTCTATGCCAGTAATTGCATAGACTTTTTTTATTGAGAGGAGTTTTGCTATGTTTTCGTTTAAAAACAAACATCTTAATTTTACTTTTTTATTTTTAGTAATTTTTTTAGTCCTACTCCAAATTTTTTTAAATATTTTTGATGTTCCTAGTTATATTTTTCCCTCTCCCACTAAAGTCGCTATCGCAATGATTGAAGTTTTAAAAATAAATAAGATTGATTTTTTACATACTTTTTCTATTGCCCTACTCGGTTTTACTCTATCTATTTTTTTAGCAATATTCTTTAGTTATTTAATTGATAAATATTTACTATTGGAAAAAATATTTTATCCAATTTTGATAGCTATGCAATCAGTTCCCACAATAATTTTAGCTCCATTATTTGCACTATGGTTTGGATATGGTGTCTTTCCTAAAATTTTAGTTGTAGTAATGATTTGCTTTTTTCCGATAATTGTTAATTTACTTCAAGGCTATAAAAGTATTGACAAAGATTATTTTAAATTGATGAAAATTTATCAAGCCTCCCATAAGCAAATTTTTTACTATGTGAAATTCAAAGGCTCGATTAAACCGCTTTTTGCTGGTTTAAAAATTGCGATTACTTATAGTTTTATCGGTGCTATTTTTGCTGAAATGATGGGTGGACGTTATGGAATTGGCTTAGCCTTACTCAAGTATCAAAGAGGTTTTAAACTCGAATATTCGTTCGCTATAATTATCCTTACAATGTTGATTAGTTATATTTCATTCAAAATAATAATAATAATTGAAAGAAGGTATTTTTTATATGAAAAAAATTAGTTTGTTGTTTTTTAGTCTCTTAGTTTTAACTGGTTGTAAAAACAACATCGATAAAACAGTTGTTACTGTCCAGTTAGATTATTTAATTAATACTAATCATACTGGATTATACGTTGCTTTAGAAAAAAATTTCTTTGAAGATGAAAATTTAAACATTTCTATAATTGAAGCAGCAACTAGTGAACCGTTAAGTGCAGTAGCATTAAACAAAGTTGATTTCGCCTACAGTTATGAAGAAAATATTATTTATGCCCACTCAAGCACAGACCCCTTACCAATCCAAGCAATTTATGCGGTAGTCCAAAACAATACCTCAGGATTAATTTATAAAAAAAACAAGATCCAAACTGTTCAAGATTTAGCTGGTAAAACTTACGGTACTTGGAATTCACCAATTGAAGAAGCAATTATCAAAACAATTATCAAAAACAATAATTTACCTGAAAATTCTATCGACAGTATTGTTCTTAGTAACGATAATGTTTTTCAAAATTTAGCAGGAGAAATTGACTTTCAATGGGTATTTTATGGTTGGGATATGACAAATGCCATCAGTAAAGGCATTGATGAAGATTACAGCTTCTTGTATTTACAAGAGATTGATGAGGCCCTTAATTTTTATACCCCGGTCATCGCCAGCAATAAAAATGTTGATCAAGAATTAGCTGAAAAATTTCTTACTGCCTTAAATAAAGGATATTTATACGCAATTGATAATCCTATTGAAAGCGCAGAAATATTACATAAATATGCTCCTGAATATGACCTAGAACATTTAAAACATTCCCAAATTTATTTAAGTGAACAATATGCAAAAGATGGTAGATTAGGATTGATGAAAAAAGATGTATGGCAAAATTTTTATAATTGGATGTCTCAAAATAATATTGTTCAGACAGAAATAGATGTGGAGGAATTATATACTAATGAATTCATCAAATAATGTTCTTGAATTAATCAATGTGTCTAAATCTTTTGAGCATCCTGTTTTAAAAAATATTTCATTTAATATTAGGAGAAAAGAATTTATTTCAATCGTCGGTCAAAGTGGAGTGGGAAAATCTACTTTATTTGATATCATTTGCAACTTAACCTCTTATCAGGGAACAGTGGTTTCAACTGAAAAAATTGGCTATGTAAATCAAAAAGATTTACTATTACCTTGGATGACAATTGAAGAAAACATTACTTTTTTTCAAAAATTAGCGCCTGATAGTTTTCCGATAACGGAGCCCATTTTAAAAATATTCAATTTAAAAAATTTATTAAAAAAATACCCTTCTCAACTATCTGGTGGAGAAAAGCAACGGGCCAATCTTTATCGAAATTACATCAGCAACAAAACTTTGTGGTTACTAGATGAGCCTTTTGCTAGTTTAGATTTTTTAACAAAAGAAAAAATGTACAATTGGTTAAAAGAGATAACTAAAATCTTAAATGTAACTGTTCTCTTTATAACTCATGATTTAAATGAGGCAATTTTCTTGAGTGACAAAATATTTATTTTTAAAGGAAATCCCGCACAAATAGAAAAAATTTTTATAAAGCCTTTTAATTTCCCAGAGATTAAAAGAATTTTAATTAAAAATAACTACTAAATTGTTTGATATTTCCTAGTTTTATTGTATAATATAGTATGGAAATTTTTGATTATTTTATAGTCATCTAAATAAAGGAGGTTTTAATAATGGAAATTCCAATAGAATCAATTGCTATAATATTTTGGGGAATTGTAATAATAATCGGTATTATAGTTGAACTTATGTCTTTGGGGTTAGTGAGCATTTGGTTTTCGATAGCCGCAGTTATTCCTCTAATACTGGCAATCCTTGGTGTTGACCCATTCATTCAAATTATAGTATTTCTCCTATTAAGTGCAATCTTGATATTATATACTAGGCGAATAGCTAGCAAGTATTTAATAAAGCATAAAAAAATCACTAATTTCGATAGAGTAATCGGCCAAATAGTAAAAGTAACTAAAGATATAACTCTCGATAACAAAGGAGAAGTTTATGTCGATGGTAAATTTTGGTCTGCTAGCGTTAATGAAAATATAGCCATTTACAGTGATGACCATTGTAAAATAGAAGCCGTTCAAGGCGTAACATTAATTGTTAGTAAAATTAATAATAAAGGAGAGTAAATTATGATTATTGGATATGTAATAACGTTTATTATAATAGCTATTTTGGTAGTTATCTTAGCATCATCAGTCAAAATTGTTCCTCAAGCAAAAGCCTATGTAGTTGAGCGTTTAGGTGCTTATAAAGGAACTTGGGAAACTGGCCTGCATTTCGTAGTACCGTTCCTTGACCGCATTGCTAAAAAAACATCTTTAAAAGAGCAGGTTGTTGATTTTGATCCCCAACCTGTTATCACTAAAGACAATGTTACGATGCAAATCGACACAGTTGTCTATTTCCAAATAACAGACCCAAAATTATTAGCGTACGGAGTAGAAAGACCTTTAAAAGCAATTGAAAATTTAACAGCAACTACTTTACGTAATATTATTGGAGATTTAGAACTAGATCAAACTTTAACTTCAAGAGATACAATCAACACTCAAATGAGGGCAATTTTAGATGTAGCAACAGATCCATGGGGAATTAAAATTAACCGTGTGGAAGTTAAAAACATCATGCCTCCAAAAGATATTCGCGATGCGATGGAAAAACAAATGCGGGCAGAGCGTGAAAGACGTGAAGCTATCTTAATAGCTGAGGGAGAGAAAAGATCTACTGTCTTAAGAGCTGAAGGGCAAAAAGAAGCTACTATTCTGATTGCTGAAGCAAATAAAGAAGCGCAAATTAAAAAAGCTGAAGGTGAAGCAGAGGCTATCCTTCAAATTCAAGAAGCAACAGCTAAAAGTATCGAACTTATTAGAAATGCTAAAGCTGATAAAGCATTTTTAACTTTAAAATCTTTTGAAGCTTTACAACAAGTAGCTCAAGGTCAAGCAACTAAAATCATCATTCCAAGTGATTTACAAGGAATTGCTGGTTTAATGGCATCAGCTGCAGAATTTTTAGATAAAAAATAAAATAAACAACATACAAAAAGACACTTTAAGTGTCTTTTTATTTTCCTAGACAAAATCTACTAAACATCTGGTCGATTAAATCTTCTGTTGTATGAATTCCCAATATCTCGTTTAATGAAAAAAATGCTTCTTGTAAATCAATACTTATAATATCAGTCGGCATCGAATCATTGGCAGAATTAAGTGCAGCATTAAGTTCTTTGCTAACTTCTTCTAACTTAGTAATTTGTCTGATGTTAGACAAGTAAATCAAATCTTTATCAAATTTTTCGACACTAGCAAATTTCCCAATCTCTTCTTTTAATTTTTCAATTCCTTTTTCTTTTAAAACGGAAATATAGACACTGTTATTTTCAAAATCACAATCAATTTTTTTATCTTTATCAATTTTATTAATAACGATTAAATGTTTCATCTCATGGATAAAACTGATGAGTTCTTTTTCAGTATCGTTTAACTCACTACTATAATCTAAAATCAATAAAACTAAATCTGCTTCTTTTAAACAAGTTCTAGTTTTTGCGATTCCAATTTTTTCAATTGCATCTACTGTTTCTCTGATTCCGGCAGTGTCCAACAATTTAATTTGAATCCCTTTTATCGTTAAATCTCCTTCAACGATATCTCGTGTTGTCCCTGCAATATCTGTTACTATCGCTTTCTCATCATCAAGAAGAGCGTTTAAAATACTCGATTTCCCCACATTCGGTTTCCCGATAATTGCGGTTTTAAGTCCTTGTTTCATCAAAATACCAATTTCTGATTTTTCTAAAATATTGTTAACTGTTTTTAATAATTTATTAATTTTGGGAATTAAAATTTTTGCTGTTAATAATTCAACATCATCGTATTCAGGATAATCTATGTTTACTTCAATAATTCCAATGATATCTAGCAACTGACTTTTTAAATCGTTTATCATTTGGTAAATATCACCCGCTAATCCTTGATTCGCCACTTTTAAACTCATTTCAGTTTTAGCACTGATAATATCCATAATTCCTTCAGCTTTAGTTAAGTCGATTTTTCCATTCAAAAACGCCCGTTTACTAAATTCTCCTTTTTCTGCTAATCTAGCGCCATTTTTAACCAAAAGATTCAATATTTTTCTAACTATAAAAATTCCACCGTGGCAGTTTATTTCGACAGTGTTTTCCCCTGTGAAAGATTTTTTACCTTTAAATATTACTAAGAGAACTTCATCAATTTGTTGATTATTTTCATAATCATATATTTTTCCATAGACAGTTCGATGTGATTCAACTTGGTTTAATGCTTGTCCTTTAAAGATTTTATTGACAATAACAAAAGAATCATTACCTGAAATTCTTATTACTGCTATCGCACTTTCGCCTACTGCGGTTGATAGAGCACAAATAGTATCGCTTAACAAAATAATCATTCCTTTCCACTAAGATAATTAATTTTACTATATAGTTGTCTAAAATACTATAATTATAAACACAAATTAAAATAAATATGGTATAATATTTTAGAAATATTTTATAGGTGGTGACTCAAAATGTCATATAAAGCTTTGTATAGAACTTACCGTCCGATTAACTTTAATCAAGTTGTTGGACAAAAACATATTGTAAAAACTTTTAGAAATGCCTTGAAAACGGATAGAGTTAGTCATGCATATTTATTTAGTGGTCCACGGGGAACAGGAAAAACCTCGATTGCTAAAATAATTGCTAAAATAGTGAATTGTTCAAACTATCCAATTTCAGACCCCTGTGGTAAATGCGACAGTTGCCTTTCAATTTCTAACGGTTATTACAATGATATTATTGAAATAGATGCAGCGAGTAATAATGGTATTGATGAAATTAGAGAAATTAGAGAAAACGTAAAATTCACTCCAAGTCAAGGTAGATATAAAGTATATATCATTGATGAGGTTCATATGTTAAGTATCGGAGCATTCAATGCTCTTTTAAAAACATTAGAGGAACCTCCAAAACATGTAATCTTTATCCTAGCTACGACAGAACCTCATAAAATACCTGCTACTATTCATTCTAGATGTCAAAGATTTGACTTCAAAGGCATTTCAGCGACAGATATTAAACTTAAATTAAAAGAAATAATCGAAAAAGAAAATGTTCAGGCTTCATTAGAAGCAATTGACCAAATTGCCGAAACTGCAGATGGTGGAATGCGTGATGCTTTAAGTCTTTTAGATCAAACACTATCTTACGGCAGTGGAAAAATTACTGAAGATGATGTAAATCAAATATCAGGAACAGTATCAACAACAAAAATAATAAATTTATTTGCTAATATTTTAAAAAGTGAAATTGTATTATCGTTTAAAATTATTGAAGATTTAATCGAAGATGGAAAAGAAGTTTCTAGAATTGTAAATCAAATGATTATTTTTTTAAAAGATGTCTTAATTTTTAAAAATGCAAAATCAACTTTCTTTGAAAAACCGATATTCAGCAACAGTGATTTTACTGAATTATCAAATGAATTAACAAACGAATTAATCTTCTTTTATGTCGATTGTCTAAATGAATCTAACATCAATATGAAGACAACTACAAAACCTCGTATTTATTTAGAATTAGTTATTATTAAGATGGGTGACCCGGTCCAAAAAATCAACAATGAATTAGTTAAAAGAATAGAAGTTTTAGAAAAAGAGATCGTTAATTTAAAAATTACCCCTAACTATCAAATTCCTAAAACAATTGTTGAACCAATTGCAAAAAGTATTTCAGCTAAAGCAACAGTTGAAAAACAGGAAAAAATTATTGATTTTATCGGTGTAACTGAGCATAGTCCCCCAGACTCAAAATCTACTATCAAAAAAGAATTCTCAAAAAATGTTTTTGCTGATAATGTTCCTTCAGTAAATTCAATTAATTTATATGAAATTCAGAGAATTAGTGATGTTTTAACATATGCTATAAATAATAAGCAGGATGCTATAAATAATTTAAAAACAATTACCAACAAGTGGCATCGTTTAACAGTTGTAGCAGATGTAAATATTTTCAGTTTAATTAAAGAATTTTGTGAAGGCGAAGTGGTCGCGGTCAGCACAACTATGATTTTAGTAACATTAGATCATGTAGATAGCGTAAACAGAGTCATGCGAGTTGAAAATTCAATTAAAATAAAAGAACTACTGTACACTATTTATCAAATTGATTATTCGTACATTGCCTTGCCAAAAGAATTATGGCTAACTAAACGTAAAGAGTATTTAGATCAATTGTCAATCGGTATTCAAAGCCCTAGATTAACTGAATTAAAATTTAAAGGGTTAGAATTATATGGAAAAAGGATAGAAAAATCAAAAATAGTAAAAGATGCCATTAATATTTTTGGTGAAAACATGGTAAAAATTGATTAGGAGTGATTAAAAATGAATCCAGGTATGATAAAAAAAATGCAACAAATGCAAAAAGAAATGATGAACACACAAAAAGAATTAGAGGAAACTATTTTCTCAGCTAGTGCTGGTGGCATCATCAATGTAAAAGCAAAAGGGACAAAAGAAATTGTGGAAATTAAAATTGACCCCGAGGCTATCGAAAGTAAAGAAGATATCGAGATGTTAGAAGATACTGTACTAACGGCAATTAACAATGTTTTAGATGAAATTAATAAAGAAACAGAACTTAAAATGGCTAAATTCACAAGTGGACTAGGGAGCTTAGGTTTCTAGTGTATCCAAAACCGCTTCGTGATTTAATTGAAGCTTTCACTAAATACCCAGGTATTGGAATTAAGACAGCAGAAAGGTTAGCAATTCATAGCATAACCAAATTAGATACAGAGCATAATGTTACTTTTGCTAGTGCTCTAATTGAGTGTAATGATAAACTTTCCAAATGTAAAATATGTAATAATTTAACCGAAAATAGCATTTGTGATATATGTGCTGATAATAACCGTGATAAAAGTTTATTGATGGTTGTTGAAGATATCAAAGACTTATATATTTTAGAAAAAACTAAACAATTTAACGGTTATTATCATGTATTGAACGGTGTGCTTTCTCCTATTGATGGAATTGGAATTGAAGAGATTAACTTAGTAAATCTTTTTGAGCGCTTAAAAAATGAAAATATTAAAGAAATAATTATTGCTTTAAACGCTACTGTTGAAGGTGAGACAACAATATTATATATAAAAAAAATATTAGAAAACACTGATATTTTAGTAACAACACTTGCCTACGGTTTGGCTGTCGGTGGTGATTTACAGTATACTGACGAAATAACTTTAAAGCGAGCATTAGAAGGTCGAATAAAAATTTAAAAATATTTTAAAGATAACTTTAGTACTTTCATACTAACTTATCTTCCTTTCTTGTCATAACTAAAAATATCACAATTTTATGTTATACTCTTAAAGTAGGTGATAAGATGTTTTTACCAATAAATAAAAAAGATATGCAAAAAAGAAACTGGGCAAATGCCGATTTTGTTTTAGTAACAGGTGATGCGTATGTTGACCATCCTTCATTTGGTGCTAGCATAATTTCTAGAGTTTTAGAAAATAGTGGGTATAAAGTTTGTATTTTAGCACAACCTAACTATCGTGATTGCGAAGATTTCAAAAAATTCGGTCCTCCAAGATTAGGTTTTTTAATTACTTCTGGAGTAGTTGAGTCAATGGTAAATAATTATACAGTTAATAAAAAACCTAGAAAACTTGATGTCTATAGTCCTGATATTAAGTTCAAAAGACCTGATAGAGCCACTATTGTCTATGCAAATTTAGCTAGACAGGCATACAAAAATATTCCAATAATTCTAGGTGGTATTGAAGCTAGCTTAAGAAGGTTAGCTCATTATGATTACTGGCAAGATAAAATTAGAAGATCTATTTTATTAGATTCTAAAGCAGATTTATTAGTGTACGGAATGGGTGAAAATTCTATTTTAGAAATCGCCGAATCTTTAAATACTGGTCTTTCAATTTCTGATATTACTTTTGTCAACGGTACAGTTTATAAAACTAAAGATGTATCTTATTTTGAGCATATTGAGTTACCGACATTTACTGAATTGACAACTGATAAATTAAACTATGCTAAAAGTTTTAAAATCCAAAATGAAAATACTGAATATTTAAATTCTAAAATATTGACAGAAAAATACGGTGATTGGTACGTTGTCCAAAATTTACCCACTCCGCTTTTAACTTGTAAGGAACTCGATGCTATTTACGAATTACCTTATGAAAAAAATAGTCATCCTAGTTACAAAGAAATAGGCGAAATCAAAGCAGCATTAGAAATAAAAAATAGTATTACTGCTAATCGTGGATGCATCGGTGGTTGTAATTTCTGTGCTTTAACTTATCATCAAGGTAGAGTAGTTCAAGCTAGAACAGAACAATCAATAATATCTGAAGCAATTCTGTTAACTAAAACTCCTGATTTTAAAGGATATATTAGTGATGTTGGTGGTCCGACCGCTAATTTTATGGACAATATGTGCAGTAAACAATTAAAACTGGGTTCTTGTAAAGACAAATCTTGTATTTCTCCACTTTGTAAAAACCTTAAAATAACTCATCAAAAATATTTAAGTATTTTAAGAAAATTACGTAATTTACCTAAAATAAAAAAAGTCTTTATCCGTTCTGGAATTCGTTATGATTACTTAATGCTGGATAAAGATAAAAGTTTCTTTAAAGAATTAGTAGAACATCATGTGTCAGGGCAATTGCGAGTTGCTCCTGAGCATATTTCCAAAAAAGTATTGAGTTGCATGGGCAAACCTAATATTGAAATATATGATCAGTTCGTAAAAGATTTTAAAACATTAAATAAAAAACTAGGCAAAAAACAATATATTGTCCCTTATTTGATGAGTTCTCACCCTAGTTGTGATTTAAATAGTAGTATTGAACTAATGCAGTACTTAAATAAAAACAATCAGTATCCTGAACAAGTTCAAGATTTTTATCCTACACCTAGCACTTTGAGTACGGTTATGTATTATACCAAAGTGAATCCGTTAACAATGGAAAAAATATATGTCCCAACAGGAAGAGAAAAAATGATGCAACGTGCTTTAATGCAGTACAAAAATCCTAAAAATTATTCACTAATTAAAGAAGCACTAATTAAGACTGATCGTCTTGATTTAATTGGTGCTACTAAAAATTATTCAAGGAAGTGATTTTATGAGAAAATTATCTAATATCTTAATATTTTGTATTTCTATTATTACCATAATTTATTATTTTTTAACGTTATCAATTGCAGTTATATATTTTTTAAAAATAGATATTCCTACTTTTAAATTTCTAATAGATTTATTTGTTAAATATGAGATTGTATTCGTATATTCAATATTTAGTTTCTTTTTAGTGAATGCCTTATATGGTTATACTTATGATAAAAAAAGAATCTTTCCAATTATCTCTTTAATATTGTTTGGATGTTTAAGTGTATTTTATTTGGTACCTTATTTATCATTTTTTTACCTGATTCTTTATATTCTTCATTCAAAATTTCAAACTAAGTACCCTGTTTCATTATCATATATCATCCTTGGAATATTCGCTCTAAGTATAGGTCCACTATTTTCATTGATTGGACTTGTTTTAAGCCTTTATGGTTGGGGTAAAGTATTAATAACAAGTATTAATAATATTGATCAATAATTTAATATTTTTAATAAAAAAAAGGGTCCATATGGAGACCTTTTTAATCTGAATGCATTTCATTATTTAATTGTTTAATTCCAATAAACATAAATACAATAGATGGTATCAAGGCAATTATCTCGATGCCTGACACTGCTAGTATCGCAATTGAATAAAAAGCTAACGTTATTACTGCACATCTTTTATTGTTTTTTATATATGCAAAAAAGTTTAATGTCACAGCTACAATTAATATCGTTTGAGCTATCAGCAAAATTAGTAAATTTAAAAAGCTCTCTCTATCTGATAATTTTGCTTCAAAAAATAAAAAGTATGTCTTAAAAATCAATAATCCAAATCCGAATATAAAAGAAACAATGAAAACGATTTTTTTCTTTTCTAACATATTTTATTTCTCCTTTAATCGTTAGATAACATCACTGTTTTTAACGATAATTTATATTGTCATTAACGTAATAAATTTAATAAATTATTGTACAATAAATTTTTTAATATAAATTCAATGATTATTAAATCACTATTAATTTAATATCATTTACCAATTTTTCACTCTTTTCAAATTCATTAATCATTTTTTTATGTTTATATAATTTCAATATTTTAATCACTAGCCAAATAATAAATGTTCCTACCTTAATTGTTCAATATTTTAAATATGTTGTACTATTATAACACTAAATAGCATGCTACTGTTGATATATTGTATTCCGAATACCTTCAACAAATAAAACAGTGTTATACTACTCCATAAAAAGCGACAAATACTAAAATATTTCTCTTTTTGAATTTAATTTTCTCAATACAACTGTTGTTAAAATAATACATGGTATTAAAATTAAAAATCCAGTTATTCCAAATACTAAACTTATTGAATAAAACACCAATGCTCCTTTTATACATTTCAAATTATTTTTAAAATATGCTAAGAAATTTAAGACTATTGCCACAAATAATGTAAATAATCCTAAAAATGAAAAAAATAATATGTATCTCGCTAAAATCCAAATAGTAGAGGTCATCGTAGAAACAATCACTGAAACTGCAAAAAACAAAATATATATTTTAAGCAACAATAATCCCAACCCTAATCCAAAAGAAATAAGCAACAAGATATTTTTCTTTTTAGTCATTAAACTTCTCCTTCTTACCTCTCAATAATATCACATATTCGATAAAATAAAAACATCTTATCATTATCCTTATCAAATTATACATACTTGTAAAACAATTTATTAATTACACTCTAACTTACATCAAACCGATAATTATCCACACAAAAATACATATACAATATATACTTTTTATGTATTAAATAAAGTCAAAAACAAAATATCTTTTTGTTTTTTACCTAAATACAACTTAATATTTCTTATTTAGCTGAGATATTGCAATTGCGGTTAAAACGATACATGGTATTAATATATAAAATCCTAAAAATCCAACTATGAGTGCTATCGAATACATAGTTACCGCGATAATAGCAGACGCTTTACAATTTTTAATATAGGCAATTAAATTAGCCATTACTGCTACAACAACTATTATGATATTCAATATTAGATAACCACTAACTGCACCAGGTACAAGTGGACCACTTTGAGTTTCCAAATCTTCCAAACCAGACAGTGGTACACTAGTGACAATAAGTACAAAAATTTTAATTACTATCAAAATTGCTCCTAATATATATGCAATAAGCAACAATACATTTTTCTTTTTTGGCGTAATTTCTATCTCTTCCATAATTTCTTCCTCTTTCATAATTTCTTCCTCTTTCATAATTTTTTCTCCCTTAATAAAAATTAAAGAAAAATAGATTCTTTTATTTTTTATTTAAATACAACTCAATACTTCTTATTTTACTAAGATATTCCAATTACTGTTAAAACAATATATGGTATTAAAATTAAAAATCCAATTTCCCAAACGCTAAACTTATTGAATAAAATTGCAATGCTCCTTTTACATATTTTAAGCGATAATAATATCAACCCTAATCCAAAAGAAATAAATAAAAAACATTTTTTAGCCATTTAAATCTTTCTTTTTTGTAGTTCAATTATATCATATATTCGTTAAAATAAAAAAAATTATTATTATCCTTATCAAATTAAACATACTTGTAACACTGTTCATTAATTATAACTCTAACTTATATCAAATCAATAATTATCTACCAAAAAACATTTACAATGTATGCTTTTTATGTAGATAAATAAAGTCAAAAACAAAATATTTTTTTGTTTTTGACCTAATACAACTTAATTGTCCTTATTTAACTGACGTATTGCAAATCCTGTTAAAGCGATACATGGTATTAATATATAAAATCCGAAAATTCCGATTAATAGTGATACTGAATACATAATTAATGAGACAATAGTAGACTTTTTACAACTTTTAACATAGGCAATTAAATTGAATATTACTGCTATGCCTACTGTTATGATGTTCAATATGAAATAACCGTTCATTATACTTTTAAATGTTAGAAAGTCCATACCGTTCGGAATTGCCACGTCAGCATATAGTGCATCTCCTTGCCCAATCCTAATCATCGAAAATAAAATTTTAATTACTAGCAAAAGTACTCCCATTATAAATGCAGTAAGTAATAATGTATTTTTCTTTTTTGTGATAATTTCTTCTTCCCTAATCTCTTTCTCTATCATAGTTTCTTCATCTTTCATAGTTTCTTCATCTTTCATAATTTCTTCCTCCTTCATAATTTCTTCCTCCTTCATAATTTCTTCCTCCTTCATAATTTCTTCTTCTATAAAAATCAAAGACAAATGAATTCTTTTATTTTTTCCTTAAAGAATTTTTAATAGTTCTTTTTTAGTTGAGTTATTACAAATGCAATAAAATGATAAATGATGTTAACCTTAAAAAGGCTAAAGTCCGAGTAACAATATATTGAATGTATAATTTATCCTGTTCTAATTCTCTCTTTATTATTTTTGATGTACAAAATTTAATTCAGTATTATTCTTATTGATTAAACATTCCAATTAGGTATCATGTCAATACTACATATAACTTTGAACATCTTTAATTTCCTTGACAGTTCCTGTTATTATTATTACCATTTTTGCTTATTATTATATAACAATTTTACTCAGAACCTCTATATTAAGGCGATAACCAATAATACATTATTCTTTTTTGTGTATTTTATGCTGTTTCAATAATTGTTCCCTCAACGACTTTAATATTCACTTTTTCGTGAATCTTCTACTTTTGTGTTTAATAAGACATCGAGTAAGCTCCTCTTTTTTACCTTAAAATAAAGTAGTGATATTCCCAGTGGTAATCCAATTGAGATTAAACATATAATTGCATAAAAAATAATATTTTCTCTAGAACTCGTTAAAAGTTTATAAATAAAAATCACTAGTGGAAAATACCAAGAGTATTTTAAAATAAAATCTCTTATAAATAACCGAATAAAAGTTATTCTGCCTAATACAGCCACAACTTTAATTTCAAATAATTCTTTTCCTAAAGACCCTCTTGTTAAAACACTTATTCCTCCAAAATAGAAAAGCATTCCAAATAAAAATAATGGTAAGCTCCACAATACAGTTAAAGTTAAATTTGCGTTTTCAAATAGCAGTCTTAATATTTCGCCAGTTAATGTAATTGAAAATATGCCATATAGTATGAATATTAACAAATCCATTAAATAAGCGCCAACTCTACGCTCATTCATTTTTCATCACCTCGAAAATTATTTTATTAATCTTACTATAACATTTTTTTAATTTTTTTGATACTTTTTTAAGCAATTATATATTTTTATTCTACAATATCATTTTCCATAATATATTCTGGCAAATCAGCACTTACTCATTTTTTGATTTTGCCGATAAGTCATAAACAATATTCTTTCTTCTTTACTCAATTTAAAAACATCTGACATTTTATCTATTTTTCCTTTGTCAAGACCATATTTCGGTCTTTTTCAATATCACATAAATAGACAAAGATGTCTCTAGTTTTTCAGCAAGTTCTCTAGCAATCATATCTAACTAGTGTTTTTTAATTACACACTGCCAAATGTCATATTATTTTTCATATCTATCATCCCTAAAAAATTTAAATTACTTAGTTAACCAACATGCTAATTAACATATTCGTGTCCTTCATTTTTTGGTATTGTCAAGAGATTTTTTTATGATTTCTGGACTTTTCATTCACCTAGTAAATATGTTCTTTTCAGATTGAATGCTTTTATCTACAAAAAGTTCTCTGTTTAACTGATAAAGTCCTTTTTCACATATCAGTGATGCGAATTTTTGTATTATTCTTTACTTTGATATTGTTAAAATTCCAAACTATGTATTTTGATAAAAAAGAAGATGCTTTACTAAAAGTAAAACACCTCCTATGTCCATTCCTTCTCTATTTGAATTTAATACCTAATGTCAATAGATTCAACCTCATTAATCCATTTTTTATTATCATTTAAGAAACGAAAATAAACAGATACATGGTATTTATCAGCATCATGCTTAACACAATGCTCAATTATATAATTTTGTATTTTTTCTGTTTCAAAAAAATCTCTTATTTGATATTTTCTTGGCACACAGTAACATTTTTACCAAGTTCAATAGTACTACCTTAGCAAGTTTTTGAAAAAATTAATTTAATTCAAATATTAATTACATAAGATAGAAAAAATGTACTAAAGATATTATAACTCCATTGTAAAGGAAATAATAAGAAAAGTTTTTATAACATTTTAAAGTGCCATATTTACTCTAAAAACATAAATCTATATTTAGTCGAATTCATAAACAATTTTACTATCATCACTAAAGTCTTTTATGGAAATAGAATTATGCACCCATTTTTTATAATATATAAGATTATTTACCGTTTTAGGGTGGAGATCAGTATTATAATATGAACTTTCAACATGGAAAATCTCTTCATCAAATGCCGTTTCCTGTCCAACTACATGAAACCTAACTCTGATTGGATGAAACCAATATTCAAGTGGATCATCTCCTCCAGCGTGATGTTTAATCTCCTTCATCATATCTTCAGTATTTATAAATGGATATATTTCTTGAATAAAAAAATTTTCCATAATTTCATAATTTTGACTTTCTTTTATATATACATCAAAATTTATATACAAATCTACTTTTTGATATATTTTTATGTCATCAATATAGGTATAATTCTCTTTTGTTTTCTCTAAGTAATCACTAAATCCATCGGGCTCATAATTATTATTTCTTACAAAATCACATGACACCAATAAGAATATTGTAATAATGGTATATGTTATTATAAATAATTTTTTAATCATCTTATCCCCTCTTCACTTATAACTCTAGTACTAGTTTATTTTTCTAGTTCAAATACCCGTATTGAAATACGATACTTTTATATAAAAACATTATTTTTCTTCATTTTTTTTATTATTTCAAAGTTGCCATAACAGTTGCCTTCTTTATCATCATTAGACGCAGTTTTTCTTTTTTTTCTATTATATAAAGTTCCTCTTACATCTGTTTTTCCAGTTGAAGTACTAACATATGTAGTTGTCTCACTTAGAATAAACTTATAATAAAGTTCTTCACCTGATTTTTATGTTTCTCCTTTTTGGTCAGCACCTACTGTAACTACCTTAACATATCCAAATTTGTGTTTTTATTCACCTCATGTCTAATAAATTTTATTGATAAAGTATATTCATCATTTTTCTTACAAAATCTATTAAACCCTTAACTAAAATATAATAACTTACACCCTTTTTAGCATTTTTATATATAATAGTTTCAGTACTAAGGCTAACTACAGAATTTTTAATTTCATTTTTATCACTGTCATATAAATATAAATCATAATCTTTATTCTCTAGAATATTTAATAATACTATTTTTATTTTATCCTCACAAGGTGTTTTTTACAAGTACATTTTTAATATTTGTTCTCTCAAAATTACATTTACTAGGATTTGTTGTAGAGCCAACAACTCGTCATTTATAGGCACTAAATGTAATCTATTTTCTAATTTAATTAAGCAGCTTTCAAGTGGTGGCAATTCTTCTTTACAAATTATTTTATTTAAAATAGTATTAATAACCTACTTGGACTAGACACTCCACATATTGTGTTGAGTTAGCCTGTCTGTCAAAGTCTGTAAGCAAGATTTTTTTCCTAAGCACACTAATTCATACGATATGCAAGTTGTTGTTTTTCCTACTCTTCTCATTAATCTCGCATAATACTTTTTTCATTTGCGCCTTTCTTTCTTTGAGTTTTTTGTTTTTAACTGTTTTGCTTAAAATTTTAAGCATAAAAAAATTGGACTAAACCAGTTAAATCGTTGGTTTTACAAAAATTTTTCTTTGTTTAGTCCAATTATATCACTCTCATTTAATAATATTGCATATCGTTCCAGCAATTCAATAATATCTTCAATTGTTGAAATTTCATTTAATTTTCTCCTAAAAGCATTGGAATGTTTTAGCCCTTTCACATACCAAGCAACATGGCTCCGCATTTCTAAGCACGCCAATTTTTCTCCTTTTAGTTTAACCAATCTCTTTAAATGATTCATTATTACTTTTTGTCTCTCTTTAAATTCTATAGATGTTTTAACTTCTTTTCCTTCTAAAGTATCAACTATTTCTTTTAAGATCCAAGGATTTCCTAAAACAGCTCTACCGATCATCACGGCATCCACGCCAGTTTCCTCAATCATTTTTAAAGCACTAATTCCATCAACTACGTCTCCGTTCCCAATTACCGGAATATTAACCGCTTCTTTAACTGCTTTAATAACTTTCCAATCAGCTTTACCGGAGTACATTTGTGCTCTAGTCCGACCGTGAACAGCGATTGCCGATGCACCTGCTTTTTCAATTTTTTTAGCTAATTCTACTGCATTAATACTATTTGCATCCCAGCCTATTCTAATTTTAACTGTTACTGGTTTTGTTACTACTTCTACTACTGATTTTACAATATCGTATACTTTATCCGGTTCAAGCAACAACTTGCTTCCCGCATCTGATTTAACTATTTTTGTCACTGGACATCCCATGTTTATATCGATAATGTCTGCAGCACATTCCGAATCAATTATTTTAGCTCCTTCAATGATAGATTCCTTAGTCCCACCAAAAACTTGCATTGTTATTGGATGTTCAAATTCACTTACATCTAACATTTTTTTAGTTTTAATATTTCCATGCATTAACGCTTTATCAGAAACCATTTCGGCATAGATAAGCCCTACCCCAAATTGTTTACATATTTCTCTGTATGCTAAATTAGTGACTCCTGCCATCGGTGCTACTACTACTTGATTTTCAATTTCTATATCTCTAATTTTCCATTTCATAAATTATCATTCCCTCTATAAAATTTATTCTACCATTTTTAACACATTATTTTCAAGTTGTGATAGAATAAAAAAAGCCTAAGGGGGATAAAATGAAAGATTATTTAATAAAAAGTTTCGCATACAACAATACAATAAGAGTATTTGTAGCAAATACAACTAATTTAGTATCTGAAGCTCAAATTAAACACCAAACTCAACCAACTGCTACACAAGCACTAGGTAGAGTTTTAACAGCTTCTGTAATTTTAGGATCTTTTTATGAGAAAGGACAAACAATTGCTGCAACTATTGATGGTAACGGTCCTTTAGGAAAGATTATAGCAGAAAGTGATGCTGAAGGTAATGTTAGAGGATTTGTTAGTAATCCAAATGTTATCATCATTAATAGTAAATCGAATACATCGAATCTATCAATTGCTGTAGGCACCGATGGTTTCCTTCACCTTACTAAAGATTTAGGTATCAAAAACATGTTTACTGGTAGGGCACAACTACAGACCGGTGAAATAGCTGAAGATTTTGCTTATTATTTAGCAGCTAGTGAACAAATTCCTAGTGCTGTTAACTTATCTGTAACAGTAAATGAAGATGGTACAGTTAAACATGCAGGTGGCTATATTATTCAAGTTACTCCAGGTTATGATGAAGATGATATTAAAAAAATCGAAAAAAAAGTTAAATCAATCCCTAGTTTAAATGACCTATTTGAATTAGGTAAAACTCCTGAAGAAATATCAAGTATGCTTACCAGTGGAACAGCAAAAATATTAGATAAATTAAATTTACAATTTATTTGTAACTGTTCAAAAGAAAGATTTGAAAGAGGTTTATTAACTTTACCAATAACTGACCTTAAAGAATTAGCTACTGACAAAAAGGTCGATGTCACTTGTCATTTTTGTAATAAAAATTATCTTTTTACTGAAGAAGAAATAAATATTTTAATTAACGAAAAAGAAAACTACAAAAATTAACTAGAAAGTAAAAAATACTTTTATAAAGTATTTTTTATTTTAGTATTTTATTTATTTTTTCAATTGGTAATCCGACAACATTATTATAAGAACCAATAAATTTTTCAACATATTTTCGCCCTAACCCTTGAATAGCATAAGCTCCTGCTTTATCCATTGGCTCTCCCGTATTTACATAATTGATTATTTCTTCTTCTGTTATATTTTTAAAATAAACTTTTGTTTCATCAAAAAATTCAATTATTTTTCCTTTTTTTATAATTGAAACCCCCGTAATCACAAAATGTTCTTTTCCGCTCAAAGACTGAAGCATTTGAACTGCTTCTTTTTTATTTACCGGTTTTCCTAAAATAGTATCTTCAATACAAACAACAGTATCTGCTGCAATAATATCAGCATTTGGATATATTTTTCTCACTACTTCTGCTTTTTTCCTAGCTATATCAATAATCTTTTCACCAAGAGATAGTTGATCATTTAAAATCTCGGCAATATCTGGCTTACAAATTAAAAAATGATAACCTGCTGCGGCTAAAATTTCTTGTCTTCTCTTTGAACTACTAGCAAGAACTAGCATTTTCTTCATTTATAATTTTATTTTCATTAACAAACATTAGTAGTAACCAACCTAAGAATAATGGTACTGTTAAAAATAAAACCGATTGATTTACTGTTAAATCAGTAAAAGCATATAGTGTTGCTAATAGGAAAGGTGAGAATATTCCTGCAACTCTACCAAATACACTGAAAATCCCAAAAAACTCATTTGATTTTTCTTTCGGTACCATTTTAGCAAAATAAGATCTTGAAATAGCTTGTATTCCACCTTGTACACTACCTACTAAAACTGCCACAATGTAAATTAACCAAGTTCGATCAGCAGTAATTTGCCAAACAACCATTATGCTGATTGCATACACTATAATTGCCAAACTTAACATTTTTTTAGCACCTATTTTTTTAGTAAAATTACCAAATATAATTGCACTGGGAAAAGCGACAAGTTGAACAATGGCAATCATTATCAGTAAAGTTGTGTTTCCAATATTTAAATCTCCACCAATAATTGTAGCTAGCCTGATTACACTATTTACTACATCAATATATAACAAATATGCAATCATAAATATGAATACTGGTTTATATTTTTTAAAATTCTTTGCCAATTCCAGTACCCCTTTGATAGCATTTTTAAGTGAAGGTTCTTCATCTGTTATTTTTTTTTGCTCTACATTTTTTAATAGTGGAACTGAGTAAAAAAACCACCACCCTATCGAAACAATAAAGGCAAAACTGATTGATATTCTTGTGTATGATACATCTAATATTCCAAATGTAACTAAGGCATATGGAATCAGACCAACAAATGATGGAATCATACTTCCGACATATCCCATCCCGTATCCTACTGATGAAATTTTATCGGCTCTTTCATCTGTTGTTATATCGTTGAGATAGGAATCGTAAATTACATTAGTCAAATTATATCCAATTGAACTAATTACAAATGCTATCATCAAAGATATCCAATTTAAATCTGGAATAACTAAGAAAATTGCTCCGACTATCCCAAGTCCTAGACAAATTTTAAAATACTTTTTCTTGTTTCCATCGTATTTAATTAATGAGCCTAAAAACGGCGAAATCAGAGCTACTATTGCGGCAATTGCTGAAGTTGTATATAGAAATACACTACTTACATATTGGCTATCATATCCTTCTGACTCTGCGACAGTTTTCGATAATATTGGAAATAAAACTGTTATTACTGTTAAAATAAAAGCACTATTTGCTATATCATATAGTACCCAACTTCTTTCTTGAACTGTCAATCCTTTTAATTTAAACATCCTAGTCCTCCTGTTAATTTTCCTTACTATTAATTTTATACTACTTTTCCTACTTGGTGCAACTTTTTTTCAAAAATATATCAAATTTTTCGATAAAATGTTATAATACAAATGTCAAAACAGTAAAAGGAGGATGAGAAAATGCCAGATATAGTAACACATTTACTCTTTAGTTTCAAAGTAATTGAAGAATTAAAAATGAAAGATGTTGTAGAAAATAAAGATTTTATAACTCTAGGTTCACAAGGTCCCGATTATTTTGCTTACTACAATTATTTGCCGTGGAAAAAAATAAATAAATACAATGAATTAAGTTCAATTATGCACACGACTAAAACAAGCGAATTTTTAACTAATTTAATAAATGAATTAAAAATTAATTATTCTAGAGAGTTTCATTATTTTGTTTTGGGATTTATTTCACATTTTGCGATGGATGTACATACGCATCCATATATAATTTATTCAACAGGGGTATACGACAAAGAAGATTCCAAAACTACCAAAGCAAGAGGAAAGCATTTAAAATTCGAAAGAGGACTAGATGCTTTATATTTAAAAAGCATCGGTCTTAATCCTAATAAAATTAACCTTCAAAAACATTTTTTTACTTTTAAAGAAATACCTAATAATTTTATTGAGGTATTAAATAGGGTATTTGAAAAAACATATAATTATAAAGAAGCAGGCTCTGCTTATAGAGATGCGTACGTAGATTTTAGAAGTGTCCTTAAAGTAATAGCCTATGATCCATATGGAATCAAAAAAATTATATACAGATTTTTTGATTTGTTTACCGGAAAATCTTCTATTGTCTATCAAAACTTATCGTATCATAATACAATAATTAAAGATGTAAATTATATGAATTTGGAAAAGGAAGATTTTTTTCATCCCTGTGATAAAGATGAAATATCTAATAAATCTTTTCCTGAACTTGTTTCAGATGCACTTGAATTCGCTGTTTCATTATCTAAAAAAATTCAACAATATCTGGATAATAAAATTGAAATTGCTGGTGTAATCCCCAACATTAGTTATGAAACAGGTAAAATTTTAAATAATAACAATGAATTAAAATATTTCAACATTAAATTTTAAAAGGAACTTATACGGAAAAATTAACAGAATGATACGATAGTCAATACATAAGTAGTGTATTTTTATGCACAATTGCATCAACAGTAACTTTGATTTCACCGTTTTTAGGTTCTTTAATTAAATATAATGATAACATTCAAGCTACAGAAGAAAATCCTAATTACAGTGAAAATGTTTCATAAAATAAAAAGCAAGGAATCTAATCTCCTGCTTTTTTTTATTGACTATATAATTTCTAACAATCTCTTAAAAATATCAAATCCACTAGCATATGTCCCTATTGCACTAAATAAATTAACCATTAAAACAATTAGTAAAATTTTAGTCACTCTATTTCGATATATTCCTTTTAATGATTGAACATCTTCGGCCAAAGTTTCAAAATCTTTAACAGTTGGGCTTTTTAGAAAAAGTTCTATAATTCCGGCTACAAAGCCTGCTGCAAAAAAAGGTATTAGCGAAGTAATTGGACCTGCTATGAAGCAAACAATTATCGTAATAGGATTTGCTAGGGCCAACAAGGCACCTATAGCAGCAAATATTCCGTTATATAAAATCCAACTTTTTAATTGCTCTATTCCAACAACTTTATCAATTTTAAATGAAAAAATAATAAACGTTACAATTAGCAGTGGCACCATCCATAGGAGAATTTTGCCTAAAGGATTTTTTTTAGGAATACTAACTAAATTTTCCATATCCTGTTCTTTGTAAATTTCTTCTTTTACTCCCACTAAATGTGCTTTCCCTAAAACCGCTACTATTTTATTTCCCTTACTATTTTTTATTTTATTTGCTAAATACTGATCGCGCTCATATATTAACGGCTCGGCAATTTTTGGAAATTCTTTTCCGATTTCATTTAAAGCAGCCGTTAACATATCTTTTTCCATCAATTCAGCTATTTCTTCTTCTGACACTTCTTCTTTACTAAAAAATTCTTTTATCAATGCACTTAAAAGTTTAATTTTATCAAAAAAATTTTGCTTCCTCCAAATGCGTTTAAAAGTAATTTGAATATTTCTATCTGCTAAAACTAACTCCGCTTGATTTTCTTTTGCTGCATTGATTGCTTCGTGCATTTCTTGACCAACGTTAATATTAGATTTATTGGCAATTTTCTTTTGATAACTACCTAAAATCAAATTCACTGCCATATAACCTGTTTTTTTCTTCTTAATAATTTCTAGTAAACTAGTGTCTGACCAATTTTCTTTTTGATTGATATTTTTATATCTCTCTTCATCTAACTCAATACAAACTACATCTGGTTTTATTTCATTAATGACTTCTTTAACTAAGTCAGCGCTTTTTTTAGAAACGTGTGCCGTTCCAATCAATGTTATTTCTTTACCCTGATATTCTAATTTTAAAACATTATCTTCCATGATTTTATTCTCCAAAATTTCTGTATATACTAACTTTTATTATTATATACTATAAATAATTTTTTTAACACAATTTTACAGATTTTTTATTTCTCTTCCTATACTCTACTGTAGGGTGAACACAAATGAAAAAAATATTATCAACTTTTTTTATCGGCTTTTTTACAATTTTAACGTGTAATTATAATATTGGCTTGACAATTTACATTCCAATAGTAATAATACTTGGATTTAACAATCGTTATTTTCCTTTATTAGCTTTGGTAGGGGCACTGTTCGCAACTTATTTTTTTAGTTTAAGTCTAACACTACCGCTAATGCTTTTTACAATTATCTATTACTTATTCAAATATTTTAAATTAAAAATGTACAACGTTATAATTTTACTTTCTTCATTTCTTAATTATTTCATATATAAAGATCTTCAAATAACACTTATTTTATCTCTATCTACAATCGTCTTGTATTTACTATTATCGCTACTGATAAAATCAAAATATTTGATTATATCAAATAGTGGCTTTATCACTATTACTTTAATTTTTTCAACTTTAGGAGCTAGCACAGTAAGTTACCAAAATATTAATTTAGGTTATCCCGTTGCTTTGTGCAGTATTATGTTTTTATCAAATGAACGTCGATATTTTTTTAGTCTCTTCAGTTCTTTTTTAATCGCCTATTTAAACTATAAAACAAATATTAATATTTTAATTTTACCATTAACTGCCGTTACTTATTTTTTAAATAAAACTTTAAATTCAATCATTTTTTGCGGTCTAGTAATAAGTTTGATGTCTACTGGTAAAATTGATGTAAATTATGCCCAAGTTACTTTCTTGATTATCGGAATTATTGAAATATTTAATTCTTTCAGTTCACCACAAATAAAAAATAAACTAGTTCATGAAAATATTTATTTAAATTATTTAAACAATTTAAATGGACAATTTTTAAACTATATTTCTTTTTTACAAGAATATTCTAAAAACAATCTAACCAACCGCGAATATTTAGAAAATATTGAATTAGCTTCTTACGAACTAGTAAACAATACTTGCCGAAAATGTTCAAATAAAAAATGTTTTGCAAACAAACAATTAATTTTTAAAACCTTCAAATATATGTTCGAAGGTAGAACTCTAGAAACAAGGTCAAATAAAATTATGAGTTACTGCCCAAACAACCCAATTATTTCCAGATTTATTAAAGAAAATAAAATTAAAATTAATCCTAATAATGAAAAGGAAAATTTATTATCTTTACAAATAAGTGAGTTTGCTAAATCAATTAATAATTACATCATCGAATCAACTAAAAAAACTAAAATAAATCCTGATTTAATAACTAATTTATACAATAATTTAAATAATAGTTTTAATGTTATAGTATTCGAAATTCAAAAAAATTATCAAAAAGATTTTTATTTTTTAATCGGTATTACCAATAAAATTACTGTTACTCAGGAAAACAAAATTATATTAATAGTTGAAAAAAATATTAAAGAAAAAGTTTCATTGATAAAAACCGAGCAAACTAAAAATACAACTTTTTATAAATTGATTCCTAAATTAAATTTAGAAATATCTACTGGCTATTCCTCAGTTGCTAAAAACGGCTATTCAATCAATGGCGATTCGCATCTAATAAAACAAATGTCCAACGGAAATCAAATTGTCGCTTTAAGCGATGGGATGGGCCATGGAATAAGTGCACATAAAGAAAGTAAATCTTTGATTACTATCATCGATAAAATAACTAGTAGTAACTTTGATGTCAACGCTTCTATTTCACAGATAAATGCTTTGTTCAAATTAGAAAAACATCTATCGCATTACGCGACTTTAGATTTAATCAATATTGATTTAAAAAATGGTAGTTCAATGTTTTATAAATTTGGGGCTACTAATACCTATATAGTCAGAAAAGACGGCAATATTGAAAAATATCTCAACAACAATCTACCTCTTGGAATATTAGATAATATTGAAACATATCAAATAAATCTTTTTGAAGGAGATTTAGTAATTGTACTGACTGACGGAATTATAGAAAAAATTAATAATTTAAATTTTGAAAAATTCATCTGTACGTTAAAAAATAAACATTCACAAAAAATAGCTCATGAAATAATTAACTACTCGCAAATTAAACAAAATTATCAAAATTCTGACGATATGAGTGTCGTAGTGTTAAAAGTGGACAAAATTGCTTCCTAATATGTTATAATAATTTTGAGGAAGATGAAATGTTAAAAATAACTAAAAAATATCAAAAAAGCAAAATAGTAATTGGTGTTTCTACGGGAATCGATTCAATGGTTTTATTGAACTTATTAATTGACCATAGTATTATTGTTGCTCATATTAATCATAATAGAAGAAATGAAAGTTACCAAGAGCAAAATTATTTAAAAGATTTTTGTCTATCTAGAAAAATACCTTTTGAGACCATTACTTTAAATTTTACGGATGAAGAACTAAAAAATAACTTTCAAAATTTAGCTAGAGTTAAAAGATATCAATTTTTTTTCGAAATAATTGATAAATACCAAGCTGATTATTTAGCCCTAGCACACCACGGCGATGATTTAATCGAAACAGTTTTAATGAATATTTCTAGAGGTAGTAGTTTAAAAGGTTACGGAGCATTTTTACCCGAATCTACTTTAAATAAATATAAAATAATCAGACCTTTAATTTATTACAACAAAGAAAATATTTTAGAGTATGCTAACTCCCATAAAATTATTTACTTTGATGATTGTTCCAACAATCAAGATTTGTATACTCGTAATAGATACCGAAAAAATATTATTCCATTTTTAAAAAAAGAAAACAAAAATATTCATCTTAAATATTTACAATATTCAAAAACAATTTTTGATGCTTATGAAATTATTGAAGAGAAAAGTAATCAACTTATAGATTATAATGTTTTGGAAATTACAAAACAAAAAAAAATAATTCAGTATGATATTCTTTCCAAATTACTTAAAGATTTTCCGATTGAACTCTCTACTAACATGTTAGATAATATTATAGATGTTTTAAAAAGCCCTCATCCTAATTTGAAGTTAAATCTCTCAAAAAACTTTTTTTTAGTCAAAGAATACGATACTTTTAAAGTTGTTGATTCCTCTGAATTAACAAATGATGATTACGAAATTGTCGCAGACAGTTTCGGGATATACTATTTACCGGATGATAGTAAAATAATAATTAGTGAAAATATTCCAAATAATAATTATTCTAATTTTAAATTATGTTATAATGAAAAAGTATTTCCAATTATTATTAGAAATCGTAAATCTGGAGATAAGATAAAATTGACAAAGGGAACCAAAAAAGTAAAAGATTTATTGATTGATTTAAAAATCACGATTACAAAAAGAAACACTTTGCCACTAATATTTCACAATGATATTTTGGTATGGATACCTACTATCCGTCAAGCATATCAATTAAAAACTAATAATTGTATTTATCTAACATATGAGGAGTCTCAAAATGAGAAATGATATTTTAAAAATTTTAATAAATGAAGAAGAAATTAATCAATCTTGCCAAAAATTAGGAGAGCAAATTACCAAAGACTATAATAATAAACAACTAGTTTTAGTAGGCTTATTAAAAGGTTGTCAACCTTTTTTAGGAGATTTATCCAAAAGAATAGATACCCACTTAGAAATTGCTTATATGCGAGCATCTAGTTATACAAAAAAAGAAAGAAGCAAGGAAATTACTCTCTTAAAAGATCCAACAATTTCAATTGAAAATAAACACGTTCTAATTGTTGAAGATATTGTGGATAGTGCTCTTACTGTCCAAAAAGTAATTAAAGAATTTAAAAAATTAAAGCCACTTTCGGTTGAAGTAGTTACTTTAATTGATAAACCAAGTGGTCGGTTAATTGATTTTGTTCCTAAATATGTCGGTCACATTGTCCCTAACGAATTCGTAGTTGGTTATGGACTAGACTATAATGAATATTACCGAAATCTGCCTTTCGTAGGTATCTTGAAACAAAAAATATATAAAGGAGAATAGTTATGTCAAATAAAACACGTAAAATAAAACGTCCTGATATTGGAAATCTAGTTCTGTTAGTGCTTTTAGTAGCAATAATAATTGGAATCATTTTTTCTTTTAACAAATCAGCAGATGAGCCTATTGAATATACGTATAATCAGTTTCATGCCGAGATTTTAGCAGGTAATATTGACACTATGGAAAGTTCTCAAGTACCCGGTGAAGATAATAATGGAATTTATGCTGTTCAAGGAGAACTAAAAAATGGCGAATTGTTTGTTACCAAGATTCCTACAGAAAAACAATATAATACTATTATTGATTTAATTAATCATCCTGAATATCCTACTGAGGTTACAATTACGCCAGGAATAGTTAGCAATTTTACCTTTTGGACTGTTATAGGTTATCTATTTCCAATGCTCTTAATCTTTGGAGTAATAATATTCTTAATGAAAAGTACCAGTGGTGGAAATAATAAAGCATTTGATTTTGGTAAATCAAGAGCAAAATTATCGGAAATTAAAACAACTAAGTTTAGTGATGTTGCTGGTTTAGATGAAGAAAAAGAGGAATTAGCGGAAGTTATTGATTTCCTTAAAAACCCAAGCAAATATTTAGCAATTGGAGCTAGAATCCCTAAAGGTATTCTATTAATAGGTCCTCCTGGTACTGGTAAAACATTAATGGCAAAAGCAGTAGCTGGTGAAGCTGCAGTACCCTTTTATTTAATTAGTGGTTCTGATTTCGTTGAAATGTTCGTGGGAGTTGGAGCTAGTAGAGTTAGAGATATGTTTAAAAATGCTAAACAAAATGCCCCTTGTATCATCTTTATTGATGAAATTGATGCAGTTGGTCGCCAACGTGGTGCCGGTTTAGGTGGTGGAAATGATGAGCGTGAACAAACTTTAAACCAATTGCTAGTTGAAATGGATGGCTTCAGTGCAAATAGTGGAATTATTTTAATGGCAGCAACAAACAGACCGGATGTTTTAGACCCTGCATTGCTTAGACCTGGACGATTTGATCGACGAATTACAGTTCATGCCCCTGATGTTAGAGGTCGTGAAGCAATTTTAAAAGTTCATGCCCATAACAAAAAAATAGATCCAAAAGTGAAGTTATCTGTTATCGCCAAACGTACTCCTGGATTTACTGGAGCTGAATTAGAAAATTTACTAAACGAATCTGCATTATTGGCAGCAAGAGATGACCGTAAAGAATTTAATTTACAAGATATTGATGAAGCTATGGATAGAGTTTTAATGGGTCCTGCTAAAAAATCTAAAAAATTTTCACTTCAAGAACGACAGATGATTGCCCATCATGAATCTGGTCACGCTGTCATCGGAATTAAGTTAGATAATGCTAATATCGTTCATAAAGTAACAATTATTCCCCGTGGTGAAGCAGGTGGTTATGCCTTGATGTTTCCTGAAGAAGAAAGATTTTTGGAAACTAAAACAAGTCTATTAGATCGTATTACTGGATTGCTTGGTGGACGTGTCGCTGAAGAAATAATATTTAATGAAATTTCTACCGGAGCACACAATGATTTTCAAAAAGCAACTGCTATCGCAAGAGCGATGGTAACTGAATACGGAATGAGTTCTTTAGGTCCAATTCAATACGAAAGAGGCACTGGTCCAGTATTTCTAGGTAGAGACTATACCAAATCAAGAGATTTTTCTGATAAAATAGCTTTAGAAATTGACTATGCTGTCAAAGAAATTATTGATAACTGTTACGAAAAAGCTCGAATAACTTTAAATGATAATATTGATTTAACTAAAAAAATTGCTCATTATTTATTAGAAATTGAAACTTTAACAAAAGAAGATATTTATGAAATCGTGGAAACGGGCACAGTATCTTGGTGGGAAAAAGAAAAAGATAAAGACAATGATGAAGATAAAGATACTGACAAAGGTAATGACAAAGCGAAAGAAGAGTCTGTCGATACAGAAACTCCAACTGAATAATGCGTTTAGATAAATATTTAAAAATATCACGATTGATTAAAAGACGCCCTATAGCAAAAGAAATCGCTGATTCTGGTAGAATAAAAATAAATTCTAAAATTGCTAAATCAAGTAGTGTTGTTAAAGTTGATGATTTAATCGAAATAGCTTTTGGTAATAAAATTGTGACAGTAAAAATTACAAATATAATAAATTCTACAAAAAAAGAAGATGCTTCTAAAACGTACGAATTAATTAAGGAAATTAGAAATGATTTATAGTCATTTCTAATTTTTATTTTTCATACACTTTGTTAGGAGAGGTGATAAATATGGATAAGCATCAAATAATGATACATGATAGACAAGCTATTGATTTAACTGGAGTAAAAAAATTAGGTACATTAAACGAGTCAGAATTTTATTTAGACACAGAGTTAGGCAATTTAAAAATAACGGGGAGCAATTTAGAAATTCAAAATTACGATATTGATAAAGGATTACTTACTATTAAAGGCAATTTAAATAGCTTTGAATATGTGGAAACTACTTCAATTTCAACTTCATTTTTCAGTAAATTATTCAAATGATATCGATAAACACACAGTATTCTCTTTTATTGAATTCAATTATTTTTGGAATATATTTAGGTATTACTTATGATATTCTTAAATTTTTTGCCACTAAAAGATACTGGCTACACGTAACAAAAGATATTTTATTTTGGATAGTACAAGGGCTTATCTCTGGTTATTTCTTTTATAAAATTAGTAACGGGATAATTCCAATAATGCTTTTTTTACTATTTTTAGCAGGCTATTTAATTTATTCATTGACTTTAAAAAAATGTTTAAATAAGTATTTCATCCAAAACATTCAATCTTTAAAATCTATCGTAAAAGCAAATAAAAAATTAATCTTTTTTTTACTTGCCTTTGACCTTTACGCTAAATTACGAACTTTTATTAAAAAAGCTTTTAAAAAGCGAAAGCAAGATGTCAATAAGAGTTGATTTTTTGTGCTCAATACTATACTATTAGTAGATAAGAGGTGTAAAATGAAACTATCAGAACAAGAAATAATTAGAAGAGAAAAATTAGATTTCTTAAAAGAAAAAGGAATTGACCCTTTTGGTCAAAAATTTGATCGAACACATAAATCTAAACAGTTGTTCGAGCTATTCGATAAATATTCTAAAGAAGAGTTAACTACTTTAGAAGTTAAAGAAATTAAAATCGCTGGAAGAATAATGACTAAAAGGGGTAAAGGAAAAGCAGGATTCGCCCACATTCTAGATGTCTTAGGTCAAATCCAAATATATGTTCGCAAAGATGAAATTGGCGAAGAATTGTTTGAAGTCTGGGAAAAATCTGACATCGGTGATATTATTGGTATCGTGGGAATTCCCATGAAAACTAGCACAGGCGAATTATCTATTAGAGCAAAAAAATTTGTTCATTTATCAAAATCATTAAGACCATTACCTGAAAAGTTTCACGGCTTAACTGATATCGAAGAAAGATATCGAAGACGTTATGTTGATTTGATAATGAATGAAGAAGTAAGAGATACTTTTATTAAAAGAACTTTAATTATCCGAACTATGCGTGAATATTTAAATAATTTAGGATATTTAGAAGTTGAGACTCCTGTTCTGCATCCTATTTTAGGTGGAGCAGCAGCTAGACCATTTATTACTCACCACAATAAATTAGATATGCCGTTTTATATGCGCGTTGCTGTAGAACTATATTTAAAAAGACTAATCGTCGGTGGATTAGACAGTGTTTATGAAATTGCTAGAACTTTCAGAAATGAAGGAGTTTCTCATAAACATAATCCTGAGTTTACGATGCTGGAAATTTATTTAGCTTACTCCGATATTGAAGGTATGATGGAGTTAACTGAAAATATGATTATTTCCATCGCTGAAAAAGTTCTAGGAAAAACAAAAATAACTTATGGCAAAGATCAAATAGACTTATCCAAAGGTTGGCGCAGAGTTCATATGGTTGAATTAATCAAAGAAAAAACTACTGTCGATTTCTTTAAAGAAATGACTTTTGAAGAAGCAAAAATAATTGCTAAAAAATATGATATTGATGTTAAACCTCATTTCTATGGAGTTGGCCACATTATCAATGAATTTTTTGAAAAATTCGTGGAAAACGAAATAATTCAACCAACTTTTGTTTATGGTCATCCAGTGGAAATTTCACCATTAGCAAAAAATAATTTATCTGACCCCCGTTTCACTGACCGTTTTGAGCTATTTATTGGTGCTAGAGAATACGCAAATGCTTTTAGCGAATTAAATGACCCTATTGAGCAGAAAAAACGCTTTTTAAATCAACTCAAAGAAAAAGAATTAGGTAATAATGAAGCAAATGATATGGATATCGATTTTATTGAAGCATTGGAATATGGAATGCCTCCTACAGGGGGCTTAGGAATTGGAATTGATAGATTAGTAATGTTATTAACAAATTCTCCCACTATTAGAGATGTGCTATTATTTCCTCATATGAAACACCGAAAATAAGCCAAATTAAAAGTAGTCAATAAATTGACTATTTTTTTTTATAAAACAAAAGGACTAAGATAGTCCTTTTTAAAATAAAAGATTATTTTTCTAATTGATTAATAAATGCTTCGTAAGTATTTTCCATTAAACAAGCAATTGTCATCGGTCCTACTCCACCTGGTACTGGAGTAATATGTGATGCAACTTCTTTTACACTGTCGAAATCTACATCTCCACACAATTTACCGTTATCCATTCTATGAATTCCTACATCAATAACAATTGCACCTGGTTTAACATACTCCGCTGTCACCATTTTAGGTCTACCTGCTGCAACTACTAAAACATCAGCATTTTTAGTATGTTTAGCTAAATCAGCCGTTCTACTATGAGTAATCGTTACAGTTGCATTTTCTCTTAAAAGCAATTGAGCAATTGGTTTTCCCACAATATTACTTCTTCCTACTACTACTGCATCTTTTCCTGAAATATTAAATCCTGCTGATTTAATCATTTTGATAATTCCCTTTGGTGTGCATGGAATTAAACTTTTTTTACCAATACTTAAGTTTCCTACATTAATCGTATGGAATCCATCTACATCTTTTTCAATAGCAATTCTATCGATTACTTTATCTACATCTATATGTTTTGGCAATGGTAATTGTACTAAAATACCATTCACTGATTGATCTTCGTTTAATTGATCAACTAAAGTTAATAAATCGGCTTCACTAATTGTCGTAGGCTTTAAAATTAACTCTGACTCAAATCCTATTAAATTAGCTGCTTTTTCTTTCGCTCCTACATAAGTTTGACTAGCTGGGTCTTCTCCAACTAAAACTGCTACTAATTTTGGAACAGTTCCATATTTTTCTTTACATGATGCTACTTTTTCCTTTAATTCTACTTTTAATGCTTTTGATAGTTGCTTTCCATCAATAATTTGTGCTGCCATCTTATCACCTCTAGTTACAATTATACAAAAATGGTTTCTATAAAACAAGTGGTTACTGTCATTAAGTTTTATTTTTCTTCCTTAAATTAAGATAATATGCTATAATACATAGACAAGGAGGAGTAATATGAACAAATCTAAATTGATTTTTTGGATCACTTTTTTAGTGATAGAGTTTTTATTAATATTTTACTTAGTATTACCAGTTTTAAATTTTAAAATATTCTCATTTTGGCAACTTTTATTCTTTATCAGTATCCAAATATTTTTGATATTTAATTGGAAGGTGAAAATTAAATTTTCTGATAATGGTACTATTGATAATGTCAACAGTTATTTAAAGAATTCTAAATATTTCAAATATATTCTTTTAAGTATGCTTTTAATTATTGGTATAACTTTTTTCACAACATCTAAAATTTTCCATGCTAAATCATACGCCAATTTAATTGGTACAGTAAGCGCACCAATTGATTTTTCCGAAGATTTTGATGCAATTGACACTGATACAAACTTACCTATTATCGATAACGCATTGGCTAGCATCTTAGGAGATAAAGAATTTGGAAAACACGGTAGCCTAGGTAGTGAATTTCACGTGGGAACTTTCCATGACTTAAGTGTTAACAGTAATTTAGTAGCAGTAGCACCACTTGAATACAACGGTTTATTCAAATGGTTGGGAAATAAAGAGGGAACTCCTGGTTATGTTATGGTAGATAAGTATACTGGAGAAGTTGAAATAAAAACTGATTCTCGCTTAAAATACACTAAATCAGCTTATTTCTCGAAAGATTTAAAACGTCATATTTATCTCAATGGTGAAAATGCTAAAAATTATATCTTAACTGACTTCGCCTTAGAACTTGATGATCAATTTAATCCTTATTATGTAATCTCAGCATTAAGTCCTACTATTGGATTCGGTGGAAAAGATGTTAAAATGGTCTACACTGTTAATCCAACCAACGGAGAAATTAAAAGTTATAAAGTCAATGAAGTCCCTGAGTGGGTTGATACTGTTTATCCTGAAAATCTAGTGATAGATCAGTTAAACAATTGGGGTAAATACCAAAACGGATTTTTAAATAGTGTTTTTGGTCAAAAGAATGTTATTCAAACAACTGATGGCTCAAGACGTGTTTATAATGATAATTCTGTTTATCACTATACCGGTCTGACAAGTATAGCAAATGATGAAGCAACGATTGGATTTGTTTTTGTTAATACTAAAACAAAAGAAGTTTCACAGTATTCAACAAGTGGAGCTACAGAAAATGCCGCTAGGTCTTCTGCCGAAGGAATGGTTCAAAACTATGGTTATACGGCAACTTTCCCTATTCCGATGAATGTTCATAATCAACCCACATTTTTTATAACATTAAAAGATGATAAAATGTTAATTAAACAGTATGCCTTTGTCAACATTTCAGATTTCTCAAAAGTTGGAATCGGTGATACTATCAGCAACGCTTTAATAGATTACAGCAATAAATTATTAGGTAACATTGCCATAAATCCTGAATCTGACAATTTTGAAACTGTAACTGGTAAAGTTGTAAGAATAAGTGATGTTATAATTTCTGGTGAGACTTACTATTATATTTTGTTAGACGACGGTAAAATTTATAGTGCTCGCTTTAATCTTGATAATTTTTTAATCGTCACTACGATTGGTGATGAAGTGGAGATTCTCGTAACTGATAATATTGTTTACCAATTTAAAAATAATACTTTAGATCCTTAAATAAAAAAACTCAATGGATATCGTTGAGTTTTTTTTTATCCTAATCAAGTTTTGTGTTATCACTAGTGTTCGAATTATTTTTATCCAAATTACAAAAAAACACTATTGAAATTGTAGCTCCTAAAATAAAACATATTAAATTAACAGTAAAATTTGTCTGGAGTTCTGAAACAGTTTCTTTTTGTATTGTTCTGTTGTTTAAAAAATATTGTTTAGATATTTTAATATCATTACCAATTCTTACTTTTATATAAAACTCTATCTGCCTGTTTGATTTTATTGTAACAGATACTTTTTCATTTTTGAAAATTTTGATTTCATGTAAAATATCTGCTCTTTGAATGAAGGTGTCACCTGTATTGTTTTTTAGTTGAACTTTTTCTGATAATTTTATATACAGTGATATTTCATCGTATTTAAATCCTTTGACATTGTTAATTATGATTGATGAAGTATTTCCTGTTCTTGTAGTTTTTAACATTCCACTTTGGTATAACCAATCATTATCTATGCTTTTTGAACTATCAAATAATAGATTATCTGTATTTAATTCTAGTTTTACCTCATCTTCTGTTTTAGCAAAAATTATTTGTCTATTAAAATTAAAAATATAAAATGTCAATCCAAATACAAATATTAATTTTAAAATCATTTTACCATTCCTTTTTATTTAATATCAAAATATTAACATGTTTAAATTCAATAAATTAATCAATATTCAAATCTTTTGAATTATCATCTTTCATAATATGTAATATTTTTACAAATAAAATAATTTTTTTATGTTTACTCTGATTTTTCTTCATATAATTACAATAATTTTTAACTCTAATATTACTTAAAATCTTTATTATCAAAACATTTTTATCAAACTAATGCATTAAAAAAAGCATGACAGTTCCATGCTTTTTATTTTTAGTTATTATTTTTTATTCCAATAGCCCTCGTGGATTTTAGCTATTTCTTGATCAAAACCAGCGATTGGTCCGATAACTTTAATATCTTTTTGCCCTCCATGAAAAATTTTCCGACATGGTACACTGAATGTTGGATTTTGTGGATTACTACCAGTTAATTTTAATAATTCTTCTTCTGATATGGCATATGCTACTGTTCCAATATTCGCCCAGTAGATTGCTCCTGAACACATACAACAAGGTTCGGCAATACTGTATAAGGTACAATCCCATAAAAACTGTTTAGAATATTTTTTTGATGCCGCTTCGGCTAAGGCAGTTTCTGCATGACCAGTACATTTATTTTCGCTAATTTCAACATTTTCCTGCTCTAAAATTATTTTCCCTTCTCTATCAACTAAAACTGCTCCAAAAGGGGTATTTCCATGCTCACGAGCGCTTTTTGATAACTGAGCGGCTCTTTTAAGATATTTTTTGTGATCTAAATTTTGCTTCATTTCTACCTATCCTCTCTAAAATAAGATTTCCCCAGTGCTGCTGGAACTTTAGTACTGGATTTGGAGAAATAAGAAATTGAAATCAAGACTATAATCGTAACTGCATACGGTAAACTGGCTATTAAATATGCTGAGAACGGTAACTCAAAATACACTCCCACTATTTGCAGTCCTCCGAATATAAACGCTCCGATAATAGCTCTCAATGGTTTCCAACTACTAAATACTACTAAAGCGATTGCTACCCAACCTCTACCGGCTGTGACATTGTTAAACCAAGCATTAGTTAAAATGATAGTTAGGTAAGCACCTCCTAATCCGATAAGAGCTCCGCCTAATAAAATATTTATATATTTATATTTAGTAACATTAACTCCTGCTGCTTCAGCTGCATTTGGATCCTCTCCAATACTTTTAATATTTAATCCTATCCTCGTTTTATTGTATAAAATATACATCACAACAGCTAGAATTAAACTTAAATAAACTAATATATTTTGATTGAAAAGCACGTTTCCTATCAATGGAATTTCACTCAATAGAGGAATAGGTCTATTAACGGCTAAACTTGCAACTCCTTCCCCAAAATTAACTCCCACATAGTTTATCCCTAGTGCAGATGATAATCCAACACCTAAAATGGTAATAGTTAATCCCGTAACTGTCTGACTTGTTTTAAAAGTAATTGTAAATACAGCATAAATTCCTGCTAGTATCATTGAAAAGAGCATCCCACCAACTAGTGCTAGTATAGCACTATCAGTACTATACCCAAATGCAAATGCGCCAAATGCTCCCATCAACATAATTCCTTCAACACCTAAATTTAGATGTCCAACTTTTTCATTATTAATTGTTCCTAACGTTGCCAAAAGAAGTGGAATACTATAACTAACTGCTATTATCAAGTATGCTTCTATCATCTTATATTCCCTCCTGTGCCTTTTCGAATTTAAATTTACTAAAAAACTCACTGGCCAATACAGATAATAATACTACCGCCTGCATAACTATCACAGAATCATTAATTCCTGGCTCTACTGATGTTAAATATTTTCCTCCTTGAGTCATAAGGGCAAAAGCAAAGGCAACAAATAGTACATTTTTAGGTTTTAGCCCTGCTAGCCAAGCAATTATAATAGCAGTATATCCAACTCCACCAGTAATTTGTGTTGAAATAGTTTTCATAACTCCACTTGCTTGAATCATTCCAACAATTCCAAACAACGCACCACTTATAAATACTGTAATAAAAGTAAGTTTAGTTTGATTAATTCCACCATATTTTGCTGTTTTAGGACTTTCTCCAGTAACTTCAATTTCATATCCTAATCTAGATTTAGATAAAATATAGTAACAAATCCCCCCTATTATCACTGCAATAATCCAGCCTGTGTGCAAGCCAAATAATTCTGGTAAAATTGCATTTTTAGAAAACTTTGCAACTTTGGGAAATCCTAATGAACTAGGATCTGTCCATTTTACAAATTGTAAATAAGTTAAAAAATTTATTGCTATGTAATTCAACATCAACGTTACAATTGTTTCTTCTGTTTTCAACTTCACTTTGATAAAAGTAGCTAATGAAGCATATAATCCCCCACCAATAATCCCTGCTAGTAACATTAACGGCAATAGTACTATTCCTGGTAAATGATTTAGCTTAATGGCAAAAAAAGATGCGAAGATAGCTCCAAATATAATTTGACCTTCTCCTCCGATGTTCCAAAATCTTAACTTAAAAGCAAAACTAATTGCCAGCCCACCTATAAACAGTGGAATAAACAATTTAAGCACACTTAAAATTCTAAATTTATTCCCAACAGAACCTTTTATCATTGATGTATATATAAATATTGGGTTTTTCCCCAATATTAAGAAATATAAACTCATAATTACGAAAGCTATTAAAATTGCAATTAATAAATGTAGTGACCGCTCTCTATTACTGATAGGTTTCCTCTGTACTACTCTATACAATTGTGTCACCTCCTGAAGAAAGCATATATTTTCCAATTTCTTCTTTAGATGTAACTCTTGCAGCCAATATTTTCGAAATTCTACCTTCTGCTAATACTAGAATTCTATCGCACAATCCGATTAATGAATCTAAGTCTTCGGCAACGTATATTATTCCACAGCCTTTTCTCTTTTGCTCATTACATATATCATAAATTTTATGAGTAGTTTCAATGTCGAGTCCTCTAACTGGATACGAAGCAATAATAAGTTCCGGATTATTTTGTAATTCTCTTCCAAGTAGTAATTTTTGAATATTTCCCCCTGACATTAAACTAGTTTTTTGATCAATACCAGTGGCTTTAACTTCAAAATTTTTTATAATTTCTTCAGTTAATTTTTCACTAGGTTTTTTATTCAAAATAAATCTTTCATTAATATATTCTCTTAATAGAACATTGTTCGTTAAAGACATTGAGGGAATTAATCCCATTCCTAAGCGATCTTCTGGAATATATGCATATTTACAAAAATTCAACTGAATATCTCTCACATTTTTGTTTTGAATTTCTTGACCTTTTAAGATTATTTTGCCACTATCAATTTTCTGAATCCCTACTATACTTTCACATAATGGTTTTTGCCCATTTCCACTAATTCCCGCAACCCCTAAGATTTCGCCTTTAAATAATTCAAAGGAAACATCGTTTAGGGCTTTTCTTCCCATTTTATTAGTTACAGTTACATTTTTAAATGCTAATAACAGATCATTTCCTAGTGGTTGAAATCTGGGAATGTTTAAATCCATTGGTTGCCCAACCATCATTTCAGTCAATTTTTCTGCTGTACAATTTTTAATATCTTCGCTTTCAACTACCGTTTTACCTCGATGTAAAACGGAAACTCTATCAGCAATTTCAAGGATTTCATTTAATTTATGACTGATAAAAATAATTGCTTTTCCTTTGTTTTTTAAATTATTGATAATAGAAAATAATTTTTGCGTTTCATCTGGTGTTAAAACTGTTGTTGGCTCATCAAATATTAATAGATCAGCTCCTATGTATAATATTTTGATAATACTTAATACTTGTTTTTCCCCGATACTCATATCATTAACAAATTTAGAAACATCAAGGTGAATATCGTAATCATTCATCAACTCATTTAATTTTTTAAGATGATTATTTTTATTAATAAAAAGTTTTTTCTCTTGACCAATTAAGATATTTTGTAATCCTGTCATTGTATTAATTAGTTTAAAGCGTTGGTATATCATCCCAACACCCAGTTCTTTTGCTTTATTGGAAGAAGTAATTGCTACTTTTTCTTCATCTATGTAAATATTTCCTGAAGTAGGTAAATAAATACCTGAAATCATATTCATAAGTGTTGATTTTCCTGCTCCATTTTCACCTACCAAGGCGAGAACTTCCCCTTTATTTACATGTAAACAAATATTATCATTTGCGACTACTTCTCCAAATTTTTTGGTAATATTTTCAATCCTTAAAATTTGTTTAGTCATTGCCGTTAAGTTCCTGATATAACGCCTTTAACAAGCCAATCAATATCCTCAATTTTTGGGTCGTCTAATTCTTCGCCAACATTAATTTTAATTATCTCGTTATTATCATAAATTGGTCCATGAGGATTATCCCCACTAAAAATATTAAATCCATTTAGCATGTTAGCCCATAAATCATCTACTAACTGTTGATCAGTTGCATCTGTAGTTTTTGGATTTAAAGGTGCTACTTTAACAATTTCATCTTGATATCCATAGAATCCGCTAGCAGTCCAAGTTTCCTGTTGAATTGCCTCAATTTGCTTTTTCAAATATGGTCCCCAGTTCCATATTGCTGAAGTAATGTTAGAATTTGGAGCATACTCTAACATATCAGAATTATACCCAACTGCATACACCCCTTCATTAGCTTCTGCTGCCGCTTGAGTCGCAGAACTATCTAAATGTTGCGTTAAAATATTCGCACCGTTAGCAATTAAAGCATTTGCGACTACCGTTTCTTTAGCTGGGTCAAACCAACTATCAGTCCTCTTAACCTCTGTAGTAGCATCCGGATCTATTGATTGAGCTCCTAAAGTAAAAGCATCAATCCCTCTTATTAATTCTGGATATTCAAATGCTACTACATATCCAATTTTAACTGTTTCAGTTGGGTGCATTCTTTTATATGCTTGTGCTGCTACTGCCCCAGCTACGTATCTAGCATTAACCATTTTTCCGAAATAGTTCCCCATATTATCACTGGTTTTAAATCCTCCAGTGTGTAAGAAACTAATATCTGGAGATTCTGCTGCAACTTCCTCTACATAATCCATATACCCATATGAAGTAGCTACTATTACGTCACATCCTTGGTCGATTAATTCTCTCATTCTATCTTTTGAAGAAGCATCTTCAGGAACATCAGTTATAAATATTGTTGTAATATTGAGTTCTTGTTCGACATATTTTCTAGCTTCATCATGTGCTCTTGTCCACGCACTCACTTCTGGTTTATTGATGTAAATATATCCAACAGTAAATTCATCTTCAGTTGTTGGTGTGTTATTATTACATCCAGTAACTACTACTAATAATGTCAATGCAAAAAGCAATAATTTTAATCTTTTTTTCATCTTATTTCCTCCTGATTTGAATTGGCTATCTTAAAAGCATAGATAAACCTGTATCATAGTTTTATTATACTCCTCTTTTTTTAATTATTCAAAAATTCATATTGATGTTATCGTTATATTAAAAAATTTATTAGATTGCTATAAAATTTGCTCTTAAAATTGCAAAAATAGCAAAATAAATTTCAATAACTTAAAATTTTTTCAATCATTATAACAATCATTGTTAAATAAAAAAGAAACTGCAATAAATAGAATAAAATTCTATTTATTTACAGCCCCTTTATATTTATAATTATTATTTTTAGAATAACCCTTCAGCTTTTCCGTTCACTACATCCATACGCATAGCTGCTGGTTTTTTTGGTAATCCAGGCATTGTCATAACATCACCTGTTAAAACAACGATAAATCCAGTTCCTACACTTGGTCTTAATTTTCTAACCGTAATTCTAAATCCAGACTGTGTTTTTTTTTTTATTTATTTGAATATTTCTTATAATTTCCTGATATAACGCCTTTAACGAACCAATCCAGAATCTTAATTTCTGAATCATCTAATTCTTCGCCAACATCAACTTTCATTACCTCGTTATTATCATAAATTGGTCCGTGAAGATTATCTCCACTAAAAATATTAAATCCATTAAATATGTTAATAAATATGTCATCTACTAATTGTTGATCAGTTGCATCTGTAGTTTTAGGATTTAATTTAACCATTTCCTTTTGATCATTATAACCATAAAATCCATCAGCAGTCCAAGTTCCTTGGTGAATTGCCTCAATTCGTTTGCGCGTATATGGTCCCCAGCTCCATATTGATGAAATAATGTTAGACTCCCCTTCATTAGCTTCTGTAGGAGTACTAGAATCTATTGGAAGAGCATCTACATATCCCACTGCATACACCCCTTCATTAGCTTCTGCTACCGCTTGAGTTGTAGTACTATCTAAATGTTGCGTTAAAATATTCGCACCGTTAGCAATTAAATCATTTGCTAGTGCAGTTTCTTTCACGGAGTCAAACGTACTATCAGTCCACTTAACTTCTGTAGTAGCATCAGGATCTATTGATTGAGCTCCTAAAGTAAAAGCATCAATCCCTTTTATTACATCTGGATATGCAAATGTTGCTACATATCCAATTTTAACTGTTTCAGTCGGATGCATTCTTTTATATGCTTGTGCTGATACTGCCCCAGCTACATATTTAGCATTAACCATTTCACCAAAATAATCCCCTCTGTTATCACTAGTTTTATGTCCACCAGTGTATAAGAAAATAACATTTGGATATTCTTCTGCAACTTCCTCTACATAATCCCTATACTCAAATGAAATAACTACTATCAAGTCATATCCGTTATCGATTTTTTCTATCATTTTATCTTTTGAAGTAGCATCTGCATGAGCTAGAAAAGGAATTGACACAATATCCAAATTAGGGAAATCATACAGTCCTTCCATATGTGCCCTATGTGCTATTACCTCTTCATTATTTGAGTACAAATACGCAACCCTAAATCTCTCTGGTTCTGTTCTATCACACCCTGTAACTAATAGTAATAATAATGCAAAAAGCAATAATCTTAATCTTTTTTTCATCTTTTTTTCTCCTGATTCGAATTGGCTATCTTAAAACCATAGATAATCCTTTATTATATTCCTTTTTACAATTGTTGACTCAGATAATCACCTTTATACTACAGAATGTATAATATATTTTATAAAATGTCAAATAATTTTGAAACAATATAAATAATTAGTTACGTCTTTAAATATATATAGTAAGTATCTAAAAAATATTAGATTGCTGTAAAATATGTTCATAAAATAGCAAAATAAATTTCAATAACTTAAAATTTTTAGAATAACCCTTCAGCTTTTCCGTTCACTACATCCATACGCATAGCTGCTGGTTTTTTTGGTAATCCAGGCATTGTCATAACATCACCTGTTAAAACAACGATGAATCCAGCTCCTACACTTGGTCTTAATTCTCTAACTGTAATTCTAAATCCAGTTGGTCTACCTAATAATTTTGGATCATCTGATAATGAAGATTGCGTTTTAGCCATACAAACTGCTAAATTATCCCAGCCGTTTTTCTTCATAGTTTTTAATTGAGTTTTAGCACGACCAGTGAAGTCCACTCCATCAGCACCATAAATTTTTGTTGCGATTCTTTCAATTTTTTCTTCTAAACTCATATCTAATGAATATAAGTGTTCAAAAGTATTAACTCCATCATTAGTTTCAATTTGTTTTAATATATTTTTAGCTAAATTAACTGCACCTTCTCCACCTTTAGCCCATACTTCAACTAATTCTACTGGATGGTTATTTTCTTTACACCAATCTTCAATAAATTTAACTTCTGCATCACTGTCAGTAATAAATTTATTGATAGCTACTGCATACGGTAATTTAAATTGTTGGATAGAATCAATATGTTTAGCTAAGTTTTCAATCCCAACTTTTAAAGCATCTACATTTTCAGTAGTTAATTCTTTTTTGTCCATTCCGCCGTGCATTTTTAATGCTCTGATAGTAGCAACGATTACTACAGCACTCGGTTTAAAGCCAGCGTATCTAGCTTTGATATTTAAAAATTTTTCAGCACCTAAATCTGCTCCGAATCCCGCTTCTGTTACAACATAATCAGCTAATTTTCTACCCAAGTTAGTAGCAATTGCACTGTTACAACCATGAGCGATATTAGCAAATGGTCCACCGTGTACTAATGCTGGTGTGTGTTCTAAAGTTTGAACTAAGTTTGGTTTTAAAGCATCTCTTAAAATTAATACTAAAGCCCCTTCACATTTTAAATCACCAATCGTAACTGGTTGTCTATCATATGTATAGGCAATAACCATTCTTCTAAGTCTACCTTTTAAATCTTCTAGATCAGTTGATAAACATAACCCCGCCATAATTTCGCTTGCTACAGTTATATTAAACCCATCTGCTCTAGGAACACCGTTTGTAGGTCCTCCTAATCCGATAGTTACGAATCTCAGCGCTCTATCATTCATATCTAAACATCTTTTCCAAACAATTCTTCTCGAATCGATATTCAATTCATTTCCTTGTTGTAAATGATTATCTAAAAGAGCACTAACTGCATTGTTTGCAGTGGTAATAGCATGAATATCTCCAGTAAAGTGTAAATTTAAATCTTCCATTGGTACAACTTGTGAATATCCTCCACCTGCTGCTCCACCTTTGATACCCATTACTGGTCCAAATGACGGCTCTCTTAATGCGATAATAGAATCTTTTCCTAATTTACCTAATGCTTGTCCTAATCCAACTGTACAAGTAGTTTTTCCTTCTCCTGCTGGTGTAGGGTTAATTGCTGTTACTAAAATTACTTTTCCATTTTTATTAATATCAACATTTGGATTAATTTTTGCTTTATAGTTACCATAAAATTCTAAATTTTCTTCTTTTAATCCTAATTTTTTTGCGATTTCTTTAATCGGCTTCATTTCCACTTCTTGTGCAATTTCTAAATCTGATTTAAACATATTAATTCTCCCTTATTATTTATAATATTTTCTCCATAACGACCGTTTGCTCTCTATCTGGTCCTACTGAGAATATTTTAATTTTGATTTTAGTTAGCTCTTCAATTTTTTTCAAATAATCCTGAGCATTTTGAGGTAACTGATCAAAATTTTTAACATTAGTAATATCTTCATCCCAACCTGGTAATTCCTCATAGATCGGTTCGACTAATTCTAAATGATCTACAATGCTAGGTAAAGTATTAATAATTTCACCATCTAACTTATAAGCAGTACAAATTTTTAAAGTTTTGATTCCTGTCAAAACATCTAAGAGCATAATACTAAGTCCATTTATTCCACTTACTCTTTTAGAATACTTTAATACAACTGTATCTAACCAACCAATTCTTCTCGGTCTTTTAGTTGTTGTTCCATACTCGTGACCTACTTCTCTAATCGTTTTAGCTGTTTCATCCTCAAACTCTGTGGGGAAGGCTCCTTCTCCTACTCGAGTTGTGTAAGCTTTTGTAATACCTAAAACGTTATTGATGTAAGCCGGTGCTACACCCGTGTACAGAGGAACCGCTGCTGCTGTTGGCGAAGAGCTTGTGACAAAAGGATAAGTTCCATGGTCGATACACAGCATTATTCCCTGTGCTCCTTCAAATAGGACTTTCTTCCCATTTTCTAAAGCTTCATTCAATAGTAGCGATGTATCACAAATCATATTTTTTACAATATCTGAAAATTGTACTACTTCATTATAAATCTTTTGAGCACTAATTTCCACCTTTTCGCTAATTTTTTTTATTCTAACTATATTTTCTATTCTCTCTTTTAAATAATCTAAGTCCAATAAATCTCCCATTCTAATCCCACATCTGAAATGTTTGTCAGTATATGTTGGCCCAATTCCTTTTTTTGTTGTTCCGATTTTTTTCTTACCAGCTAAGTCTTCATATGCTCCATCTAGTTCTATGTGAAACGGTAAAATAATATGTGCCCGATTAGAGATTTTTAAATTAATGTTGTCAATCCCTCTACTTTTTAATCCTTCTATCTCTTCAACTAAAGCTTTTAAATTAATTACCATTCCATTAGCCATTATATTTACTTTATTTTTTGATAACACTCCACTAGGCAATAAATGTAGGGCATATGTTTCTCCGTTGAATACAATTGTATGTCCGGCGTTATTTCCGCCTTGATATCTAACAACAACTTCTGCTTCTTGAGCCAAATAATCAGTAATTTTCCCTTTTCCTTCATCGCCCCATTGGGTACCTACTACTACTACATTACTCATATTATTTCTCCATTTTTCTTATTATATTTCTCGCAATCCACACACCGTTAGCTCCAGCTTGTGCCAGCCCTCTCGTCATTCCTGCGCCATCTCCACCAACATATAAATTTTCTACTTTAGTTTCAAAACAATTATTTACCTCAGGTCTTGCAGAATAAAATTTTGCTTCTACGCCATAAAATAAAGTATGTTCACTTGCTATTCCTGGAGTTATAAAATCTAAAACTTCCACCATTTCAATTAACGATTTCATCGTATTATAAGGAAGTACTAATCCCAAATCTCCTGGAATTGCCTCTTTTAATGTAGGAACGACAAATCCTTCTTCTATTCTTTTAGGTGTCGTTCTTCTTCCTACTTTAATATCACCGTATTTTTGAACAATAATCGAACCGTTTGATAACATATTTGCCAATTGTGATACTTCTCTTGCAAATTCATTTGGTTGGTCAAATGGACTTTTAAACTCATGTGAAACTAATAGGGCAAAGTTAGTATTATTACTACCTAACGCTTTATCCTTGTACGCATGTCCATTAGCTAACATAACTCCACTGTGATTTTCTACTACCACGTGTCCACTTGGGTTAGAACAAAAAGTTCTTACAGTAGTTCCAACACTTGTTCTAAAAATAAATTTACCTTCATAGAGATGTTCGTTGATTTCTTCCATAATAATATCGTTTGTTTCAACTCTTACTCCAATATCAACTTGATTACTGATGAATTCAATATCAAATCGACTTAGTTGTTCTTTCATCCATTCAGAGCCATCTCTTCCTGGTGCTACCACAATATATTTAGAATTTATCGTTTTTCCATTAACTTCTATACCAACAACTTTATTATTTTCAACATTTATTTTTTCAACTTTTTTTCCAAAAATAAAATCCACGTTAAGTTTTAAATACTCATATATATTTTGTAAAATTTTTAAATTTTGTTCTGTCCCTAAGTGTCTAACCTTCGATCTAAGTAATTTAAGTCCATGACTGTAACCGCACTTTTCTATTTCTTTTACCTTGTCAGTATACGGATCTGTAATTCCGCTAGTTGCACCGTGTTTTAAATTAATTTCATCGACATACATGATCAATTCCTCAACTAGTTCGTTGTCTAAATAATCAGTCATCCAGCCACCAAATTCACTGGTAATATTAAATTTTCCATCTGAAAATGCTCCTGCACCACCAAATCCATTGGTGATAGAACACGCTGGTTTACAACCATTAGGTGGACATTTTATAATTTTTTTATCTAGTATAGGACATCTTCTTGAGTAAACATCTCTACCTTTGTCAATAACCAAAACTTTTAACAGTTTATTTTTTTTAGTTAACTCATAGGCTGTAAAAATGCCTGCAGGTCCTGCTCCTACAACTATCACATCGTACATGTTTTTCCTCCAATTTAAATTCATCTACTAAAATGTTATCAATTTTTAACCGTATAGTCAAATTTAATTCAGTCAACTTGCATTTTTAATTATTAATATCACGTTTGCTATAAAAAAAAATTATCTCCCAAAGAGATAATCTTTCATCTAGTTTTTTTAATTTAAAAAACTAATTTTCTAAATATTTTCCAATAAAGACACTTGCCGTTTCAGAAATATTTTTATCAACATCCGTAATTCTATCACGACTCAATATAGCAATTCCGCCAACGATATCACCATAAACATTTATTGGAGAAATCACTAAATTTTCTTGCATAACTAATTCTTCAATTATTTTAAAACCTTCTCTACTATCAATAATTATACTTTTTCTTTGCTCTAAATACTCATCTAATTTAGAGGAAAGATTCAAATTTAAATAATCTTTTTTATATTTAGAGGTAGTAGCAACTACTTTTTCTCTATCAAACACAATTACTTCTTTATTATTAACAGAATTAATCGCATCAATATATTTTTTACTAAAATTCCCTATTGCATCAACAGGAGAAAATTTTTTTAAAACTACCTCGTTTTCATGCTTCACAAAAATTTCAAGAGAATCACCTTCTCTTATTTTCATATTTCTTCTTATTTCTTTAGGAATCACAATTCTGCCTAAATCATCAATTCTTCTAATTACACCAGTTGCTTTCATTTTGCACCTCGCTTTCAACCAATATAAAATTATTTTGTGATATATTTCCTAAAATATACAAAATTTTCTACAATATTTTCTATATTTTCAATTTTCCCAATAATTTGTTAATACTCTCTAAATAGTGACAATTTTCATTTTTTGGGTATTTAATAGTGATTCGCCTATTCTTATAACTTAAATCAATATCTTTAGATATCTTATAAGCTTCATAAAGTAATTTTTCTCCGTCGATTAAACTGCTCACAACCGGTGAAAATCTAAATGAAAAAGTTTTTGATTTATCAACAATTTCTTCAATTTGATATTTAGTTGCCAAAGTATCAAACAGCGATTTTTCCATAAATATTTTTAAATTATTGGGAATTTTTCCATATTTATCTTTAAACTCACTAGTTAATTTTCTAACATCTTTTCTAGTTTTAATACTTTTAATTTTTTTATGAATTTCGATTTTAATTGTTTGGTCTTCAACATATTCATCAGGAATATGTTTTTGGACTTTAACCGAAGTAACGACTATTTCTTTTTTTTCTTCTACTTTTTCACCTTGTAAAAATTGAACTTCTTCATTTAACATTTCCATAAATAAATCAATTCCAACACTATCGATAAACCCTGATTGTTCTGCACCTAAAACATCTCCCGCACCACGAATGCTCAAATCTTTCATCGCTATTTTATATCCTGATCCTAATTCAGTAAATTCTTTAATAACTTCTAATCTACTCTCTGCTTTTTGGGTCAAAATATTATTTTTCGGATACATCAAGTAAGCGTAAGCGATTTTATCACTTCTCCCTACTCTTCCCCTTATTTGATAGAGTTGAGATAATCCCAGTCGATGTGATTCATCAATAATCAGCGTATTAGCATTGGGAATATCAATACCAGTTTCAATAATTGTCGTACAAATTAAAACATTAAAAAAGTTATCGATGAAATTGCTCATCGTATCTTCTAATTCTTCTCTAGTCATCTGTCCATGGGCTACCCTAATATTGGCTTCTGGAACTAGTTTTTTTATTTTTCTAACAATTTCCTTAATATCTGCTACTCTATTGTGTAAATAAAATACTTGTCCATCGCGAGCTATCTCTCTTTCAATTGCCTCTTTAATAATCGTCTTATTTTCCGCTAAAACATATGTTTGGATAGGATATCTATTCAAAGGTGGTGTCTCTAAAAGCGATGTACTTTTAATTCCCATCAAGGCCATTTGCAAAGTTCTAGGAATTGGGGTAGCAGTTAGAGTTAAAACATCAATATTTGTTTTTAGTTCTTTAATTTTTTCTTTGTGTTCAACACCAAAACGTTGTTCTTCATCTATGATAAGCAATCCTAAATCTTGAAATTCAATATCGCTACTTAAAATACGATGTGTTCCGATTAAAATATCGACTAGTCCTTTTTTTAAATCTCTAATTATTGCTTTTTGAGTTTTAGGAGGCACAAATCTATTCAATACTTCAACTCTTATTCCATATTTGGTAAATCTGGCTTTAAAAGTTTGATAATGCTGCTTACTTAAAATTGTCGTTGGGCATAAATAAGACACTTGTTTTAAATTACTTACTGCTTTAAAAACTGCCCTAATAGCAACTTCTGTTTTTCCATAACCAACATCACCACAAATTAACCTATCCATCGGAGTAATAGTTTCCATATCTGCTTTAATATCTTGAATAGCTTTTATTTGATCTTCTGTTGGCGTGTAAATAAAATCTGCTTCAAATTGAGCTTGTTCCTCATTATCAGGTTTAAATTTAAATCCTTTTACTCTGTTTCTTTCAGCATATAATTTTATCAATTTATCAGCAATATCTTTTATTTTTTTTCTAACTTTTGCTTTAGTTTTAGCCCAAGAAGATCCTCCTATACTATTTATTTTAGGTCTTCCGCCTTCACTTCCTGAATATTTTTGAATTAAATTTATATTTTCAACTGGCACGTATAAAACTTCATCTTTTTTGTATCCAATATGGATATAATCATTTTTAATTCCTTCTAATTCAACTATTTTAACCCCTAAGTATTTTCCTATTCCATAGTCATAATGAACTACATAATCTCCTTCTTTTATTTCATTTAAGTTTTTAATTTTTTTAGATTCTAATAATTTAAAATGATTTTTTCTCTTTTTTGCTTTTTTTAAAATATTATCTGAACTGATATATGTTGCATAATCAATAAATCTAAAACTCAACTCTTGGTTATTGATTAAATTAATTTCATTCGCTTTAGTTTCTTCAAAATTACCAATTTGATAGTAGTCTAGACCATTATCTTCTAAAAATGCAACAATGCCCTTATTATTATCTAAATAAAATGTTTCTTTATTTTTTTTAAAATCTCTTAATAAATAATTATAATTCCCATCATAATCTATAACATTAGTTACTTCGTATTTAAATAAATTGTCGGCTGTAATATTATTTTGATAAAATTTTTCAATATAAATTTTTTTATTTTCTTTAGTATGGATTATTTTCTCTAAATTTTCAAAAAAATCAAATTTTAAATTACCAAATTCTTTTTTGTTGTTTTCGTACCAGTTGTTTATATTATCTTTAGCTTCCACATATGTTTCTGTTATTCTTTTGTAGTTATCAAGAAAAACTATATTGTTAGAAACTAAATCGCTTATTGTACAATAATCTAAAAAATCAATATAACGATGCATTTGATCGACATTATTGTATTCATTAATATTGTTGTATTCACTTACTAGTCTTTCTGTTTTTTCTTGGCTATTTATTAACTTTAGCAACATTTCTTTTTCTTGATTATCGTAAAAAAATTCATTCATTGGATAAATCATTATTTGGTCTATTTTAGAAACTGTTAATTGACTATCAATATCAAACACTCTTATTTCATCTATTTCATTATCAAAAAACTCCACTCTTACGGGTCTATCACTTTTTATAGGATAAATATCAACCATGTATCCTCTAACGCTAAATTCGCCTATTTGCTCTACTTGATAGTTGCGGTGATAACCAATTGAAAGTAACTTCTCAACAAATAACTCTTTATCTATTATTTCGCCAACCTTTAAATGAAAAGTATTATTTAACCAATTCTCTTTAGTTAATTCTTTTTTAAAATAACCTAGAGTGTGCGTAACAATAATCTTCTTTTTATTTTCTAAAATATCGATTATCGTATTTATTCTAGTTGTTTTAAATTCATTGGAAACTGCCAAAACCTCAGCGGTAATAATTTCATCCGCAGGAAAAAATGAAACTTTTTCAAAGTCTAGTATATTTATTAATTTATCATAGAATTTTCTAGCTTTATACAAATTATTCGTTACTAATATAATATTTTCCTTTGTTTCCGCAAAAGTTTTTAAAACTAAATGTAAAGTAAAATCATCCACTGTGTTTAAAACAACTGTATTAAACGACTTTCTCTTTAAAGAGTCTTTAAAGTCTCTTAAAACATCATTTTTTACCATTTTAACCTCCAAATCTGTAGTAGTTAAATATTAATTGTACTTACTCATTATTTTAATGATATCTTCTCCAACAACAAAATCGGTAAATATATCTACCGTGATATCTAAAACATTTTCGATAATTTTTCTGTTGCTTTTAGAGAATTTCCCTAAAACATCACCAATAATATCTTTTCCTTCTTTTCTTCCTACGCCAATTTTTACTCTTTGAAAATCAGTTCCAAGATGGTTAATAATTGATTTAATTCCGTTATGACCTCCGGAACTCCCTTTACAGCGAATTCTTATTTTCCCTACCTCTAAATCAATATCATCATAAATAACTATGAGATCTTCTATATTAATATCATAGTAGTTTATAACTTTAATTATGCTATCACCTGATAAATTCATATAAGTTAACGGCTTTAGAACAATGACATCGTTCCCTTTACCCACTTCAGCTACAAATTTTTTATTAATAGACATTTTGATATTATTTTTTTCGATATACTTATCGACACTATCAAATCCGACATTGTGTTTTGTTTTATTGTATTTATTTCCTGGATTTCCTAACCCAACTATTAATTTCATAGATTCCCATTCCTTTTTAAAAATTACCTTTAAATTATAGCACAATATCATAGCACAATTGTTAATTTTATGTTATATTTATCCTTAGAGAGGTATCAATATGGAAATTTCATTAAGTAACATAAAAAAATCATTCGCAACTTACCAAATATTAGAAGATGTAACTTTTCACATTAACACAGGTGAAAAAATTGGAATAGTCGGACCTAACGGCTGTGGGAAAACTACCGTATTTAAAATAATAACTGATATCGAAAATCCAGATAGTGGTGAAATTTTTAGAAAAAAAGGCATTAAAATTGGCTATTTAGATCAGATTCCTGATTATAACCTTACTGTTACTGAAGTTTTATACGAAGCTTTCAAAAATGTTTTAGAGGTAAAATTAAAATTAGAAGAAATAACTAACCAGTTAGTGGTTACACCAACAGATGAAAAACTGTTAACAAAGTTCGGTCATGTAGAAGAAGAATTTTCTGAATTAGGTGGTTATGAAATTGATACAGAGTTTAAAAAAATAACAACTGGTCTAAAAATACCTGAGCATTTGTTAAATAACAATTTTTCTATTTTAAGTGGCGGTGAAAAAAGTAGAGTAGTTTTAGGTAAAATTCTTTTAGAAAATCCAGATGTTTTACTGTTAGATGAGCCTAGTAATCATTTAGATTTAAATTCTTTGACTTGGTTAGAAAGTTATTTGCAAAAATATGAAGGTGCTCTTTTGATTATTTCCCACGATCGTTTTTTACTAGACCGAGTGGTAAATAAAATTGTTAATATTGAATTTGGTAAATCTAAAACGTATTTTGGTAATTACAGTAAATATCTTTTAGAAAAAGAAGCCTACATCAATCAGTTGCTAAAAAATTATTCTCATCAAGACAAAAAAATTAAAAAAATGGAATTCCAAATTGAAAGATATAAAATATGGGGCACGAGCCGTAGCAGTGATAAAATGTTTAGAAAAGCCAAAATCACTCAGAAACGACTTGATAAAGTTGAAAAAATAGATTGTCCTAAAAATACTAAAAAAATTAATTTTAATTTTAAAAATGTTCCGAGAACGGGAAATGAAGTTATTAAATTTACAGACTTTTCTAAAAGTTATTCCAAAAGCATTCCGATATTAAGAAATGTAAATTTCACTATTCGCTACGGAGAAAGTGCTTTTTTAATCGGTAGAAATGGTAGTGGAAAAACTACATTGTTTAAAGCAATTTTAAAGGAAATAGACTATTTTGGCGAGATATTTATAACTAATAAAGCTAAAATTGGCATCTTAAATCAAGAAATACTTTATCCGGATTCTAATTTGACAATACTACAAGAATATCAAAGAGACAACTATTTAAAAAATGGTGAAGCTAGAAGTCATCTAGCTAAATTCTTATTTTTTGCTGACGATGTTGGTAAAAAAATTTCCACTATTTCTGGTGGAGAACGTGCTAGATTGGAACTTTGTAAATTAGTTAACAGTGATTGTAACGTTCTCCTTTTAGATGAACCAAGTAATCATTTAGATATTGAATCGAAAGAAATGTTAGAAACTGCATTGCTTGAGTTTCCAGGAACTATTTTTGCAATTTCGCATGACAGATATTTCATTAATAAAATTTCAAATTGCATTTTTGCTATTCAAAATAATAATATTTCAAAATACGATGGTAATTATGATGATTATTTTCAACAGATAGAAAAAAGTCAGCAAATAGTTAAAAAAATAAAAATACCTAAAGTAAAATCTAAAAAAAATAACTATGAAAAAGATTTAGATGATATTGATAAAAAAATCACTACTATTACTGAAAATATTAATTTAGAACTAACAAAAAATGAACCTGATTTCCAAGCAATAAAAGATTATATAAACGAAAAAGAAAATCTAGAACTTAAATATTTAGACCTTATTGATTCTGCTAAATAACACGAAAAAATATCGAAAGTTTAACTTCTCGATATTTTTTTATTTTTGATAAGTTTTTTAATTTTTTAGTAAAAGTTCATCGTAATAAAATTACTTTTTAGAAATTAATGAAGAATAACAAAATTTTCAAAAGTGAGAGGAATGGATGTGCGAGGGCAATTCCTCTTCTGATTTATCAAAAGCATTAAATGATAATATCCCTATGTGAACATCAGAATACAAAACACAAAATATTAAAAAAAGGAGCAGGTGATTTTTTCGCCGGCACCTACTCTCTTGTATTAAACAAAACATTTAATAGGCTGGGAGGTCACTAATATGGTTCTGTTGTAAAAATTAATTTTTATCAAAAAATGCAAGAAATTATCCGCTTTAAAAATGCGACAGTTAATATTGCAATTTACAAAGACCTTTCAATATCTACAAAGATTTATTAATATTTCATATCGACACATGATGATTTTAACGCCTCATATACATCTTTTTGCATAACATCAACCGCTTCATAAACAGATGAAAGATATTCAGCTCTTGTACAATTAATTGAATATGTTTTCTCATAAGCAAATATAATACTTCTTGATGCATTAACTATTGCTCCTAACCCATCAGAATTAAAACTTGGAACAATGTCTTTACCTGACCCACCTTGTGTACCATATCCAGGCACTAAAAATATGCTATTCGGCATTACTTTTCTCAGTTCAATTACTTCTTCTGGATATGTTGCCCCGACAACAGCACCAATTGAAGAATACCCATGCTCTCCTAAAAATTGATTTGCTGCTTTACTTACAAACTCTCCTAAACTATAACTAACACTACGACCACTACTGCTAACAATATCTTGAATTTCACCACTGCTTGGATTTGATGTTTTAACCAAAATAAAAATACCCTTATTTTCTTGCATACAAACATCTATGAATGGAACTAAGCTTTCTGAACCTAAAAAAGGCGAAACAGTTAAAAAGTCAGTGTTAATTGGACTAACCATTTTACCATTTATTAAATCAACTTGTCCTAAATGTCCACAGGCATACGCCTTCGCTGTATTTCCTATATCATTTCTTTTCCCATCTTCAATCACAATTAAATTACAGGCCTTTGCATAACTCACTGTCTCTTCAAAAGCCTTCACACCTAAAGAGCCATACTGCTCATAGAAAGCTATCTGCGGCTTAACTGCCGGCACTTTATTTTTAATACAATCAATAATATCAATGTTAAATTCTTTAATGGCTTCTGTCACGCCTTTTATATCATTACTCTTGTCCTTTTTATATAGACTTGGAATTCTACTAATAACTGGATCCAATCCGACTACAACAGGACACTTTTTTTCAATAATCTTATCAATTAGCAAATCTGCAATATTTCTCATTTTAATCCTCCTTCTATTTAATTTGGATATAATTCTTCATTAATGTGTACAATGCTTCCATTTTTTTTTTAACTCTTTAAAAACTTTATAACTAAAATCACTTATTCTGCTTTTTGAATTTAGCAACGTTCCATCTAAGTCTGTTACAATTACTTTCATTGTATCGCCTACAGTATTAAGACATAATAAAAAAGAGTTTTTAACTCTTTTATTTTATTCTCAAAAATAAATCACTCAACGGTTCACAGTTAATAATATTGATTACCGCGTTGGCAAATAAATTACCTACAGACAACTGAACAATTTTTTTGCTTTTTTTATTTTCTGCTAAATTTATCGTATTAGTCACGACTATTTCCTGCAAAACAGAATTTTCAATTCTCGTTGTTGCCGGATTTGAAAAAATAGGATGTGTGCAAGTAGCATAAACTTTACTCGCTCCATTTTCTTTTAAAGCACTTGCTGCTGCCGTTAATGTCCCCGCGGTATCAATAATATCATCTACGATAATACAAACTTTCCCACGAACTTCTCCAATGATTCCCATTACTTCAGCAACATTTGGTTCTGGTCTTCTTTTATCAATAATTGCTATTGGAACATTCAATTCCTCAGCTAATTGCCTAGCTCTTGTAGTCCCCCCATGGTCTGGTGAAACCACCACCGCATTATCAAAATTCTTTTTAATAAAATAATCTGCTAAAATTGGAAAGGCTCTCATATTATCTATTGGAATATTATAAAAACCTTGTATTTGCGCTGCATGTAAATCCATTGTTATTACTCTACTAGCCCCTGCTACCTGGATCAAATCTGCCATTAATTTTGCAGAAATAGGCTGTCTTGATCTAGCCTTGCGATCTTGTCTTGAATATCCATAATAAGGCATTATTACATTAATACTTTGTGCAGATGCTCTTTTCAGTGCATCTATCATTATTAATAACCTCATATAATTATCATTTACTGGTGTATTGGTTGATTGAACAACAAACACATGATGTCCTCTAACAGTTTCTCCAATATTTATACTAGTTTCTCCATCCGCAAATTTACTGACTATACATTTTGATAGTGGAAGATTTACATATTCTGAAATTTCTTTCGCTAATTGATCATTAGAACCTAATGAAAATATCTTTACTTTATAACCGTCTAAATTTGCCATATATAATATATCTCCCTCTCTAAATTCTGGATTAATTTTATCATATTCAGACAAAAAATTCAAAGTTAATTTTTAAAAATTTTTTATTTTTTATTCTATTACATTTTCTGCATCTGTTATTTCTGTTATTTCTGTTATTTCTGCTATTTCTGCTATTTCTGTTATTTCTGTTGTTTCTGTTGTTTCTGTTCTAACTCTTGTGGTTGGCTCATCTGTCTTATTAAAAACTTCAATGACAGTTTCTTCAATTAATTGACGCGTTTCTTTATTAATTGGGTGAGCTATATCTCTATATTCTCCATTAGCCCTCTTAATGCTTGGCATTGCCACGAATAATCCTTTGTCTCCTTCAATTATTCGTAATTCATGTACTACAAAACATTCATCAATTGTAATAGCAGCAATAGCTTTTAATCTACTATGTCCCTGTATTTTAATCAACCTTACATCTGTAATATTCATTGTCTTTCCTCCTAAATTATGTCCCTCTAATATACAAATAATAACATTTTTCTAAAACTATTACAATAATTTTTGTTATTTTATTAATATTTTTACGATTTTTACACATTTTATTCTACTTAATCGATTAATTTTTTCTTTAAATATCTCTAATTCTTGATAATTTGTTGCTAATTTAAAACAAACAGCTCCACTTCCACTCATAAGTATTTTTGAGTCAATTTTTTTTAACTGATCCAAAATTTCTTTGTATTCTGGATAAACTTTTTTACTAATTATCTCTAAATCATTAAAAATTAATGAATCATTTATTAAATTATTTTTTATTATTTCATTTATATTCTTTTCTTTCATATCCAGCAAATCAGAATTAGTAAAAATATTTTTAGTAAGAATAGAAAAATCAGGGATAATTAATGCTACATATTGTTTAATTTCTCCTATAAATTCAAGGTTTTCCCCTCTTCCAGTGACTATTGCTGGCTTGTTAAAAAGACAAAACACTACATCGCTCCCAACTTCTAAAGCGATAGTTTTTTTATCTTTTTCACTCATGTTTAATTTCCAAAATTGGTTCAAATAATTAATTGTTGCTGCAGCATCGGCGCTACCACCACCTAATCCGCCGCCTATGGGAATATTTTTTTTCACTGTTACTTTAATATTTTTTTCAATTTTGTACTTCTCTTTTATTTTTTTTATTACTTTGTAAACAATGTTTTCTTTCTCAGGAATTGGCTGACTACATTCTATTATATCTTTTTCTGATTTTTGAAAGTAAAGTTCATCGTACAAGTCTATTGGAACTACAATCATTTTCAATTCATGAAAATTATCTTCTCTTTTTTTAATAACATTCAAAGTAACATTTATTTTTGCATATGCTTTTATTTTCATATTAACCTCTTTAAATTAAAATTCTTAATTTTCCATAACTTTCTATTCCACCTAATCCATCTCTATTGATATAGGTGTGTTTAAAAATTCTTTTTACATCTATCATTTTATCAAAAGAAGTATTAGCAGCAATAATCGCTACAATTGTAGGATCATAAGCATGAATATTGACTCTTTTTGGACTAAATGCAAAATTTGAACCGGCTGCAATAAGTGCTTCAAAATGAGATTGACACGCTCCTGCTATTATGAAAACTTCATCTTTATGTGCGTTTTTTCTTATTTCTTTAACCACGTCTACAAAATATTTAGAAGAACGATAGTTTTCAATTTCTTTTATATCTTTATTATTAAATGAATCGTGTCCAGTAACTACTACGATGTCTGGATTATATTTTTCCATTAATACCTTTATATGATTTTTCATTTCTAATTCTTTGATATAAACGCTGTTACAATATACCTTAGAAAGTTTATATAATTTTTCGCATTTGTTCAAATAACTTTTATCTCCATCAATATGTAAAACTTTCCCTTTAATATATCTTTTTTTTGTATTAAGCATATTATATTTTACATTTTCAAAATACTCTGTTTCTCTTAACGCCATATCTTTTTTGACTTTGATATTCATCGCTGTTAAATCATCAATATGTGCATTCGCTTTTAATCTAAAGTCAATTGCACTTAAATCTACTATATTATTTTCTATTTTTACTATTTCAAAATTAATATCAGAATTATATGATTTTCTAGATACAATATCGCCAACTTTAAACATAATACCACCCCATTAACTATAAGTATGATACTATATGCATTTAGGTAAGTTATATTTTATTTTTTTTTAATTTTTCACTTAAATAAGCAAAATCTTCAATCGTTAAAATTTCAGCTCTGCTTCGAATATCTTTATTTAATTCAATTATTAATTTTTCAATCTCATCTCTTTCAAAGCCCAATTGCTCTTTTAAATTGTTTACTAAAGTTTTTCTTCGTTGGCAAAATGATGACTTCACTATTTTAACAAACCATTCTTCGTCTTTAACTTGAACTCTTGGCTTTTTCAAAACATCTAAAACAACAACTGCACTTCCGACACTTGGCTTAGGTAAAAAAACCTCTTTAGAAACGTTAAAAGCTATCGATGCATTAGTTTTATAACTAAGTAATATTGATAGAGCATTATAATCTTTTGTTCCTACTATACCAGTAATTCTTTCTGCTACTTCTTTTTGCATCATTAAAACCATTTTTTTTATCTTAATATTACTTTCCAATATTTTAAATAAAATAGGAGTCGTTATATAGTACGGTAAATTAGCTACTACTGTTATTTCATCATCTTGGTATTTCGATAAATCTATTTTTAGAAAATCTTCATTTATAATTTTTACATTATCATATTTTTCCAAACTTTCTTTTAGAACTTCAACCATGTCAGAATCTATCTCATATGCATAAACTTGTCCTGAATTTTCGCATAATTTTTCCGTCAAAGCTCCTAATCCTGGACCGATTTCTATAACTTTACTATTTGCATCTATTTCAGCAACTTTTACTATTTTATTTAAAATATTAGAATCTATTAAAAAATTTTGACCAAACTTTTTTTTAGCTCTTAAATCATATTTTTTTAAAAGTTTATCAGTTTCACTATATTTACCTATTGTCATCGTTTTCACCTTTGATTATTTTTTCTATCTCACTGTAGTTTATTCCAAACATATTTATTTTACTTAATAATGTTTTTCCGTTTGCTTTTCCTATCATTAATTTGTTACATAATTTAGAACGTAAAGCATTAGAGTTGGGCTTACCAATCAAATTTAAATCATATAAATTTTCTAATGTTACATCAGATTTTTTTTTATCACTTCTTGTTTCTCCTAAATATTGAGTTAATATTTCTGTCTTAATATGTTCTATTCCAACTTTTTTTTTGTTTTTGCTTATCGCTATATTTTGTGGGACAAATATATGTTCACATTGTTTAATAACGGATTGAATTTTTTTTCTTATTTTCTCGCCAGGTCCGTCTGGATCCAAAAGTAATACTATTGTTTTTGTTTCACTGGCAATTATTATTTCATTTAAAGTTTCTTTAGATATTTCACTACCGTTAGTAGTTATTATATTTAAATTATTGTCAATTGATTTTAATTTTGCATAATCATTTTTGCCTTCTACAACAAAAAGTTTCGCTCTATGTTCCACATGGAACATTTTATTTTTTTCTTCCAATTTATCTTCCTCTTACTTTTTTGTGTAACCACACTGTATTTTCATATATTTAATTAACAATCAGCACTTAAATCTATTTTCCAACAACAACAATTTTATTATTTTTGATTTTAATTTTTATTAGTAGTTTAAATTACTTATAAAATCTTAAAGGTTTTTTAACGCTTTTTAATGTTTTTTCACTTGCATTGATGTCATTTGGAAATCTTTTTATAAAAACTAATAACTTAAAAACTATTTTTAGAAGAATACTCTCAATGTTCCACATGGAACATTGTTTTCTCTTTAACTACATACTATCATATATCTACATCTAATTAAAGATAATCAATCTTTTTTTTATACACGTGTAAATCAAATATCATAATAAAAGAAATTAATATAAAAAATCTTTTTGCAAATAGCAAGATTCAAAATAAAGAAAACGAGCAATTTAATTATATTGAGAAAAAATATTATGTAATAAAGATTAAACAATGTACAACTAATAATATTTCACTAATGATAAATATTAATTTAATATTTAGAAATAAAAAAATACTACATAAATATTTAAAAAAATGTAGTAGTTAATTTTTCAGTTTATCGTTTTTTGATACATTGAGATTAATTAAATTTAATAGCACGTATCCTATCCCAATGCAAATCCATATTTCTGTAATGGTAAAGATATTTGCCATATTAGAGAATATTAATAAAAATATAATTGAACTTATTTGTACTAAAGTTCCTGATACAGATAAGATAGTAGTTTTTTCTTCTTGATCGGTTATTATGATATTAGAAAAATTTCCCAGCAAACTAAAAACCATCCCTCTACCAATTTGACTAATGAAAAATAGTATAACTGGTAAAGATGAATGTTTTATATTTCCAGCAAGTATAATAAGAGGTATCCCTAGTAAAAATGTTGCAATTATAATTTTAATTTTTATTTTAATTTTTAATATGCTATATAACAGTCCGCCAATAATGGTTCCTATTATCATTGCAGTAAATGCTAATTGTTTATTTATATTGTAATCTCTAGTTAATATTATTGGCCAATATTGATATATTCCTTGAGATAGGGCAACAAACAGACAATAAAAAGCAATATATTTAGTGTATATTTTACTAGTGAAAACATTTTTTAAATTATTGATAAAATCTTTATTGTAAAATAATATTTTTTTCTTTATCGATTTATTATCTTTAATTTTCATGATTTTCATAAATAATATTATCAAAAAGAAAAGTATTAACATGGCAATAGCTGATACATAGAAAGGTAGTGAAATATTTTTTCCATATAAATATATTCCAATAGAGCCACTGGTAAATGCTGCTGTATATGTACCTACAGTTATGAAACCAAATACCTTAGCTGGTATTTCTGTTTTTAATTCATTTTGAAAAATATGATTTATAAAAGAAAGTAATGTCCCAGAGTTAGCGGCAAATGCAATTCCATAAATAAACTCAGCACTTGCAAATTGAAAGTAAGTAGTCGCATTTGCTAAGACAATAAATGATATAATTGCAATAATATTAGATAATAAGAATATTTTCATTCTCCCAAATCTATCTGCCAGATATCCACAAGGTATTTCAAAAATCATCCAAGCAATAATTTGAAATATTTTTATGCTAGTAACATCAGCAATTGTTAGAGTTCTTTCAAGATAGTAAAGAGAATATATTCCTTGAAAAAATGTTCTGCTAAATTCAAACAACACACTCGCAACTATAAAAAATGTTATAACTGTTATTTGTTTATTTCTTACAATTTTCAATTACATTTACCTCCTTATAAGAGTTTAAAATGTTTTGTATTGTGATAGTAATTATTGTAAAAAATCAATAGAAAAGCAGATGTTTTTAAAATTTTTATCAAAAATGTGATTTATCTTCTCAATAGTTTTGAGCAGGAGATTCTAAAAACATTATTTTTTATAATATTAATGTTTGCATTGCTGTTACAATAACTGTTTTATAAACATCCTCACTATTGCATCCTCTTGATAAATCATTTACGGGTAATTTTAATCCTGCTAAAAATGGTCCTAATGCTTCGAATCCACCAACTCTTTGAAAAATTTTGTAGCCTATATTCCCAGAATTTAAATCAGGAAATATAAATATATTTACTTTCCCAGCAATGGTTGAAGTAGGATATTTCATTGTAGCAACTTTTGGAACATATGCAGAATCAAATTGCATTTCTCCATCTATTAATAAATTTGGATTTTTTTCATTCGCAATTCTAACTGCTTCACGAATTTTTTTAGTTTCTTCGGTCACAGCAGAACCGTTAGTTGAAAATGACAGCATTCCTATTTTTGGATCTATGCCAAAATTTCTCGCAATAGACGCTGACTCAATTGCGAATTCAGCTAAATTCTCTGAACTTGGGTTAGGATTAATAGCACAATCGGCCATAATGTATTTTTCTTCACCTTTAAGCATTACAAAATATCCAAACGCCCTGTTCACTCCAGCCTTAGTTTTTATAATTTGTAATGCCGGTTTTACCGTATCCGTTGTTGAATGAGTTGCTCCAGACACAAGTCCATCAGCTTCCCCCATATAAACTAACATTGTAGAAAAATAATTAGGATCCCTTAAAAGTTTTTTCGCTTCTTCTTTTGTAATTTTATTTTTTCTTCGCTCTAAAAGTTTTTCTAACATCTCATCATATTTATTGTAGTTTTCGGGGTCAATTATCTCGATTCCATAAGTTTTTTCATCAAAAGACAAATTTTCAGCATTTCCAATAAAGATCGGTATTACTAAATTTTCTTTTGCTAGTCTTATAGCTGCTGAGTATATTCTTTCATCTTCTGATTCTGGTAAAACTATTTTTATTTTTTTATCAATTATTTTTTTCTTTAATTCAACAAACAAATCTATATCTGACATTCGTATTCCTCCACAATATTATTCAAGTATATTATACATTACTTTTTGATTTTTTTACATATTAATTTTAATTTTTTATATATTTTTGTATATTATTTTACAAAACAGCATAAAGTTGATTGAGGTGATTAAATGGCTGTTGTTAAAACAACTAGCGCAGAGACAAAATTATTAGCTAGACTAATGCGAGCTGAAGCTGAAGGAGAAGGAAGTTTAGGGATGTTATTGGTAGGAAATGTAGGGGTCAATAGAGTACGCTCTGATTGCTTAGATTTCAAAGATATTAACACCTTATCTCAAATGGTGTACCAATCTCCCGGTGGTTTCGAGGCAACCACAAATTCTTATTTTTACCAAGCTGCCAGAGAAAAAGATATTACCCTCGCTAAACGCGTTATTAAAGGCGAAAGATTTGTCCCTGCTACTACAGCTTTGTGGTTTTATAACCCTTTTGAACAATCATGTAAAACACAATGGTTTGGACAATGGAATTCGGGTAAATATAAATCACATTGTTTTTATCAACCACTTGCCTCAGAAAATTGTTACTAATGGAGGAAAAAATGATTCAATATTACCAACAACCATCTTATGGTCAACAACCTGTATCTCCACCCCCTGTTACTCAACAACCTTATCCAGGATATAATTATCAACAACAACCTGGTATACCCATGCAGGAACAGGTAGGATACCCACAGCAACAACCAGTTGCTCCCCCCCTGAGCGCTCAACCAGTACCGAATGGTCAACCACAACTGCCTTTCTTTGAACAGTCTTACATTGAAAATATCTTAAGATTAAATTTAGGTAAAGTTGCAACTATTTATATGAGTTTCGAAAACACACAATGGGGTAGCAAAATTTTTAAAGGCGTTTTAGAAGCTGCTGGGAAGGATCATATTATCATCAGTGACCCAGTTACTAATATGCGTTATTTATTATTAACCATTTACTTAAATTATATTACATTCGATGAAGAAATTAATTATGAATATCCGTTCGGCGGCAGAAATAAACAATCAGATAAAAACAAGTAAAATAGAAAGTGAATATTCACTTTCTATTTTTTCTTAAAAATTTAGATTTTCATTGCTGTCCAAATATTTTTTTAATTTAATTGTAACAAAGCCTATGAGCACACCAGTAAATAATGAAATTAAAGAAAGTCTTATAAAATGTAAAGAAATTACTTCAATACTGATATTATAAATTATTGTCACTACAATAATTTGGGTAGTTATATGGATAAAACTTCCTGCTACGCTTACTCCAATCAAACTAAATACATTTGTTTTTTTATAGATATAAAACATAAAAATAAAACTTAAAAGACTAGCAAAAATACTGATTACAAAAGTTATAAGTGACCCTAGAATAAAGCTGACTAAAATAGATTTTAAAATTACTAATATTAAACAATCTTTAAATTTAAACTTAGTAACAAATAACAAAACTATAATATTAGCTAACCCTAATTTAGTATAAGCAAAGAAAGCAACCGCTACACTTATTTGAGCATCAATAACACCAATAATTACAGATAGCGATACCATTATAGCAATTAGTACTAATTTTCTGGTATTATTTATCATCTTTCATTAAATTATATAAATTTAAAATTATCATAATTTTATATCTCCTAACTCCTTATAACTTATCTTTTAAATTATATCATAAATAAATAAAAAATTTCTTTATGATATAAGAAATAAATACTATATAATAAGTAGAGGTGAAAAAAATGAATGATTGTATTTTTTGTAAAATTGCAAAGAAAGAGATTCCTTCTCATACTGTCTACGAAGATAAAAATGTCTATGCATTTTTAGATATTAATCCACTGACAAAAGGACATACTTTAGTCATTCCGAAAAAACATATCGTTGATATATTTGAAATGTCTGAAGAAGATGCTAGCAAAATTTTCTCTGTAATTCCAAAAATATCAAAAATACTAGAAGAAAATTTAAATATGATAGGGTTAAATATTATTAACAATAACAAGCCTCCTTATCAAGATATTCTCCATTATCATTTACATTTAATTCCTAGATATGAAGATGACAAATTGATTATTGAAGGGGAAAACAAAAATTTTACCCAAGACCAACTAACCCAATTAGCGATAAAATTTAAAGAAAAAAAGTTATAGAAGATTAATTTTCTATAACTTTTTTTCGATTTTTTCACAACCCATATAAGGGACCAAAATTTCTGGAATAGTAACGCTTCCATCACTTTGCTGATAATTCTCTAGTATCGCAACAACGGTTCTACCTACGGCTAATCCTGAGCCATTTAAAGTATGAACGTATTCCGGTTTACTTGTTTCATCTCTTTTAAATCTAATTCCTGCTCTTCGCGCTTGAAATTCTTCGGTATTCGAAATTGAAGAAATTTCTTTATATTCATTATAACTAGGTAACCACACTTCAATATCGAAAGTTTTAGCTGCTGCAAAACCTAAATCACCAGTGCATAATTCAACTACTCGGTAAGGTAACTCCAGTAGTCTTAAAATTCTTTCGGCATGCCCTAACATCACATCTAACTCATCGTAGCCATTTTCTGGTCTACAAATTGCAATCAACTCAATTTTATTAAATTGATGTTGTCTAATAATCCCTCTAGTATCTCTACCTGCTGAACCTGCTTCTTTACGAAAAGCTGTTGTCCATGACACATATTTTTTAGGTATTTCTTCATTAGTCAATAACTCATCGCGATGTAAATTGATAGTTGGAACTTCAGCAGTAGGATTTAAATAAAAGTCCTTTTCATTCATTTCAACTTTAAACATATCCTCTTCAAATTTCAACAGTTGCCCTGTTGCGTACATACTATCTCTATTGACAATATACGGTGGTATTATTTCCGTATACCCATGCTCGTTACTGTGTACATCCATCATAAAAGAAATCAATGCTCTTTCTAGTCTAGCTCCCATTCCTTTATAAACTACAAATCTACTTCCAGTAATTTTAGCTGCTCTATCAAAATCTAAAATATCTAAATTAGTACCCAAATCCCAATGTGGTTTTGGCTCAAAATCAAAATAAGTTGCCTCCATATACTGTCGAATTTCAACATTCTCATCTTCACTACTTCCACAGATTGCTGTAGTACTAGGAAGATTAGGTGTTTTAACTAAATAACTGAGAATTTTTCCTTCTAATTCCTCTTTTTGATTATCTAATTTTTTTATTTCATCACCAATGGAACCGATACTGCTCATCAATTCAGTCGCATCTTTTTTTTCTCTTTTATATTGGCCGATAAGTTTAGATGTTGCATTTCTTTTAGCTTTCAAAGACTCAACTTCTGTTTTAATAATTCTAAGATTTTTATCCATTTCAATGATTTCATACAAATAATTGAAATCGCCATTTCTTTGATTTAATCTAGAAACTACTGAGTCAATGTTTTCTCTAATATACTTTATATCCAGCATATTGATACCCTCCTACAAAAAAAATCCTTGGGCGAAATAAGGATCTTTTTTTATCTATAATAATAAAAAAAATAATTTCATTTTAATTATATAGTAGTATTTTTTTTATGTCAAATCTCTTCAATTATAAAATAATTACTTTCTAAAATATATTTTGATCGATAATATTCTTCTATGATAGTATCATTAACTAGTTTAATATAATTATTCAAATATTCTGTAGCATAAAGATTATCAAATAAGTGAAATTCTTCTTTGTTGCTATCGTAATATCCAACCTTACTAATCCAAGACCTATCATTAAAAACTACATACATTCCATTATTCCCAAACACAGTTTCTCCAATTGTCTTATAACTTACATTTAAATCAAATAAATCAATAATTGTAGGAAAAATATCAATTGTTGAAAAATAATTATCATATTCTTTAATTGGTAATTCATTTCCAAAAATAATAAATGGAACATTATTGTCTAAAATACTAGGATTTTTAATTAAATTTAACGGTGCTCCTCCACTGTAAATGATAAATTTAGTTTCACCGATAACTTCAGCATCGTCTAATTGCCTATACAAATTTTTAATTGTCTCATCCACTTGCATTGCACTTGCATTGTAATTGACAGTGTTTGAAGTATTTAAGTCAAGCATTAAATGCGAATACGTATGTTTCTCACTCAATATATATTCGGTAGTATAGTCGACTAAACTATCGTAATCTTTATAAAAATTACCAAATCCTTTATAGTCTGTATTTAAATAAAAATTTTGTTTTAATTCAAACGGATCACTGTAAGTTTGATATCCATAATTTTTATATCCCTGATTATAAAATAATTTAGATAACGACTCAATTGTATCAATTGAAGGACTATCAGTACTGACCAAATTATGATTTGATGGAAGAAGACCGGTATTAACAATAAAAGCATTGTTTAATTTTTGGTTAAAATACGGAGTATTATAATAATTTGTAAAATTATAACCTCTTTCTCCCATCGTTTTTAAAAATGTCATCTCTGATAGAATTTCTGTACTCAAACCATTAATTTCTATTAAAATTAAATTTTTATTTTCAAATATACTACTATTTCTAGTAGAACTTTTTTCCTCTAATTGACTTGATTCCTTTAATTCGGTTATTGACCCAAAATCATCTTTTTTAAATGCTACTAAAGAGAGAAAATCTCTTAAAACTAAACTGTTTATTCCTAATTTATTTGCTATAACATTCGGATAATCATTTTCCACAACTTCTTGATAAAGTGAGCGTTCACCTATTATATCATCCTTTATATCTTTGTTATTTACTAAATAAAAACTGCTTATACTCATTAAAAATATTACTGCAATAGGAATTATTCCCTTGTAGTTTTTCTTTATTTTCCAATTTAATTTTCCGAGTAATAGGATGATTCCTGTAAGAATAAGAGGAAATAGTAATAGGACAAATTTAAAATCCATCATCCTACTTGAATAATAATAATTTTCAATATTAAATAAATAGATATATTCTTTAAAAGACAAATAACTAATTGTCTTTATTACCACACCGAAATTAATTAAAACAAGAAACGTGCAAATAAAGTACTTTTGTCCGTTTCTTGATAATCCAAACAATAACATCGATAATACCGATGCGTAAATTAAATCCAGTAATATATAATTTAAGATATTTCCATCTTCTAAAAAACCTAATCCAAAAATTTTAAAGATTAAATCATTGAGCAGTAATAAAGCAAAAATATTTAAAAATACTTTTGCAATACTCTGCTCACCTCTATATCTTTCAATTTCTAAAACATATTTTTCGGACAAATAGCGTAACATTCAAAACTTCACAGCAAAAGTAAATTACTCTTGCTGTTCTCCTTCCTCAATATCTAAATGTGGAACAATAGCAATGGCAGACACATAATCATCATTGTTTAAATTCATCAAGCGAACTCCCATCGTTGTCCTACCTATTTTAGTAATTTGATTTATCGCTACTCTAATGACCATTCCATTGTTGGATACTATAATAACATCATGCTCTTCTGAAACGGTTCTTAAAATTACTAATTTTCCACTTTTCTCAGTAATATTAATAGTTTTAGCGCCTTTTCCACCTCGTGCTTGTGTTCTATATTTTTGTACATCTGTCCGCTTTCCATACCCATTTTTAGTAATTACTAATACTTCTTTTCTTTCTTCGTTGATTTTTGTAGCTCCAATTACTGTTTCTCCTTCAACTACTCTAATACCTCTAACTCCACTAGCAGTTCTTCCCATAATTCTTATATCTTGTTCATCAAATCTAATTGCTTTTCCGTTTGATGTTGCCAATAAAATATTTCTAGTATCATTGGTGATTATTACTTTTAATAGTTCATCATTTTCTTTTAAGGTAATAGCCTTAAGTCCATTTGATCTGATTTTCGCAAACGAGATGATGTTAGTTCTCTTAACTCGACCTTTTTTCGTTACAAACATTAAATATTCATTTTCTTTAAAATCAGAAATTGGTAAGATTGTTGTTAATTTCTCTCCTTCACCGAATTTTAAAATATTAACTATTGGTGTCCCTTTTGCCGTTCTACTAGCATTAGGAATTTGATATCCTTTTAATTTATATACCTTTCCGACATTTGTAAATAAGGTAATTGTGTCATGTGTCGAACAGTAGATAATATCTTCCATGAAATCATCATCATAAGTTTTTTGTCCAGTTAGCCCACGACCACCACGATTTTGAGCACGATAAGTATCACTGTTTAATCTTTTTACATAACCTTTATTAGTAACTGTAATAATAATATCTTCTACTGGAATTAAACTTTCGTCCTCAATATTTAACGGATCAATATAGTTTATAATTGTCTTTCTATCATCGCCAAATTTTGCTTTAATTTCAGTTAAATCATTTTTTAAAATTTCATTTTGCTTATCAGTACTGTTTAAAATTTCTAAATAACCTTTAATCGAATCTTGAAGCACGCTTTTTTCATCTTCTAATTTATTTTTTTCTAAACCAGTTAATTTACGAAGTCTCATATCTAAAATAGCTTTAGCTTGAATTTCGCTTAACTCAAATATTTCAATTAAACTTTGTTTAGCTATTTCATCATTTTGTGATTCTCTAATTACTTTGATAACTTCATCAATTCTATCCAAAGCTATCAGCAGTCCTAAAACTATATGTACTCTAGCTTCGGCTTTATCTAAATCAAATTGAGTTTTTCTCACAATTACTTCAATTTGATGTTTAATATAATGTTCCAATGCTTCTTTAAGTCCTAATTTTTTAGGAACTTTATTAACTAAAGCAATCATATTAATACCAAATGTATTTTGTAACTGAGTGTATTTATACAAGTTATTTAACATTACTTCAGCATTAACATCTCTTCTTAAATCAATAACTATTCTAATTCCTTTACGATTAGATTCATCTCTAAGATCAGTGATTCCATCAATTTTTTTATCTCTAACTAATTCCCCTATTTTAAGAATTAATTTAGATTTATTTACTTGATATGGTATTTCCGTAACAACAATCGATTTTTTTCCATTTTTGTGCTCTAAAATATTACATTTAGATCTAATTAAAATAGATCCTTTTCCCATTTCATAGGCGCTTCTTACTCCTGCTAATCCTAATAATTCTCCACCAGTAGGAAAATCAGGTCCTTTAATAATCTCCATTAATTCATCTAACGATACGTCTTTTTCATCTATTATTTTTAAAATACCATCAATTACTTCATTTAAATTATGAGGTGGAATATTGGTTGCCATTCCAACTGCAATCCCTGTAGAACCATTCACTAATAGGTTAGGAAATCTACTAGGAAGAACATCGGGTTGTTGTTCTGAGCCATCGTAATTATCTACAAAATCAATTGTATTTTTATTGATATCTCTCAGCATTTCGGCAGTAATTTTAGCCATTCTAGCTTCAGTATAACGCATTGCTGCTGCTCCATCACCATCGATTGAACCAAAATTTCCATGCCCATCAACCAACATATAACGGTAACTAAAAGTTTGAGCCATTCTTACCATGGCTTCGTATATCGAACTATCTCCATGTGGATGGTACTTCCCCATTACATCTCCAACTAATCTAGCTGATTTTTTATAACTAGCTCCTGGAAACATACCTAATTCACTCATCCCGTATAAAATTCTTCTATGTACTGGTTTTAATCCATCTCTTACATCAGGCAGAGCTCGTGAAACAATTACACTCATCGCATAACTTAAGAAAGACTCTTTCATTTCACTTGTGATATTTATATCTTTTATTTTTTCAAAGGTATTCATGTTATCCTCCTATACATCAATGTTTTTAGCGTATATTGCATTACTCTGAATAAAATCTCTTCTAGGTTCTACTTCATCGCCCATTAACATATTAAATACTTTATCTGCATCAATTGCATCTTCTAACTGTATTTTTAGAAGAGTTCTAGTTTCAGGATCCATCGTTGTTTCCCACAATTGCACAGCATTCATCTCCCCTAAACCTTTGTATCTTTGTAGTACTGCTTTTCTACCACTGTGCTCATTTACAATTTTTTTCATTTGTTCTTCTGAATAGGCATACAGAATTTTTTTATTAAAAGAAATTTTGTATAGCGGTGGTTGAGCTACATATATATACCCTTTTTCAATTAAAGGTCTCATATGACGGTATAAAAATGTTAATAATAGTGTTCTAATGTGAGCACCATCGACATCAGCATCAGTCATAATGATTATTTTGTGATAGCGAACTTTTTCAACATTAAATCCACTTTCAATTCCTGTTCCGAAAGCTTGAATCATTGAACTGATTTCTTTATTTTCTAACGCTTTATCCAAGCGTGTTTTCTCAACATTTAACACTTTTCCTCTCAAAGGTAAAATAGCTTGAAACTCACTTTCTCTCCCCTGCTTCGCACTACCTCCGGCTGAATCCCCTTCGACAATGTAAATTTCTGACACACTTGGGTCTTTACTTCTACAATCGGCTAATTTAGAAGCGAATCCTAATGATTCTAAAGGATTTTTCCTTCGAACTGATTCTCTTGCTCTTTTTGAAGCGATTCTCCCCGTTCTAGCTAGTAAAACTTTTGCCATAATGGCTTTTGCATCTTCAGGATTTTCATTTAAAAATCGTTCTAAGCCGTCTGAACTAATTTGTGAAGCTATTTTTCTAACTTTAGAGTTTACTAGTTTTGCTTTAGTTTGTCCTTCAAATTGCGGATCTGGATGTTTACAAGAAATAATTGCTGTAAGTCCCTCTCTAGTGTCTTCTCCGTTTAAAGATTCATCTTTTTTAAATAAATTGTTAGTTTTACCATAATTATTTAAAACTCTTGTTAAAGTTGTTCTAAACCCTTCCTCGTGAGTTCCACCTTCATACGTAGTAATATTGTTAGCAAAACTGTACAAATTAGCGGTGAAGCCCGAATGATACTGCATCGCTATCTCCAGACTAATACCATCTTTTTCACTCTCAAAATAGACTACATTATTATTTAAAACTTCTTTATTTTCATTCAAAAACTCAATGTACTGACTAATTCCACCTTCATACAAATAACTGTTGGTAATTATCTCATCATCTCTACTATCAATGATAGTTAATTTCAGCCCTTTATTTAAAAAAGCTAACTGTTGAATTCGCGAGCGCAAAATCTCATATTCATAGACTGTTGTTTCATCAAAAATATCTTTATCAGGTAAAAATCTAATAAAAGTCCCAGTATTTTCCGTTTCTCCAATAACCTCTAAATCACCTTTTGGAATACCAATTGAATATTCCTGTCGATGAATTTTTCCATCTTGATAAACTTTTACTTCAAAATAACTGCTAAGAGCATTACAAACACTTGCTCCTACACCATGAAGTCCACCAGATACTTTATAAGAATTCTCATCAAATTTTCCTCCTGCATGTAAAGTAGTTAAAATAGTTTCAACTGCTGGTCTATTTGTCTTTGAATGAATCCCAACAGGAATTCCTCTCCCATTGTCGCTTACGTTGATGTAGTTATCTTTTTCAATCTCTACAATAACGTGATCACAATAACCAGCCATCGCCTCATCTATGGAATTATCTACTATCTCCCACACTAGATGATGTAGCCCTTTGGAGTTAGTTCCACCAACATACATTCCTGGTCTTTTTCTAACTGCTTCTAATCCTTCTAAAATTTGTATACTATCCGCATTATAAGAATTATTCATTTTCTAACATCTCCCTTTCTTTAAAATTTCCCTCTTCTACTATAAAAATTTTTGCTTTATTTAACAATTTTTGATCGATTGATAAATCCGTTGTTGTAATAAAAGTCTGGGTTAAACCATCAATTTTTTTAGTTAAACAAGCAATTCTTTTTTTATCTAGTTCGCTAAATACATCATCTAAAATTAAAATAGGAATTTCATTTTTTATCTCTTTTATACAGTCCACTAGTGCTAATTTTATCGAAAGTATAGTTGTTCTTTGTTCTCCTTGAGAGCCATAAACGGATACATCCTTACCATTAACAAATACTTTAAAGAAATCTCTATGTGGTCCAATACTGGTTGTTCCTAAAATAATGTCTCTTTCATAGCTACTTTTTAATTCAGTGAATAGTGGTCCTTTTGATTTAGTAATATATTTTATTTCAAATGTCCCTTTACTATCCACTATTTCAAAATACACCTTGCTTGCTATTTGACTTAATTTGTTTATTTTTATTTTCCTAAAGTTGATTATTTTTTCTCCATAAATACATAACTGCTCAGTTAAGATATTTAAAAAGTTAAAATCTTTTTTTTCAGTTTGATATTTTTTTAACAACTCATTCCGTTGTTTTAAAACATTTTTGTAATAAATAAGATCAATTAAATATTCTCTATCCATGTGTCCTAAATCCATATCTAAAAATTTTCTTTTAACAGCTGGATCGCCTGTAATAATATTTAAGTCATCCGGAGAAAACATCACGACCATAATATTTCCAATATAAGCACTAACTTTTTTATATTCATCATAGTTAATTTTTAGTTTTTTATCTTTATTCGTAATAATTATTTCGAAATAATCAAAATAATCATTTTTGCTTATTTTAGCTTTCACAGTCAAAAAATCTCTATCGTATTTAATCATTTCTTTTTCATTATTAGTGCGATATGACTTGCTCAATGCTAACATAAAAATTGCTTCTACTAAACTGCTTTTCCCTTGAGCGTTATCTCCTAAAATAATATTGATATTTTCATTGAAATTTAAATGACACTTTTCAATACATCTAAAATTTTGGATTTCTATGTTTTTAATTTTCATTTACAATTTTATACAAAATTTCATCTATTAATATCGAATCGTTATCTCGTAATTTTTTCCCTCTTCTGTTTTCATTTTCATCATTAACTAAGATTTCATTTTCTTGTAAAAAAAATTTTGTTTCTCCTCCACTACCAATTAGATTTGCAAATTTTAAAAACTGCCCTAAAGTGATATATTCTGTCTTAATTTTTATTTTTTTCATATCCCTCCACCACCATCAACTATCTTCTATAATTATAACATATTTTCAACGTTTTTACAAAAAAAAAAGGCATTTATTTGCCTTTTATTCTACTCTTACCGGTAATATTAACTGCAATACCCCTTCTTCTAATTCACTTTTGATTATAAACGGTTTAACTACCCCAGAAAAATACATCGTTACTTCAGCAGCTTCGAAAGATTTTAATGCAGTTATTACGTATTTTGAACTAAAGGCAATATTAAATTCGCTTTCAGTTTTATATTCTAATGAAACAATATCTTCAACAACATTTCCTAAATTAGAGTTTTCTGAAGTAATCTCTACTTTACCATCAGTTTTTAATTTAAGTTTTACCGTTGCTTCTTTGGTAGCTGTATGCAACAGTGAAGCTCTTTCTAAAGATTTTACTAAATCAAATCTATCAAATGTTATTTCTAGCGGAAATTCTTTTGGAATTAACTTGCTAGTATCTGGGAATCTTCCCTCTAACAATCTTGATTGAAATATTATATTATCGTATTTAAAGACAATTTTATTTTCAGAACAATATACCTCAACATCTATTTCTTTGACTAAAATTCTCGATAATTCTTCTAGTGATCTCCTAGGAATAACAACATTAACATCTTCGTATGTATTCTTAAGAGTTATTTCTTTTTGAGCTAACCGATAACTATCAGTTGAAATACATTTTAATTTATTATTTTCTACATTAAAGAGAACTCCCGTTAAAATAGGTCTATTCTCAATAGTTGATGTGGCAAAATTAGTTTGATTGATAATACTTCTTAATTGATCTGTTTTTATCACCAAAGGTTCATTTAAAATATTAAAAGTTATTTCTGGATAAAGTTCTTTTTCCATACAGGTTAAAGTAAAACTTGATTTTCCAGATTGAATATTGATTAAATTATTATCAATAGTCGTGATGTTTACAGTAGCACCTTCTAATTTTCTTATTAACTCAACAAAAAATTTACCAGGAATTACTCGTATCCCTTTTTCACTAATTTTAACATTGTCTCCAGAAATTTTAACTTGCATTGAAATATCAGAATTGCTCGTAGTAATTACAATTTCTTTGTAATCAACATCTAATTTGATACCTGTTAAAATAGGCATCGGAGTTCTGTTGGATAATGCTTTATCCGAATGTTGTATCGCATCTAATAAGACATCTTTTTCTATACTAAATTTCATACTACACCTCATTTAATTATATATTTGTTTTATTATTACTATTATTAAGTCCTATGGAAAAGTGGAAAACTCTTTCACAAAATTTAAAAATACTATATTGTTACAACAAGTATAACATAGAATAAAAAAAAAAACCAACATTTTTATGTTAGTTTTCCACTTTGATTTTTAAATTTTCCAGATCTTTTTTTATATTTTGATTATTATTTTGACCAACTTCAATTTTATGATAAGAACTCATTATCGTAGAATGGTCTCTATTATTAAAGAATTTACCAATTTTTGCATAAGGAATATTATATTTTGTTCTAATTAAATAAATTGATATTTGTCTAGGATAGACAAACTCACTTTTTCTTGAGGGACCGATGATACTACTAATCGTTATATTGAAATAACTGCATACAATTTCTAATAAATTGGAAATTTTATTTGAATTATCAGTTACTACTTCTAATTCATCGTTGCAAATAATAGATGCCAAATATTCCAGAGTAACTTTAGGAGTTAATTTTTGGTCTAAGTCCATTGAGTTGCAAAATAGTACTCTATTTAGTGCTCCTTCTAATTCTCGAACGTTGTCTTTGAAGTTTTCGGCAATGGTTTTCAATACTTCATAAGAAATTTCATTTTCATTGATTAAATTAATGGAAACTTTTCTTTTTAAAATTTCTATTCGATGTTCTAAATCGGGGGCAAGAATATCAGCAGACATTCCCCAACTAAATCTAGATGTAAGACGCTCCATAATATTTTTTAACTCTGCGGAAGGCCGATCACTAGTTATTACTATTTGTTTATTTTCTTGATGCATTAGTTCAAATATTTTGAAAAATTCTTCCTGAGTTTTAGTTTTATTAGCTAAAAATTGAATGTCATCAACTAGTAAAATGTCATAATTTCGATATTTATTTTTAAATGACTGATAACTTTTATTCTGAGCAGCATTCGCATAATCTTCAATAAAGTCTTGTGTTTTAACATAAAGTACTTTCATTGAGTAATTACTTTCAATGATGTAATTTCCAATTGATTGCATTAAATGTGTTTTTCCAATTCCAACTTTACCGAAAATGTAGAACGGATTAGCTAATTGACCGGGGTTATCAGCTACTTTAATAGCAGTGGTAACTGCTAATCGATTGTTTTTACCTGGAACATAATTTCTAAAAGTATAAGTTTGATTTAAGTTGCTGGAATTTATTGATTCTAAATCAATTAGTAGATTATTATCAGTTGTCTCTTTTTGTTCTTTTATATATTCACTTTCTGTTAAAAATTTAAATCTTACGAAATCCGCTGAAATTGTAGTAGTAAAATTATTTATATTATTAAGATAAAGTTTATCAATTTTGTTTTTAATATAATTGTTAGGGACTTGTAAAATAATAGTGTTATTATTTGAACCAATAACATCGTTAATCTCGTTAAAATAATTATTGTATGAATTTAAACCAATAGTAGATTTAAGATGTTGTTTAGTTTTTTTCCATAGATCTAAATGATTATTTAACATTTATAATTTCCCCTTTTTTATTATTTGCTTACATAAGATATTAACACAAAATAGTTTATAAAAAAACAAAAAGTAATACACATAAATTGGGGAAAACTTTTTAAAAAAAGCAAAATATGTCGATAAATTGTGGATAAAAATTGTTTTTTTAACTATATTTAGTGGAAAAAATTAATTTCCCCCAAAAATTAACCATAAATAGTTTTCCCCAATTGGATAAAAAAAACTTTTGAAAAGATATTTTTTGTTAACATTTTGTCACCAAAAAAGGTAAAATATTTTCTTGAACAATTACAAATAAAAAAAACATTGACTTTTAGTTAATATTCTGAAATAATAGATGTACAACTGTTTGTGATTAGGAGGTGTCTTTATGAAAAGAACATATCAACCAAATACTCGTAAAAGAGCTAAAACTCATGGTTTTAGAGCAAGAATGTCTACTCCAACAGGACGTAATGTTTTGAAGAGAAGACGTGCAAAAGGTAGAAAAAGATTAACAGTATAAAAAAAATATTATTACTCGTACAACTTGGAAAAAAACAATTTCAAGTTTTTTTTATATGAAAAAACGTTTCAGAATTAAGAAAAATAAAGAAATCTTAAAAGTTTTAAGTAATAAACGGACAGTTGGAGATAAAAATTTTGTAATTTATCTAAAAGAAAGTAAATTAAGTGATTTTAGATATGCTATTTCTATAAGTAAAAAATATGGAAATGCTCCAGAAAGAAACTTGATGAAACGAAGAATAAAAGATATTATTACAAGAGAAAAAATTAACATTAAAACGAAAGATTTTTTTATAATAATAAAAGTGAGTGCTAAAAAATTGAGTTACGAAGAGATAAGAAAAAATATTATTAAATTATTAGTGAGAGCTAATATCATTGGAGAGGAAAATCATGAAAAAATTTAATTTCATTTTACTAGTTGTAATAGCTACTGTTCTATTGAGTGGCTGTACTTCAAAAGAGAGTTTAGAAAGTGCAATTCTATTTGAAGGGGGAGTATTCACCAAGTTTTTTGTATATCCCGTTGCTTTACTATTATACAGTAGTACAAAATTATTAGGGGCAAACTACTTTTTAGGAATATTAGTGACTACTCTAGTTGTTCGTACACTTGGGTGGCCTATCTACGCTAAGACTAATGATATGTCACTTAAAATGCAAGCAATGCAACCTGAACAAGCTAAAATTCAAGCTAAATATGCCGGGAAAACGGATAACAACTCTAAAGCGAACATGCAAAAAGAAACTTTAGAACTTTATAAAAAATACGGTCTTAATCCACTAGGTTGTCTATTACCGTTTTTACAAATGCCAATTTTCATCGCTGTTTATCAAGCGATTAGCAGATTACCAAATAACATTGGTACGGGGTTTTTAGATCTAGAAATAATAAATGCTCAGACAACAATATTTGGCTTGGATTTATTAGATTTGACCAAAAATAATATTTCAGGAAATATATTTTATTCGATAGTTCCTATTTTAGTTGGGATAACAATGTTTCTGTTAACCTATTTAGGGCAAAAACGTTCTTCAAAAGCGCAAGCTAATGTCCCAGATTATAAAAAAAATCCGAAAGCAGACAGTATGAAAAAGCAAATGGCAATTATGATGTATGCCATGGTTGGAATGATGGTATGGTTTACATATATATCAGCATCAGCATTAGGTGTATATTGGATAATTGCAAATACTTATCAAATTTTGCAAACTTCATTAGGTTATCTTAAGATGGATAAAAAATTAGAAAGTTTTAAAAAATAATGAGAACGATGGAAATTGAAGTTAGAAGTATTGAAAGCGCGTTGATTGCCGCAGAAGAACAATTAAGAGTGAATAGAAAATATTTAAAAACGGAAATTATTAAAGAAAAAAGAACATTTTTAGGAAAAAAAAAATTAATAGTAAAAGTAATAGTTGAAACAGATTTTAAAAACTTAATTTATAATTATTTAGTGTCAATTTTAGATAGTATGGAAATAAAATATAGCGTTGATATAAAAGAATTAGATAATTCAACTGGATTTTATATCGAAACTGAGAATAACCCTCTACTAATCGGAAAAGAAGGAAGAACTTTAAAAGCCTTGCAAAGTTTATGTAAAAAAATTGCAAATATTTACTTTGAAGAAAAAATAAATTTTACAGTTGATGTTGGTGGATATAAAGAAATGAGAATGTTACATTTAGAAATGTTAGCTACTAAAACGGCTAAAGAAGTAATGAGAAGTAAGATTCCGACTAAATTAGATCCGATGAATAGTTATGAAAGAAGAGTTATTCATGCTAAATTAAGCGAGTGGCGCGATGTGCTCACAGAATCGATTGGCATAGATCCGAATCGTTGCTTAATTATTAAACCTAAAGCAAAATAGAGGATAATAACTCTATTTTTTTTTGGAAAAAATAAAAAATATTGTCTAAAATTAATAAAAAGACCATCTAAGGAGTTTCAATCAAATTAACTTACGATTATGGAATTGTAGCAGTTAATGATATAATCATGAGCAGAGTGCACAAAAATATTTTAGCAAAAAAAGTAATCGGAAATAAAATAGATATTTATTATAAGGAGTAAAAAAAATGGATGCTGGGCAAATAGTTCTACTAATATTAGGAGTAATTGTAGTAGTAATGCAAGTTTTGATTTTGAATAAAAAAAATGATTATAGCAATTTAAATAATGGGATAAGCAAAAATTTAAACGAGAATAAGTTTGAAATAGAAAAGGTAATGTTGAGTTTCAAAGACCAATTAACAACACAGTTAAATAGAGAATACGGAGAATTAAAGTTATCTATAAATAAAAACATTTCGGAGAACAATGAAAAAATAAATCGAGAAATTGTAAATTTTAAAGATAATTTTAGTAAAAATTTGACTGCTGATTTTAAGAGCTTAAACGATGAATTAGAAAAAAGACTGACTAAGATAAATGATAAAGTTGAAGAGCGATTAAACGAAGGATTTAAAAAAACAACAGAAACATTCAACAATATTTTGGAAAGAATTAGTAAAATTGATGAGGCTCAAAAGAATATTGAAAAATTGTCAGTAGATATTGTCGATTTACAATCAGTCTTGACTGATAAAAAATCGCGAGGAACTTTCGGTGAAGTTCAATTAAACCAAATATTGCAAAGTATTTTTGGAGATAATAATAAGAAAATTTATGAATTGCAAAAATCTTTCAGTAATGGAACGATTGTCGATGCCGTAATTTATGCCCCTGAGCCATTAGGTATGGTGTCGATAGATTCAAAGTTTCCCTTAGAAAATTACCGTAAAATGATCGATAAAACCCTAGAAGAAACGTTAAGAACTACCTATACTAAAAAATTTGTTACAGATGTTAAAAAACATATTGATGATATTAGTACTAAATATATTATTTCTGGAGAAACTAGCGAACAGGCGATTATGTTTATTCCAGCTGAAGCAGTATTTGCCGAAATTAACGCCTATCACGATGGAATTGCAACTTATGCGCAAAAGCGAAAAGTTGCTTTGACATCACCGACTACGCTAATGAGCATGTTAACAATTATCCAAGCAGTACTAAAAGATATTGAAAGAGGAAAATATGCTAGAGAAATTCAAATAGAATTAGAAAAGTTAGGTAGTGAGTTTAACAGATATAAAGAAAGATGGGACAAATTACAAAAAAATATTAATACGGTAAGTGAATCTGTAAAAGCAATTCATACTACGACTGGAAAAATTAGTAATAGATTTGAAAGTATATCAAAAGTTCAAATTGATGAAAAAGAAGTTGACAAAATAAATGAGTAATGTATAATCTAAATACAAGGCAGAGATTAACCGAGTAATTTTAAATGAGTTTTTAAGCGAGTTGAAGATGGTGAAAGTTCAATAGACAATTTAAAAGGAAAAACAGTTAGGAGCCGTTGAAAGAAATAGTTTAAACTTTAGTAGAATCAACCGTAGACCTTGCGTTAAAAGGAAAAGAGTGCGTAAATTTATTTGCGAACTAAGGTGGTACCGCGAATTTTTTCGTCCTTAGAAATAAGGACGTTTTTTTTATGGGAGGAAAAAATGGAAACAGTAAGAAAACTTTATCGAGAAACTGAAAGTTACAAAGAAAAAGAAATTATTTTAAACGGATGGATTAGAAATAATCGTGCTCAAAAAGCATTTGGGTTTATCGATTTGCACGATGGAACTTTTTTTAAAACAGTACAGGTAGTTTATGAAAATGAACTTATCGCTAATTTTAATGATGTATCTAAATTTAGAGTTGGTAGCAGTATTAAAATCAAAGGGAAATTAGTATTAACACCTGGATCAAAACAACCTTTTGAAATAAAAGCGATAGAAGTTGTTTTACTAGGGAATAGCGAAGAAAATTTCCCCATTCAACCTAAGAGACACACTAAAGAATTTTTAAGAGAAGTGGCACATCTGCGTACTAGAACAAATTTATTTAATGCGGTATTTAGAGTTAGAAGTTTAACCGCACATGCAATTCATGAATTTTTTCAAAATCAGGATTTCGTTTATGTACATACACCAATTATTACTGAAAATGATGGTGAAGGGGCAGGAGAAATGTTTAGAGTAACAACTTTAAATTTAGACAATGTACCCAAAAACGAGCAAAATGAGGTTGATTATAAACAGGACTTTTTTCAAATCCCAGCTAATTTAACAGTTACTGGACAACTGCACGTCGAGTCGTATTTGCCAGCGTTTAGAAATGTCTATACTTTTGGACCTACTTTTAGAAGTGAAAATTCCAATACTAAAATTCATGCAGCAGAATTTTGGATGATTGAGCCTGAAATAGCATTTGGAAATCTCGATGATAATATGGATTTGGCAGAAGATATGATTAAATACGTAATAAATTATATATTAGAAAAAGCACCAGAGGAGATGGAATTTTTCAATAAATTTGTCGATAAAGGATTGTTGGCGAAGTTGGCTAAAGTAGTTAATTCAAAATTTATGAAAATAACTCATGAAGAATCGATTAATGTTTTAATTGCAGCGATGGAAAAAGGTCAAAAATTTGAAATTTTACCAAAACAAGGTGAAGATTTAGCTACTGAGCACGAGAAATTTTTAGTAAATCATTTTGATGGACCGGTTTATGTCATAAACTGGCCTAAAGGAATAAAAGCATTTTACATGCGTTTAAACGATGATGGAAAGACAGTTGCGGCAATGGATTTATTAGTACCTCAAGCAGGAGAATTAGTTGGAGGTAGTCAAAGAGAAGAGAGAATTGATAAATTAATTGACAGAATGGATGAGTTAGGAGTATCTAAAAAAGATTTAGATTGGTATTTAGATACTAGAAGATACGGTAAAGTAATTCATTCAGGTTATGGTATTGGCTTTGAAAGGCTAGTAATGTATTTAACAGGTATGGAAAATATTAGAGATGTTATTCCCTTTCCTAGAACGGTTAAAAATTGCAAATATTAATATAAAAAAAGCACTCAATTTAGTTATTGAGTGTTTTTTATTTATTTAGATATTAATAAGTTCTATCTACCCATCTTAATTGGGGGTCTCTAGCCGCCGTCGCTTCATCTACTCTTCTGACCGGAGTGTTAAGAGGAGAATTTTTTAGTAATTCTGGATCTTCTTTAGCTTCTTTAGCAATTTGGATCATCGCATCAATGAAACTGTCTAAGGTAGCTTTACTTTCCGTTTCAGTTGGTTCAATCATCATTGATTCTTTAAAGTTTAAAGGGAAATAAATCGTCGGAGCATGAAACCCTAAATCAAGTAATCTTTTAGCGACATCTAAAGTAGTTACTCCTGTTGATTTATCAATTAAGCCATCAAAGACAAATTCATGTTTACAAAATTTATCAATCGGTAATAAATAATAGTCTTTTAGTCTAGCCATCACATAGTTAGCATTTAAGACAGCATTTTCGGAAACTTCTGTCAATCCATTTTTACCCATACATAAAATATAAGTATAAGCTCTGATTAAAATTGAATAATTACCATAGAATCCAGAAATTTGTCCGATTGAATTAGGTAAGTTATAATTTAATTCAAACCTACCAGCTGTTTTCACAACTTCAGGGACAGGTAAAAACTCTGTTAAGTGTGCTAAAACACCTACCGGACCACTACCAGGACCACCACCACCGTGAGGAGTTGAGAATGTTTTATGTAAGTTTAAGTGGATGATATCAAATCCCATGTCACCAGGACGCGATTTCCCTAAAATGGCATTGGTATTAGCACCATCATAGTATAATAATCCACCATTATCTTTGACGATTGTTTTGATTTCTTCAATTTCTGTTTCATAAATTCCTAACGTATTAGGATTAGTTAACATAATTCCAGCAACAGTGTCATCCATTGTTTCTTTCAAAGATTCAATATTAACAGTACCATCGAGATTAGAGGTAACCACTGCCACATCGTATCCGGCTACTGTTGCACTCGCGGGGTTTGTACCATGTGCTGAGTCAGGAACGATAATTTTGGTTCTTTTTAAGTCACCATTTTTTTGGTGATATGCTTTCATAATCATCAATCCAATCAATTCACCATGGGAACCGGCAAAAGGATTTAAAGACACTTTAGCCATACCAGTAATTTCACTCAATGCTCTTTCTAAGTTATACATTAATTCTAAAGAACCTTGAGAAACTTCTTTACTAGCTAGAGGATGCATATTTACTAGCCAAGGGTGAGTAGCCATCGCTTCATTAATTTTTGGATTGTACTTCATCGTACATGAGCCTAAAGGATAAAATCCAGTATCAACTCCGAAATTTTTGTTAGATAAATTAGTATAATGTCTAACTAATTCTGGTTCGCTTACTTCTGGAAATACTAATTCACTCTCTCTTTTTAAACTACTGTCCATCTGATAATCATTGATAAATGATTTGGGTAAAGAGTAGGCCAATTTTGTCGGTTGAGATAACTCAAATATTAATTTATTATACATATTATAACTCTCCTAACAAGGAAAATAATTTATCAATTTGGGTTGCAGATCTTTTTTCTGTAACACAGAATAAAATTTTATTATCTCCTAAATGTAAACCAGGCAAGATATTATTTTTCTCTAATTTTTCTTTAATTACAGCGTAGTCAATTTTTGATTTCACCACAAACTCATTGAAGAAATCAGCTTCATATACTCTCTCAAATTTATCTAAAGTAACGATTTTATCTAAAGCATAATGAGCTTTTTGATAATTTTGGTCAGCCATATCAATTAAACCTACTTTTCCTAAAGTAGTTAAGAAAATTGTTGCTGCTAAGACATTTAAAGATTGGTTAGAACAAATATTAGAATTAGCTTTTTCTCTTCTAATGTGTTGTTCACGGGCTTGTAAAGTTAAGACAAATGCACGGTTTCCATCAATATCTTTAGTTAAACCACAGATTCTACCTGGAAGTTTACGCATTAATTTTTTAGTCGTAAGCATAAAGCCTAAATAGGCACCACCAAAACTTAAGGGAATACCTAAAGGTTGGGCATCCCCAACAACAATATCACTTTGCATTGATCCAGCGCTTTTAACAACAGCTTGAGCTAAAGGGTTTACTACTATTGTAGATAAAGCTTTAACTTCATGACAAGCTTCACTTATCGCTGTTGAATTTTCAATAATTCCATAAAAATTTGGCGTTTGGGTAATGACACCTGATACCGTTTTATCTAACATCAATTTAATTTTTTCAGCATCAGTTGTTCCATCTTTACTAGGTACTACTATTACTTCGAATCCACGGAACTTTCCATATGTTTGAGCTACTTTAACATAGTTTGGCGAAACAGTATCAGAAATGATTACTTTATTTCTCTTAGTAGCGTTATTCATCATCATACAGGCTTCAGCTAACGCGGTAGAAGCATCGTACATCGAGGCGTTAGAAACGTCCATATTACACAGATTAGTCATCAATGATTGGAATTCATATATATACTGTAAAGTTCCTTGAGCAACTTCTGGTTGGTATGGGGTATAAGCCGTAGCAAATTCACTTCTACTGGTTAAATACTGAATAGTGCTAGGAATATAATGGTCGTATGCTCCCGCACCGATAAATGGAATCATATCGATTCTATTTTTTTTAGCAATTTTATCAATTTCTTCAGTCACTTCAACATCACATAAACTTCTAACTAAATCGTATTCACCTTTAAATCTAACATTTTCAGGGATGTCAGCAAATAGTTCATCAATTGATTCAATACCAATTGCCGAAAACATCTCTTCAGTATCTTTTTTAGTATGTGGGATATATCTATGCATTATTTTATAAACTCAGCATAAGCAGCAGCATCCATTAATCCATCTAATTGACCAGCATCAGATAATTCAATTTTTGCAATCCATGCACCGTAAGGGTTATCATTCATAATTTCAGGTGAATCTTCTAATGTTTCATTTACTTCAATAATTTTACCAGAAACGGGCGCGATAATATCAGATGCTGCTTTAACTGACTCGACAGTGCCAAAAGTATCTTCTTGTTTAACTTCTTCGTCGATAGTTGGTAATTCAACAAAGACAATTTCTCCTAATTGTTCTTGAGCGAATGCCGTAATACCAACAGCCGCAATATTTCCTTCTACTTGGATCCATTCGTGATCGGTTGAATACAGTAATCCTTCTTTGATTTCCATAAAAATCCTCCTAATTATTTTTTGTAATTTTTATTCATAAACTTTCTTGAGACTACACTTGCTTTAATTTTTTTATTTCTAATTTGAACATACAGTGTATCACCAATTTTATATTTAACAGGTATCAACGCTAGAGCAATAGCCGCCTCTTTCAGTTTATACCCTGTAGTTATCTCACCAATTACTTGATCATTTTCATTTAAAACTTTGTAACCATGTCGAGGAATACCCTTATCAATTAACTCGATTCCCACACTTTTTAATTTTCTGTTTTCTTTAATTTTAACTAGACTATCGCGACCAATAAAATCTTTGTCTAATTTAACAAATATACCTAAATTAGCTTCAATTGGATTAATTTGATCTGAAATTTCATTACCGTATAAAGGTAGAGCAGCTTCAAATCTTAAAGTATCACGTGCACCTAGTCCAATGGGACTTGCTCCTAATTCGATAAACTTATCCCAAATATTTAAAACGTTTTGGGAGTAGACTTCGAATCCATCTTCACCGGTATAACCAGTTCTCGATACAATACAATCTTCACCTAAAACTTTAATTTCTTGGAAATTAAAAAATTCAATTTTTGTTAAATCATAGTCAGTCATTTGCTGTAAAATGTTTTCTGCGTTTGGACCTTGAATAGCAATTTCTGATATTTTTGAGATATCTTTAATCGCCACATTAAATTTATTATTTTGCTTTAACCATTCAAAATCTTTTTCCTTATTAGAAGCGTTTACAACAAGTAAAAATTTATTATCATTATATTTATAAACCAATAAATCATCAACTACTGTACCATTTTTATAGCACATTAAACCATACATAACTTGAAATTCTTTCATTGCACTAATATCATTAGTAAAAATATGTTGAATGTAATCAATTGCTCTTTCACCTTCAATGATTACTTCACCCATATGGGAAACATCAAAAATACCAGCATTAGTTCTAACTTGGTGATGTTCTTCAGTAATGCCTGCGTACTGTATCGGCAGATTAAACCCGCCGAAATCAACCATTTTTGCATTTAATCCAACATGTTTTTCAAATAATGTTGTTTTAATCATTTCGTTTGCCATAATTTCCTCCTCCTCTAAAAATTTATAATAATTATATAACATTTTAGTTAAAATGTTAATGATTTATGGTAAAATAAATAAAAAAAAGGTAAGAAATAATTAAAATGTGTAAAGAAGGAGGAGGTTAAGATGAATATTTATGTAAGCGATATTAAAAATTCTTCGTTAAATTTAATCTATGAATTATTTTTAATTGATAATTTTCAAGAGAACGCTTTTGTGGTATGGACAAACAATAAAGGAATTTATGTTGGGAAAAATCAAAATGTTATTGAAGAAATAAATTATGATTTTGTCAAAGAAGAACAATTAGAAATATTTAGAAGACTTTCCGGAGGAGGAACAATTTTTCACGATCAAAATACCGTTTATTATTCTTTTATAATGAAAAATGATTCAGGAAGAACGGTTCCTGAAAATTTCAAATATTACAATACCATCATGGCTGATTTTTTTCAAAGTATCAACATTAATGTTGAATTAATCGGCAGAAATGATTTACTGATAAAAGGGAGAAAAGTTGGTGGGACTGCTGAGCATTATCGCCAAGGAATTATGGTCCATCATGGCTCGTTGTTGTTCGATACAGATATTGAGTATTTAGCTCAATCAATTACCCCAAATAAAAAGAAATTTATTTCTAAAGCAATTAATTCAGTTGTCAGCAGAGTCGATAATATCAGTAACCATACTGAGATGACTATTGCAGAATTTCAAAATAAATTAGTCGACTATATGAAAAAAAAATATGACGGAACAATTTGTCCAATAGCTTCAAATTTTAAAGCAGAAGATTATGCGTACTATTTATCAGAGCAATGGAATTTTGGAAAAAGTCCAAAATACAGTTATCAAAAAGAAGAAAAATATCCGTTTGGGCTAGTGAAAGTTAAAATGAATATTGCAGAAGGTAAAATAAAAGAAATGGCGATAACAGGAGATTTTTTCAGCAGTGAGGATATTGCAGAATTGGAAAAAAAATTCATTGGCAAAGCCTATTTAAAAAATATTTTAGAAAAAATATTAGCAGATATCGAATTAGGAGCTTTTATTGCTGGCAGTAGCGATGAAAATTTAATTAATTTAATGTGGGAGTAAAGATGAAAAGAACAGCAAAGCCAGAATGGTTAAAGATAAAAATCAATAGTAAGCACCAGGAAGTTAGTAAACTACTCCGTGAGCATAATTTAATAACAGTATGCGAGGAAGCAAACTGTCCAAATAAAATGGAATGCTTTGCCAAAAAAACGGCAACATTTATGATATTGGGAGATGTTTGTACTAGAAATTGTCGATATTGTAACGTAAGTTCAGGACAGCCTGACAAAATGGTTGTGGATGATTCAGAAAATATCAGCAAGACAATTGATCTTTTAAAACTTAAATACGCTGTTGTTACTTCAGTGACGAGAGATGATTTAAAAGATGGAGGCGCAAGTTATTTTGTTAAAATAATCGAACTTGTAAAAGAAAAAGGAAATTGTAAAATAGAAGTTTTAATACCAGATTTTCAAGGTGATCTAGTAGCTCTAAAAATGGTAGTAGTTGCGAATCCTGATGTTTTAAATCATAATATTGAAGCAACAAGAAATATTTTTCCGATAGTAAGACCAAAAGGAAGTTATGATGATTCGTTAAATTTACTCAAAAGAGTAAAAGAACTCAATCCTAAGATGATAACTAAATCTGGATTTATGGTAGGATTAGGAGAAACGTTTGACCAAGTAGTTCAAACGTTAAAAGATTTAAGAAATGTTGGAGTAGATATTGTAACAATAGGTCAATATTTACAACCGAGTAAAGAAAATATTGAAGTTAGGGAATTTATCAATCCTAAAACATTTAGAGAGTACACAAAAATTGGTCTAGAATTAGGATTTAAAAATGTTTACAGCGGTCCTTTTGTGAGAAGTTCTTACAATGCAGAAGAAATATACAAAAATTAAGTAGAGACTAAAATTATCTTTTTATTTGAAAATATCAGAATATTTTATCAACAAATGGTAAAAATAAAATTAATCAAATTTAAGGAGATGATCAAGATGGAGTTTTTTCCAGAAGCAAGAAAAAATATAACTAACCTGTGGGATAATTTTACCGAAGAAATGTATAATAAAAAACATCTTTTACCTACAGATATTTACGAACTGAATAATAAATATTATTTAGAAACAGAACTTCCAGGTTTTAAAAAAGAAAATATTAAGGTAGATTATCAAGATGGTCATTTAGTACTAACCGCCAAACGTGAATTTGTAGAAGATGATAAAAAAATTTATATTAAAAGAGAAAAAAATTATGGTGAGTATACCAGAAGGTTTTATTTAAATCAAATAAATAAAACAGAGATTAAGGCATCTCATACAGATGGAATCTTAACAATAATTGTTCCTAAATCAAAAGTTTTAGAAAAAGAAAATTCGGTAAAAATTGATTAACTTAAATATGTAAAATAATTTTATTATTTTACATATTTTTATTTTACAAAATATATTAATAAATGCTAAAAAAAATGTATAATAAATTAGGCAGGTGATCGAATTGAAACAGAGAAAAATTTTATGTATTGATTTAAAAAGTTTTTTTGCTTCAGTAGAATGCCGAGATTTAAATTTAGACCCTTTTAAAACACCGTTAGTAGTTGCTGATTTAAAATATGGGAAAAGTGGAATTACCTTAGCGATTACCCCTTATCTGAAAAATAAAGGCATCAACTCCCGCTCTAGATTGTATCAACTTCCTAAAAATATCAATATTATCTATGCTAAACCTAGACACAGTCGTTATGTAGAGGTATCTAGAGAAATACTTAATATTTATTTAGAATATGTTAGTGAAAAAGATTTAGATGCATACTCAATTGATGAAGTGTTTTTAGACGTAACTAATTATTTAAAATACTATGAAAAAGATGAGATAAATTTAGCTAAAAATATTCAAAGCGAGATTTTAAGAAGAACTAAAATAAGTTCTTCAGTCGGGATATCATCCAGTAAATTATTAGCTAAATACGCTTTAGATTTAGCTGCTAAAAATAGTAAAGATGGAATAGCCGTTTGGGATCAAGAGGACATTTACGATAAATTATGGAAAATTAAAGATTTAACACGAGTTTGGGGAATAGGTCCTGCAACAGCAAAAAAGTTATATAGTCTAGGCATTCATAATGTGGAACAATTGGCTAAGGCAAATAAAACTTTCGTAGAAAAGTATTTAGGAGTTTATGGAGCAAAATTAGTCGAAAATGCAAATGGTCGAGAAACAGATTATCAGAGAAATTCTAAAACCAATGAGAGTATCGGACATAGTCATGTTACGAATCGCGACATATATGCGACTGAAGCCAAAAATTTAATGTTAGATATCGTAGATAAAATAGCAAGGAGATTACGAAGGAAAAAATTAAAAACAAAAGTAGTTAGAATTGCGATTAACTATTCTAAAAGTACATCCAACAACGGTTTTAGTAAACAGTGTACTACTGAATATTATATTGATAATCCTAAACAAATTTATGAAATATGTTTGAAATTTTTTGATGCTTTTTATGATTTAAGTCCAATTAGAAAAGTCAGCATAACTGCTGGTAAATTAAAATATTTTAAAGAGACACAAATAGATTTATTTGGTAATCAAGAAAAAATTGATAAAGAAGATAACTTATTGAAAGCAGTCGATAAAATTCAAAGACAGTTTGGGAAAAATAAAATAAAAAGGGCATCGAGAGAAATAAAAAGTGAGTTGAGGAAAAAATAGCAATAAAATAAAAAGTCCTTTAAAATATCTATTTTAGTGATATAATGTATCTGTATCAAAAAATGATAGGGGGATATGAAATGAGTAAATTAGATAAAGTTTTTGATTTAATTAAAGAAGAAGCAGAAAGACAAGAAACAAATATTGAATTAATCGCTTCTGAAAATTTTGTTTCTAAAGCAGTTTTAGAAGCACAAGGAAGTGTCTTAACGAATAAATATGCTGAAGGCTATCCAGGAAGAAGATATTACGGTGGATGCGAAGTAGTAGATGAAGTTGAAAAGATTGCGATTGAGACATTAAAAGAAATTTTTAATGTTAAATATGCAAACGTTCAAGCACATTCAGGGTCAACTGCAAATATGGGAGCTTATAGAGCAATCATTAAACCAGGTGATACCGTATTAGGATTATCACTAGATCACGGTGGACATTTAACACATGGGCATTTTTTAAATTTTTCAGGAATTGATTACAAATTTGTATCTTATCAATTAAATAAAGAAACGGAAACTCTTGATTATGAAGTAATTAGAAAAATTGCGCTTGAAAGCAAGCCTCAATTGATTGTAGCTGGTGCAAGTGCCTATTCAAGAGCAATTGATTTCAAAAAATTTAGAGAAATCTGTGACGAAGTTGGAGCAAAATTAATGGTAGATATGGCACATATCGCTGGATTAGTGGCTGCTAAACAACACATGAATCCATGTGAATATGCAGATATCATAACTTCAACAACTCATAAGACCTTAAGAGGACCTCGTGGAGGAATCATTTTAACTAACGATGAAGATTTAGCAAAACAAATTAATCGCGTAATTTTTCCAGGAATTCAAGGCGGTCCATTAATGCATGTTATCGCTGCTAAAGCAGTGTGTTTCCTAGAAGTATTACAGCCTGAATATACGGAATACCAAAAACAAGTTGTAAAAAATGCTAAAGTATTAGCGAGCGAATTAACAAAACACGGATTAAGAATTGTTTCTGGTGGAACTGACAATCATTTAATATTAGTAGATGTTAAAGGTTCATTAGGAATTACCGGTAAAAAAGCGGAAAATCTATTGGATGAAGTTAAAATTACTTGTAATAAAAATACGATTCCATTCGATCAAGAAAAACCGTTTATCGCAAGTGGAATTCGTTTAGGAACACCAGCTATTACTTCTAGAGGATTTAAAGAAGAAGAAGTTAAAGAAGTTGCTAGATTAATTGCTACTGCCCTTAAAAATCACGAAGATGAAGCAGTTAAAGCAAAAGTTAGAAAAGATGTAAAAGATTTAACTAGCAAATTCCCTATTTATAAATAAATTTTTAGATCAACAAGATTAAACTTTCTGAAAATATTTACATTTTTGGAGAGTTTTTATTTTTAATTAATGTTTTGGCAATTTTTTAGATTATCCTTGATAACATTCAATTTTAAAATAGTTAGAGATGTTTTACTAACTTTTTGGATTGGACAAAAGCGGATACTATTAATAGTTTACAATAAAAAAAATAACTAAGATGAATGTTTTTATCTCTGTTATTTTTTATTTTTTAATCAATATTTTTTTATTTAGCATAAAATATACTGCATAAGTAGTTTGAAGACCACTTTCTTTGTTGTATTCTTCAACTTCTTTTAATTTTTTGAATCCTTGTTTTTCGAGCATTGAAATAGCTTTTTGATTTAAAATACTAGTATAAGCTTCTATTTTTTCCAAATTAATTATCTCAAAACCATAATTAATTACTTGTTTTAAAGCAGTACTCATAATTCCTTTTCCAGTATTACCAGGATAAAGACTAAAACCTAACTCTCCATGGTTATCTTTAAGATTTATTCCCCAGATGGAAATATCACCTAATATTTTGTCAGTTTCTCGATTAGCAATACTCCAAAAAATAAATTTATTTTCTTTTACATTTAAATTTACTCTTTCAATGTAATCATAAGCTTCAGCAATATTTTGATATATTGGGATATCTGAAAATTCAAAATTCTTTTTGTCTGACCTAAAATTATAGATGTACTCAGCATCCTTTTTTTCTAATTGCCTTAATTTTAAGACGTCTGTAGTAAGCATTGGAAAGGGAGTGAAATCAATTTTTAACATTTAATCACCTCTTCAAAAGTATAGCATAAGATAAAAATTTACAAAAATTTTACATTGAAAACATATTAACTTAAAATATGATAGATATAATAAAAAATAAGAAGGGGGAGGGTAATTAATGAAAAAAAGAACGATAATATTTTTGACCTTAATACTTATAGTAATTCTAGGAGGATGTGAAAACTCTAACCTTAATAACTCTGGACTTTTTAATCTTGAATCAACTATAAAGGTATACACCAGAAGTACTTCGAGTGGAACAAGATCAGGATTTATGAGTTATATTGATTTTAGGGAAGCGGTGGCGGATAATACGGTACTGGTAGATAAATTTATTGAAACGGGAAATAGCGAGATGATAGCTTCAATTAAAGCGGATAAATATGCAATTGGATATACCTCAATGGCGTCTAGAGACGATGAACAATTTAAAACATTCAATTTTGATAGTGTAGAAGCAACAGAAGAAAATGTTTTAAACGGTTATTATTCAATGTCTAGAAATTTTAACTACATGTTGAGAGATTCATACGATATTAATAAAGATAATTCACTAGATGAAAAGGAAATTAAAATAAGAGATATAGCACTAGCGTGGCAAGCGTATATTAGTACTAGAACAGGCAAAGTTACAATTTTTGATGCCGATGGAATAGTTGATGTTTCCACCGGAGATAAATGGGAAACAATTGCAGGGAATTATCCAGTATGTTCAGCGGATAACAGTGATTTAACGATCAAATTTGGTGGTTCTGATTCGGTTCAAGATATTGCCGAAGAGTTATCAGCAAGTTTTAGAATTAAATGTGGCAATTTTAAGGTAGAACATAATCATCAAGGGTCCTCAACCGCTTATCAAGGATTAAATGGTTCTAGCAGTAGTTCAGCTGATCCTGCACATATGCACATTGGATTTTCTTCAAGAGAATTTAAAGATAACGAAAAGGGTGATCTGTTAAAAAGAGGGGTTATTGCTAAAGATGCGATAATTGTTTTTGGAAATTTAAGTAACCCTAATAATAATTTAACAAGCCGTCAAATAAAAGATATCTACAGTGGACAAGTTACTAAATGGTCCGATACTTAATAATTATTTAATAAAAAACTAATAAAACATTGAAGAGGTGTTCAAATGTCGATAATTTCTAAATATGTTACCAAAAAAAATATTAAAAAAAAGAATAGGATAGATAAAATTGTAAAAAACAGTTTATTTATTATATCAATAATAGCAGCATCATTTATTGTAGTAATTATTTTGTTTAATTTACAGCAAGGGGTAAAACCATTAATTTCTGATAATGGGGGGCTTGGAAGAGTAAGTTTACTAGAGATTTTAGTTAGATTTGAATGGTTAGATGGAAAAGTTAATGCAACTGTTGGATACGGAATTGGATATTTAATTATTAATACTTTAATTTCAGTATTTTTGGCAATATCAATAGCGTTGCCAATTGGCGTTATTACTGGATTATTTATTGCGAAAATAGCACCGAAAGCAATTGCGGAAATATTTAGAACGATAGTAGAGTTATTGGCTAGTATCCCCTCGATAATTTACGGGGTGTTTGGACTAGGAGTTATTACTAAAATAACGATCTTTGTAGCATCAATATTTGGGCAACAGACATCAGCCGGAATTTCAATGATGACCACTATTTTGGTTTTAGCATTGATGATTTTGCCAATAATTACGGTGATGTCAGAAAATGCGATTCGTTCAGTTAGTAGTACTTTAGAAGAAGGGTCACTTGCTTTAGGCTCATCAGCTATGCAAACGTATTTTAAAGTTATAATTCCGGCAGCAAAAAGTGGGATTTTTGCCGGAGTTATTTTAGGTGTAGGACGTGCTTTAGGAGAAGCAACAGCAGTATCATTAGTAAGCGGTAATGCTTTTTCAGGACCAACTTTAAATCCATTTGGGACTACCGCCACTTTAACTTCTAGAATGTTGACAGGGTTTAGAGAAACAACAGGAGTAGATCAAGATTTTAGATTTACAGTTGGACTTGTCTTAATGGTTATTATTATAATCACAAATTTCATTTTGAAGAAAATAATGAAAAAGGTGGGAAATATAAATGAGGGCTAAAAAGAGAAGAAAAATAGATAAAATGATCCAAAGCTTAATATATTTAATTAGTTTCATCGGAGTGATTATATTTGTTTCTATTATTGGATATATTGTTACTACTGGGGGGAAATTACTTAGTTTTGAGTTGTTGACAGGTAATTATCAGGCGAAAGTTACCGATATATTTGTAGAAAGTAATGGTGATAATTACACCTATCCTTCTTCTGAAAATGAATATTATTCACCAAGGTGGGATATTGCAGTAAAAGACAGTATAAATAAAGAAGGAAATCCGATAGTGGAAATTTCTTATATTGGAGATAATTCACCGATGAAGAAAGCCAAAAATTTAAACGATTGCCTCATTGGAGATAAAAGTTTTTGTTCTGAATACAGCAGTGTTAACATTGTTGTAGGAAATTCAATAAAAACAGTAATAATGGATGATTATAACCAGATAGCATATGGAAAGTATAAAGCAGAAGCAATGGTAAAAGTATTAGAAAAAGGCTCGACCATCAACAGCATGAGTATTCAAAAAGAGGGTGGAGGAATCAGAGGTTCCATTATTACCACAATCTATTTAATTGTATTAACTTTAATTTTAGCAGTTCCAGTTGGGGTATTTACTGCTCTCCATCTGAAAGAATATTCAAAAAATAAAAAATCAACCTACTTGATAAGAAGCATGATTGATTTACTTACTGGTGTACCATCTATTATTTATGGTATGATAGGAGTAGTGGTGGTTATCCCAATGTTAAATATAATTTTTAAAACAAATGGCTCTAGTATCTTAGCAGGAGCATTTACGATGGCGATAATATTACTTCCAACAATTATAAAAAATACCGAAGAAGCGTTAAAAGTAATCCCTCAGGAAATTAGAGCTGCTTCGTTAGCTTTGGGGGCGAGTAAAACACAAACAACATTCAAAGTAGTACTCCCTAGTGCCATTCCGGGAATATTAACAGGTGTACTACTAGGGATAGGACGAATAATTGGTGAATCAGCAGCATTAGTATTAGTAATGGGGGCAGCGATAAAAGATCAAGTATCAATAAAAGAGGGGTCTACTACTTTAGCAGTTCATATCTGGCAAGCAGTTGGTGGGGAACAGCCAAATTATGAACTGGCTGCAGCTATATCAATAGTAATTTTAATAGTAGTATTCATATTGAATAGAATCGCCAAAATCATAGCAAAAAAAATGAATAAATCATGGTATTAGGAGGACTAATATGAATACAAAAAAAGAAATAAACAATATTTTTAAAATAAAAAATTTAAATTTATTTTATGCCGATAACCAAGCATTAATTGATTTAGAGGTAAATATAGAAAAGAACAAAGTAACGGCATTAATCGGACCATCTGGGTGTGGGAAATCAACATTTTTAAGATGTTTAAATAGAATGAATGATTTGATTGAAATTTGTAAAATAAGAGGAACTATTACTTTTGAAGATCGAAACATTTATCGACCTAATTACGATGTAATTGATTTAAGAACTAACGTTGGGATGGTCTTTCAAAAACCTAATCCATTTCCGATGAGCATTTATGATAATGTTTCTTATGGTCCTAAATGTCAGGGGATAAAAGATAAAAAGATTTTAGATGAAATTGTTGAAAAAGCATTGAGAGATGCGGCCCTTTGGGATGAAGTAAAAGATCGTCTTCATTCTTCTGCAATGATGATGTCAGGTGGACAACAACAGAGGGTATGTATAGCTAGAGCAATAGCGATGGAGCCGAAAGTAATTTTAATGGATGAACCAACTTCAGCACTCGATCCAATCGCAACGCAAAAAGTTGAAAACTTGATTGAAAACTTAAAGAAAGATTATACAATTGTAATAGTAACACACAGCATGCAACAAGCGGCTAGAATCAGCGACAACACTGTCTTCTTCTTACTTGGAAAAATTATCGAAACAGGTCCAACTAATAAAATGTTTTCCAATCCAAACAAGCAAGAAACAGAAGATTATATTACGGGAAAATTCGGATAAGAAAGGAGATAGTTATGGAAAAAATAAAATTTATTCAAGATCAAAAATCAATTAATAAATCGTTAACTAAAATGGCTTCACTTGTACTGGCAAATTTTACTGATTCCCTTGAGTCATTGGGAAATCTCGATAAAGAATTAGCTGAAAAAATTATTGATAATGATGAAATTATCAATGCAATGGAATTAAAAATTGACGAAAAATGTACGTTGTTTATTTCTAGACATATGCCATTAGCAAAAGATTTAAGAACAATCCAAAGTATATATAAAATTTCCGCAGATTTAGAAAGAATCGGCGATATTGCTGGTGAAATATCTAGTTTAGTAATTTTAATTGATAATAAACTAGATGAAAAAATTTCAACTGACATTGATAATATGACTTTAAAAATCAAAGAAATGGTCAATAAAATTATGGATTGTTTCCAAGAAGAAAAATTAGATTTAATTTTAAAAATAATTGATTCAGATGATGAAATTGATCAAGATTTCTATGCGATTCGTGGTGAAATAATAGAAAAATTAAAAAATGACAAGACTGTAAATGCTAACGATTATGCACTGTATCTGTTTGTCATCAAATATTTAGAAAAGATCGGCGATCATGTGGTAAATATTTCTAAATGGATTTTTTATAAAATCGAAGGAAATTTTATCAACGCAAGGAATAAAATATGAAAATATTAATCGTCGATGATGAAATTAATATAGTAGAATTAGTAAAATTTAATTTAGAATTACATAATTATCAAGTTGAAGTCTCATACGATGGCCAAAAGGCGATGGATAAAATAAATTCTACTATTTATGATTTAATAATTTTAGACGTAATGTTACCAAACAAAAATGGACTTACAATTTTAAAAGAGACTAGAGAAAATTCATTAAATTTTAATACACCCATTCTAATGTTAACCGCAAAATCAGAAGAAAGTGATATCGTTTTAGGATGTGAAATAGGAGCGGATGGTTATTTACCTAAACCGTTTGGAATTCACGAGTTTATAGCTAGAGTTAAGTCGTTGTTGAGATTTAGAGATAGAATCGAGAATAGACAAGAAAAAACGATTGAATATAACTTTGGAAATATAACGATTAATAAAGAAAAAAGAATAGTAAAAATAAATAATGAATCAGTTGATTTAACGAAAAAAGAATTTAATTTACTCGTTTATATGTATGAAAACAAAGATATTGTGGTTTCAAGAGGACAACTTTTAGACCATGTCTGGGGTTATGAATATGAAGGAGATACTAGAACAGTAGATGTTCATATTAAAAAATTAAGAAATAAAATAGAAGAAGATATAAAAAGACCTAAATATATTAAAACAATAATTGGAGTAGGATATAAATTTATAGTTGAATAAAATTAAAAGACCTTATCTAGTTAAAGATAGTGTCTTTTTTTAATTTCTATGTATTTGAATTAAATAAATCTACAATAGTGTTTAAATTATGCTTTTGAGAAATTTTTTTGATAAAATCATCTATCTTTTGATATAATTCATCTGATAAAATTTGTTCACTAAGAAGAATATCTTCAACTTTAAGGATATATTTTTCTAATTTTGAACGCTCTTCATTGTCATTAGCTAATTGACAACACAAGTCATCTAAGTCTAGCAAAAAGGTAATTAAAACAGACTTATCATCAAGTTCTTCGATTGAAGAAAAATTATTGCTCAAATAAGTGTTTACCATTTCTAACTGATCAAATAAATATAAATAGCCAATATCAAAAATGGATAATTCGTCATTAGTAAATGTCTCTTGTTTTTCTAAAGAATCTAGTACTTCAATAATACCTTCAAATCTAAGGTAAATCAGAGAATCAATTTCTTTTAATTTGTCTATAAAATTTTTATTTTCTTTTTTAAAATAGGCATAATCTCTTTTGATATCAATCATGCTTTATTAACAGAACCAAAAAGTATCATTTTAGTTTTAACCATTTGTTTAATAGCTTCCGCTGGAGCAGCTAAAATTTTTCTAGGGTCAAAACCTTTACCAGATAAATCTTTTCCTGCTTCAATATATTCTCTTACTTTCTCGGCGAAAACAATTTGACATTCAGTGTTGACATTGATTTTAGCGACACCTAAGGAAATAGCTTTTTTAACCATTTCAGAAGGAATACCAGTTCCACCGTGTAAAACTAAGGGCATTTCATCTGTATTGAATTGAATTGCAGCTAAAGTATCAAAATCTAAACCTTTCCAGTTTTCAGGGTATTTACCATGGATGTTACCGATACCAGCTGCTAACATATCAACACCTAAATCAGCAATAAGTTTACATTCATTGGGGTTGGCTACTTCACCACCACCAGTTATACCATCTTCATCACCACCAATAGCACCAACTTCAGCTTCGACACTTATTCCTCTATTGTGGGCTAAAGTAATAATTTCTTTAGTTTTGGCGATATTTTCTTCAATACTATCATGTGAGCCATCAAACATTACTGAACTAAATCCTGCTTCAATACATTCAATAGCCTGTTCAAAAGAACCGTGATCTAAATGTAAAGCGACAGGAACAGTAATATTTAATGATTCTACCATCGCTTTCACCATAGCCGTTACTGTTTTAAAACCGGTCATGTATTTAGCAGCACCTGCAGAAACCCCTAAAATAACTGGTGAACTGTTTTCTTCAGCTGCTAAAAGAATAGATTTAGCCCATTCTAAATTATTAATATTAAAATGACCTACTGCATAACCCTCTCTTTTTGCTTTAATTAACATTTCTTTTGCATTAACTAACATTTTTATTCTCTCTTTCTATAGAATATTTGATTAAACCTTTAAATAAAGGATGTGGATTATCAGGACGAGATAAAAACTCTGGATGAAATTGTGTTGCGATAAAGTAAGGATGGCTAGGTAATTCAACCATTTCACATAATCCAGTTTGGGGATTGATGCCTGAAAATACTAATCCATGCTTTTCCAAAAGGTCTTTATATTTATTGTTAAACTCATAACGATGGCGGTGTCTTTCAAAAATAACCGTTTTGCCATACAATTTAGCTGCCAGTGAATTTTCTTTTAAATGACATTCATATAAGCCTAACCTTAAAGTTCCACCAAAATTGATTCCCTCGTATTGCTCAGGGAGAAAATCGATAATCGGATGAGCGATATTTTCATCGTATTCAGTTGTATGCGCATCGATCTTAATTATATTTTTAGAAAATTCAACAACTGACAGTTGCATTCCTAAACATATCCCTAAAAATGGAATATTGTTTTCACGTGAATACTGGATTGCTAAAATTTTACCATCCATTGCCCGAGGACCAAAGCCACCAGGAACGATAATCCCATTAACATCTTTCAATTGTTCAGCACAAGTTTTTTCAGTAACTTCTTCAGCATCTAACCATTTGATTTTTATTTTGCGATTTAAAGCAATTCCTGCATGGTAAAGCGATTCTGATACTGATTTATAAGCATCGTGCAATGATACATATTTTCCGATTAATCCGATGGTAATTTCTTTTTTAGCTTGATCTATTTTCTGACTTAAATTATTCCAAACACTCATATCAATTGGAGCAGTTTTTAATCTGAAATGATCACAGACTAACTGGTCTAAATTTTCTTGATGTAAATTTACGGGAACTTTATAAATAGAGTTAGCATCAGTAGCTATTACTACATTTTCTTTATTAACATCACAGAATAGAGCAATTTTATCTTTTACAGAATTAACAGCTTCAAGATGTTCATTTTCTGAACGTAGGACAATAATATCAGGATGAATTCCTAAACTTCTTAATTCTTTAACACTGTGTTGTGTTGGTTTAGTTTTAATTTCTTTAGCTGCTTTGAGATAGGGAATTAAAGTTATATGAATATACAAAGTATTTTTATATCCAAAATCTCTTCTAACTTGTCTTATCGCTTCAATAAAAGGCAGTGATTCGATGTCACCGACAGTTCCTCCTATTTCAGTGATGATTATATCCGCATTTTCTTCTTCACGAGCTTTAGTCAATTTACTTTTTATTTCATTGGTGATGTGTGGTATTACTTGAATAGTGGCACCTAGATAGTCACCTCTACGTTCTTTTTTTATGACATCAGAATAAATTTTTCCTGTTGTAATTGATGAGTTTCTACTTAAGTTTTCATCGATAAATCTTTCATAGTGACCTAAATCTAAATCTGTTTCAGCTCCATCATCTGTAACAAATACTTCTCCGTGTTGATAAGGAGACATCGTTCCTGGATCAACGTTGATATAGGGGTCAAATTTTTGCATAAATATTTTTAGACCTCTATTTTTAAGTAGTCTGCCTAGAGATGCAGCAACAATTCCTTTTCCTAAACTTGATACTACTCCACCTGTTACAAATATAAATTTTGTCTCTTTCATAATTATCTCCCAAAAAAATAACTCTCTCAATCATTAAGAGAGAGTTATTTACCCTCAATATTATAGTATTTTTAATAATTTGTTCAACTAACTAAGTATTAATTAGAATTTATAAAATTGTCATCATCGGTTGTTAAATTCTCATTAAGATTATTGCCTATACTATTATCATCTATTTCAGAGTGCTCAAAATAGCATTGTCATTTGTTGAAGCATCCTTAAGATTATTACTTTCAGAATCAACATCTGTCTTAGACTTATCATCTACAATCGGAGTTACCGTATTAATCGTAGTTTTTAAACTAGCAGCAGTCTTCTTTTTGGCAGTAGTTTTACTTTTTTTAGGACTACTTTTTTTCTTAGCTTTTGATAATGTCTTTTTTGTCTTAAGTTCTTTCGGATCGATAAAACTTTCTTTTTCCCAAATTTGTACGGTTTGTCTTTCTTTTAAATCCCAAGTATTATCACCTATATAAACAAAAATTGATGACAAAGATAAATCGTTGTAAAATCTGCAAATTTGTTGATCTTTTTGTGACTCGGTAAATCCTAATTTTTCACAAACTTCTTTATAAATTTTATTAAATTTTTGCGGACTTCTTTTTCTTTTTAATAAGTCAACAGCTGTTTTGACCATAGATATATGTTCATTCATAAATAGCCTCCCTTTACTACTTACAGTATATCAAATATTAATTATTTATCAACTTATAATAAAAAATATCGATAAGATGTTGCTGTTGGGTATCTGCTAGTAGCGTAGTGTATTCAATAGATAAATGATTGTCTTCTCTAACTATTTTTTTCGTGTATAAGTCTAATTCCATCGAGACACCGTCACTGCAGTATTTCATTTTAGTAATTTCCCCTTCTTTAAAACACTGCTCCATTTGGATGCCATTACTTCTTTTAATTGTAACTTCACTGTTTATTTCAATTGTTGTTAGAACATTATTATTTAAAGATTTTTCCTGGAATTTTATAATTTTATCGTGCTCTCTTTTTATTAAAATTCCTTTTTCTATAAACTCTAATATTTCATCGTCAATTATTGATTTGAATTTTATTTCGATTTTCATTTTATTTTAACTACTCCTATATTGTTAATAGTACGTATAAAAGAATGATGCCTGGAACCCTAAGCAAACCTACAATAAATATGTTAACAGGATTAATAGGTATATTAATGTTAACATATACTCCTAACATATTCATAATAAATAGTAAAATTGCTCCAAAAAACACCGTTTGAAAAAACCATTTTAAAAATATTTTCACATTATCACCTATGAAAGCATATGAGCATTGATAAATAAATATACTGCTTTATAGGAGGCATTTATGAATATTTATCTACTGCGGGATTTTTTAATCAGTTTCTTGCTATTTATATTGGGATTCAAATTGCTGGCAAAAAATTTAAAATTAATAATGAGTTATAAGTTAAAAGAAATTATAAATACTAAAACCAATAATCGCTATAAAACTATTTTAATAGGATTGCTTTTAACGGTAATCATTCAAAGTAGTTCGGCAGTTATTTTAATTGTAGTTAGTTTTCTTAAATTAAAAATATTGAATATCAAACAGATGAAATATTTAATTTTAGGATCTAATATTGGAACGACAATTACTCTTTTTATACTGGAAATTGAAATTGAAAAATATTTTATTTATTTGGTAGTTGCTGCCACTATTTTGTTTTTTCTACCTTTGAAGAAAAGCAAAAATATTTCTTTATTGATTTTCAGCATATTTTTAATATTTTATGGAATTGACTTATTTGGGATGACGTTTCAAAAAATTATTTCTAATAATTATATAAATCTGTTGTTAAATAAATCCTTAAACAATTCTATTTTTAGTCTAATAATCGGAGTGTTCACCGCAGTAGTTTTGCAGAGTTCTAGCACTGCCTCAATTTTAATTAATAACATTTATTTGGCGAACCCTAATTTATTAAAAGGGTTACTAGCAGTTTTATTAGGGGTAAATATTGGGACGACATCAACTATCTTTTTGGTAGCGCTTAAAGATAAAGAAATATTTAAAGTAGCTAAATTTCATCTATTTTTTAATTTGTTTAACGCCTTATTTTTCTTACTCTTTTTAACGCCATTTTATTATTTAATAATAAGTTTAACTAATCTGATAAGCGACAATTATATCATTGCTATTGTTAACTTAATATTCAATGTAGTAGGAGTACTAGGATACATTTTAGTAATTGATAGAAAAAGACAACCTTTATAAGATTGTCTTTTTGGAATTTTTTTATTTTATACTATAATCCACATTTGAGTTGTACATTGCAGTTGTTACAAGTATTACAACCGCCTAATTTTTGCACTGTGCCTTCTAAACATATTGGACAAATATCGCCATCTTCAACACCAATATTACGGTCTTGGCGGTCAGATTTTAACGGTTTCTCATTGTTAGAAGCATCAATTTTTTTATTACCTGTTCTTTCTACTTCAATTCCAAAATCGTTAATCATTCCAATTTGGGTTGATTTTTCTTCTTTAGTTAACGATAATACTTGAGCATCTCTAGAACCATCTACATAAACAGTTCCACCTTTTGCGCCACCTTTATAGAGACGAATGTATAAGTCTTCAACATTTTTAATCGTAAACCCTTTAGGAGCGTTAACTGTTTTAGAAATAGAAGAATCGATCCAACGTTGAATAACACATTGCACATCTGCATGTTCTTCAGGAGATAATTCATTGGCATTTGCAAAATAATCTGGTAAATTATTTTGAGAATATTTTTCGTTGTGCTTTAAAAATTCCTCAATAATTGGAGCGTTAACTTCAATAAATTTACCTAGACGACCACTTCGGTAATATTTAAAAGCAAAATATGGTTCCAATCCTGTCGATACACCGACCATCGTTCCAGTTGAACCTGTAGGTGCAATTGTCAATAAGTGTGAATTTCTAATTCCATATTTTAAAATATCATCAGATATTTCTGGAGGTAAATTTTTAATGTAACCAGAAGAAACCAATTTTTCTTTTGAGCCTAAACTATCTAAAAATGGAAATGACCCTTTTTCTTTGGCAAGATTAATCGATGTTTTATAGGCAGTAAGCGAAATGAATTTAAATAATTCATCTAGTAATTTAAGACTTTTTTTGGAACCATATTTAACTTTACACCAGATTAATAAGTCGTGAAGCCCCATCACACCTAAACCGATACGGCGTTCTCCTAATGCTTGAGTTTTGTTTTCTTCTAAGAAATAAGTAGTATTATCAATGACTAAATCTTGAATGTTAATAGCTGTTTCAACAGATTTTTTTAATTTATCGTAAAGGATAACACCTTTTTCTTTGTCGACCATATTAGCTAAGTTTAAGGCAGCTAAATTACATACCGAATACGGTGCTAAAGGTTGCTCACCACAAGGGTTAGTACAGACAACTTTTTGATTATAACCAACCGCATTAGTCATATTGTTGGCGTTATCAATAAAGAAAATACCGGGTTCAGCAGCGTAAGTTGCACATACATTAATTAAATCCCATAGATCAGATGCTTTAATTGTTTTATATGTTTTTACGGCAAAACCTAATTTTTCCCATTCACGGACATCACCAATTTCATGCCATTTTTCATTGTAAAGAATTTTAGTTTCTTCATCGTAACTATCCACATCGGGAAACCTTAAGTCATAATCTCCATCTTTTTCTAATGCATCCATAAAATCTTTAGTGATGGCAACAGAAATGTTAGCACCACTCAAAAACTCAGAGTTTACAACGCTATATCGTCCACCTTGAGTTAATAATTCAACTGTTTTCTCAATAGTGTCTTGGTTGAAAGAACGTTTATCAATATCGTAAACCTCTAGAATTTTTTTATACATAATAATTTCTGAGTCCGATAAAGGCTCAAAATGTAATTTGTTTTTAGCTTCCTTAACAATAATTTCATTTGAACTATTATTAATTAAATATCTTAAGACATTTGCATTTTGCATTTTTGATATTATAAATTGAATAATATCAGGATGCCAATCAGCTAACATAATCATTTGTGCACCACGACGTGAGCCACCTTGTTCTACTAAATTAGTCAGACTAGATAAATCGTTTAGCCAACTTACTGCACCACTACTACGACCATTTACCCCTTTAGCTAAAGCGTTTTTAGGTCTTAAAGTAGAACCGTTAGTTCCGACACCACCACCGCGGGACATAATTTCCATTACCTGCTCACGATGTTTAGAAATTCCTCCACGAGAATCATGCATAAAAGGCATCACAAAACAGTTGAAATACGTTACACTACTATTAGAGCCAGCACCGAATAAGACTCTTCCTGCTGGAATAACATTTAAATTAGCAATTTCCTGATAAGCATTTTCAAATGATTCTGAATCGATAGACAAATCAGTTGCGACTCTTTTGGCAATTTGTTCAAAATATAACTCCAAAGGTTTGTCGAGTTTAGAAATTGTTTTTTGAATTACTCCATCTATTTGCTCTTCGCAAATATTGGCATATTCACTGTCTAATTTTATACTGGCTTTATCTCCAGAAATGGCAACAATTTCGCCAATTCCTCTAGCGGGAAATTTAGGGTCATCCTTAATTACACAGATAACTAAATCACCGATAGCTAACGTTTTATGTTCAACATCTTTTTGAGAGTATCGGTCAAGCATAACTAGTCTAGAGACTGATTCAAATGTCTTATGCATATTTTTCTCTACTGGAAAAATATGTGGAAAATTGTCTTTTATACACTCATTGAGTTTTTTTATTTTTTGTTTTGGATAAGAAAGCATGACGCTACACCCCTTTTTTTTCTGTTATATTCAGTATACATTATTTGTAGAAATTAGTAAATAAATTTTAAGATAAATTTTAATAAGTTAGTAAAGTCGTAAAAAACTCTCTTTTATCTTCAACTGATGTGCTGAGAAAAAAAGAAATTTCAACTGTTCTTCGCTTTTGGTGTAAACAGCCTTCGCATGATTCTATAATTTTAGGGGAAGAAATGGTATATGCATTATTTCGAGTGTTTAAAGCGAGAATTTTATCATTACTAGTGATAATTAAATGATAGTCAGAACTTGCATCTTCTAAAAACTCTATCTTAATCTGATTGTTTTCTTCATCAATCAACACAATACATTTAAAATCTGAATCACAATAATTAAAAGAACTGTAGACATAATCGGCGTATTTGTCTTTGATATTAGCTAATAAATAGTTTCCTCTAGCGACAACCGCCGAGTCGAGCTCAGCGGTAGTGCTAAAAAGTAGCAGGGTGCGATATATTTGAATAATTGTTAAAGAAACAAGAGAAATCATCATAATGCTTGCTAATAAATCAATAAATAGGAATCCTTTTTTACATTTTAATTTGTTGATCATTCTATCAAATACCCATCATACATAATTTTTTTCTCTTGATCATAGTGAACAAAAATACTAACTGCAATTTTGTTGGAATTAAAATTCAGTTCATTATTAACAACATAATCTAAAAACATTTTTGGTAAATTTAAGCCAGTGTTAGTTTTAATTTCATTCAATGTATCAGTATTTTGTTTGTAAACATAAAAATAAACTGTTTCCTCATTAAATGAATGCTCGTTAAATTCCCTATTTAAGAGATTTAAACAATATTCTTCTTTAAAGACATATCTCAATTTACTGTCTTTACTAAAATTACAGTCAGAAGAGAGATATTTTTCGATAAAAATTGAATCATCTTTTCCCAAAAATTCTTTGTTGCTAGCTAGTAAAGTTACATAGATATTTTCCGCCAACATATAAGCATCGTTTTTTTTAACGATATCTTTATTCAAGGTGTAAATGTTATTAATATTAGAAAGAATAACTATTGCTACCATGGATAAGATGATTGATGCTGCAAAAACAGTTGCGGAATAAAAGCCTTTTTTATTTTTTAAAATTTTTATCTTAGATCACCTCTTCAAAAGAAAATTTATAGTAATGTTCTAGTTTTTTTGAAGTAATTGCTGTAGTTTGGGAGATTGTTTTATCTGCTAAATTAATTGTTGTCTTAGTATCGCTTTCGTACGTACTTAAAATATATTGACCACTTAAATTTAATAGTCCACAATAACTATTTATCATAATACCAGCGTAATTGAGATCAAAATCACCTATTTTTAAAGGATAGGTAATATTTGCATTTCTATCTTCTGCACCTGCGTATAAGCCTCCATTAATAATAAGTTGATTATTTTTAGTAGTTTCAATGAGAATTGATCCTTCAGCATAGAAATGGCTGTTTAAAGTAATTGTTTTTAGATTACCGTTAGTTTCGGAATCTTTGATAATGATATTTTCTTTAGCATAGATGAATCCACTGTTGTTTTTTTCTGTAGGTGTTTGACCACCGTTAAGATGAAAGACAACAGTACCAAAAGAGTAAATACTACCATCAATTTCTAAGTAGTCAGTATTTCCAGACACTATGATGTTACCGGTAACTATTATATCGCCAGCTAAAACTAGTGTTTTGTTTAAATTCTCGATAATTAGATCACCATCAACAATAATTAAACCATCATTGTTGCTACCAAAATAAGACAAATCATTGAGAGTTATTATATTTTTAGTAAATAAAGTGAGTTTATCCATATTATTAAAATTTTCGTTTACTGTCTCTTGAAAATTTAATGCGAATTTATCTTTATCCGAACAACTACCAGCAGTCAAAAGGCTAGTATAACAATAAATATCTTCTGTTTGGTTATATGCAGTAGTCTTATAGGGGTCTATTTGGTCACCGTAATTAACATTACCTGTTGCTAATTTGTTATTTAAAATATCATTTATATTATTATTAAAATCAAAAGTTAAGAAAGAAATTTTATCAGAACTATCCAGATAATGATCGTATATTGAAGGTCGTTGATAAAGGTTAGCAGTATGAAAATAATTAATGGCTTGATCTGGAATTTGGGTTAATGATTGAGAATTTATTTCTTGGACATTTCCTGATGCAACTTGGTAGCAACCAGCTAAGACAGTAGCTTCGCAAGCTTGAATATATCTAGTGTAAATATCGTTAGTTATATAATTCTGAAAACCCTTTAAATAAGGGAAGTTATCTTGTTTGCTTTCAATGTCTAATAATGGTTCTATAAAAGTAGGATTGATAACACTACTGTCATTTAAAGTATGATTAGTTAAATAAAGACCGTTAGACTGAATTAAGCCATCAATAGAAGAAGCACCATTAAAATAAATACTACCGTTGCTTATCATTGAATAGTCATAAATATCAGTCTGAAATTCGTCGACGATAATGCTGAATAATTTATCTTCATTATTTAATTCGCATAGGACAGTTAAACTATCTTCTTTGTCTAAGATACAAGTTGTACTGCCATTTTCAGGATAGTTATTTTTTAAGAAACCACTGATTGTATTTTCAATTAATGACAAACTTGGATTTTCTGAGGTTTCAATTGTTTCTCTTATCACTTCATATTCTACTCGACTTTTTAAATTATCGATGCCTAACTTTTCTACAAGCGAATCTTGGTAAGAATTAATAGCAATTTTTTGTGCTAGAACGCTGTTCATCGAACGATTAAAAATGGTGATTGTAATAATTGATGACACCATTATCAATAACATTATATTGAGGAAAAGACTTCCCTTATTATTTTTAAACATAAAACCATCCTTCTTATATGATTTTTGATATTTTTTAACTCATATATTTTTAAGATAACCATTTTATCTAATAAAATAATAAGAATTGTAAAAGTTATTTGATAAACTACAAAAATATTCAAGGAAAAAATTACTATTATCATTTGTTATTTCTGATAAAGACCGAAATTGATATTTAAATACAGTTATATTATGTGATAAAATCATGGTTTAAATTTGGTAATAATTGTTGTTGAAAATCTATTGAAAAGCACTTTTAAATCGGCTATAATTTAATTGCCTGATAACTTTAAAATCCATTTTTTACAAGGAAAATAAAGTTTTTACTACAGAGGAAAGGAATTTCCTTTTGGAGGGATTTAAAAATGAATTTTAAAAGAATTATAGCAATTTTTTTGATTGTTTTAATGTTGATAACATTACGGTTTTTTTGGTATGATGTTTCCAGTAAATATTATGCAAATGATACTAGTTTGGGTAATATTTATTTAGGAGGGGAATTACAAGATAAAACAGATGATATTTTAACTGTTGAACTTAATAAATTTATAAAAAACTTAAAGGTAAAGCTTTTTTTTAACAATGAAACGTTTGAACTTGAAAAAAACTTTATCGATATTAATTTATCAGAAACACTGAATTCAATTACTGCTGGTAAAGATAACTTGCTTTTTTCTGAAATTAATTTAACTAATTTAGAAAATCAAATCATTTTAATATACGGCGAAAAAATTAATTCAGAAATTGACTACATAAAATTAGAGAAATATGTAAAATATAAAGTGGCATCCCTAGATGAAGAAATAATAATTAATTTAGCAGATTATTTTACCGATTTTGAAAATCTTTATCAAGAAGTTAATTATTTTAAATATGAAATGGACAACACATACGCTTTTGGACTTAATAATATCAAAATAGAAATTGATGGTAAAAAGGAATTTTCTCTTTTAGATGCAGTTAAAAACTTAGATTTAAATGAAAGAGAATTAGATATTTTAGGAACAGGAATTACTAATTTGGTAATTGATACTAACTTTGTTAATTTGAGAAGAGAAAATAGTAATTTATTACCAAATGAAATTAATTCTAGAATTATTGCTTACGAAACAGATATTAGTAAAATCCACAAGCAAGATTTAATATTTTATAATCCTAACGATTATACTTATACAATTGAAATTAATAGAGATACTAGTAATGTGGAGTTTATTCTTAAAGGAATTCCTTTTAGAATAAAATATGGTCATAGAATTGAAAAAGTAGAAATACCTTACACCATTTTAGAGTGGGACAGCGAACAAGAAGTTGAAAATGGTTATAACGGACTACTAGTTAAAATTTACAGATATGAAATTTTAGAAGATTTAAATATTAATAGTCAACTGATATCTTCCAATTTTTATCGACCAGAAGTAGAATTTAAATAGTAGGTGGTAAATTGCCCAAAATAATTAGAAAAAAAATTGAAGAGATATTATTAGAAGCTGGAGTTGTAGCAAAATCTGATATTGAAAAAGCATCGCAAATATGTGGTCCTAAAGAAAAAATAGAAAATGTTTTAATTGAATTAGGCGTCATCAATGAAGTTAAAATTCAGATGGCTTTATCTAAAATAATGGGAATAGAAATCATAAGTTTAAAAAATTATCCAATTGATAAAGCAATGGTCGATTACATCGATGAGCGGTACGTTACGGAGAAACGTTTATTGCCCTTAAAATTTGAGGAAGATGAAGTAATTATTGCAATGGCTGATCCAACCGATTATATAACAATAGTTGATTTAACAACCATATTTGGAAAAGAAATTGTCGTAATGATGGCATCAAATAATGAAATTTTGTATGCGATTAGAAAATTTTATGGTCTCAACCGAATGATGGGTGAACTTAAGGAAAATGATAAAAATGTCGTTGAAAATTATGAATCACTAGAAGAAGAAAATATAAGTCCAATGATTGAATTAGTGGATAAAATATTACAAAATGCTGTTTTAGAATACGCTAGCGATATTCATATTAATCCACTTAAAAATTCCGTAGATATTTACTACAGAATAGATGGTATTTTAAATTCTGAAATGACTTTGCCGAAAAAATTTCAAAATCAAATTGTAGCGCGAATAAAAGTAATGGCTAAATTAGACGTTAATGAGGTACGTTTACCACAAGATGGCAGAATTAAATTAAATTTACTAAATAAAGAAATTGATTATCGTGTTTCCATTCTCCCAACTTATTTGGGTGAAAAAATTGTTCTTAGAGTATTAGATTTAAGTAGAATAGGTGGTTCGATGGCTACTTTAGGATTTTCTGAAGAAAACATTCAAATTATTTCAAAGGCAATTAATCTCCCCCACGGAGTAGTAATGGTCTCAGGACCAACAGGAAGTGGGAAATCAACAACGTTATATAAATTTTTAGAACAAATAGATTCTATCACTAAAAATATTATAACAGTAGAAGATCCGGTAGAAATGCAACTGAGTGGAATTCATCAAGTTCAAGTTAGAGAAGAAGTGAATTTAACTTTTTCGAATGCTTTAAGGTCAATTTTAAGACAAGATCCAGATGTAATATCTATTGGAGAAATTAGAGATTCTGAAACGGCAACAATAGCGATGCGTTCAGCTTTAACAGGACATTTAGTATTTTCAACAATTCATACAAATAGTGCAATAGAAACAGTATCAAGATTAAAAGATATGGATATAGAACCGTTTTTAATTAGTTCAGCCTTGAATATAGTAGTGGCCCAAAGATTGGTCAGAAAAATTTGTAACGTCTGCAGTTATTGGGACGAATTGGATAAAGATGAAAAAATACTATTTGAAGAAAGAGAAATAACGGTAGAAAAAATAAAGCGGGCTAAAGGATGTTCAATTTGTAATGACAAAGGCTATAAAGGCAGAATCGGAATACATGAAATATTAGTAATAGATGATAAAATAAGGAAAATAATAAATGAAGGTGGCGCTACTTTACAAATAGAAAAAGCAGTTAAAGGGATGAACTATTTAATTGATGATGGATTAGAAAAAGTAAAAAATGGGCTGACTACAATTGATGAAATCGCAAGGATAACGATGGACTAATGATAAATACTTACAAATACATAGCTATCAATAAAAAAGGAAAACGAGTAAAAGGAACTTTCGAAGCACCGACTAAAAAGATGATGATAAATTATCTATCGAACAAAGGTATAACGGTAATATCAATAACTAAAAATAATAAGAAATCAAGAAATTTTTTAAACAAAGACTTAGGGAAATCATTTAACAAAATGGAATTGTTATTTTTTTTAAAACAATTAAAATCAATGTTAAAAGCAGGAGTTCGGGTAGTTGATGCGGTAGAAATATTAGCGGTCCAAACGGTAAATAATAAAAAAAGGAAAATTATCTATTCGCTATATTTTGATTTGTTAACCGGAATAAGTCTTTCTGATGCAATGTTTAAATATCCTAAAGATTTTCCAGAAATAACCGTATTTATGATTCAAAATGGAGAATTAGCAAGTGACTTATTAAATACTTTAGAAAATATTATTTTAGGATTAGAGAGAAATGAAAAAATAAAAAAAGATATTTTTAATGCCTTAAAAACTCCAGTAATCTATGTGATAATGGCAATAGTGGTATCAATAATTATAATTAATGTAGTTTTACCACAATATATTAAATTATTCGATACTATAGGAGGAGAATTACCGATGCCAACACTAGTCTTATATGGCATTTATATTTTTATAAATAAATATAAAATATTAATAATTATCGTTTCAATTACTTTAGCAGTTAGTTTTTATTTAACTTATAAAAATAAAAAAGGTTATGAATTTATTAGTTTTATGACACTCAAAATGCCGGTAATAGGTGAGATAGTAAAACTGTACAATCAATCGTTAGTAGTTTCAACTTTATCGCAACTAACATCTAGTTATGTGCAGTTATTGCCAGCATTAATTGCGACCAAAGAAGTTATAAAAAATTCAGTTTATATCAATTTGGTTGAAGATTCAATAAATAATTTAAAAATGGGGAAGAAGTTTTCAGAGGCGATAAAAAATCACTATGCGTTTAGTTCAATTTTTGTAAAAATGATTAGTATCGGAGAAGAATCAGGAGCACTGCGTGATACTCTCCAAAATTTATCAACATTTTATGAAGAAGATATAAAAACGCAAGTAGCAAAAATTAATTCTAGAGTACAACCGATTTTAATGGTTGCAGTTTATTTAATTGTATCGTTTTTGATATTAGCGGTAATGTTACCGTCGTTTAGTATTATGAATAATATTTCATAAATAAAAAAAGGAGATAAAATGAAAATTTTAAAAAATAAAAAAGGTGTGTCATTAGCCGAAGTAATGGCAGTAATAATAATTATGGGAATTATCGCAGCAATTGCGATACCGGCAATAGGTGGGATGATTAAAGGGGCAAAGCAAAAAGCAGTTCAATCAGAAGCAGTAACACTTTTTAATGTTTCAAAATTATATTGTGTAGAAACAACATGTCCATCATTAGGAATAGTTACTGAACAAGAATTAATTACAGCAGGATATTTAGATTCAAAACTTAGTACGGGAACAGCAGCAATAAATACCGATACAGAGGGTGGAGTTTTGAATGTTGTACTTACTCCTACTGATACTAGTTTAACAACAGTAACGTACGATGGAATAAGTTAGTAATGCTAATAAATTTATTTAATTTTAATAAATTTATTCAGCTTTACGCAATAGAAGGAAAAGAGATTTTTATTGTTGGAGGAATATTAATACTTTCAGCAATTCCCCTATTTTTAGGAAGTAATAGTGATAAAAAAAAAGCTATTTTTAAAGGATTACGGTGTATCAATTGTGGTAAAAATAAAAATTTTAAGTTTACTTGTGAATGTGGAAAAAATAGCAAGTTGTTTTACCTGACGGTTTTTTTTATAACTTTTGCCAGCCTAATTTTTTCTTTAATAAAATTAAATAATTTAACTGATTTTTTAATCGCAAGTTTAATGATTATCTTACTAAGTAGTGTTAGTGTCTCAGACATTATTGAACGAACAGTACCAGATATTTTGGTTTTAATATTTGGAATAGTTTTTCTTTTAATGAGAATTTTACTAACTCCGGAAAGACTATTGGATTCTTTTTTAGGAATGACAGGAAGTTTTTTGTTTTTTTTAACGATAGCCTATGTTGGGGAAAAAATATATAAAAGAGAAGTACTAGGTGGCGGAGACATTAAACTATACGGTGTAATTGGATTAATTTTAGGATTAAATTTAACTTTTATCTCAATATTTATTGCCTCTTTGAGTGGCTATATTTACAGTTTCTTTATTAAAGAGAGAGATTATATTGCTTTTGTTCCATTTATTAGTTTTGGGGTTTTAATTAGTTATTTTTATGGAAAAACAATTTTAGAAGGATACTTAAATTTAATATAGTGGTGATGACGATGAAGACAATTAATAGTTATTTTTCAAATTTGAAAAGCAACAAAAAAAAAATAGATATCTACTTTTTAGATGAAATTATGATTTATCTAGAAAGGGATGATGAAGAAATAATAAGTCAAGGAGAAGAGAAGATACCTGAAGGGATTTTCAACAATGGCGTAATAATTAACGAAGAAGAATTTATTGTTTTTTTAAAAGATGTTTTTAAAGATACCGTTATTAAAAAAATAAATTTGATTTTATATGAGAAGATAGTTTTATACAGAGTACTTAAAGTAGCAGAAGATATAAAAGAGAAGGAAATGTATCAATATCTTGATACTGCCCTAAATAACAAAATAATATTACCGTTTAAAGATCCGATATTAGATTGCAGATTAGTTGAGAGAGCTGGGGAAAAAGAACTTCTATTTTTTGCTGTAAGTGAAAAAATAATTAATGGATATATTAGATGTTTTAAAAAAATAAAAATGAAAATTGTGGAAACGGATATTCCATTTTTAATATTTAATAGAAAAGTACAAGAAGAGAGAACAGATCTTAGGATTGAAGAAGATGGGAAATATATTATGTTGGTAGCTGTCTATAGAAAGTTATTGAGTTTAACTGTTTGGGACAAAGACTATCCGGTTCTGAATATTACCATGATACTCAAATATGAAGATGATCAATCGTTTATTCAAGAAATTCAAGATCAAATATACGGAATAAAAAATTATTTCATTCGAAATTTTAGCATAGAAAACGATAAATTAGACAAACTTGTCATACTACCAGTAACTTTTGATAATAAATTAAATATAAAAATTGAAAAAGTTTTAAAAGAAGAAAATATGACCGATATTGCAAATGTTATTTTTTTAAAGCTAAAAACTGAAAGAAAAATTGATGCATTAAAGCATTTTTTAAAGGATTCTACTGAAATTAGGTGATTGAAAAATGAAGGATTTTAGAGTTAATCTTCTTCCGAAAAGAAAAGAAAATAAGTTAATTACTACCATTTTTTTAATGGTAGCAGTTTTTGTTGTTTTTAGTGTGATAACTATTTATCTATTTTATTTGCCACTAAAATTAGTTAATGCGAAAATTTTAAAAAATGAGGTTGAACTTCAAAACATCCAATTGAAAAATGAAAAATACCAAAACCAATTACAGCAGATAAATCTCGATAGAAAAGATATTATTTATCGTGAAACAATTGAACTTATAAATTTGAAAGCTATCGACACGGCCATTGTTTTAAACGATATTGATAGTTTTATTACAAATGATTATGATATTATTGGAACATTTTTTGATGCTGAGGAAGAGCAGGTGGCTATTACTATAGAAACGTTAGAAGATGTCCAATTGTTATTGTTTGTAAGAAAACTTAGAACATTAGCATGGGCTAAAAGTGTTGATTTTAGAACATCAGGGTCAGGAAAACATGAAATTATAATTGATTTGCAAGTAGGTGACACAAATGATTAAAAAATGGTTACCTTTTATCGGGATTTTAGTTTTTTTTATAATGATTAATGTATTTATTAGTTTTCAAATATCTAATAAGAGAACTAAAGTTACTGATTTAAAAAAACAAGTTTCAGATTTAGAGATAGAAACAAGTATTTTAAAATCAGAGATAGATTTAATAATTAGTAATGCTGATTACAGTGAAAAATTTGAAAATGTTTTGCCAGAAGTATTTAGTTGGAGTAAATTATTAAACAAATTAGATAAAATAGAACTACTGAGTTCGATTGATTCGACGATGAGCATTGAGGATATTGAAGAATTTTCAGAGCCACTAAAAGAGTTAGACAGTCACATTAAAATGAAAGAAATAGATATGAGGTTTGAGATTGTGAATCGTGAATACAGCAAAGTGGCAACTTTTATCAATCTTTTAAAGGAAGAAATTCAACTGTTTAGAATAAATAGTTTTGAGATTACTACTAAAAATTTAGATAATTTGTACGTTCAAATTATCTTTGAAGTTTTTTACTATCAAGAGGAGATTTAATAGAGGTGAGATAATAACTAAATGGAAAATGTTTACAGTGCGAAAATTAATAAAAGTAAACTTTTTCATCTTAATAATTGCAAATTGGTGGGACTATAAAAAGATAAACAAATCAACATCAAAGAAATAGGAGATTTTGTAAAATCATTTATCAAAATTAAATATAGTTTAAGAATGATTTGTAAACCTAGTTAGTATAATGTTTTATAAATGACTAATAAAATCATATTAGTTTAAGTAAAAATTAGTTACATCTAGGAGGAACAAGTATTGTTTGATAAATTTAGTGACCAAGTTAAAGAGGTAATTGTAAATTCAGAAAAATATGCTGTTTATAAAAATATATCTTTAGGTACAGAGTCATTATTGTTAGGAATGTATAAAACAAAAGACTCAATTTGTAATTTTTTATTAAATGAATATGAAATCAAATATTCTGATTTAATAAAGAGCATTAATTCTTTTATAATACTTAGAAACAGCAGAGAAGTTGAAAAATATACTTTAGAATATAAGCAAGTTTTAAAAAATGTAAATACTTTAATTGAAGAACGTGGACTTGATAGCGTAAACGAAGAACATATGTTTTATGAAGTATTAAAGGTTGATGATAATTTTGCTTGTGAAGTTTTAAGAGATTTAGGTTTAAACGTTTCGGACTTAATAATGGATATTGAAGAAGTTTTTGATTTTAAGGAAGAAAAAAGCAATTTTTTACTTAATTTAACGAACGAGGCCAGGGCGAACAAATTAGGAAAAGTTATCGGTCGCGAAAAAGATATTTTAAATATTAATAAAATTATTAATCGGAAAAACAAATCTAATGTGCTGTTGATTGGAGAAGCGGGAGTAGGGAAAACAGCGATTATTGAAGGATTGAGTATCTCGCTTTTAAACACTAAATCTACCATCTATTCACTTAATTTAAGTCAGATGATTTCTGGTAGTAAATATCGTGGTGAATTTGAAGAGCGTGTTGTAGGAGTCTTAGAAAACTTAAAAATTAATGATATATTATTTATTGATGAAATTCATAATATTGTTGGGACTGGAAGTGGAGAAGGTACTTTAGACACTGCAAATATGTTGAAACCATTTTTAGCTAGAGCAGGATTTAAAGTTGTAGGAGCTACCACTTTAAAAGAATATAATAAATATTTAGTTAAAGATAAAGCATTAACTAGAAGGTTTCAAACGATTTTTGTGAGCGAGCCTGATTTAGAAGAAACTTATGATATTTTAGTGGGAATTAAAAAAGAGTATGAAAAATTTCATAGTATTTCAATTGAGGAAAATCTTTTACGAGAGATTGTTAATTTAAGCAATCGATATATGGTTAATAAAAAATTTCCAGATAAAGCGATTGATTTACTAGATATTTCTTTGGTGGAATCAAGTTTTTCTAAAAATAAACACTTAACTAAATTGGATATTTATAATGCTTTAAAAATTATAGTATCAGTAGATTTTAAAAGAATGGATGAAATAGAAGCGTATGAATTTAAAAATAAAAAAATTAAAAACTCTATAATTAAACATTTAAAAGCAAAATTACCATTAGTTTTAAATGAAAAGTTAGAAGATGTTATAGATGATTTAACTGAAATATACGGGATAAAAAAAGAATTTATTTTAAGATTGAATTTAGGGGAATTTACTAAAGATATGTCAATGTCTAAGTTAATTGGAGCTGCTCCGGGATATGTAGGATTTGATAGTGGTGGAATTTTAACAAATCATTTAAAAAAATACCCTTTTAATGTTGTGGTAATTGAAAATATTGATGAAGCAACGTTAGAAGTTAAAAATTTTATCTTAAATTTATTTGAAAGAGAAATTATCAGTGATAATTGTAATGAGGAAATTGCCTTAAAAAATACAATATTCATATCTTCAGTTTTAGCGAAAAAAAATAAAATTGGTTTTTAACGAATATTAAAAGGAGAAATCACTTACCTAAAAAAAGATAAAATATTTTTTTAGTATCTAGTTATAGCAATTTATTAAATATTTAGATATAATAAATTAAGTAAGTGGGTGATTCTAATTAATACATTTATACTGGATAAAACAGACAAAAGATTAAAAGACATCAAAGCGATAAGCTTTGATTCTTTGTATTTCGATCATTTATCAATTGATGTACTGACAAATATCATTAAAAATGATGAGATTATAGTGGACGATTTAATGAAATATGAAAGTGATAACAGCACAAAAAAGAAAGTTATTGCTTTGGCAAAAATTAAACTGATTGAAGATATTATAAAAAATGACCCCTATTCAAAAGCTTTTTTGATATTTCAAGATGTTAGATGGAAAGTTAGTAAAACTAGAATGCCTTTGATTCTTATTCCGGTAACGATTTTAAATTTCTGTAAAACACTGAAAAAAAACGGACAAATTTTTGTTAACCCAGTTGTCAATGAATATGTGAATAGATTTATTGAAGAAACAGCAACAACTAATAATTTGTACGATATTGATACGTATTCGTTGAATAAAATAATAGAAGAATCTAATGGAAGAATTATTTATAATTTATATTTAACCTATTTTAAAATAAAATATAAAGATGGTGTTCAATATACTAAACATATTCAAAGTAGAGAACTACCGACTATTGAAAAAGATTTGTTTTTTTATAATGATAAATTAGCACAAGTGGGGTTTGCCTTAAGAAAAAAAGAAAATATTATCTTAAGCGTTGAGAATAGACATCATAAATTACAACTACTGTTTAATATTGTTTTAAAAGCGCTAGCCAATCACAATTCAATTTTAGTTATTTTACAAAAAGGATATGCAGGGGCGATTGATTATTTTATCAAATCAGGAATTAATCCGAACTTAATAAGTAATAATCAACTTGAGCATATTGAATTTACTAACGAAGCTCCTCTTGAGGATTTTAGTGAAGAGTTTGAAAGTTTTGCAAAATACAATGAGCATTTTGAGGAAGTAAAAAAAGGATATAAGTTAAGAGAAATTTATTTAGATTTAATTAAGTACAAACATAAACAAATCCTTGATATAGAAGTAGAAAATTTTGAGAATTTAGAAAAAACTGATATTCACAAAATTAAAGAAGCATTAGCAAAATTAGATAAAATATTAAAAAAATTAAAGATAACTAAGCCAGTTGATAGTATTTATAACAAAATCGACTATAAAGAAATATATAATAGTGAAAATTTTTTCATTTACAGAAACAACAATTTAATTGAAAAATTAAATCGAATGCTAGAACTAGTAGGAGAATTAAATAAAAAATACAATTTAAAATTGTCTTTAGATTGTTTGGTTTTAGAAAAAACTTTTGACAAAGAAGAAATTTTTGACTGCCAAAGATATCCTAAGTCCTGGGAAGATAAAATAAATTTTCAAGATGTTAAAAAAAACTTGAAAAATTTCACGGAACTAGTAGAAAGAACTAATAGTTTTTATTTAATGGTCGTCAACACCTATATTCCGGATGTATTTGAATTAAATTTTGAGGAAATGGTTAAAAATATTTACAGTGGGTTTTTCGAAAAATCAGATGTAGATGCAATTAATTATATTTTAAACAATAAAATTGAAACTGCCGAAATATTAAATGAATTAACTGAGGTAGTAGAAAAAATTCATACTTTATCGAATCGACTAGAGGAATCAGCTAAACAGGATAATTCAAATAAGGAAACAAAAAATATTATTACAGCAAAAATTATAAATAATAAGTTTTTTAGTTGGATTAATTTTGATGATGATCGTAGAACTTTAATTTCAAATTGTAAAAAATTGACAGAATGTGAAAATTTACTAAACAAAATTATTAAGATTAAAAACGAAATAGGTGGATTTATAGAAATTGATATTGTTGAAGAGACAGAATTAAAAGATATTGTGCAATGTATTTCCTTGTTTAAAACACATAAAATTAACAATCTAGATCATATATTCACCGAAAAATTCAAGAAATCTCCTAAAGATATTCAAAAGAAAAAATTAAAATTATTAAGTAACTATAAGTATTTTGAACAAGATATTAAAAATTTGTTAAAAGAAATATTAATAGATGAGATTGATTTAAAAGAAATTGCAGAATTAAAAAATTATTTTAATTTGATAAGGAATTATAAAACTAATATCGAGAATCAAGAAATAATAAATGTGGTTGCTGATTTGAATAAATTATATATTGATCGTAAAGAAATTTTACAACAAAAAATGTTTAGTAAATTAAAGTTTGAAAATTATTCAACTTTTAAAAAAGATTTACAAAAATATAAACTGAATACTTCTAAAATTTTTATGGTGCACGACACAATTAAAAGTTCATTAAAAAATAATAATAAAACTATTTCTATTAATCAAATCATTTCTTTGAAAAATATGGTTGCTAATTATTACAATAATTTAAACAAATTGCTCAAGAATAATGAAAAATATGAAAAATTATTTGGTGAAACTTATGAGGAAGAGCGAAGTGATTGTGAAAAAATAAAAAATTTGATTGCTGATTATCAAAGGTTAACTAGACTGTATAACGGTGATGAAATTGTTGAAATAGATGCTTTAAAAATACAAGAATTAAAAGTTAATTTAGAAGAGTCTTTAAGTCTAGTAAATGGTTTAAATCGTTATTATTATTGTGATTTGGGTGGAGATATTAACAGTATTTTAAAAATAATAAATCAATTTAACGACATTGAAGCTATTACCTCTTGGGGTGAAATTTTAAAAATATGTCAACTGCTAAGAATGTATGGGCAAATTAAATTAATTAGAGAAATAATGAATGGAAAAATATTAAATAACTGTGAGGATATTTTTTTAAACAGTTTATTTAAGAGAATTATAAAAGGATGTGACCATCTTAACTACAATAAATTTTTAACTTTTAGTAAAATGGTAGAAAACAAAAGTCATTTTATCAAAGAAAATTTTGCCCTGAAGGATAAAAAAAGAGTTTGTTTTTCTGGGATTTTTGAAGCAGTTGAAAGAAAAGAAAAGTATTCGCTGGTGATTCTTGATGAAATTGAAAGAATATCAATGCAATATTTTAATAAGTTACAAAAAATAGGGAATAATTTTATCTTTATTGAAAATAAGAATGGAACAAATATTAACGGTAGTATTAACGATAATTTATCAAATAATAAAAAAATTAATTTAGATAATAATATAGTTAGTATACATGATGATGAATTTGGTCGTGGGTTTTTAATTAACCAGAAAATTAAAATTTATAATAAAATAGATATTTTAAAAAATATAATTGCAGATTTAGAAGCAGGTAAAAAAGTAAATTTAATATGTAGTTCAAATGAATTAAGAGTCCAACTTTATGAGCGATTAGTTCAGAGATTGATAAGAGTTATCGGCTGTGATCTTAAGATTGAAAATCTTTTGAAAAACTTTAGAGCTTTAATCCACAATCATTATTTAGAAAAAGCAGATAAAAATTATTTAATAATAAGTGAAAAAGAGATAGGTAGTTTTGAGAAAGAGTTAGAAGTAATTGCCCACAGTTGTGAGAATTTAATAATTTTAGATGAATTTAATTTGCTAAAAGATTCTAAATTTAAGGAAAAATCACAAGCAGATAAATTTTCATTATTGAAAGATGTTAACGAGGAAACATTGAAAATTTTGGTCGATAAGTTAGATATTAAGTATCAGATTAAACAAGGAATATCTCCGTATGATTTAATGATTGGAGAAGGTAATAATATCAAACTTTTGATAAAAATAATGAACTTGGAAAGCAGTGGAAATTTAGAAGATTTAGTTTTAATGAATGATGATAATTACCGAAATATTAAAAAATTAGTTTTTAGTATTGAAGAAATGTATTACAATTTAGATGACATCGTAAATAAAGTGAAGGAAGTGATTGACTGTGATTAATGCAACAAAAACGCGCGTAAGAGATTTTTTTAAGGTAGTAAGAGAAAATAAAAATGAATATTCCTTAATAAAAAAAGAATTAGAAAAATTGTTAAAAATACCTGATATAGACATCAATGTACAAGAATATCGTGATTTTACATTGTTGCATTTAGTCACTAGATATAATGACATTGATTTAATAAAATTGTTTTTCAATAAAGGGGTCAATATTGATATTGCTTCTAGTGATGGAGAGACACCATTGCACTATTCAATCGTGAAAAATAAATTTGAAGCTTTTAAAACACTGGTTAATTTAGGAGCTGATCTTAATTCTGCTAGTGATAATGAGCAAACGCCGCTCCACTACGCGGTTATTTATGAAAGAGAAGATATGATTAGGTTTTTGATTATTAAAGGTGCGTATATCGAAATGGCTGATGAAAATGGAGCTACGCCTCTACATTACGCTTTTTATGAAAATTCATTTGAATGCTCAGATTTATTAATTAAAAAAGGAGCGGATCTATTTATGGAAGATTATAGTGGAAATAGTTTTTACAGTTTGGTTACTGAGGGAAAGAATAAGGAATTAAAAACATTAATTAAATAATTTATTAAAGGCGGTGTTTAAATTGGAACTAAATGTTATAGTTGATTACATATTATTGGTTGTATTATTTTTAATCTGTACTAAAATTGCGATGGCGAATAAAAAACTATTTAGAAAATATTTATTATTGATATTTCTAGTTGTTATTTATGCCATTGTAAAAACATTAGATTTACCACATACAACTTTACTTTTAGAAGGAATTGTCCAGTTTCTTCCGTTGGTTTTCTTTATCTTATTCTATGAAGAAATAAGCATGGTATTCGAAAGAATGAATTTTAAATTTAGAGGAAACAGTAACAAAGAAATTAATAATCAAATCGTTAAAAAGATAATAGGGGCTGTGGAAAATTTAGCAACAAAACGAATTGGTGGAACACTTACTTTTGAAAGAAGAGACAAGTTAACGAGTTTTATTGAAAATGCAATTGAATTAAATGCTGATATTGGGGAAGAAATTATTGAAGCATTGTTTAATGTTGCTTCGCCGACACACGACGGTGGAGTAATTATTAGAAAAGATAAAATGTTATGTTGTGGAGCGTATTATCCATATCCGATAAACGCTAATTCACTGCCAAAAACACTGGGTTCTAGACATCGTTCAGCAATAGGAGTTAGTGAATTATACGATTGCTTAACAATTGTTGTTTCAGAAGAAACGGGGAAAATATCAATTACTTTTGAAGGTGATATCGAACAACACGTGTCGAGAGAAACATTAAAAATGTATTTAGATAAATATTTATTATAAGGAGGTAATTATGAAGATAGCACTAATTGCACACGATAATAAAAAACAAATAATGCTTCATTTTATTAAACAAAATATAGAAAATTTTAAAAGACATGAATTATATGGTACAGGGACTACTGGAAAAATGATTGCTGATAATACTGGATTAGAAGTCTACTGTTTTAAATCAGGACCGCTAGGTGGTGATCAACAAGTAGGTGCTAAAGTTTCAAATGGAAAAATAGATATGATTTTCTTTTTTAGAGATCCATTAACTGCACACCCACATGAACCAGATGTGACAGCTTTATTGAGACTTGCTGATATTTATGAAATACCTTTAGCGACTAATGTTGAAACTGCTAAATATTTGGCCAACGATTTATAAGTATGGAATATATTTTAGCAATAATAATAATAATTAATTTTATAGTGCTTTCACAACTGAAAAAATCAGCGGTCAAATTAAATAATTACAAAATATATTTAGTTTTAACTCCGGTAGTCCTATTTGTTATTTACTATATTTTTAAAATTTACGGTAGTATAAATTTAGATAAAGTTTTATTGTGGATAGTGATATTTACTATTGGTATATTGATTTTTTTAGGAATTAATTTAATTAATAAAATCAATGGTACTAACAAGTTTTATCAGATGATTATTGCTCACACAAATACTGAAGATACTTGTTTTTTAGTTTTGGATAAAAAAGATAAAATAAAGTTAATTGGTAAAGAATTATTAGCAGATTTAAATATTACAGCAGACGAATGTCTCAATGAAAATTATTTAGAACTGTTTACTAAACATTTAGATTTTGTTTGTATAAACGGTAAAAATGTTGATAATTATGGTTTAAAGAAACAGTATAAAGTTGAAAAAATAACTGCTAAAACGGAAATTGAGTACAGTTATAAAACTGAAAATAAAGCTGAAAGACACATCAAAATGACTATTTATCCTATTGTTAAAGGGAGATTTTATTGTGGAAAAATTTTGATAGGTAAATATGTCAATGCCTTTAACAATTTTAATAAATATGATGATCAGCAAGTATTGAAAAATGATTTTAAAGTTTTACAATCGAAATTTAAAGCGATTATTGAAATTACTGATGAAGGAATGTTCTTTTTTAAACAAAATGACAATCAAATTTTCGCCACAGATAAATACAAAAAAATATTTAATTTAGAATCAAATAGTGAAACACGAGAAAATATTCAAAAATTAATTTATGAAAAAGATTTAGAACATTGTTTGAATATGAAAAGGAAAGTTTTCGCTAAAGGTTCATATACTCATACCTATAGAATTAAGCGTAATGGACAATTAATCTGGATTTTAGAAAAAGCCAAATTACTTAACTTTAATGGGGAATTAGAAGTAGTTGGAGTTGTTAAAGAAGTAACAAATAGAGTTGAAAAAAAATCTGTTCAAATGCTAGATGATGTAGATTATAAATTAGAAATAAATAATTTACTACGAAATGGACAGCATTTTTGGGTATTACGAATTAATTTAGACCATTTGAAAGATATAGCATTAGAATTAGGAAAAGAAATTAAAAACCATCTTTTAATTGAAATATTGAAGAAGTATAAAAAAGAGTTTATAAGTGAAAAAGTGTCTCTATATCAAGTGGATACTTTAGAATTGGCATTGATTGTTAGAGATATTGATAAAATTGAGTTGATAAAGAAAAATTTTTTACGTGATGATGATATGTTTTATGTTAGAATTAGGATGAGTGCATTGACCATTACAGTTAGACCATTTATTGGAATAGCCAAAATTCCTGGTGATGCTAAAGAGTTAGAAGATGTTTTAAACGTTAGTGAAACGGCTTTAAAAATGGCAAAGAAACAAGTAGTAAAAGCAAGATTTTGCTACTATGAGGAAATAAAAGATGTGTTCTAAAAATAAATTGAGAGAAAAAAAATTAATTGAAAGAATTTCATTATCGCAAGAAGAAGTTACCGAATTGAGTAAAATTATTGTCGAAAAAGTAAAACCTTTAATTGGCGATAAAAAATTGGGAATTTTTATGCCGATAAGAAATGAAGTAGATTTAACGGAACTTTTAGAAGAAGGAGTCGGATTGCCTAAAATTACTGAGGGGATGTTTTTTTATAAATACACAGGTAAATTTGAAAGAGGTGTCTACGACATATTAGAGCCAACAGGTAATATTATCGATGTTGAAGTAATTTTAGTTCCTGGTCTTTGTTATGATTTAAAAGGATATCGAATCGGTTATGGAAAAGGATATTATGATCAATACTTAACTGACCAACATTTGAAAATAGGAGTTTGTTTTGATTTCCAAGTAGTAGATGAAGTTTACAGTGAATCACATGACGTTAGACTAGATTATGTGGTAACTGATAAAAGAATATTGAGGTGGTAAAATGTATAGTGTAGTAATTGCTTGTGCTGGAAAAGGTGAAAGAACTAATTTAAATATTAACAAATTGCTCTATCAAGTTGAGGGGATACATTTAATAGAACATACCATAAGTAATTTTATGTACGACCCTGAATTTACTGAAATAATTTTAGTAGTAAACGCAAAAGAAATTGAAAGGTTTAAACAATTTACTTCTAATAAAATTAAATTAGTAGTAGGTGGAGAAACTCGGCAAAAAAGTGTTTATAATGGAGTTAAACAGGCAAATAATGATATCGTTTTTGTTCATGATGGAGCTAGACCACTAATAAGTCAAAAAATAATTAATGATTGTAAAAATTCATTAAAAGTCCACGATGCGTGTGTCGTAGCTTTAACCGTTACTGATAGTTTAAAAAAATTAGTAGATGGAAAATTAGTTACTATCGAAAGAACAGGTAAATATTTAATGCAAACTCCACAGTGTGCAAGAAAGGACGTTTTGCTAGCAAGTTTTGAAAAAGCATTTGCTGAAAACTATACTGATGTTGATGAAATAGGGTTATTAGTCCGTTATTCAGATATCGATATAAAAATTGTCGACGGGAGTAAAAAGAATCTAAAAATAACTTTTTTTGATGACATCCAATTATTTGAAAGATTAAATAACAAATTATGAGAATAGGTCATTCAATAGATGCACACAGTTTTGTCAGTGACAATACTCAAAGATTAATTTTAGGTGGCGTAAAAATTGATCACATCGGATTAAAAGGACATTCAGATGCAGATATTTTATTACACGTGGTAGCAGAGAGTATTTTAGGAGCTTTAGCACTAGGAGATTTAGGAACATTATTTCCTGATACTCATGAAAAATATAAAAATATCAACAGTAATTTTTTTGTTGAAAAAGCGATTGAACTGGCTGCTGCTAAAAAATATCAAGTTGAAAATATCGATTGTATGGTGTGTGCTGAAAAACCTAGACTTAATCAATATATAAAGCTATTTAGAGAAAATATTAGTCAATTATTGAAAGTAAACGTTGATTTTGTGAGTGTAAAAGCTACTACTTTTGAAAAAATGGGGTTCATCGGTAAAGAAGAAGGTATCTTAGCAACGGCAACGATACTTCTTAAAGAAATAAAGGAATAAAAGGGTGACGATATTGTCACCTGTTTTTTATTTTAGGTTGACAATTAAAACAAATAATATTATAATTTTTTTAGAAATAAGGTGATAATTATGAAAGAAAAAATACTTAAAATACTAATTCAAAATCAAGATAAATACATTTCAGGTCAGGAGATTGCCGATAAATTAACTATTTCTAGAAATGCTATTTGGAAAAACATCAATTGTTTAAAAGAAAATGGCTTTAATATTAAAAGTGGTAAAAATAAAGGCTATATGATTGAATTAGATGAAAGAATAGTCAACGAATACACTATTACAAAATATTTAAGTACTTCTTTGATTGGAAGTAGTATTAAACATTTTAAAGAAATTGCTTCAACTAACGATTATTTAAAATTAAAAAATGATAAAATTAACGGAGAATTAGTAGTAGCGGATTATCAAACGGCAGGTCGGGGAAGAAGGAATCGAAAATTTCATTCCCCAAAAAATAATGGGATTTATATCAGTTTTAATTTTAAACCAAATTTACTAGTGAAAGATTTAGTTTTTTTAACGATTATCAGCGGAATTGCCACGGTGAAAGCAATTAGAGAAGTCTGTGGATTTATGGCTGAGATTAAATGGGTTAATGATATTTTTTATCAAGGGAAAAAATTAGGGGGAATTTTAACAGAAGCTACCATTGAAGCAGAAACACAAATTGTTGAGAACGTCATAATTGGAATCGGAATAAATATAGAAAATATTAAAAATTTTCCGGAAGAATTTAAGGACATTTGTAGTGCATGCGAAAAAATTGCTAATATTAAGATCAATAAAAATCGCTTAATCGCTGAAATTTTAAATCATTTTGAAAAAATTTTCAACGATTTTATTTTGAAAAATAATCACCCTGACTTAATAGAGATTTATAAAAAATTTTCCAATGTTTTAAATAGAGAAATTACTGTTAAAGAAAATAACAGTAGTTACACGGCTAAAGCTATTGATATTTTAGCAGATGGCAGATTGTTGGTAATTGATCAAGAGGGTAATCAGAAAAAACTTTTATCTGCTGATGTTAGCATCTTACCTAAAGGAGAAAATTATGGACAAAAATAAGAGCAAATTATCAGAAATTATTTACGTTGGAATTTTTGTTTCAATTATTTCAGTGTTGAGTCTTTTTACTATACCACTTCCATTTTCACTAGTGCCAATAACTTTACAGACATTTGGAGTAATGTTAGTTGGCTGTCTCTTAAAACCTAAATTAGCTTTTTACGTTTTAGTAATTTATATAATGATTGGGGCAGTTGGAATACCGGTATTTTCAGGATTTCAATCAGGAATAGGAACTTTAGTTGGACCAACTGGAGGTTATATTATAGCTTTTTTAATCGGAGCAGTATTAATTAGTGTAATCAGCAAAAATAGTTTAAATTTTTGGCGATTATTTACCGCAAATATAATTGGTGGCATTTTGGTAATTCATTTAATCGGAACATTTTGGTTGGCTTATTCCACTAGTATGGGGCTAAAACAAGCTTTTTTAGTAGGTTCAATCCCGTATTTAATAGGAGATATATTAAAGGCATTATTAGCCGCGCAAGTTGCGATTATTATTAGCAAAAGAGTTTTTAATAATCAATAATAAAAAAGAACTGAAATTTCAGTTCTTTTTGTTAACAGATCACAAGTTAACACTAACTATATTTAAGGAGCGGGGACGCTCGGATAGTCATCGGTACTCGGTAGAGAAATATTTTTTAAAGCTTCTAAACTATTTTGTCTAGTATGAAAATCAGTTGCTAAATCTCCTAGAGAAATTATTCCAACTAATTCATCATCGTTGTTTACAATCGGTATTCTTCTAATTTGTTTAGTACTCATTAAAGAAATTACTGAGTCTACATCATCATCATCTTTTAAAGAAAAAACATTTTTAGTCATTATATCCTCAATTGGAGTATTTAAGACCTTTTTGGTGTATACTATTTTTGTGATGATATCACGATCTGTTATGATACCAATTAGCAGGTTTTGTTGATTAACAATCGGAATTGAACCGATATTTTCAATTGACATTAGGTTTACACAATCTAAAATAGTATAATTTTTTGTTAAGGAAACAACGTTTTTAGTCATAAAGTTTTCAATTTTCATTTTTTCACCTCAGTTTAAGTTTTTCCATTCATTAAAAAAATATTCAAACATATACTTAAATAAAGAGAGGGGAATAAAATGGAAATAAAAAATAATAATTTTAAAATAAATGAATTTGATTTTTACAGTGTTGAGGTGTATTTACCAAAAACGACCTTACTAGTTGTAGGAAATGAAAAAGGGTATTTTATGTGTGGAGCATTAGATGTTTCAGTATTTAACAAACCACATTTAATTGAAAGAAATGTTTTATGCGGAAGAGCATTCGGAGTAAAAACTATCGAAGATTTAATTAACGCACCGTTAGCTGATGTAAGTATTTCAGCAACTAAAATTGGTATACTGCCTAAAATGTTAGTAAAGGATGCGCTACTTCAACTTACGTAAAAGTTTATTAATATTATTTTTAGCGCTAACAATAAGTTTAGCGCTTGTAGTCGATAGTTATTTTAGCGATGCTTTAAAAATTTATATTGACCAAAAATCATCAATGTTTGTATCTAGAATGTTAGAAAATACTATCAGAAATAGTGTTTTAAACAAACTTAACTCCAAAGATTTGGTGTACATAGAAACTAGTGGAACTATTCAAAATATTATTATTGATAGTCAGGTGACAAATCAGATTTTAGCAGATGTTTATAAAAATATTAATGAAGAATTAGAAAATTTAGAAAACGAAAATTATCAATTAAAAATTCCTGTCTTAGGTGCTTTTAATAAAAGTTTTTTAGCTAGTATTGGACCTAAAGTAAATATAGAAATAATGCCTAGTAGCAGTGTAAAAGTGGATATTACCAGTAAAATTACCGAATATGGAATTAATAATTCTCTGTTAGAAATGTATATAGAGACAGATATCGTATTCAATACCTACATTCCACTTAGAGAAAGTGAAGTGATAGTAAATAGTCGCATACCAATTCACGTACAAGTTTTAAAAGGAGATGTGCCAAAATATTACTACCGTGGAGGAGCAAATATTCCCAATACACCACATGATTCAGATGCGAATGGTGGCGATTCTGAACCTGATTTAGATGAGCCAGAAATTATTGATTCAGGAATATAAGTGTATTACTGTTTGAAAAAAATAAAAAATTTGGTAAAATAAGAAAAATGAAAAATAATAATGGTGGTAGATATGGAAAAAAATTTAGAAATTAATAATAATCAATTTGTAGTTTTAAAAAATTATCGAGATTGTTTTGAAGTAGAAAGTTTTAAAGAAAGATACATCGAAGAAATATTTGATAAATATGATTATGTTTTAGGAGATTTTTCAGCAGGAATATTGAGAATAAAAGGATTTTATCATGCGAATAAGAAAGATAATTATAAATTTATTCCGGATTATTTAAGTGAGTCATGTGCCTTTGGTTGTCCTTTTTACGTTTTGAAAAGAATCAAAAGGAGATAATTAGATGGCTGAACTAGAAAAAGAGATAATAATACTATTGCAAAAAATCAGACCTTATTTACAAAGAGATGGTGGAGACTTAAGGTTTGTTTCAATAGAAAATGACATAGTATATGTTGAATTATTAGGGGCCTGTGAGGGCTGCGCTTCAAGTCACATTACTTTAAAAGAAGCGGTTGAGGCAATTATAGTTGAGGAATTTCCAAATATAAAAAGAGTGGAGAAGATATAAATGGCGTATGTAGATGTGAAAAATAGAGAAAAAGCAATTAAAATGATTGAAAATCGAGGAGTGACTATTGAGGAAATAGCTAATGTCACTTTGTTAATTCAAAAAGAATATATACCTGAGTTAACACTAGAAGATTGTGTCGAAAATATTTTAAAAGTTTTGGAAAAAACTGAAGTTCAAAATGTAATATTTACAGGATTAGCACTAGATATGTTGTGTGAACAAAATTTACTACCAGATCCTTTGGATAAAATGGTAAAGTCTGATTATTCCTTGTACGGTGTAGATGAAATTTTAGCTTTAGGAATAGTTAATGTATATGGGAGCATCGGTTTTACTAATTTTGGATATGTGGATAAAGTCAAAATTGGAGTTATTAAAACAGTCGATGAAATGGGAAAAAATACCGATAAATGTATGACCTTTATGGATGATATTATCGGTGGACTCGCAGCGGCAGCCGCAAGCAGAATTGCACATAATAGATATGGTAAAATAATTGGAAAGTAAACTTCAAAAGTTTACTTTTTATTTTTCTTTCAATTTTTTAAAAACCAAAAATAAAAATAAATTGAATTTTTATGATATAATGAAGAGGATATAGAAAAGTAGGGAGTATAAAAAATTATGGATAAGGGGTCAGTAGTAACGGGTATTATTACAGGTATTCAGGAATACGGTGTCTTTGTTAAAGTTGATGAGTATGATGGATTGATTCACATCTCAGAATTATCTGACAAATATGTTAAAGATATAAGAGATTATTTAACTATTGGCGATACAGTCGATCTAAAAATACTTGAAATTGATGATCAAACAAAGAGGTTGAAACTTAGTTATAAAGCGATTAAAATAAGAAAAATCAATCGAGCTTATCAACTTGGATTTTCATCACTGGATAAAAAGATAGATAAATGGATTAGAATAAAACTTAAAGAAATGGTCAATAGAGACATTAACGAGGGGTAACAAACATTACGTACTATTTTATAGCAAATTATTGATAGGAAGAGATACGAATAATAAAATTAACACTTTACCTGTAACTATTGAAATGTTTGCGATATATTTTAGAGTCAAGAAGTGGAATAATTGTTTTAAAGTTTCATACAGAGGATTGATGGTTTTCATCAGTGCTAATATTGGAAAACGCTAAAGGTAATTTCGGTAATATTCTTGAGGAGTGTTTTAGATAGAATTAACGATTACGAAATTGCATTTGCAGAAATAAAAAGTTATCTAGACAACGTGGAAAAATTGTTTGATTTCGTCTAGGCACAGTATGTGCTCTGCTTGATTGACGGAAAAATTCCGGATTTATGGTGATTTAAAAAGCAGATTAGACTCATTATTAGGGAATTAACAATGGATGGATATAATTAGATAGCATAATTAGGTTGTGTTTTTTCATATAGTTTAATATGAAAAAATGGATAATAGTGTGCTTTTTATTTAGTTTTGTAGTGGTTTTTAGTTTGAAAAGTTCAAGCATCGTATTTAGTGAAAATGATGATGAACTAGTTGTTTATTTAGATCCCGGACATGGTGGAAGAGATGCAGGGGCAAATAATGGAACTCTTTTAGAAAAAGAAATAGCTCTAAATATAAGTTTTAAAATAAAAGATAAACTAGAAAATTTAGGGATTAAAACATATATCACTCGTGAAGGCGATTATGATTTAAGTTCTGGGGGAACAAATAAAAAAAGAGAAGATTTAAACAAGAGAGTTAAATTAATTAATCAGTCAGATGCTAATCTAGTTGTTTCTATTCATTTAAATGCAATAGAAAGCAGTAGGTGGAGAGGTGCTCAGTGTTTTTATACTGAAGATAATAAAAATTTAGCTACAATTATGCAAAAAAATATGAGAGAACTTTTAGATACTAATAGAAAAGCTAAAGAAATAGACAATATTTTTATCTTAGATAATATTAAAGTTCCAGGACTTTTAATTGAGGTAGGGTTTTTATCTAACGAAGAAGAAGCACGTCTTTTAGGCTCTGACAGTTATCAAGAATTAATAGCGAATACTATCTTATATGGAATTTTAGAGTATGATAATTAATGGTGAAAATATGAAAATAATAACAAACAATGAATTAGAAACAATTGAATTTGGTGAAAGACTAGGAAAAAAAATCTTTAAGGGTGCAGTAGTGACTTTGAACGGAGATTTAGGGGCCGGGAAAACTACTTTTACTAAAGGGTTTGCGAGAGGATTAGGGATAACGGAGATTGTTAATAGCCCAACCTACACTATTTTAAAAATTTACGAGGGAAAAATACCTTTGTACCATATTGATGCATATCGATTGTCTTCAATTGGTTATGATTATGATTTAGAAGAATATATTTATGGTGATGGAATAACGGTAATTGAGTGGAGTGAAAATATTAAAGATTCAATTGATCATCATTTAAAAATAACGATTGAAATAGTAGATGAAAAAAGAGTATTGACACTGGAGAGTGAATATCAAGAGTATAAAAAAATATTGGAGAATTTAAATGAAACTATTTATTGATACAGCAACCAATTATTTAATAGTTGGAGTTTTTAAGGATAACTTTAAAGATTTAATAGTAAAAGAAGGACATAATGATCATTCTAAAACATTAATGGTAGAAATAGAAAAAATTTTAAAAAAAAATTCATTGAAAATAGATGATATTGAAAAAATAATAATAGGCGTAGGACCAGGCTCTTATACCGGGGTAAGAATAGGATTAACAGTAGCAAAAGTATTTAGTATTTTTAAAAAAATTCCCCTTTATAAAGTTAGTACACTAGCTGTTTTAGCTACAAAAACTGATGGCAGAATAGGAGTAATGATCAATGCTCATAGAGAAAGAGTATTCAGTGCAGTTTATGAAAATAATAAAGTAGTCATAGAAGAAAAAATTAGAAATACCAAAGAATTTTTAAATATATGTAAAGATTTTGCTGTCATAACTGTTGAAAATATTGATCTTGATTTAAATAAGTTGATAACAGAAGAAGTATTAGATGTGCATAAATTAAGTCCTAATTATTTAAGGGAATGGGGCGAATAATTTGATTAGAAAGATGATTCTAGCAGATATTGATAAAGTAGTTGAACAAGAAGAATTAATCTTTGGTAGTAGTCTAGGAAAAGAAATGCTAAAAAATGAAATTACTAGTAACAAATACGCCCACTACTATGTACTTGAAGAAGATAACATTATCGGCTATATCGGTTTAAGTTGTACGTACGAAGTTGGACAAGTAAATAATTTTTATATTATTCCTGAATATCAGCAGAGAAAATTAGGGGAAAAGTTATTGAGATTTGCTTTAGCGGTTTTTTTGAAAAAAAAAGTTAGTACTGTTACTTTAGAAGTTAAAGATAATAATTTAAAAGCGATTAAACTTTATCAAAAGTGTGGATTTAAACAAGAGCATATTCGTAAAAAATATTACAAAGATGGAAGAAATGCAATTTTAATGCTTAAAAAAATGTAGGTGATATAATGATTATTTTAGCAATAGAGACTAGTTGTGATGAAACTAGTGCCAGTGTAGTAAAAAATGGAAAAGTAGTTCTCAGCAATATCATCGTTTCCCAAATTGATATCCATGCAGAATTTGGTGGAGTAGTACCGGAAATAGCAAGTAGACATCATGTAGTCTCAGTTACCAAAGTTATTGAAAAAGCGATTGAAGAAGCAAAAATTACTATCGATCAAATTGATTTAGTAGCTGTTACCAAAGAGCCAGGATTAATTGGAGCCTTGCTGGTAGGAATTAATGCAGCCAAAGCATTTGCTTTTATAAACAGTATTCCGATAATTGGTGTCAATCATATTAAAGGCCATATTTACGCTAATTTAATTGAAGGAGAGATGAAATTTCCTTTAGTAACTTTAGTTGTTTCAGGTGGTCATACAGAGTTGATTTTAATGGAAAAGCACAACGATTTTAAACTTATTGGTTTCACTTTAGATGATGCCGTTGGAGAGGCTTATGATAAAATAGCAAGAGTTTTAGGATTGTCTTATCCAGGTGGACCAGTAGTTGATAAATTAGCAGCGATTGGTAACGATAGTTATGATTTACCGAGAGCCTATTTAAAAGATAGCTACAATTTTAGTTTTTCGGGATTAAAATCAGCAGTAATCAATCTGATTCACAACTGTAAACAACGAGGTGAAGAAATAAGAATAAATGATCTTTGTACTAGTTTTCAAAATAGCGTTACTGATGTTTTAGTAAAAAAAACTTTAAATTTAGCTGAAGAATATCAAGTAAAACAAATTTTAGTAGCAGGTGGAGTAGCAGCAAATAGAGGGTTAAAAGAAAAGTTATTGAAGAATATCAAAAATAGGGAATTGTTAATACCGGCTATTGAATACTGTACAGATAATGCAGCGATGATTGGAATTGCTGCATATTATCAATATCAAGATAATAAAAAACTTAGCGATATGAGTTTAAACGGAAGCCCAAGAAATAGTTTAGGTAGAGATTAATTTAAAAAATTGGGAGACTGTCTAAGGAATATCAGTTATCAATAGTAAAGTGTATACTTTTTACTTATGTTTTGTTAAAATATAGTAATGGGGTGATTTTGTGGAAAGATCAAATTTTATTAAATCAATTATTAAAAAAGATATAGAATCAGGAAAACACGATGTTATAATTACTCGCTATCCTCCTGAGCCGAATGGCTATATACATATTGGACATGCAGTTGGATTTATTAACCAATACTATTTTGCAAAAGATTTTGGCGGATACACAAATTTGAGATTTGATGATACTAATCCAGTAAAAGAAGAGCGAGAATTTGTAGAGAGTATAAAAAAAGATATTCAGTGGTTAGGACTAAGTTGGAAAAACTTGTTTTTTGCTAGTGACTATTTTGAAGAGATGTACAAAAGAGCAATTTTATTGATAAAAAAAGAACTAGCTTATGTCGATGATTCATCAATTGATGAAATTAGAAATAGTAGAGGAAGTTTCGATAAGTCGGGGGAAAATTCAAAATACCGCAATCGGACTGTTGAAGAAAATTTAGATTTATTCAAAAGAATGAGGGCAGGAGAATTTTCCAACGGAGAAAAAGTACTAAGAGCTAAAATTGATATGTCTAGCTCAAATATGAATTTAAGAGATCCGTTGTTATATCGGATTATTCATGCAAATCATCACCGTACAGGTAATCAGTGGTGTATTTATCCGATGTATGATTTTGCTCACTCCATTGAAGATGCTATTGAAGGGATAACCCATTCAATTTGTTCTTTAGAGTTTGAAAATCACCGTCAATTGTACGATTGGGTAGTAAAAGAATGTGAAATGGAACATCCTCCAAGACAAATTGAATACGGAAGATTTAATTTAACTAACACTGTGCTGAGTAAACGTTTTTTACGGCAATTAGTCGAGAGCAACTTAGTTAATGGTTGGGATGATCCAAGAATGCCAACAGTAAGTGGACTTAAAAGAAGAGGATTTTCTAAAGAAGCAATTACAGAATTTGTTTTAGATTTAGGACTGTCTAAAAAAGGTGGAGTAACCGAGTACTCAATGTTTGAACAGTATTTAAGACAGGATTTAAAATTGAAAGCAAAAAGACCGATGGCGGTAATCAAGCCGTTAAAAGTTATTATAACTAATTATCCGGATAATCAAACAGAATATGTAACTGGTCAATGGAATCAAGAAAATGAAGAATTAGGGAGTAGAGAAGTTCCGTTTTCCAAAGAGATATACATTGAGCAAGATGATTTTTTAGAAACCAAGCCTAATAAAAAATGGAAGCGATTATCTTTAGGGGTAGAAGTTAGATTAAGATATGCCTATTTCATAAAATGTAATGAAGTAGTAAAAGATAATCAAGGAAATATTATTGAACTTCATTGTACGTACGATCAAGAAACTAAATCAGGTTCTGGATTTGCTGCACGAAAACCCAATGGAACTATCCATTGGGTCAATAAAGATGCCTTAAAAGCCGAGTTTAGACTTTATGATGTTTTGTTACTAGAGGGTGAAGGAAAAGAATTTAGGGAAAGAGTTAATCCCAATTCGTTAGTTATTAATAACGGATATATAGAAAATACCTTAAAAGAGATCAAACATTTAGAACAATTTCAGTTCATTAGAAACGGTTTTTTTAATGTTGATTATGACACCGATATTACTGGAAAAGAATATATTTTTAATCGCATTGTACCGTTAAAAAGTAGAGTAAATGAAATAATAAAGGAGTAAAGATGAAAAAATTAACTTTGATATTAATGATATTTATCATTTTAGCATTAGGTGGCTGTGAAGAGGTTCCACCTTGTGATGATGAGCCAGATGTAACAACCGGAGAAACTCCAGACACAGATGGTAATGGGGGAACCTGAGGCGAATAAAAAGGTTCAGGTTGAATCAATCAAAAAGTATTAATTTAAAAATTAATGCTTTTTTTTAATGATTTTAAAGAGAACTATCCAAATTATAAAATTAATCAAGCGATACTGGATAAAAGAGGAATTTGAAATTTGTAAAAAAAACAATTATTTAGTAGAAAAAAAGATAAAAAAATATGTTATCATTATAAGTAGAATATTTTTTAAAAGAGGTGGTAAATTTGAAAATTTTGGAAGGTTTAAATAAAGAACAATTAGAAGCGGTTATAACTATTGATGGACAGATAATTGTTATAGCCGGTGCAGGTAGTGGGAAAACTAGAGTATTGACCAGAAGAATAAGTTATCTCGTAGAAAATGGAATAGTACCGGACAATATTTTAGCTCTTACTTTTACCAATAAAGCAGCTAAAGAAATGAAAGAGCGAGTAGCAAAATTAGTCAATAGTGGAGACTTGTGGATTTCTACATTTCATTCGATGTGTGTACGTATTTTAAGAAGATTTATCAATCTTGTTGGTTATCAAAATAATTTTAATATTATAGATTCAGAAGATCAAAACGTAATAGTAAAAAAAATAATTAAAGAAAAAGCGTTAAACTTAAAATTTAAACCGAGAGAAATTATAAATTATTTTGGTAAATTGCGAGTTGGTGGAGTAAATAATTTATTTTCCCAAGACAAAGAAGATTTAGAATATGTATATCAATTATATAAAGAATATTTATTTAAAAATAATTTGCTAGATTTTGATGATTTGATTTACAAAACAGTCCAGTTGTTTGAAGAAAATAAAGATGTTTTAGAATATTATCAAGAAAAATTTCATTATATTTTAGTAGATGAATACCAAGATACTAATGACATTCAAAATAAATTAATTAGTTTAATTAGCCAAAAGCATCAAAACATTTTTTTAGTTGGAGATATCGATCAAAGCATTTATAAATTTAGAGGGGCAAATTACAAAAATTTATTAGAGGTGGAAAAAAAATATCCGAACTCTAAAGTTATTAAACTAGAACAAAATTATCGCTCTACAGCAAATATTTTAAATGCCGCAAATATGCTGATTAAAAACAATAAAAGCCAATATGAAAAAAAACTTTGGACTAGCCGTGGTGATGGTGATAAAATTGTTTATTTTAGAGCAATCACTGATAGTGATGAGAGTGAATTCATCGCAGAGGAAATAACCGATTTAATAGACAGTGGTGTTGCTAGTAAAGAAATATGTATTTTATATCGAAGTAATTATTTAACTAGAAATATTGAAAGTGCTTTGAATCGATATCAGATTCAATATATAGTTTACGGTGGGGTTGGGTATTATAAACGTAAAGAAGTAAAAGATATTATTTCTTATTTAAAAGTAATTGTCGATGAAGATAACTATTCTTTGCAAAGAGTAATTAATGAACCAAAAAGAGGGATAGGACCATCAACACTTGAAAAAATTAATAATCACGCAATAGAAGATAACTTGATGTTAATCGACGTGTGTTCAAATGCTAAAGATTATTTTTCTAAAAATTTAGCTGAAAAATTATCTAATTTTGCTTTAATGATAAAACAGTTAAAAGAAGCTATCAATGAATTAGAATTGGATCAGTTTTTAGATTTAGTTTTTGAGAAAACAGATTATTTAGAGCATCTAAAATTACTGGAAAATGGAGATATTAAAATTGAAAATATAAAGGAGTTAAAAACTTTATTAAAAAATCACTATATTAACAAAAGAGATGATTTAGAAAATTTAGATAAATTAAAATTTATTTTAAGTGAAATTAGTTTAGAAACGGATAAAGAAGTTGATGTTCGTAATTCCATTAGATTGATGACAATCCATAATTCAAAAGGATTAGAATTTGAAAATGTCTTTATTTATGGACTAGAAGAAGGTATTTTTCCGACATCTAGAGTCGAGACAGAGGAAGATGTTGAAGAAGAGCGTAGACTTGCGTACGTAGCGATAACACGAGCAAAGAAAAAGTTATATTTAACTAATTGTTGCATCAGATCAATGTATGGAAGTTCTACTTCCAATGAAATTTCAAGATTTTTAGAAGAAATAGAAGATGAATTATTAATTTTTAAAGGAAATAGGAAAAATCGGAAAGAACCTATTTTTGAATTAAAAAATAAAAGGAAAAAAGTATCCAACAATATTTATAGTGTAGGCGATAAAGTCAGACATACTATTTTTGGTGACGGGATAGTTATTAATACTAGTGCTGAAATAGTAAGCATTGCCTTTAAAGTTCCACATGGAATAAAAAAATTATTAAGCAATCACCAGACATTATCCAAAATAAATTAATTAAAAATAATGATTAATTTAGGATAGAGGTTGCTGTAATAAATATATTTAAGGAGGATAATATGTACAAATGTAATCATTGTGAAACTAAAGTTAAAAAGGAAGATGTTTTTTGTAAGAAGTGTGGAAAAAATATAGAAAACTCTAAAATAGAAGAGAGCAGTAAAAAAATAGATTTTAGTTTTTTAAAAAAAATAAATTTTGATTTTTTAAAGAAAGTAAATTTTGATTTTTTAAAGAAAATAAATTTTGATTTTTTGAAGAAAATAAATTTTGATTTTTTGAAGAAAATAAATTTTGATTTTTTGAAGAAAATAAATTTTGATTTTTTGAAGAAAATAAATTTTGATTTTTTAAAGAAAATAAATTTTAAAAACTTAAAAGAACTTAGTAAAAAGCAACTTATCATTATCGCTAGTTCAGTAATTGCCGTACTTTTAATGATAGTACTTCTTATTGTGCTGTTTTCAAAAAATACTACTGTATCCGCTAAACCGGATTACACTATAGAAGCAGTGAAAACTCCAAAAGGTGATTATTTATCTATTGGAAATGAAGCAACATTAGTTGAAGGTGGAATCACAAGTATTTCTCATAGTTCTAATTTAGAAAAAGCAGCTGTTTTAACTAAAGAGGGAAAATTATTTTATTACGATAAGAATGGGATAAAATTGGTAGCTATCAATGTAGATGCGCTAGTAATTTCAGCAGATGGAAGTAATATCGCGTATATACCAAATTGTTTTGATTCAAGCGGTACAATTTATCTTTACGATAGTGAAAAACAAGGAACGGCAACTAAAATAAGTGAAGGTGCAACTTGTAGAAGTGATAAAATTCTACTATCACCAAATGGAGAACAGTTATCATATTATTTGAAAAGTGAAGAAAAATTTGTTTATTTCGATAAAGATGATTTTACAAGTTTTAAATTAGAAAAAAAATTCAAACCGTTAGCGTTGGCAAATAATTTAGAGTATGTGTATGCAGTAGTTAAGACAGCGAATGAAAGGTCCATCTGCGTAGTGAAAGATGGAACTTTAAATATAATTGCAACGTTTGACATAAATTTAAATAAAGTATATTTTAATGAAGACCATTCAGAAATTGTCTTTAGGACAGATCGAGGATTATTTAGAAGTATAGATGGTGGAGCCGCTGAGCCATTAAAATTATCGCCAAATGATATAGAGGCTGTTGGATTAACAGAAATTAAAGAAATAAGAAACGCATTGCATGGGGTATATGACACAGTAAGGTATAATTATGCAAGTGTTGAACAGTCAATGTTAAATGATTATTTCAAAACTATCATCTATTTTTTTAACGAGAATGGCTCAGGTTTAAATGAGATTGACTACGATAGACAAGCAAAAATAACAGAAGATGGAAACACTGTTTATTACATTAAAAATAATAATTTAATGAAAGCTACTAATTTAAGAAGCAATGATATTTCAAAAATATTATTGACTAACGATGTAACTGAATTTACAATTGCAGATGAAGGGGCTATTTATTTTATAAATGGAAAAGGTGATTTGTATTTTAACAATGGTGAAAATAATCTTTTGATTGGGAACTCAATAGAACAATATATAATCGGACTACAAAATCAGGAAGCTTATTATTTGAAAGATGGAACTCTTTATTATTCGAAAGCAGGGAATATCGGTTCTGTTGTTTCCGATAAATCGATTAAAACAATTAGTAATCAATATAATTCAATTAATTTTGTAGAAGAAGGAACAAATGATGTTTATAGCGGAAGTGAAAAAACTTTTACCCTTTTGATTGATGCAGAGTAACAATTAACAATATTTGAATATAAAAAGTGGCTGCAAATAAATAGAATAAAATTCTATTTATTTACAGCCCTTTTTTGTTATTTAGAGACTTTTTTACAGCCCCCTTTTATAAATTGCACTGAAATAAGACTAAACACAAGTTCATTTTAGAAATGTTTCTATTTATATATATATCATGAATTGAAAAACATCTGTTTTTGTTATTCATTTAAGCATGTCTTTGCCTTATAGAGCAGAAAATTATAAATGCTCAGTTATAATTTCATTTTTTTATACAATATTTAAAATAACATAAAAAAATAATTATCTAGTCAAGATAAGCATTATTGAATAATCTCATTCATTAATTTTGTGTTGTTTATATTTTTTTGTTTTTTAAAAGAATTAATAAATATTGCTCAAAAATTCTTATTAACTATAGAATATTTTTTAAAAAAAGCAAAAATTTTAGGTAACAATTTAGGAATATGTATATTAGTAATTAATGAAAGTAAAATTATTGAAAAATAAGAATTAGAATGAAGAAAGGAAAATGAAAAAAATTAAAAAAGATTTGCTTTAGTTAATTGAGTTTAATAATAATTTTTAATTTAAAAATAGGTAAAATAAATATCTAGATAAATGAATATACAATTCTATAATTTTTATTAAGTTTTGGCAACGAGTAGAAAATAGTAAGATGTGTTTGTAAAAAAATTTACAGAGGAATAAATTAACAATAATGATTTTTAGAGAATTTTATTTAATTAGAAATATATATTTTTAAAAAATGTTTTTTAATATGAAAATATTTTTTTGGAATTGATAAAATAGTGTGGTTTTAGAATTAAATTTTAGTTAAGACTTTCGTTTACAGGAGAATTTATTCTATTATTTTAATGTTGAATGATAAAATATTATTAAAGCCATTTTAATTCAAAAAAATTTGTTATTTGTTGTTATTTTAAAATTAAAATGGTAAAATTAGGTAATATAGATATGCAAATTATATATTTATAATATTATAAAATTTGTTAATGAAAGGTGAAATTATGAAAAAGAAAAGGTTGAATTATGTTGTGGGGAATATTGTGAGTAAAATATTTATTGTATTGTTTTTAATAATAGGAATTTTTTTGCTTATTACACAGCTTTCCGTGCCGAAAGCAGCAGGAACAGAACCTATAATAACGAGAGGAAATTGGACGTTAGCAGAGGAGTATGTCTTTACAACAAATGAGTCAATAGTAGAATATTCACTAGATGGAGGTGCTTTCA
>JABENI010000025.1 GCA_013332095.1 Candidatus Bathyoplasma sp. NZ
TGTAGTATTTTATATCTAATCTATCACTTATATCAACTGCACCATCCATTGCTATTGGTTTTGGTGTTATCCAACTTGATGCATCTCCTATATTTACATCTGCATCATCTACTTGGTCTATTACTGGCTTTTCAACATCTGAATAAAAATGTTTTGTGAAACTGTCACCATTTCCATATTTATCATGTACAACATATTTAACTGATACATATGTTCCTTGGTTTAATGATGTTTTTGCCATTGCGAAACTTGTTGGGCTTGAAGCTCCTCCTATGTAGTATTTCATTACTATAGCATCAGTTAAATCTCCGTCTTCAACATCAGTTGCTGTTGTTAATGGTACTGTCCAAGCTGCTGCTTCTTCTATATTCATTGTTGCTCTATTTATTCGCATTATTACTGGTGGGTTAGTATCTTGTGCTACTGTTGTAAATCTTGCCATTACTTCATCTGCTTCATTACCAGCTGCATCACTTACATTATATTTTACTACTACAATGTTTCCTATTTCTGCTAATTCTGTTCTTGCTGCATCTTCATCTACTAATTCAATTGTTTCATCTTCGTTGTAGTATGTTACTAATATATCATCATTTATATTTCCATCTATACTATCATTTGCTGTTGCTATTAGTGCTGTCCAATTTGAAACACGATTTTTATACACATTTACTCCTGTTACTGGTGATATTACTGGGGCTTCATTGTCTAATGTAAATATTGCACTTACTTCTACTGCTACATTTCCTGCTGTGTCATTTACATTATATTTTACTACTACATCATTTGCTAATTCTTCTCTTACTGCTGTTAGATCTGCTAATAAGGTTGTTCCATCTGCTTTATAGTATGTTATTTTTATCTTATCATTTAGGTGATCATATGTATTTTCTTCTACTGTTGGTTTTGGGGCTGTCCAATTTGGATTCACTACTATACTTACTGTTGCATCTGCTACTGAGGCTATTATTGGGGGTGTATTATCTGTTGCTTCAAATATTACTTTTACTTCTTCTGCTTTATTTCCTGCTGTGTCACTTACATTATATATTATTAATAGCGTTTCTCCTGTCTTTAAATATTTTCTTGCTTCTTTTAAGGTAATTACAACTGTTTCACTAATATTGGAATACGTTATTACTATGCTATTTGTTAAATCTCCATCCGTATCATCAATTGCTGTTGGTCTTGGTTCCCAAGTCGCTAAATCTTCTGTATTTACTTTGGCATCATTTACTGGCTCTGGCTCTATTACTGGTCGATCTACACTAAATGTTGCACTTACTACTAATGCATCATTCCCTGCAACGTCAGTTGCGCTATACTTTACTATTACACTTCTTCTTCCAGATAATTCTGCTCTTGCTTCCGTTAACTCTATTGAAGTTGTTCCATCTGCTTTAAAGTACGTTACTGTTGCTGTGGAATCTAGATTTAAATTATCTGTTACTTTTGCTGCTGGTGCTTCCCAAGCTTCAATATCTTCTGGATTTATTGCTCCTCCTGTTACTGGTGATATTTTTGGTGGTATTGTATCTACTACTGGTGTAAATAGTGCTTCTATTTCATTTGCATCATTCTCTGCAACGTCAATTGCATTATATTTTACTACTACATCTCTTCCTTCATATAATTCTGTTCTTGCTTCCGTTAACTCTATTGAAGTTGTTCCATCTGCTTTAAAATACGTTACTGTTGCTAGGAAATTTCCATCTACATTATCTGTTACGGTTGCATCTGGTGCTGCTATCCAAGTTGCAGCATTTATTGTTGCTCCATCTACTGGATCTATTACTGGTGGTGTATTATCTTTTGCTGTAAATGTTGCACTTACTTCTGTTGCATCATTCCCTGCAACGTCAGTTGCGTTATATTTTACTGTTACACTTCTTCCTTCATATAATTCTGTTCTTGCTTCCGTTAACTCTATTGAAGTTGTTCCATCTGCTTTAAAGTACGTTGCTGTTGCTGTGAAATCTAGATTTATATTATCTGTTACTGTTGCATCTGGTGCTCTCCAATTTGAAACATCTTCTGTATTTACTTCATCATCTGCTACTTGGTTTATTATTGGTGCTGTATTATCCTTTTGTGTATATCTTACTTGTACTTCATCTGCTGGATTTCCTGCTGCATCACTTACATTATATTTTACTATTACATCATAGTTTTGAAATAAGTCTAACCCTACATCACCCCGTGTTAGTAATACAGTTATTCCATCTGCTTTGTAGTATTTTACTTCTATATTATCACTATATGGATAATTACCACTTACATCTCCATCTACATTATCATGTGCTGTTGTTATGTGGTGGCTCCAACTTCCAGCTGCTTCCTTAGGTATTTCAAGTCCCTCTACTGGGACTATTACTGGTGGTGTATTGTCTATTGCTGTAAATGTTGCACTTACTTCTGTCGCTACATCTCCTGTTGAATTACTTACATTATATTTTACTACTACATTTTTCCCTGCATATAATTCTGTTTTTGCTTCCTCTAATTCTATGTATGTTTCATCTTGATATTTATAGTATTTTACTACTATATTATCACTTATATCTAAACCACCTACATCAGTTGCTGTTGCTTTGGGTGCTATCCAATCTGCTGCATCTTCTGTATTTACTTCATCATCTGCTACTAAATCTATTACTGGTACTGTTATATCTACTGCAGTAAATGTTGCACTTACTTCTACTGCATCATTTCCTGCTACATCAGTTACGTTATATTTTACTATTACCTTGTTTCCTGCTACTGCTAATTCTGCTCTTGCTGCTGCTTCATCTAACAATTCTGTTCCATCTTCTGTGTAGTATTTTATATCTAATCTATCACTTATATCAACTGCACCATCCATTACTATTGGTTCTGGTGTTATCCAACTTGATACATCTCCTATATTTACATCTGCATCATTTACTTGGTCTATTACTGGTACTGTTTTATCTACTGCTGTAAATGTTGCACTTACTTCTACTGCATTATTTCCTGCTATATCAGTTACGTTATATTTTACTATTACCTTGTTTCCTGCTACTGCTAATTCTGCTCTTGCTGCTGCTTCATCAAACAATTCTGTTCCATCTTCTGTGTAGTATTTTATATCTAATCTATCACTTATATCAACTGCACCATCCATTACTATTGGTTCTGGTGTTATCCAACTTGATGCATCTCCTATATTTACATCTGCATCATCTACTTGGTCTATTACTGGTACTGTTGTATCTACTGCAGTAAATGTTGCACTTACTTCTACTGCCTTATTTCCTGCTGCATCAGTTGCGTTATATTTTACCACTACATCATTTCCTGTTGCTAATTCTATTATTGTTGCTGCTAAACCTATTTCTGTGTCTAAGTCATCTGCTTTAAAGTACGTTGCTGTTGCTGTGAAATCTTCATCTACATTATCTGTTACTGGTGCGTCTGGTACTATCCAACTTGATGCATTTTCTGTATTTACATCTGCATCATCTACTGAGTTTATTATTGGTGCTATATCATCTATTACTATAGTTGTTGTTACTTCTGTTGCTGCAATTCCTTTTACATCACTTACGTTATATTTTAATACTACATTTCTTCCTGCTACTAATTCTGTTCTTGCTTCATTTTCGTCTAACAATTCTGTTGTTCCATCTGCTTTGTAGTATGTTACTAATATTCTTTCACTTATATCTCCATATACATCACTTGCTGTTACTGGTGGTGGTGTCCAACTTGGTGCATTTTCTGTTTTCACTGTTACTCTTGCTATTGAATCTATTACTGGCGTTGTATTATTCACAATATAAGTAGCAATGTTTCCTGAAATATCGCGTACTCTTAAATCATTTAGTCCACTGCTTAAATGAATATCAGTTATTTGGAAATTTGGTGTTACTGCTACCCACTCGTTATCATTTACTTGGTATCCTGAAACTTTTTCATCCGATTCAAATGTATATATTAGATTGTCAACTACATTAGCTCCTCCAGAAACTGGAGCTAAAATGTCAATATCACCAGTATTAATTTGTACCCCAATGTTTTGAATGATTAATGCACGGTTATCTGTAAATTTATCATACGGATTATTGGATAGCCTTGCAGCATCTCTACTATTAATAGAAACTTTATTCCCTTTATATTCATCACCTATCTCATAAACACCAAAACTATAGAATGTAATGTATCCAAGACTTATTCCATTTATTTTGATATTTGCCGCATCATTTAAATTCGCAATACTAAGTACAAATTCTACTGGCTCTCCAACTTTCACTGTTGGTAACTTACTTGGTGTACCTCTTCCTAGTAAGTTAGCCATTTCGCCATTTAGAATCCTAGACTGTGTAATTACATTTTTATCACCAGAATATGTATCAAATCTTACATGTTCACCTACTTGAGAAAAACCAATTGTAAAAGATCCTTTATTCTCAAATTGTAATGTTACAGTTCCACCATTCTCTAATTCCCTTTGAGCTCCATCAACATTACCAATATCTGCATAAGTACCAGTATTAGGGTCTCCTATTCCTGCAGCAGTTCCTCCAGAAGGAACTATAATTGTCCCTCTAATATTCCCGCCGTTGTCATTTAAATTGTCATACGTTCCAACCAAATCCCTTTCCATTTGTAAAAACTTTCCACCAATATCATCTAACTGTTGAAGCACTTTTACTTGTTCTCCGTCAACCTCAAGATCATAGATTTTATAACAAATTGCTCCCTCACCGTATTCATCATTACACTTTCCATCTGCATCTATTATATCTGGAGTTATTGACCCTGTTCCGCCATATTTCCAATTAGAATCAATTCCATCTCCTGGCTCGGTATCATATTCCCATGGAAGCAATCCTTTAGAAGCATAAAATATTACGTTATCACTACCAGTTGCTTTTGCCTCAATTGGAAACTCATCACTTACATCACCATCAGTATCTTTCAATACTAACTGATGTGGTAAAGCATCTCCAATAGCAATAGTATATTCATCCTCAACAGGAAGAATTGTTATAAAATCATTTCCATCTAGTGAATATTCTACTATTGGCTCATTTGTTGTAAAAACATACTGTTTTGCTAACGTCCAATTTCCTCTCGTTATTATAGGCATTTTTCCTATTGTTGTTGTAAATATTACACTTACTTTTGCTGCGTCATTTAATGCTACATCAGTTGCGTTATATTTTACTACTACATCTTTTCCTAATTCTTTTAATTCATCTCTTGCTGTTGCCAAATCTATTTCTGTGTCTAAATCATCTGCTTTAAAGTACGTTGCTGTTGCTGTGAAATCTGCATCTACATTATCTGTTACTGGTGCGTCTGGTGCTGTCCAAGTTGAAGCATATACAGCTCCCCCTGATACTGGTCCTATTATTGGTGGCGTATTATCTTTTGCTGTAAATGTTGCACTTACTTCAGCTGCTGGATTTCCTGCTGCATCACTTACATTATATTTTACTACTACATTTATTCCTGCATATAATTCTTTTCTTGCTGCATCTTCATCTGCAAATTCAATTGTTTCGTCTACATTGAAGTATGTTACTACTATATCATCATTTATATTTCCATCTTTATTATCATTTGCTGTTGCTAATGGTGTTGTCCAATTTGATGCATTTTCTGTATTTACATTTGCATCATCTACTTGGTCTATTACTGGTACTGTTGTATCTGTTGTATCTACTGCAGTAAATGTTGCACTTACTTCATCTGCTGGATTTCCTGCTGCATCAGTTACATTATATTTTACTACTACATTTCCTCCTGCTCCTAATTCTATTTTTGCTGCATCTTCATCTAACAATACTGTTCCATCTGCTTTATAGTATGTTACTACTATATCATCACTTATATCTATATCACCACTTATATTCCATATAGCATAATTTGTTGCTATTGTTGTTGGCGTTTTCCAACTTGATGCATTTTCTGTATTTACATCTGCGTCATCTACTGGGTCTATTACTGGTATTGTAAAATCTGCAACAATCGTTACATATTCAATTCTTTCATTGCCATTTGCATCAGACACAACATAGTCTAAAATTATGTATTTCCCCTCTTCTAATACTTTTACTGCTGCTGCAAAAGTTATAGCCTCCCAAGAAGAATAACTATAGTATACTACTCCTATAGCATCACTTATATTTCCATCTACATTATCATTTGCTGTTGCTTTTGGTGTTTTCCAAGTTGAAGCATTCTCCTCATTTACATATAATGTCGGTTCTCCCAAATAAAGTATAGGTGCTTCTATTACTATTACTGGTTCTGTATCATCATTTGCTGTAAATGTTGCACTTACTTCTGCTGCTGCTAAATCTCCTGCTGAATTACTTACATTATATTTTACTACTACATTTTTTCCTGCATATAATTCTATTTTTGCTGCATCTTCATCTGTAAATTTAATTGTTTTGTCTGCATTGAAGTATGTTTCTACTATATCATCACTTATATCTAAACCACTTGCATCAACTGCTGTTGCTAATGGTGTTTCCCAAGTTAAAGCATCTTCTGTATTTACATCTGCATCATCTGGTGCTGTAATTACTGGGGGATATGGTGCTGTACTAGTCACAATATAAGTATCAAAGTTTCCTGCAATATCACGTACTCTCAACTCATTTTGTCCACTGATTAAATTAATATCAGCTATTTGGTAAGTTGGTGTTACTGTTACCCACTCGTTATCATTTACTTGGTATCCTGAAACTTCTTCATTAGATTCAAAAGTATATATTGGATTATCAACTACATTAACACCTCCAGAAATTGGAGCAAATCCATCAATTTGGCCATTATTAATTTGTACTCCAAAGTTTTGAATAAGTAATGCACTGTTTTGTCCTTCTCCACCATCAATGAAAACTTTATTACCCGCACTCTCTTCTGTCACATCCATCACTTCAAATTTTATGTCCCACTCCCACCACATATCCATTCCATTTATTTTTAATTTTGCAGAAGGTAATTTACTTACTGCTCCTTGTGGTGTTCCATGAATATTAATCTCAAAGTCTAGTGGATCTCCAACACTTACTTTTACTTCTTCTCCTTCTTCATCTAGTACCTCTAGATATTTTGTAACTGGGTCTCCTTTTATTTTTATTCCTAAAATTGTCTGATCAACAACTATTTCTATACCATAACGATAGCTCCTATACTCATGATAAACGTCATCATAAAGTTCATATTCTAACCCTATATGTGCACCATATTCTACCGCTTGATTATTCCCTGCATAGGTATCTCCAGAAGGAACTATAACGCTCCCTCTAACAGATCCACCATTTATATATAAATTGTCATAATCAGAATCCTCCAAATCCCTGAATATTTGGAGTTTATTTTCACTACTATAATCTAACTGTTGGAGCACTTTTTCTTGTTCTCCATCTCCATCAACATCATAATCATAAATCTTATAACAAATTGCGTTCTCGCCATCCTCATCATTACATTTTCCATCATCTTTAAACATATTTTCAGGTATGTCATATCCCCAATTATGATGATTGTCCCATGGAAGTAAACCTTTAGAAGCATAAAACATTAGGTTATCACCACCAGTTGCTTTTGCCTCAATTAACAATGTAGCACTTTCAACACCTTCAGCATCTTTAAACACTAACTCATGTGGTAAATTGTCTACAATAGAAACAGTGTATTCACCCTCAGCATCATGAGAGCCAATTGCTGTAAAAGCGCCTCCATCTAGTGAATAATCTTTTATTTCCTCATCTGCTTTAACTTTATACTTATTTCCTGTCCAATCCCACTTTCCGCTCGTTATTGTAGGTCTTCCCTCTGCTTTCGACACAGAAAACTGTGTAACAACCAAAAACATTCCAATTAACAGGAATAACGCTATAAACATTTTATTAACAATATTCTTTACAAAATAATTTGATTTTTTCCTTTTCATCCTTTTCATCCTTTTCATCCTTTCACCTTTCATTAACTAATTTTATTAATACAATAAACATATAATTTTAACATTTTAATTTTAAAAAAGCAACAAATACTACATTTTTTTGAATTAAAATATTTTTTTTATCTTAAATAATATTTTATATCTCAGTATTAAAAATAATATTCCCTTTTTCAACATTAAAATAATAGAATAAATTGTCTTGTAAACGAAAGTCTTAACTAAAATTTAATTTTAAAACACACATAATTTTATCAATTCCAAACAAAAAAATATTCTCTTACTAAAAATATACTTCTACTTAAATAAAATTTTCTAAAAATAATTGTTGTTAATTTACTCCTCAATAAATTTGTTTAACAGATTTTACCATCTTCTACTCGTTGCCAATAATTGAATCAATAGGGTCATATATTCATTCACACAGATATTTATTTTACCTACTTTAAATTAAAAATTATTATTAAACCCAATGAATCCTTTTTTAACTTTTTTCATTTTCCTTTCTCCATTATAATTCTTATTTTTCAATTATTTTACTTTCATTAATTACTAACATATATATTCCTAAATTGTTATCTAAAATGTTTGCTTTTTTTTTAAAACATTCTATAGTTAATAAGAATTTTTGAACAATATTTATTAATTCTTTTTAAAAAACAAAAAAAATATAAACAACACAAAATTAATGAACGAGATTATTCAATGATGTTTATCTTGATTATTTTTTTATGTACTTCTAAAATATTGTATAAGACAAAATCAAAATATATGCTCAATATTTATAATTTTCTGCTCTGTAAGGGCAAAAACATGATTAAGGGAACAACAAACACAGATATTTTTCAATTCATAGCATGGTAGGCGATAAAAAAAAGATATTTTGAAATTAATTTAGATTTTGTCTTATTTCAGTACAATCTAAAAGAGAGAAATTGATTTTCATCAATCTCTCTTTTAATTTTAAAATTTTTTTATACTTTTTTACTGCTGTCTTTTTTTAGCAACAGCGAATCCTACTATTGCTAACATTGCTATTCCTACTATTATTCCTAATATTAACAGTAAATTATTATTAGCCGTATTAGTATTTATAAACACGTTATCATTTGCATTTATACTTAAATAATAGGTGTGTGAAGTTATAATTTCGGTATCTTTTACTTCTACATAATATTTCAATGCTTGTCCACTGTCTACTTTTACTCTGAAACTTTCACCTTTTGTTAATTCTGCTGCTTTTACACTTGGAATAATACTCAATCCATTTGCATCACTATTCTCAAATATTTCGTAATACACTACAACATTTTGATATGAAATTTCTGAATTATTATTAAATTCTATTATAGAATTTTCATTATTTTTATAAACTTCAATCAAATTATTATTGTATATCCATCCATCTTTTGATACATCAGCTATCAATTCACTCAATGTTGAAATTTTTTTATTAATTCCATAGACAACTTTACTACTATCTCTAGTTTTGATATGTTCATATGTATTTAATTTATCCAATTGTTGAATTTCATGCGCCCCATCTTCTGCCATTAATAAAATGTATAAATATGAATTTTCTTTTGTAGGTATTATTTCCGCTACTTCGCTTTCTGTTAACCAATTAGAATCTATTGTTGGTTCTAATTCACTTATTAAGTACATTATTTCAGTTTCCGCTAAACCTAATAATGGTGAACTAATTTCTTTGGTAATCTCCTGTCCTCCTGAGCCAATCGCTGCAGTTATAGTTTCGGTAGCGCTATTCGCTACTATAACCGTTCTTGTTGCTGTTGATTCGTTTTTTCTAATATCTTTTACTTTATATATAATTGTATATGTTCCTTCTACATTCGTGTTAGCAGTTCCTAAAATTACTACCGTCTCAGTTTGAGAATGATCAAATACTTCAACTCCCAATTCATCGTATACTCCATTTAATGCTACATAAATTATTGCGGATCCATTTAATGTGATTTGTGGTCCTACTGTATCTATAACTTTTATTACTCTTGTTATTATTTTTATTTGACCATTATTTGTTACTTTATAAACAATTGTATATGAACCTATTTTATCTTTATTGAAGTTACTATTAACCTCTACACTTGAAGTAATATCAGTTCCATCTGCTACAGTAGCTGTATATCCTGGTTCACTATAATCAGTTCCCACTTTTAATGTAATTGTAGTTGCTCCTTCTAAATTAATTGAAGGCATTTTACTATTTGAATCTCCTGAAGGTTTTGGTAAATATCTAATTACTTTCACAGGTGACTCATTTCCTATTTCATCTTTAACTATAATTCTATATTCTCCAATAATTGGAAATGTTATTGTTATTTTCTTATTTGCTGTAGTTACTGTTTGCCAACTAACACCATTGTCAATTGTGTATTGTTTTATCGGTATGTTCGATTCTAATGTAAATCTTGACGAATATATTACATTTTTACTATTTATTATCTTTGGTTGTACTTCGATATTAGTTCTAAATCCCGCTACTTCCGTTGCCATATTTCCTGCTGAATCACTTACAGTATATTTTACTACTACCTTTCTTCCTGCTTTTAATTCTCTTCTTGCTGTTGCTAAATTTATCGTACTTATTCCATCTGATTTGAAGTATTTTCTTGTTATATTATCTGTTAAAATTCCATCTACATTATCACTTGCAGTTGTACTTGGTGCTATCCATGTTTCTATTTCTAAAGGATTTATTATTTTGTTTAGTACTGGGGCAAATATTGGAGCTGTATTGTCTAATGCTGTGAATGTTGCACTTATTTCTGCTGGATTTTCTGCATTATTAGGTACGTTATATTTTACTACTACAAGGTCTCCTGCTTTTAATTCTGCTCTTGCTGCCGCTAAATCTGTTAATGAAGTTTCATCTGCTTTGTAGTATGTTACTACTATATCATCACTTATATCTCCATCTACATTATCATTTACTATTGCTTTTGGTGCTGTCCAGGTGTCTGCATTTTCAGTACTTACTTCTCCTCCTGTTACTGTATACGTTATTTGGTAACTATTAACTCCCGCTGTAAATGTTGCAGTTACTTCTGTTGTATTCATTGCATTATCATATACAATATATTTTACTATTACATCTCTTCCTGCTACTAATTCTGTTCTTGCTTTTGCTAAATATATCTTTGTATTTTCATCTGTTTTATAGTACCTTACCCACCACTTCATATCATCAATTATGTCTCCATCTTTATTGTCATGTGCTGTTGCAACTGGTTCCCAATTTGGAGCATCTTCTGCATTTACTGATCCTAATATCACTGTTATTACTGGTGCTATATTATCTATTGCTGTTATTGATTTTACTCCATCTGCTGCATTTCCTGCTTCATCACTTACATTATATTTTACTATTACATCTCTTCCTGCTGCTAATTCTGTTCTTGCTGCCTCTAGATCTACTAATTTGATTGTTTCATCTGCGTTGAAGTATGTTACCTCTACTTTATCACTTATATTGCCATCTTTATTATCATTTGCTGTTGCTGTTGCTTCTTCCCAAGTTGAAGCATATTTTGTATTAATAGTTGCATCATCTACTGGCTCTATTACTGGTACTGTAGTATCTTCTGGTACTGTAGTTGCACTTACTTCTATTATATCCGACACACAAAACTGTGTAACAAGCAAAAATGTTCCTATTACTAAAAACAATGCAATAAATATTTTATTCACAATATTTCCCACAACATAATTTAACTTTTTCTTTTTCATAATTTCACCTTTCATAGTAAATTTTATAATGCAATAAATATATAATTTGCATATCTATATTACCTAATTTTACCATTTTAATTTTAAAATGACAACAAATTACAATAAATGACAATAAACGACCTTTCGATGAACTGAAATGGTCTTTTTTTAATCTTAAATAATATTTTATATCTCAGTATTAAAAATAATATTTTATTATTCAATCTTAAAATAATAGAATAAATTGTCCTGTAAACGAAAGTCTTATCTAACATTTAATTCTAAAATCACATAATTTTATCAATTCCAAACAAAAAAATATTTTCATATTAAAAAACATTTCTTTTAAAAATATATTTCTAATTAAATAAAATTTTCTAAAAATAATTATTGTTAATTTACTTCTTCATAAATTTTTTTACAAACATATCTTACTATCTCCTATCGCTGCCAAAACTTAATAAGAATTAATAGAATTACACATTCATTTATCCAGATATTTATTTTATCTACTTTTAGATTAAAGATTATGAACAAATCCAGTGAACTAAAATAATTCTTTTTTAATTTTTTTTATTTTCTTTTCTTCATTCTTATTCTTGATTTTACAACAATTATATTATCATCAATTACTAGCACCCATCTTACTAAACTGTATCTAAGATTTTTGCTTTTTTTAAAAAATCATGGAGAGATAAAGTAAGAAGCAAATAATCGCTACAACCATTGTAAAGAATATTAAATGTTGAAGATATTATTTGACAACGGAATAGCAAAAAAAAAATTTAGAAATTAAATCATTTCAACAAATCCCAAATTAATATTATCAATCCTCTTAATGAATAAATTAAAACAATGTTATAGACAATTATAGATGATAAAATCTTCTTTTAAAAACTCCATCTTATTTATCTCTATGGTATTGTACCTAAGTATTTAAAAATACTGTCAAAAAAAATATTAAAATCATATTTACTAGAAGATATTTTGCGAATATTATATATCAGCAACATTTTTCGCCTTTTACCATGAAGATACTAAGAAGAATTAAAATTGATAATGCAAAAAAGAACTGATGAAAAAAATTATTAGATTATGTTTCAACAATTACATAGCACCTTTCAATGTTATTTTCATTTCACTTAATTGCTTCTTCTGTTGATTTTGAATATATATCTGTGAAAAAAATCCGATTTATATTATTTTTTGATATTTTTCCCAGAATCAATACCCAGTATATTCATATCACATAATACTATAACTCTATCGCAATGTTTTCCATAGAATAAAATTGATAATAATATGAATTTTTCTCCACTTTTTAATTTATTTATTTTCTTTTCATATGATCTGTGTCGCTCTAGAATTTAAGTCAGTTGTCGGTTGATCTAAAAAAAAAATCTGGATTATGTAAAAATGCTATTGCTAGCAAAAATCTCTGCTTTAATCTCTTGACCGTTTTTGCTATTTAATATTCGAATAATCTTTTAAATCAAATTCTTGGGTAATATTCTTTATAACTTTTTCAACTATTCCATAAATAAAAACAAATAAATCTAAAATCCTTTAAATTTTATACAGTCAACATCTGATTTTTTATAATGTTAGACCTATATTTATTTTATCACTTTGATAACTTCTAAGTGTCAAAGAATTTCTAACAGAGTAGTTTTATGGTTCATTTTAATCAACAATTTCTATAATTTCACCTTTGTTTATATCAAAACTTGTATATTTAAGAGCATTTTTGACTTTATGATTTTA
>JABENI010000043.1 GCA_013332095.1 Candidatus Bathyoplasma sp. NZ
TGATACTTCATCTTCAAAATTGTGCTGCGATTCACTCAAATTATCGATTATAACGCCATATATAATTTCGTCTGTGCCTTCAAATTCTTGAACTGCCTCATAAACAATTATATTAAAATCGCCTTCATATTCATATAACATATCGTCATTGTAAAATTCGCTAAATTTAATCAGATTGTCGTAATTGTCTTCTGCAGCAGATTTTAGTATATATAAATATGATTTAGTCGCACCACTATTATATAAGGTAAATTGAATTACAAATATCCCAATAACCACAACAAATGTAAAATAAATAATTTTTTTCATACTACACCACCATTAATTGAATTTACTCTTTAACTTAATACTAAAATCTACAACAATGTCATCTTCAAACCACATTGGGAAATTAGTACCCCATACGTTATTATAAATATTAAAATATACTCCATTAGAAGGGTCTTCAAATTTGTTATCAAATTTAAGAATTTTCATTCCACCGATACAAATTAGTCCAACTCTATTTGATTTTATTAAAACCTCAGAGTCTGCTCCTGAATATTTAACCCCATTTAATTGAACATGGGTATTTCTATTACCATCGTAAACTGTTTTAAAAATATCAACATCATAGTTTAATTTATTGACTATATATGAGTAAGGATTTTTAACAACAGGATTAATTTTAAACCATAAAGTTTCCCCCATTCTATTGGCATCTTTTTTGGATAATGATAGTTTTATGTCAATTTTATCTTCAAAAAATTTATATTTAATCACCATATTTTTTGGACAACCATATTTAATAGATGCTTCATTTTCTGTAACAATTTTTACATATATTTCGTTATTCTTTTGATCTACAAATGCTTTAGTAGCGACGGTATCATATATCTTATGTTCAACCTTTTCATTTATTAATTCGATACCAGGTTTACTAAAATCTGGTATACTCCATCTATATGTGTCTTTTATATTCATATATTTATCAAACCAATAATTATATTCTTGATTATCCAAAATTTCATAGAATAATTGTCCTATTTGATTATTAACTGAAGCAAATGTATGTCCGTCTTTTGAAACAAGATGATTTATAGAACCAGCAGAGCCAATTGATACATTAAAACCACCAAGATTTATCACATCATTTAAATTTAATTCATTTAAAGTTGGAATATTAATAGCATTTTTTACACTACTTTCAATTTGTTTAAAATCTTCTTGCAATGGTTTTGGTAATTGCTTCACAGCATTATAAATATATTGACGTTGTTCATTCCAAGATTTTTCAAAAACTTTATACGATTTAAACGTACCTTGAGACTTAAATATTTTTTCAGATAATTCATCTTTACCTAATAAATAAGAACCAATAAATTTATATTTATTCGGAATATCTTTTGCATCAAATTTATCAAGACTACGAGCTTTGTTAAAATCTTCCTTTAAATAATTACTAAAGTCAGGTAAATATTTTTTAAGATCCATTCCCCAAGTATGTTCAGAAATCAACAAAATACTATCCATAAACTCAATATACTCTTTTGAATTTTCACTTAATTTCTCATCCTTTATCCACGATTCTAATTTAATAAGAAGTTCTCTATATAAAGCACCTTTAATCGGATCAGTAGCAACTCCGTGAATCCAACTATCTCCAATTTCTTCTGTAATCACTGGTAAGTCTTTTTTTATCGGTTCTAGTAATTCCGCAAATGTGCTTAAATCTGATGCTTCTATTAAAGCATTTGGAAATTTTTCTGCTATCTCAGATAAGTTTTCCTTAATCAGCTCCACTGACCCAGGACCACAATTGTCTCCAGTATGGCTAAAGGCTAACGCTATGCCTAATTCTTTTAATTTTAATACTTCTCCATATGTTTTAGCATAGTTAACAATTATTTCATTCCCCTTATTATCTCTCCAAAGAAATAACCTAGGTACATCAGGAACTTTTGAAGCTGGATTTACACCTAAATGTAAGTATTTAATGCCTGCTTGTGCAAAATGTTTTATCATCCCTAACGTATGTCCTGGTACATCTGTCATTTTAGCAGCAGTAGTATTATAACCATATTCTTTATCTAATGATTTAGAATAATTTAAAGAATATTTTAGAACTCTTTCATTCATAAACTCCGTATGCGAA
>JABENI010000026.1 GCA_013332095.1 Candidatus Bathyoplasma sp. NZ
CTTATATTCCCAGCCATATCTTTTACATAAATATCATAAGTGCCTTCAAGTAACAAACTAAGTCCACCAGTCGTGAAAGTGTAATTTGTTCCATCAAAATTACTTTCTACTGTAATCCACGTTGGTACTGTATCTGGGTCTGCATCATCTAATAACTCTTTATTAATCGTAAAACTAACAAATTTTTCATTTGCTATTATTTCATATATTCCTGTGGAGTTAGTTAAGTCATTACTACTAACTATTACCGGCGGAACATTATCATAAGTTACTGTTTCAACTGCAATATTTCCATATTTATCTCTTAATTCAATCCTATTGTCTCCTGCTTGTAGAGTCACTCCATTGATTATGCTACTATTTAGAAACCCATTATTCAGCGTATAGCCAATAATTGCTTTGTTAACTGTAATATTATAATCATCTGAAGTTACTAATTTCGAACTAGTTAATTTAGGCAAAATTTGGTCATAATCGGATACAATTTGAAATGTGATTGGATCAAATTGATTTAGTTTACTGTCTCTTAAAACAACTACGTATGTTCCATAGTCATACCCTGATAATGTCAAACTACTTGTTGGTGTAATATATTTCCAGTCTTGATTGTTTATTTTATAACTTCTAACATCTGTACTTGTTACAATATTATAATTCCCATCATTATCTAAAATAGCTGAAATTATTTCTGGCTTTATATTGCTCGTAACTAAAATCATAAATTTAGTCTCAACGTCTAATCCTTCATTATCTGTGGCTCTTAATGTTACAATACTTGGTATTGCGTTAGATAAGTCACCTGAAGTTGGGGTACCACTAAATTTAATCCCATCAAATGTTAACCAATTAGAAGCAGTTCCACTTTTTGTAATTGTATACGTTAAAACATCTCCTAAATTTTGATCACTAAAAATTGTATCTGGAATTATATATTCATATTTAATCCCTACTTTGACATCTTGCCTTGGTATGATTTCTTCTACTGTTGGAGCATCATTGACATCTTCTATTGTTAATTTGAAAGTATCAGTTGCACTAGTTAAGCCATCACTTGCTACTATTTTAATTTGTGCATCAAATAAATCAATTAAATCTTGATTTGTAAATGTTGCGGATAATTCTCCTGTCTCTTTATCAAATATAATTGAACTTGGTAGTTCCGTTACTTTGTTATTTAAAACTAAATATGCATTATAATATATTGTATTTCCATCTTCATCTAAAAATGTATTTCCTGGAATCGTATAACTCCACGCTGTATCTTCTATTGCTACCTGATCTGGTATTTCATTATTTAGAACTATAGCTGTGTTAGTTTCAGTAGTTGTAACAGTAAAACTAAGAACTTCTGTATCTAACCCACCACTATCCGTTGCCTTTATTTCAACTGTATATGTAGTATCTGGACTATCAAATTGTCCTTCTATTGCTTTCGTTGTTCCATTTACTGTAACTCCATGTGCTGGTATTGAAGTAGAAGTATCATCTAATACATCAACAATTGAATAGGTCAATGTTCCAACTGCATCTTCCTCATCATTAAATGCATTATCTGGTATTTCAATTGAAAATGGTGTTCCTAGATATACTTGTTTACCATCAATTCCTTGATCAATTATAGGTGCATCATTAATATCAGTAACAGTTATATCAATGCTGAATGTATCTCCAACATTTCCTATTCCATCTACTGCATTATAATAAACTGTATAAATGCCTCCCTTATTCATATCTACTGCTGAACTATCTACTATTGTATCTGCTTGATCTACTCCTGCTCCACCGTCAACTACATCGATTAAATCTAACCATATAGGCTCAGCATCATCTTCATTATATGCAGTTATAGCTCCATCTTTAAGAGTAGCAGTAGGACCAATAGTATCAACATACACATTGTAAGTAGCAATGTTTCCTGCTCGGTCACGTACTCGTAAATCATTTAGTCCATCGTTTAAAGAGATTTCGATTTCGGAACTTGGGTTTATTGTTTCCCAATCTTCATCATTTACTTGATACCCTAAAATGTTCTCATTTGATAAAAAAGTATATATTGGGTTGTCAACTACATTAGCTCCTCCAGAAACTGGAGCTAAAATGTCAATATCACCAGTATTAATTTGTACCCCAATGTTTTGAATGATTAATGCACGGTTATCTGTAAATTTATCATACGGATTATTGGATAGCCTTGCAGCATCTCTACTATTAATAGAAACTTTATTCCCTTTATATTCATCACCTATCTCATAAACACCAAAACTATAGAATGTAATGTATCCAAGACTTATTCCATTTATTTTGATATTTGCCGCATCATTTAAATTCGCAATACTAAGTACAAATTCTACTGGCTCTCCAACTTTCACTGTTGGTAACTTACTTGGTGTACCTCTTCCTAGTAAGTTAGCCATTTCGCCATTTAGAATCCTAGACTGTGTAATTACATTTTTATCACCAGAATATGTATCAAATCTTACATGTTCACCTACTTGAGAAAAACCAATTGTAAAAGATCCTTTATTCTCAAATTGTAATGTTACAGTTCCACCATTCTCTAATTCCCTTTGAGCTCCATCAACATTACCAATATCTGCATAAGTACCAGTATTAGGGTCTCCTATTCCTGCAGCAGTTCCTCCAGAAGGAACTATAATTGTCCCTCTAATATTCCCGCCGTTGTCATTTAAATTGTCATACGTTCCAACCAAATCCCTTTCCATTTGTAAAAACTTTCCACCAATATCATCTAACTGTTGAAGCACTTTTACTTGTTCTCCGTCAACCTCAAGATCATAGATTTTATAACAAATTGCTCCCTCACCGTATTCATCATTACAATTTCCATCTGCACCTGTTATATCTGGAGTTATTGACCCTGTTCCGCCATATTTCCAATTAGAATCAATTCCATCTCCTGGCTCGGTATCATATTCCCATGGAAGCAATCCTTTAGAAGCATAATACATAAAACTATCACTATTGTTTATTTTTTGAATTGAAAAGCCAATACTTTCTTCCTCATCATTATCTTTCAACACTAAAGTATGGGTGTTATTATCGGTAATAGCAGGAATAGTATATTCATCTCCAACAGGAGGGTCGATTGCTATAAAAGCACCCCCATCTAGTGAATATTTTGCAATTAGCTCATTTGCTGTAAAAACATACTGTCGATTTACTGTCCAATTTCCTTTCGTTATGATAGGTTTTCCTTCTGCTGCTTTCGGCACAGAAAACTGTGTAATAAGCAAAAAAATCCCTATTACTAAAAATAGTACAATAAATATTTTACTGGCAATGCTCGCCATATTACTATTTAATCTTTTATCTTTCATTTATTTTTCTCCTTATTTTTTTATTATACCATTTTATTTCTATTTTTAAATTTCTCTTAATTATATCATTTTTTTTACAAAAAACAACAAATTTATCAAACATATGTTCCAAAAAACTCAATATAATTTTTTTTACTTTAAAAGTAACTCTTTTTTTAAGAAATTCTTTTGTTGTACTATTTGATCTCTTTGATGCATTTACTGATTTATAGCCATGCTATTGTTTTAAAACAGATAGCTCTGTATTATCCAACTTGATGCCACTAATAATAAATCCTAAATCAATATTGTTTTTTCGTGATTTCCTTGTTTAATTCATTTGGTAAAATCATTTTTCTTCCTTAAGAATATTTTTTCATAGCAATAATTTATTTTGTATATTGCCATCATTAGCAATATTTCAATTGATAAAAAAAGAGGAAAGGGAGAAATTACTTTGATTATTCATTTAATCAATTTTCGTCTAATTTATACTCTTTCCAAATTTATTAAAGAGAAATTTATTTTCGTCATCTTTATTTTAATTTTTAAATTTCTCGATATATTTTTCTAATCTCTTTTTTTAACAATAAAAATATTATATTTGATATAACTAGTATTATAGAATTTTAGTTTGATGTCTATAAATAATTACCTTTTCATCTCTAAATATATAACATGATTATAAAATTATAATTCTTCTCTGCTTCTATCTAGCATTGATTCATTATTTGTTAAAATTATTAATGAGGTTTGATCAAATAAATTTATTTTACAATAGCTACTTGGGCTATTTTTTTTCGTTTAGATGATTGTGTAAATTATCTCTTGAATCAAGTAAACTATTTTATTAGAATGTGTTTCATCAATATGAGCCTCTGCTATATTCCCGTAGTCATCAACAACATTACCTACAAATCTGTCCATTATAATATTGCACTAAGACTAGCATTAAAATAAGTTTCTGCTCTATATTTTTTATCTTCCAACATTTATAGTTCCCCAGCGTTTAAAGATGTGTTTTTAATATTATTTTTCACTATATTAGTTGAAACAGTTTTAGTATAACCAAACATTATGATTATCATTATTAAAAATATTGTTTTTTCACTTAAATTCGTCATTTATTTTATTATTATCCATAATTATACATATTTTAGTAATAATTTACCTGTAATTTTAGTGATTTTCCCTAATTTTTTTAAATATACTTTTAATAAAAAATAGCACTGAGCAAGTGCTATTTTTTCTCTCTACCTTCTTCGACTCTTTTGGTATATCCAATTTTATCAAAATACTCTAAATAACTAATAACATACTTTCTTGAAGTATTCAGTAAATCTCTGGCATTATTTAATTTTAATATTTTATTATCTAAATAAAATTTATCAAATCGATTTATCAATTTTTTTAACATTTTATTAGTTATTACTACTTCGTTATCTATCTTTATTAATTTATTTAACTTAATTAATGAGTAAAATAAATCTTTATTCCCAAATTTGGCTAAGCAATCTTCAATTTTAGGTGGTCTGAAATCTTCACTTTCTAAATAATCAACCAGTTTTAAATAATACTGATGGCCTTTTTCATCTAGTTTAATCTCAAATGCCTTTAATCTAACTAAATTTGTACTTTCAAATTTATCACTGTATTTTAAAATAGTTGTGAATACTTTATTTGGAATAGTGACACCCAAATTTTTGAGTAGTTCACTTTTATTTATTCCTAAGCTTAAAAGATTATCTTGATGAAATTTTTTCAATATTTTTTCGATATTTCCTATAAAAATATCTAAATTATCTTTCAAAAAACAATAACTATTTAATTCTATTATTTTACTACTGTTGATATTATCTAGTTCTAGTTCTTTTAATAAAATATTTTTATGGATACAAAGTTGACCTTTAAGTTTAACTTCAACTAAATTATCATTTGAGCCAAATTCAAACTGTTTCATCTTTTCTGCATAATCTAAATTTTTACGGTTTACATATTCCCCACTAGCGTTTATGATTTCAAGACCAGCAACAGTAATTTTTGGATTGATATTTCTTAGAATAGCAAAATCACCTTTTGAAAAATACTCATCTTCTTTTAATAAAATTTGAGCGTACGTGGTTTCTCCTGCTTTGAGTTCTTTTTGATTTATCAATTTCACACGTACATCTAACTCTTTTGCTAAATAATATAACTTGTAATTATTTAAATGTTTGATATTGTAATCAGAATTTTGTGTTGTAGTAATTTTAACATCTATAATATTGGAATTTTTTTTATCTAAGTTACTCAGCAATAAATATCCTCGTTTTACATCTTCTTGCTTTATTCCTGTTAAATTAAGAGCTACTCTCGTTCTTTTTTTTGCTTTTATCATATTTTTGTTGTGAACTTGAATCCCTCTTACTTTAATTTTTTTATCACCTGGTTTTAAAACTAAACTATCACCAATTTTCACTTCTCCACTAATCGATGTACCGGTAACAATTACGCCAAACCCTTTGATATTAAAAACGCGGTCAATCGACATTCTAAACTCTTCTTCAATCGAATCATTATCTTTATCTTTTAACATGGAAACTATTTTTGCTTTAACAGTTGTCTGTTTATCATAAATTGAAAATTTTACGAATTCTGTTAAATTAAATTCTTTTTCAATATTGTTCTTAATTAATTCAACTTGCTCGTTTGATACTAAATCTGTTTTTGTTAGAACAACTAAAATATTTTTTAAATTTAAAAATTTAATAATTTCGAAATGTTCTTTGGTTTGTGGCATGATTCCGTCATCACAAGCAACAACCAACAACACTAAATCTAAACCATAAATTCCAGCTAACATATTTTTTATTAAATTTTCATGCCCTGGAACATCAACTACTCCTAAAGAAGTATTTTCATCTAATTGTAAATTAGTAAAGCCTAAATTTACGGTTATCCCTCTTTCTTTTTCTTCTTTTAAAGTATCTGTGTCAACCCCAGTTAAATATTTAATCAAAGAGGTTTTCCCATGATCGATGTGTCCTGCAGTTCCAACTATATATTTATTCATTACAATTCCTTCATTCTGTCTATCACTACTTGATAATCTTCTTCTAACAGCGTGCGGACATCTAAATAATAATTCATATTTTTATTTATTCCGATAATTGATATTTTTCCATTTCTTAAAAATTCACTCATTTCACTTTCAGAAAACTTGTTGCTTTCTACTGCTACACCATAACTAGGTATTTTAACATTCGGCAGACTTCCGCCACCTGGTGTTGATGATATTTCTATTATCTTCGCTTCAATTCCATCGATAGCATTTAATTTTTCAGCCAGATTTTGTGCTTTTTCTTTTAACTCTGAAAGTTGATAATTAAACATTTTATAAACAGGTAATTCATTTATTGAATTAGTGTCTAAATAATCTCTAAATGTTGCTTCTAAAGCAGCAATCGTTAATTTCCCTACTCTAAACGCTCTAGCTAACTGTGTATCTTTTATTTTACTTATTAATTCCTTTTTTCCAACGATTATTCCCGCTTGTGGTCCACCTAAAAGTTTATCACCACTAAAAGTGACTATATCCATTCCACTGTTTAAACTATCCATTACTGTTGCTTCTTTAACTAAGTTAAATTTACTTAAATCAACTAGCGCTCCACTTCCCAAGTCTTCGATAGTTAAAATATTTTTTTCTTTGGCTAATTTAACTAATTGTTCACGCTCAACTTCTTTTGAAAAACCTTGAATGCGATAATTAGATGGATGTACTTTTAAGTATATTCTAGTATTTTCGTTAGTAGCATTTTCATAATCTTGCAAATGTGTTCTATTAGTAGTCCCAACTTCTTTTAATATCGCTCCACTAGTTTCAATAATATTTGGTATCCTAAATGAACCACCTATTTCAATTAGTTCTCCTCTAGAAATAATAACTTCTTTATCTTTAGAAAAAACATTAATTGCTAACAATATTGCTGCTGCATTATTGTTAACAACTAATGCAGACTCAGCCCCAGTTATTTTACAAATCAAATTTTCTAAATGTGAATGTCTACTTCCACGATTTCCTGTTGCCGATTCATATTCTAAATTACTGTAGCCTGAACAAACATTTTCAATATTTTTTAAAACATTTTTCGATAACAATGCTCGACCTAAGTTAGTATGTAAAACCGTTCCTGTCCCATTAACAACTTTTCTTAAAGAATAGGGGTTTTCACTATCTAACTGGTCTAAAATATTTCTTAAACATATTTCATAATCTAATTTTTTTATAGAATTATTGCTAATGTCTTTTCTCATTTTCGTTAAACAACTATCAATTATATCTTTAATTTCAGACATATAAAAACAAGACAGATACTGTCTTACTCTATCATCCTCAATTATTTTTGTTACTTGTGGTATCGCTCTAAACAGTTCTTTCATTTTTCATACACATTAACATACTTGGATAATTTTTCTGTAGTTTCACCAATAATCCTTGCTTCAACTCCGCTTGTTTTTAAATCATTTAATAAAGCTGTTGCTTCTGGATTATCCACTAAAATAAGTAATCCTCCACTAGTCTGTGGATCAGTCAGTATATTAATATACTCCTTACTTATATTATTAAAATTCACATCATTTTTGATGAAATTATAATTTCTTTTCATTCCACCACTAATATTGTTAGCTAATTCTAACGTTCTTTTAAAAAGTGGCAATTGCTCAATATAGATATTAGCTGAAATTTGGCTACTTTTTAATATTTCTAACAGGTGGCCAGTTAAACCAAAACCTGTAACATCAGTACATGTACTAATGTTGTAACTAGACATTATCTCAGAAGCTTTTTTATTAAGTGTTTCCATCGATTTAATTACTTCTAGCGTATCTTCATTAACTTCAGTTAAAAGTTTATTATAAATTCCGGTCCCTAGTTTTTTAGTTAAAATAATTTTGTTATTTTTTAAACCTTTATCATTAGTATAGATTTTATTTTCATCAACTTTTCCTGTAACACTCAATCCGAAAACGACATCTTTATTAGTCGTCGTATGTCCACCAGCAGTTACACCACCAGCTTCATTAACTTTTTCATACGAACCTTTTAACATCAGTCTCACTGCTTCGTTTTCTAGTTCACTAGGAAAACTTAAAATATTTAAAGCATACAGTACTTTTGCTCCCATTGCAAAAATATCGCTTAGGGCATTCGCTGCTGCTATTTTTCCAAAAGTATATGGATCTTTGACATTAGGAGAGAAAAAATCTAAACTACTTACCAAATAAGAACCATCATCTATTTTATAAACACATGCATCATCACTATTTTCTAATCCTTTGATTAAGTTAACATCAATTTGTTTTGGTAAAATAGACATAATTTCATGTAGAACCTCCGGTCCTACTTTCCCAGCTCAGCCTCCACAGGTTGAATACTGTAACAAATTATATTTTTCCATTTATTCACCTCTTAATTTTGGCGGAAGCACATGGGAATCGAACCCACCTATGAATTTTTACATCCACAACTTGGTTTTGAAGACCAGTACGTGCACCAGCATCGTAAGTGCTTCCCTATTCATATATTAATTATATTAAATTTTTAATAAAAAAGCAATAATTTATTAAAATCCGAAATATCTTAAAAAGGAAGTTTTGAAATTTTTGCTTCATTAAAAACAATTTTTAAAATTTTCTCCACTTCTTGAATTAGTCTACTATTACACGTTTTATATACTTTATGATAACTTTCACATCATTCATATCAACAGACAAACTTCTCTTTTATTATTTTTTCTCAATACTAATTTATTAACGTATAAAAGACTTACGAGCAATTTAATCAAAATTTTTCTTCTTTCTGCTTTAATCACTATTCCAACTTCTTCTCCTAAATGACTTGAGTTATTACTTTATATTGGCACTAATCCTCTGATAAATCTATAATAAAAACTTTTTCTACTTTACTTATTTCTAACATGTTTTTACCATCACTTCCAAAACATTTTCCAAATCCATATTTTTTATTTCTAGTGAGAATTTGCCTGCTTTAATACTGATTCCGCTTTCAATGGATTGTGTGGATGCCTTTTTTAGTGTCACCGGTAAAAATATTACTATCTGTTCTGCTTTTATTTGCTTTCTCCATTTGTAAAATGTTGATATACATATGTTTTTTTCTTTATACCAACATCTTATTAGCCTGCTACTTGCATCTTGGGCTTTTATTATCTTTTCCCATTGTTGTTTTGTTGCTCTTTTCATTTTTCACTCCTATCTTTTTTGATAGAATTATATTAGCGCTTTATTATTTTTTGGTCGATGTGTCTCTAGTAAGGACGCTTACCTATTTCAAAACATATAAAAAAAAGAAAATAGATGAATATCTATTTTCCTAAATTTTATGTTGCCTCATTAGTTGATATAAAGTTAAAATTCAGTTTGAATTATACCTTGTACTCATTTATATAGTTCTGATCACTATTATGAACTAATGATTACTTGTTTACTATTAAACCAATTCAATTATATATATGTATAGGAATTAATATGTTATAGCAATATTGTTTACCAAATTGTCATATTAAGTACAAATATAAAACTGCATACTACAGCATAAACAAGAAATTTTGTTAAACTTTTATCTTTTAATTTTAAAATTTTAATAATTGCGTACATTATCCAGCAATAAATTCCAAATATGTATACTAAATAACTAAAATATGAATACAATTCAATATTATAATTAGGTCTAACCAAAAATTTATATGCGAATAATCCAATAATCAAGACAGTATAAACTAAAATAAATGAAAAATTAATAATCCTAATTTGTTTTCTTTTTTCCATAAAAACCTCTCTTTTTTATATTCTATTCATTCAACACTTATAATGCTAACAATATTTTGTAGATATTGTTGCAACTATTAAAACTCCAACTCCGATAATTGCACCACAATCTGAAACTTCTGAAACATCGTCATCAAGTTTATCATCTGCATCATCACTATTTTCTAATCCTTTGATTAAGTTAACATCAATTTGCTTTGGTAAAATAGACATAATTTCATGTAGAACCTCCGGTCCTACTTTCCTAGCTCATCCTCCACAGGTTGAATACCGTAACAAATTATATTTTTCCATTTATTCATCTCTTAATTTTGGCGGAAGCACATGGAAATCGACCCCACCTATGAATCTTTTACATCCACAACTTGCTTTTGAATACCAGTACCTGCACCGCATCGTAGGTACTTCCCTAATCATATATTAATTATATTAAATTTTTAATAAAAAAGCAATAATTTATTAAAATCCAAAATATCCTAAAAATGAATTTTTGAAATTTTTTCCATTTCTTGAATTAATCTACTATTACACATTTTATATACTTTATGATAACTTTCACATCATTCATATCAACAGAACAGACCTCTCTTTTATTATTTTTTTTCAATAATAATTTATTAACGTATAAAAGACTTACAATCAATTTAATCGAAGTTTTTCTTTTTTCTGCTATAATCATGATTCCAATTTCTTCCCCTAAATGACTTGGGTTATTGGTTTCTATTTGCACTATTCTTCTGATAAGATTATAATAAATATTTTTTTCTTTATTTAATTGTTCAAAATAATTTGTTCCTTACAATGCTAAATTATTCATTTTTATAACGTGATATATAACTCAAAACTTTCAATTGACCTTCAATTTCCAATGGAACATTATTAATTTTTTTTAATCTTTCTAATTGATTTATTAGGTTCAAATCTTTAGGGCTTAATTGATAATTAAATCACTAATTAGTTGATTATTTCAATAAACTAAAATTTTTTCTATATATTTATGAACAAATTCCATGATTTCCTAAACAAACTGTTTCTTAAACATTGTCCGCTGTATCAGACACAAAGGCTATGAAACAAAAATTTCTAAGATTATATTAATGCTTTCTTGAATTTTTCTATTTCTTTAATTGTATTTTCTCTTGCTAAAACAACTCTATCTAATCCTAAAGTTTTTCAAAACTTAACTGCTTCTAAATTTCTAATATTTCCTTGAGTAGATGCCTGTATCTCAATATCTGAATCTAAAATATAATTAATAGTTCCAAAATCTTGAACAATAATCGCATCAACATCTAATGATATAGTTTTTTAATATATTGTTTACATCTTTTTAATTCATTTTCACATATAAGTGTGTTGATTGTTACAAACATTTTTACATTTCTTAAATTGGCACAATTAACTGCTTTTTTTATTTCTCTCAATATAAAGTTATTGCTATAAGATCTCGCACTAAATTTTTTTTTCCTTGAATATACTGCATCATAGCCAGCGATGATAATATTTTGTTAAAATCTAAATTTTTTGCTGAGTTTAATAATTCAATCATATTTTACTATTTTAAATGCCAATTTTATTAGGATAGCATAGTTGATCTCTATAGAATGCTACTGATAAGACCTTTTTATTTTAATATCTCATAATTAATAAAAGAAAAATTGATTTTCATCAATCCTCTTTTAATTTTTAAATTTTTTTATTCTTTTAGAAATATCTTTTTTTAACAACATACAATCCTGCTACTCCTATTATTGGTACTCCTGATATTATCCCTAATATTAACAGTAAATTATTGTTATTCGTGTCAGCATTTATAAATATCTTGTCATTTGCATCTATACTTAAATAATATGTTTGTGAAGTTATAACTTCTGAATTTTCTACTCCTATATAATATTTCAATGTTTGCCCTTTATCTACTTTTACTCTGAAATTTTCATCTTTTGTTAATTCTACTTTTGTTAATTCTGCTGCTTTTACGTTTGGAATAATGCTTAATCCATTTCCATTACTATTCTCAACTACTTGGTAATACACTATAACATCTTGATATGAAATTTCTAAATTATTATTAAATTCAATTATTGAATTCTCATTATTTTTATAGATTTTGATCAAGTTATCATCATATATCCACTTATCTATTTTTGCATCAGCTATTAACTCACCCAATGATGAAATTTTCTTATTAACTCCATAGACAACTTTACTAGTATCATTAGCTTGAATCTCTTCGTATATATTTAATTTTTCTAACTGTTTAATTTCATGCGCTCCATTTTTCGCTTTTAATAAAACATATAAATATGAATTTTCTTTTGTAGGTATTATTTCCGCTACTTGGCTTTCTGTTAACCAATTAGAATCTATTGGTGGTTCTAATTCACTTATTAAGTACATTATTTCTGTTTCCTGTAAATCTAATAATGGTGAACTAATTTCTTTGATAATCTCCTGTGCTCCTAAGGCAATCTCTATAGTTATAGTTTCAGTAGTGCTACTCGCTACTATGATCGTTCTTGCTACTGTTGATTCGTTTCCTACAATATCTCTTACTTTATATGTAACGGTATACGTTCCTTCTGCATTTGTATTAATAATAGTTTCTGAGATTACTACCGCCTCAGTTTGAGAATAATCAAATACTTCAACTCCTAATTCATTATATACGCCATTTAATGCTACATAAGTTATTGCCGATCCATTTAATGTGATTTGTGGTCCTACTGTATCTACAACTTTTACTTTTCTTGTTGCTTTTTTAGTTACACCTTTATCTGTTATTTCGTAAACAATTGTGTATATTCCTATTTTATTTTCATCAAAATTAGCATAATCTACTTCTACATTTGAAGTAATATCAGTTGTTTTATCTGCTGCAGTAGCTGTATATCCTGGTTCGCTATAAACAGTTCCCAACTCTAATGTAATTGTAGTTGGTCCTTCTAAACTAATAGTAAGTTTTTTCTTCCTTGGAGTTGCAGGAGTTGAAGGTCTATACGCAGTAAATGTTGCACTTACTTCTACTGCCTTATTTCCTGCTGCATCAGTTACGTTATATTTTACTATTACCTTGTTTCCTGCTGTTCCTAATTCTATTATTGCTGCATCTTCATCTAACAATTGTGTTC
>JABENI010000044.1 GCA_013332095.1 Candidatus Bathyoplasma sp. NZ
AGAAATATAGTTCATATAAAGAAACTCAAGGAAGGGTATCACAAAATATATTGAATAGGGATTTTAGAACTACTGATATCAATCAAAAATGGGTTACAGATGTAACTGAATTCAAGTTATTTAACAGAAAAGTATATTTGTCTCCTCTCATTGACCTTTATACGAGAGAAGTCATCAGTTATTCCCCTATACCCCCAACGTGGATTTTATTCTTAAAATGCTTAAAAAAGCATTAAATAATAAAACATTTGATGGATTAATTATCCATTCAGATCAAGGATTTCAATACCAAAACTTCAGATATAGAAATAAACTTTTGAAGCATAGAATAATTCAAAGCATGTCACGAAAAGGAAATTGCCTTGATAATTGCACTGCAACCAGTTTACTGGAGAACTTATTGTTACAGATTCAATTCTATCACTTGTCGCCTAAAATTAATAGGTGACATTTTAAGTTTACTGACTATTCTTTCTTTATTATAGTATCTTATATATTCTTTTAATCTTCTTTTAAAGTCATCGATAGACTTAAAGGAACTAATAATAAAATTCTGATTTTAGTTGAGAAAAGAAGTTTTCAGCAAGAGAGTTATCCAAATGGTAAAACAAAATATTAAACATAAAAACTTATTTGCCTCTTGCAGTTCCTGCGCTTTTCTTTTGCACTTGGCGGGGAAAATCTTTTAAATCCTTAATTATAAAATAGTTTTATTAAATGTTTAAAAATACAAAATTTAATTTGCTAATCTTTGAATCTAGATTTTTGGATACTCCTACAACCACTCTGTTATTGAATCTACAAACGGTTGGCTAAAAAAAGAGTTTGTTTTGGATTTTTATACGCATAATTGTAAAAATATTAGGATGTTAATTGAAAATTACGTTAATCATTTCAATAATGAAAGACCATCACATAAACTAAATTATCTAATACCTTAAGAAATTAAGATAAATAGGCAATTTCAGTAGCTTGTATGATACAATAAAATAAATATGCTAAAGGGAAAAAGAACTTCGTAAAATTTGAATCACTCAACAAAAAGTGACATTTTTTTTGCAAATATTGCATTATAATGTTTATGAAAGGAGAAAATGTATGTATTTTGATGTTTATTTTTATATAAAAAATTAAAAAAGGAGATTATTAATTTGAAAAAAATTATCGGAGGATTTACAATATTTATAGCACTTGTTTTTACAAAAAATGTAGAAGCATCTACTTATGAAACAGTCTACAAAAATAATGTAGTAGGAAGTAGTGATTATAGGTATGATTATACTTATAATATTGATTCTGACTACTATATGATGCGTAACCTATCGGGTTGGTGGGCAAAAGATAATTATGGCTCATTTACTTTGTCATATTCTAGTTCTACATCTGGTACATTTACTAATTCTTATACAGGGAGTTTAAGTATTAGTGGAAATCTTGCAAGAAGCGTTATAGGTACTGCAAAAATTTCAAAAACTATTAGTTATAGTTATACGTCTACTGAAATGACGGGATACACCTTTACTATAAGTCCAGAAACACCAGGAAATTTTCATGCAATTTCTTTAAATTCTTGGGCTGCTGAACATAGGGTTAAAATTTACAAGCAAAAATTTAAATGGTTTGGCCAAGGTGATTATGAATATGAAAGCAGCGCTAAATTCATTACTCCAAAAAATGAGTTTAGAGGGCGTGTTTATAAATATAATCCAGAGGGAACTATTTATAGAACATGGTCATAAATCTTGTCTAAAATGATTAAAAAAATATTAATAAATGTCATTACTATAATAGTAATGACATTTATAACTGCATGTAGTGATTCGAAATTAGATGGTCCTGAATTTGTTACATTTAACCAACAAGAAAGTTATTTTGCACACCTTGGAATAGATGCTAACTATCCTTATCATTTTTCATCACGAAGAAAAATAAACGCGATTGAATATGTGTTTTTAGATGATTTACAACTAAGTCAAAATCAGTACGAATTTATAATAGAGGATGAATCTTTTGATTATAAAAACTATAGTTTGTATGGAATTCTTAT
>JABENI010000037.1 GCA_013332095.1 Candidatus Bathyoplasma sp. NZ
TCCTTGCTAATCCCACTACTGATGATAATGGTGATTTTTCTGTCACATTGAATCCCCAAGATTTAGAAGATTTTACGAATTTTTATATTAAAGTTACATTGGATAATGAAGCTGTCAAAATTACCGATCCAGGATATAGAGGGAGGAACATATATTTTTGGAAAAGTAGTGTCATAAATAATCTACAAAATTCTACATATGATTTTGGTACACTTATTATGGATGATACCTTTGAAATAAGGAGTGTGATGAATATGTATCACTGGATAAAAGAGGGTTATGATTTCCATCTGAGAACAATAGGTCCTATAGATCAACTGGATTTGATATGGGAAGATAATTCTACAATCGGTACTTATTTTGATACTTTCATGTCTATATCTTCTGATCATATTGATCCAGATCAGTTTGATAGTGCTATAATATTGCATGAATATGGGCATTACATAATGTTTAAAAACATTGGATTCCCAGCAAATAGTGGAGGGTATCACAACCTTAAAGATCCTTCAACCGTAGGAATTGCTTATAGTGAGGGATATGCACATTTTATTTCTTCACAAATAAGAAATGAGAGTACCTATTTGAATTACAAGTATAAGTCTGAAGCTGATAACACACTTGATTATCATGGCTTGGATTTGGAAAGTTTGGAACTTCTTTCTACAGGTGGAGGGAGAACCTCTCTTGATAATCAGGATCATGGTACAATGTTTTCTGATAGAGCTAAAATGGAAGGGTATGTCGCTGGTGTATTACAGGACTTGGCTGATTCAGTAGTTGATGGTGATGATGTTTTTTCAGGAGGGTTTAATCGTGTAAATGATGTAGTGAATAGCAGTCTTTTAAATTCATCTGTAGAATTTTATGATGCATTTATGAACACTGCACAAGATGAAGATCAAAGGATGCTATTTTGGGCTATTTTCGAGCAAAATAGACAATCATTTGACTATGAAGTTCCTACAGTTACATTAGTCCAACTCAGTCCTACTATTTATACTATGGAGGCTTCAGATAATGTTGGAATTACACGTACAGAATGGTTGATTAGTGACGATATTGTTGGTACTGATTCAACGATAGATATTAGTTCTCTAAATTTAAGGGATGGAATATATGATTTAGTTGCAAGAGCATATGATCAAGAGGGTGATCTTAGAGGAAACATGGAAAGAGTTGCTATTCATGGTGCTAATATAATACGCAACAAAGCTTACGGAGAAACTTCAGTGATAATAACACCTTCTTCTTCAAACAAGCCTTCAAAATTTAACTATTTTAATTCTTTAGAAAAACCTACAATAGATCCAAATATGCATCTAAAAGGTGTTTTACAAAATAGCGATGAAGATTCTAGTAAAATCAAAACAAATTTAATTGTTGATATTGATGATAATGAAGATATATTCATAGATGGTTCAATAGACGGTGCCATGGAGATGATAGAATTAATTGATGAAAACGGTCAAATAGTTAGAACTATTCCTAGGCTTGATTCTTATGGAGCCACAAAAATAACTGGTCTAAGTAAAGGTAAATATACTATTTCACTTAAAACTTTAGAAGATATAGTAAACGTACCATTTTATATAAATATATATACTTTACCGTCTGTGCCAAATTTAGATTTTGCAAAAATGACAAATAAAAATGATTTAGATTTTGAAAACACAACAAATAATATTGTTAAATTGATAATAAATGGTCAATCCTATACTATTTCTCTTGAGCAAAAAATAACTTTGTATTTTGATGAAGGGTATAATAATATTGAATATTACTCAACTTTAGTAAATGGCACATATCAATCGGATAGTAAGAAAATCAGAATATTTGTTGATAGTATCGTTCCAACAGTGGAACTAGAGGAAATAAGGTATTCAAGAGGCGATTATTATTTTATTAATTTTCATATTTCCGAAATACCAAGCATATTTAGAGTAAATGGTGAAGAGCAATTTATTGGCGAATTTCTCGACTTACACAGTTACATAATAGCAAATCCGGATACCTACATGTATACTATTTATTTAGAAGACTCGACTGGAAATGTATTTGAAAAAACATTTAATATCGAAAGTTTAATTGAACCGTTAAAAGAAGAAAATTCTAAAAGATAATTTATTCGATATTTTAAAAATTGTTGCAAAAACATTACATTTAACAATAATTGCTCTCATTTCACAGGCTATAATTGATAAAACAGTTTCCTTAATTATTGTCTAAATTATTAAGAAATTGAAAAAATAAAATTAATTCTCAATAAAAAGGTGCTGAAATAAAATTTCAATACCTTTTTTTTACTATAAATTTAAATATCTATCTAATGTCTGTCATTAATTTCCAGTCTATATTTTTCCCATTATTTATTTTTAATTTTTGAAAATTTATTAATAAATTCTACTTCTAATGTCTCATTTAAATCATCTTTTAAATTTTCAGGAAAATTACCGATTCCTAATTTTTCTCTTTCTTTTTTGCCAATTCATACAGATTCAAATATGTTAGATTCGTGCTTTTTTATTATTTTTAATAACTCTAAGTACGTTGCTAAAATACTTGCAAACGCTAAATATGGATTTGCTATTGAATCACGTGAGTTTAACTCTGTTCTTGTCGCATTTCCTCTAGTTGCAGTAATTCAACATAATGTCTTTCTGTTTGCATCATTCCAAGAAATACATCAAAGAACTTCATACCCTCAAACTCGACATTTGTATGAATACTCTATCGGATTAGTAATCTCCGTGTCATTTTTTGCATATTCTAAAATACGTGCTATCCATTTTTTACAAATATCCGCTAGCATTTGTGATTTACTTTCATCATAAAAACTGTTTTTTCAATCTTTGTCAATTAATGAGCAATTCACATCCCTGAATCGCTTATTTCTTCAAATGATTTAAGTATAGCGTTGCATATAAATTATGTCTTTTTGCTACTCTATGGTTAGTTGTGTTAAATAAAAATAACCGGATTCATTCCGATTTTAAACTTTCCAAACTCTAATTCTTTCATTATTGATAAGTTCTTTTTTAAATATATCTGAGATATAATCCACATTGAGTTCATCTGTTCTACTAATATCATAAATTCTTCCAACTAGATTTCCATATTCAGTATTTTCATAACTTAAGACTAGCCAGTATATTTATCTTCATTCTTTGTAAATTATCAGATAAAAAAATGTCAATGATGAAATTATTTTAGGTGAAATTATGAAATCTATCTACAAACTGTACGCTTTAATTTCTGTTTCTATTACTTTTATTCTCCTAACTTTAATTGCTGTTTATCCGGTGGAATTTAAGGATCTTGTTATTGCTTTTTACGATCAAATAGTAAATTCAACACCAGCTCTCATCAGTGATTTAAGCGTTCCTCAAATAATGATGTATAACTTAATAATTGTTTTTTGTATAAACATCGGTTTAAATTTAATAATTATGCTCTTTTCTTTTTTACACAAAGACCAGTTCAACTTTAAAGTAGTAAGATTATCCCTAATTATTAATACCATTGTCCTTTTATCTATCTTTTTCCTGATTAAATTAATATTACAATTAGTTGTTAATCTAATTCAAAAATTCCTATAAATACTATAAAAAAAAATGAAAAATATTCAGAAAAAGTAATTTTAAAAAAATATCATAATTCTATAATTATTTATAGTTACATCCACTATTTTAAATAAGCTTTAAAATGAGAAAATTATTTATCTTTTAAAAACACAACAAATAATATTATTAAATTGAAGATAAATAATCAATCTTATACTTCTACTTCCATCCTGAGAAAAAAAAGAACTTTGTCCTTTGAGCAAGAGATATAAAAACATTGAATATTATTCAACTTTAGTAAATAGCAAATATCAATCAGATTGAAAAAAGTTCTAAATATTTATCAATAGTATCGATTCAATAATAGAAAAAATAAAATATTCAAAAGATGATTATTATATTCCTTTTAATCTTTCCAAGCCACCGAGCACATTTAAGATAAACGGTAAGATGAAACTATGGGCGAATTTCTTGGTGAAAATATATTTGAAAAAACATTTAATATCAAAAATATAATTGAACAGTTAAAAAAATAACAAGTTTATCAGCAACTGTGAAATTTATATTATTGTTGTTAATTTTTTTGATTGTAAGTTAATATTAAAAAAATGTAAGATACCCCTAAACCGGTAAGAAAAATTAAAAATTGTAGTAAACTATAAATAGTCGAGAAGGACATTATATTTAAATTAGTATTGATTCTAAATAAAATGTTGTTCATAGATGTTCACTAAATCCAGCAGTTAATAGACTATTTAAGTATTTGTTATTCTCGCAAAAATTTCTATATTTTTAAAATGGGAGGTGATACGATGAAAAAATTTAGAAAATTATTTTTTATTTTATTAGCAATATTGATTTGTGGAAGTATTACGGTTTATGTTGTAATAAATAACACACCTTCACAGATTACCAGAAGAGATAAGTTAAAAATGATTGAGCCATTTTTAGAAGATATTGGTGAGTATAGTTATACAATAGTCAAGACTATCTCTGCCGATACATATGTCAGTAATTATTATAATCAGGATGTTTATCTTCAATTAAAACAGGATCAACAATTTATATTAGGATGTTTTAAAAGAAGTAAAGCACAAGGACTTATTATGTTTGATAGAATACCGGGAGGAGATATTAACTTTGTTTTTCCTAATGGTGAAATACTGGATTATAATTCAGGATATTTTGAAGTTGAAGGAGAGGCATACTTACTCAAGGACAATGATAGAGAAACTCTTGATAAGTTTGTGAATACCATAGGTTTAAATAATATACCTTCCAACTAGGCTAAAAATAATTGAGTCATCTTTAAAAGATATTGATGAATATAGTTATATTGGCGAATTTAGTTATATAGTAATGGAGCCTAACATAATTGATACATTTCCCGATATTTCAGCTTATGACTATAATCATCATTGGCAAGACATTATCCTACAATCAAAAAAAGACCAAAATTTCATATTAAACTGTTTTAAGAGGAGCGAAGCATTAAATCTTGAAAT
>JABENI010000016.1 GCA_013332095.1 Candidatus Bathyoplasma sp. NZ
TATTTTCAGGTGATAAAGATCTTTTCGGTACAACATTTCCTCTAGTAATATTAAATATATCTTTTATGTAAAAACTTTGTGATACATCAATTTTTTTAAATCTTTGAACAAATCCTCTTTTATATAACTTAAGGAGTTCTAGTTTATTTGATAAAAATTCAATTTTTCCATCAATTGTGGATAAAAATGATGCAATTTTAACTTGTTCCTTTAAGTTAGGTAAATAAAATATAAAATTCTCTAAAATTTCTTTTTTTAAATTAGTAAAAACTGCTCCAGCTCCCTCACGTAGCAATCTTGGTTTACAATTTAACACATTGTAATAGAAATAATTAAAATTAATCTCAGAACATTTCATTATTTTTAAAAACCCATCATTTAAATAACAATCTATGTTATTAAACGTTGGAATCCCTGGAGAGGCACTATTGGTTAGAATAAATGATCCTTTTGGGGCGTATAATCCTTTTTTTGCTCCATCTTTAGTAATATTTTGTTTTATATTATTAATAAATTTTCCCTTTATATCACTTATTTTAAGCCATTTACAATTTCCTTTATTTACATATTTTTGAATTGGTCTCGGAGAAGAGCCACGTCTTATAGTAGTAACTGATTTTAAATTAATAGGTTTATATTCATTGTCAAATTCCTTAAACTTCAATTTTGGCACGTTATCCATCTAACTCACCAATCCTTAAGTAACGCACTTTATCCATATTAAAAGTCTCCTAAAGTATCGGAGCTTCGATACCAAGCTCGTTACAGAATTTTTTTATTTCTTCATCTATTTCTTTCATATCCATATCTATTTTTTTGATTTCTCTAGCTACATAATTTAAATCTATTTCTTCTTCCTCTTCAAACGTGTCAACATATCTAGGAATGTTTAAGTTATAATCATTTTCTCTAATTTCACTTAACGGAACAAATCTTGAATATTTTTCGATTTCTTGTTTGTTTGCATACGTACTAACAATTTTTTCAATATGGTCATCAGTCAGTGCATTTTGTGTTTTAATTTTCTTAAATTCTTTACTAGCATCAATGAAGATAATATTATCATCATTTACTCTACATTTTTTAAACACTAATATACAAGTCGGAATACTAGTCCCATAAAACATATTTGCAGGTAATCCTATTACTGCATCTAAATAATTTTTATCTTCTATTAGATATTTCCTAATAACACCTTCAGCTGCTCCTCTAAATAATACTCCATGCGGTAATACGATAGCCATTGTTCCATCCTCTGCTAGGTGGTAAATCATATGTTGTACAAAAGCAAAATCTGCTTTTGATTTTGGTGCAAGTTTTCCATAAGGCGAAAATCTTTCATCATCATATTTTAATTCATCCGCATTCCATTTTGCACTAAAAGGAGGATTCGCAACAATTGCTGAAAATACTTTATCTTTATGCTGAGGATCTTCTAGCGTATCTCCTTGTGCGATATCAAAATCTAAAAAGTTAATCCCATGAAGAATCAAGTTCATGCGCGCTAAGTTGTAAGTTGTGGTATTTAATTCTTGACCATAAAAATATCCTACTTCTGCTTCTTTTTCTATTCTAAGCAATAAAGACCCTGAACCACAAGTGGGATCATATGCAGTTCTGATTTTCTTTTTCCCTAACGTTACAATTTTTGCCAGAATTTTTGATACTTGTTGAGGAGTATAAAATTCTCCTGCTTTTTTCCCAGCGCTACTCGCAAATTGTCCTATCAAATATTCATAAGCATCTCCTAATATATCTGAATCTGAATCATCAAAATTAAAATCAATTTCATTTAAATATTTGATAACTTCACTAATAAGTTTATTTTTTTGGTCAACATTTTTTCCTAATTTTGAAGATGTTAAATCTAAATCTTCGAACAATCCTGCAAAATCTTGTTCGCTGTCAGTTCCTAAAGTACTTACTTCTATAGATTTAAGCGCTCTAGTTAAATCTTCAATTATCGATTCTTTATTAATTGCTCTTTTTACAATAGTCTTAAATAAGTATTTAGGTTCTATGAAGTACCCTAATTCATCAACAAGTTCATCTTTTAAAATATCTATTATTTCGTTATCAATAATTGCATTATTAAAAATTAATCCATCATCTTCTAATTCCGCATTTGCTCTGTCTTCTACTTTTTCTGATAAAAATTTATAGAAAATAAAACCTAGTATATAATCTTTAAATTCATCTGCTCCCATATTTCCTCTTAAATTATTCGCTATTGCCCATAGTTTAGATTCAAGCATCTGTTTTTGTGATTGTGTCATTTTCTTTCTCCTATTTTATGTTTATATATATCATTTAAATATTTAATAATTTTTAATTTACCAAGTATATTTATCTACCAATTCTTTTATCTCAAGGCTAACTTTTTTCTTTTTAGCAATCTTTGCACTAAGGAAACTTCCTTCAATTTTGGTAGGTTTTTTAATAGAGCTTTTTATTTTTTTACTATTCATTTTACCAACATATTGATATTCATCTACCACTTCTTTAATTATATTGATGTCAACTTCCTCTTTTTTACATAAATCTTCCAAATCTATTTCTTTTTTTCTATTCATGAACTTATCAAACTCACCTTCAGTCTTAAACTCATCCAATCCACCTGCATTGCATTCTTCTATAAACTCTTCTACTAATTCTTTCTTATTTCTTAAATTTTGATTAATAGCCATTATTTTAATAATTGTATTTTTCTTTTTGTCATAATCTTTATCTTCTTTAGACAACTCTTTTAATAAATTTAATATATAATCTACATTAATTTTGTCTCTTCTTAAAAGGTTAATTTCAAAATCAATGTCATCAAGTATTGATTCTTTATCATTATTTTTTGTTTTGTTATATTGATCGACATAATTACTTCTAAGAGTAGAATATTGGTGTTCAGTAATCTCAATGTCTTTATAATCAAATTCACTAAATGCTTCTAGTTTATTCATCATTCTTATTAAAGCTCTCATTCTTCTAATAATTTCTAATTTCTCGTTTTCTGATTGAATACCATCTAAATGCCCATCTATATCAAACACTTTTTTTAGATTGTCAATAGCTTCGTTTGACTCTTCGACATATTCTTCATAAGACCTACTAAGGACTATGCTTAAAGCATCTTCATCAGAAAATAACACTATTGCATCTTCTGTATTTTTTATTAAATTTCTATAATTAACAACATATCCGCACACTTTTTTTGTATCATATAGCCTATTAGTTCTAGAATAAGCTTGAATTAAACCATGATATTTTAAATTTTTATCAATATAAATTGTATTTAGTTTTTTTGAGTCAAACCCAGTTAAAAACATATTAACTACAAGAAGTATATCTACTTGCCCAGCTTTCACTTTTTTTGATATATCTATTTGATATCCATTAAAATTTTTGCTAATATCAAATTTACTATTATACATTTTATGGTAGTCATCAGCATATTCTTGTAATTTAACACGGTTATGGGGGTTTTCTTCTATAAATTCAGGATCATAATTACCTTCATCTGAGAAATCTTGATTCGCTTTATATGTAAATACAGTTGCAATTTTTAAATTGTGTTTTCCCTCTTCTTTTTTCTTTTTAAAAAGATCATAATATTTAATTAAATTCTCAATACTGTTTACTGCAAATATTGCAGTATATGTTCCATTTTTAGTTTTTTTATTATGAATACTTATTATATGATCTGTTATTAATTCAAGACGTCTCAGATCACCAAACACTTCTTTTTTATCAATATTTTTAATTTTTTCGCTATCATAAGCGTAATCTCTACCAGAACTATCTTGCATTTTAGCGTGTTTCATTGTACTTATATATTCAACTGAAAACTTTAAGACATTATTATCCGCTATCGCATCTTTTATAATATATCTGTGAAGACAATCTCCAAACAACATTTCAGTTGTTTTGTTGTTATTGTGATTTGTCTTAAAAATTGGTGTTCCGGTAAATCCAATAAATTGTTTGTTGGTGAAAAAATTGTTGATTTTTGTATGTGATTCACCAAATTGACTTCTATGACACTCATCAAAAATGAATACTATCCTTTTATTTTTCATTGGTTCTAATAATTCTAAATTGTAAGGTTTGGAAACTGCATTGTTAAGTTTTTGAAGCGTAGTAACAATAGTTCCTGACTTATTATCCGTTAGTTGTTTTATCAATTTTTTTGTGTTTTCGGTACTATCAACACTGTCTTTACTAAATGAATTAAATTCTTTTAATGTTTGGGCGTTTAAATCTTTTCTATCTACACAAAACACTACTTTATCAACGTTTTCCCATTTGGATAATATTTGACTTGCTTTGAAAGAAGTTAAAGTTTTACCACTTCCTGTTGTATGCCAGACATAACCATTTTTATTTGGAGTGTCTTCTACTAACTTTATAATTTTTTCTACTGCATTATATTGGTATGGTCTTAAAACCATAAGAGTATTCTCTTCTTCACTTAAAACTATATACCTTGTTAGCATTTTTGCTAAATGACATTTTTCTAAAAATGATTCAGTAAATTTACTTAAATTATTTTGTTTTTCATTTTCTTCATCTGCCCAAGAAAAAATTTGTTTTTCAGATAATGTTTTATTGTTAGAAAAATATTTAGTTGTTACCCCATTTGATAATACAAATATTTGAATATATCCGAATAATCCAGTAAATGCATAACTTCTGTATCTGGCAACTTGATGAAAAGCTTCTATCATTTCCTTGCCTCTTTTCTTCAATTCAATTTGAACTAAAGGTAATCCATTAATTAAAATAGTAACATCATATCTTACAGTAAATTTCCCTTTGTCACTAATTTGATTAGAAACTTGGAATTCGTTATGACACCAATCTTTGATATTAATAAAATCAACATAAAAAATATCACCATTATCTAAAGGTAACTCGTATTTATCTCTTAATTTTTTAGATTTTTCAAAAATTGTTCCTCCATCTAAGTGAATAAGAATTTTTTCAAATTCCTTATCTGAAAAAGACTCTTTTCCATGCTGTTTAAGTTTGGTATGATTAAATTTTTCTAATTGCTTTTTTAAATTACTTTTTAACTCCTCTTCACCTTTAATTAACACCCTTTCATATCCCATTTTAGATAAATCTTTAATTAGCTCATTTTCTAATGCTGCTTCGCTTTGATACCCCATTTTATTGACTCCCCTATTTTTAACAGTTTCCTAATTGTTTTCTACTATATTCTATCATTTTTTATAAATTAAAACAATTTCAGAAAATTTACAATGTATTTTTTTTTATTAATTTATGGAAATATTTAACTTTTATTAGCAAAATATTCATCAAAATTTAAAAAAGTTGTATAATTTCACATTGTAGAAAATGCAAATCAAGTTGATTAAAAAATAAAAGCACTAGACCAAGTGATCTGAGTGCATAAGATTTTTTTATTCTTTTTTTCAATTTAAAATATATAAAGTAATGAATTTCATTATCAAAATATTTCCTGAAACGTAAAAAAAGCGTGCATATATGCTTTAAGAAAATTAACAGTCAATTTTGCAATTTTATTGTTTAGTTATTTTTTAAAATTTACAAAACTTTCATCTCACAGAATTAATTTTTGTTTTCTAATTTCAAATTTTTCTGAAATAAATTTTAAAAATACTAATCCAATATCATGTTCATATATTCAACTAAAAGTGTTGGATCTATTAATTTATGCTAATCCCCTAATAATGTTTCAAATTATTTTCATTCATAAAATCCCCCCCATGCAAATTTTTTATGCTATAACAGTTTTTCACAAATATTACATGCTCAAATATATTAGAGTTTAAATACAATTTAATATCTGAATATTTAGCGTAGCATTAAAAATCCGTAATATTTATCACGTGCATATAAAAATATCATGTCAACTATTGCTTTTTAAAATTTATTTCCATTCACATTATAATCTCTCATAAATATCATTATATTTATCGGTCTTTATAAAACATCAAATCTGTAACAGATTAAATTTTTAATTACGAACTGCTCACTTGATATTTACTCAAAAATCTTTCCTCCGATAATCTTCACTTTCTTTCCATAAAATATTTTTAATTTTTCATATTCATTTTTGGTTATAAACATAACAATTGCTATCTCAACACGTTCATTCCCATGATTACTGCAAATATTTTTGTAAGTCATATTTAAATTAACATCGTGGAAACAATTTAAAGTATATGGATTTATATCTCTATTTTTTCTTATATCATTTTTGATATCAAATATATATTCTTTCGTAAACACTGGTGACTGTAGTATATAATTCTCTGACTTTCTTTCCACGTGCATCTTATAGTCTTTGGAAATATGTGTATACAATCTATCTTCTATTATTATAAAATCATTTTTGTTAATAGGTATAAATTGAGCATTATTTTGTTCTATCAATTTCTCAATATCAAATCTAGTCTGATTATAAATGAAACTAATTTCATATTTATTAAATTTATTATCTCTAACATTATTGTTAATATGATTTAATATTAAACAGTAAAGTTGATTTTGAATAATTAATTTAGGATAAAGTATTGACCAAAATTCTGTCCAAGGCATAATGTTCTTATTTAAAAATGTTTCATATTTTACACTATCAGAAAACAGTTCTTCTATTTGTTCTATCCCTTCTATATTTATAAATTTCTCTAAATTATTAGCAAATAATAAACATTGAATATTTCTCTCTGAAGTATTCGTAACTATTTTATTTTCCTCGTTGTTAAAATCAACTAGCCCTAGTTCCGCTTTCAAAATAATGTCTGTACTGTTCATTATATTCATAATATCCATGTCCTTTTTTAATTGATTGATATTCGTTTTAAATTGATCATAGAGAACTCTATAAATAATTTTATAGTTTCCATCATAAGCAGAGTAAAAATCTTTTAATGCCTGTGACAATGGATTCTTATAATTATCTATATCATTAATTTCCTTAAAACTGCTTAATGTATTTAAAATACTATGCTTATCTAATCTTTTCATTTTTTCCATCATTAACAATATAATTAAAGTATTTTTGTTATAAATTTTTGGAATTTCTAGATTTAATTTCAATTCTTTCTTAAAATATGGGAGTCTCTTTTTTTGATATATAATTAATGCCTCCAAAGAAGAACAGAACGATTCGTTGTAATATTTTTTTATCAATCTTATCACATTAAAAGAAAAATTATAAGTATAAAAATTTGAATTCATTTCTTTTTCCAAATATATAAATAACATTTCACTTGTTTTTTGCTCAGAAATATTATAGGCTTTATCAAAATAATGAATATATTCACAGGAACGATACCATCCATCTTTTATATTTATGAAACATTTAACTAGAAATTCAATGAATATTTCATCTTCGGCTACATCTTCTACTATTTTTATTAAATAATCTATTTTACTATGTAAATCATCCGTTTTATAACCAAATTTTATGTTTCTTAATATTGTATTAATATTGTGTTTTAATATAGTTACACCTTCCGAATGATTGTAGTCTATATTTTTATCTCTCAAATCTATCCAAAAATTGTTTAAATCATAATTTTCATCCAGCACTATAAATGGTGTTTTATTCATATCAGATTTTTCTATATTTCCATCTTCAATCTTAAATATTGATAAATCTTCAAATTTTTTATATTTATAGTTTATATGTGAGATAAATTTATTTAATTCATCGATTTTTCCTATTGGTTTATAATTATTTTGAGTATATATTTTAGCACATAAATCTTTTTCAAAATAACTAATTTTAGCATCATCAATTTTAGTATTATTATTGTTGATTATTCGAGCATATGATTCAAAAATATTAGTTAATTCACCTGCATTCAGTGATTTATAAATAAGCAAAACTAAATTTTCATCAATTCCTTCAATATTTTCAAATATGCAATTAATCATTTTCTCTATATTATAATCATTGGGGTATCTTCTAATTTTATTAATAACATACCAAATTGCCTGTTCTTGAAAATCTTTAATAAATTTTTCAAATATTTGATATTCAAAATGCCTAGTTTCTTTTCCATCTGTTCTATAAAGTATATATCTGCTATATGTAAGAAGCTCATAGTAAAATTTCAATTTTTCAACTGGAATTTCTATTAATGATACTGTCTCAATCATGCAACTAAACGAAATATCCTTTCTGCTCGTATATGCTAATAACTCGGATACAAATTTAGCAAAATTTTTATTGATTCTTTTATTATTTTTTATTCTAATATGTGATAATTTATGAGAATAATCCGCTAATTCTAAATAAGAAAATTCAGAATTTTTATGAAATTTTAGATATTTTCGATAAATTTTCCACATATACCTATTTTTAATTTTAAAGTTTATAAAGTCTAGTAATTCTTCTATATTTAGACCATGTATTCCAAATATTATATTCTCATCAGAAAATAATATTATATCAAGAATAGCATATATATTTTCTTCATTTTTTAGATTATTGATTATATTTCGAATCAAAAAATTAACCTCAAAGAAGCTAAAATGCATATCGCAAGCTCTTGGCTTTCCTTCATATCTATTTTTATGAGTATTCTTTAACAATTTAATATATTTAATAAATATCCTATCATCTTTATATTTATTTAAATTAAAATTATTTACCAATACATAATAAAATCTACTAACCCAGTCTGTTTTTTCTTTCAAATAATTGAAATGTTCTAAATTAGATTTATCGCATTCATGTGTAAAAGAAATTAACTTCAATAATTCTGAATTTATAATGTATGTTTTATCTAGTATTTCTTTTGCTTTTGATATATTAAAAGTGCTTAACTTCACATGAAAACCAGAAAGTATCAATAGACCATTAAAATCAATGTCTGAATCTTTTATTTTTGGGCATTTTAAATCTAATTCCCATAAAAAATATAGTACATCGCGAGATATTTCTAAATTTTGAATAAATTCTAGTACTTTTTCAGGATTTTTACTGTTCATAATATATTTCGCAGTCTTTGTATTAATATTCGGTAACTCACCATCAATATAATCTTCCAACTCATAGCCATTTTTATTATTTATTGCAGCTAATGTCCTTTGAACCCTTAATCCATATTTTGGTTTGAATTCGCACATTAATTTATTTACAAATTCTTCATCACAATCATTAATATAACATATTTGTTCGAAATATTCCTCTAGAAAACTATCCATATTCAATTCTAGTGCATCAATTTCTTTTTTCATTTCGCTTAATATAATGAGATTTTTAAAATCCTTTCTTCTTGTTGCTGTAATCACAAAACTTTTATAATTTTTCAAAATGGATTCGCTACCATAACCGTTTTGTACTGATAAATTTACAAATTCAATATTTATAAAATTATTAATTGGTTCATACTGATTTAATTCAACTGCTAATTGAATAAAATATTTATACATTTTCCAACTATCAAAAAAATTTGCAATTTTTCTATTAAAAAATTTAAATAATGGTTTTAAATATAAGACTTTAAAGTCAACTTGATCTTTAACATGTTTTTCTGAAAAATATCTCTTTATGCTCTCATGATAAAGAGAGAAATTTCCATAACCATCAATGTTAAGAATATGCTTTATTTTATCTAATCTATTATTAGTTACTTTTTGTTTTATGAAAGCTAGAATAGTTTTTATCTCGCATGAATTCAGAGGAATATTCGTACAACATAGTAGAGATAAAATTCTATTTTCACAATCATTTCCTTCAATAAGATATTCATAATATTTTTCAATATTACCTTCATAAATTTTAATAGCAGATATAAATTCATTTTGATTTTCTTTATTAACATTCCTAAGAGCATTTACCATATATTTAGTGTATAAAAAATTACCTTTTGTCTTGCTGTAAATTTCGCAACTTGAATCTTCTAAATTAAAAAATTCAAGATACTTTTTGGTCTCTTTATCAGTGATTCTAGAAATATCAATTTTTTGAATATTACAATTATTATCCAAAGGCTGTGATAAAAGCAAGAGTTTTATGTTTAAATCTTTTATAATTTTTATAAATCTTAAAACCTTATTTAGTTCATTTTCATTTTTTACTCGTTTAATATGGTCTAATCCGTCTAAAATAAGTATAAATTTTAAATTAGTTTTTTTAAAAAAATCAATAATTTCTTGCTCTGATACTGCTGAAACAGTTATAAATTCTTTGTATGAAATCTTATAATTATTTATTAGTTGATCTTTAATTGTATAAAGCATTTGTTGATAGTTACATCTCTCTTTCAAGTGAGAATCTTCTACTGAAATATAGAAATGTAATTTTACGATATTAGTTTCTGTATTATTCAATAAAGAATTACTAATTTTTTCGCTAACCCATGATTTCCCTGAACCAGGCTCCCCAATAATGTGCACACTATTTTCTTTTTTTAATATATTTAATATGCTCTCTATAATTTCATGCCTATTAATATATTCTTTTTCGTATATAGGAAAATTGTTATCAATTATATCTTTTATACGGTAAACACCTAAATTTTTAAATAATTCATCTGTTGTATAAGCCTTTTCTGAAAATATCCTGCATGATCTTATTTTTTCTTCAATATTTCTTGCAAGATTTTCCGAAGACTCATTTTGATACGGAAATTGTCCAATTCCTATATCATTATTTAACAACTCTAAAATAAAATTATCAAATAATTTAGGGACATCATAATCAAATGAAACTTCCTTAGGTACAGAAAAAAAAGTTAATTCAGAAAGAAATTTTTTAAATATTTCCATATTCGAATGCTCATTTTCAAAATTGTTTTTTAATTTATTAAAATTTTCTCTAATATTATTATTTTCTATTATTTTATCTATTTTTAACTTATATGAACGCAAATTTAACAATTTTTCACTTGTATTATCCTTTTTAAATAAATCTTCACCCAAAACCCTATTCGTAATTATAACTAACTTATAACTGACCTGCTTGTTCATAAGACCTAAATAAGTTTTATAATGTTTATACAAATTCAAATCACCACTTGACAACATACTCACAGTAATATTTGAATCTTTAGAATATTTTACTTGTACTTTAAGATAAACATCATTATTTTCTATAATAATATCATCAAAATAATCTTCTATGTCTTCTAGTTTTTTTTCTATTATAATTTTAGAATTCTTATTTTCTATAAAATCTTTTATTGACAATAAAGTAGTTATTTTATCCTGAAATTCATACCCACCACCAAATCCACTCAACGTATTCCCTCCTAAATTATTCAAAATAACATTGTAATATCATTATGAATAATATATTTCCAAGCATAAATAATGTAATTTTTTCATATTTCAGTATTACGTTTATAAAATAATTGATTTTTTACTATAGAATAAAAAAATTATTTTTTAAAATTTATATTGATAAAAGATTAAAACCATCTCAAATGACGGTTTTTTATTGCAATTACAGAAAAACAAATATTTCATTAAAAATTAATAATAACTTATTATATAGATTTAGTATTAAGCAAGAATAATAAATTTTTTTATTGCATTTGGATTTAAAAGTATCTCTTTATTTACTCCTGTTATAAATATTACAACTTATATCTTTTTTCATAAAAATCTTTAGTTTCATCCGGTAACTCACTCAGAACTTCATCATAAGATTCACATCTGAACTCAAATTTCACTCCTATTAATTCCATATGCTCCTCAAACAATGTTTTAATTTTGCAACTCGTAGCCATTGTCTCTCTATATTTTTCCGAATCATTTTTTAAATTATCATCATCAATTTTAAATAAAACATTCAAAAGTATATGTTTTTTGTTAGTTTTATTTTCACGCCAATGATTATATATAGCGAGTAAATGTTTTACATTTTGCCAATAATCAAAATGTGAATATTCTAAATCTAACAACTGATCAAACAAATTCATCCATTCGTTTGTATTCAATTAATATATTAGGATACATTTTTTCGGCATTGTCTTTTAATTTTTCATAAATTTTTTCATTTGGTATTTTCTTTATCATTTTATTTTCCTCCTTATTTTTAAAATACTTAAAATATGTCTTATTTAATTGCTTGTTTAAATGATATTCCATTTCAAAATCTGTCAATAGAACTTGTCGTTTGAACCAATTCGGCATTTTTGAATTTTTTATCAATTTTAACAGTTATACATAACTTAAATGTTGCAAATTCAGTTAAAATAACTTTGTTTTCAAACTTCAAAATATCTTCAATTAATTGTAATGTAACATTTAGGCATCGATATCTTTTAGCAATTTTTATAATTTATTATAACAAAAATTCCATAATATGGCAATATTAGGTTATTATCTAGAAATTTTATTTAATTTCAACTAAATATGCTATATTTTTCCTTTTAATCCTTTGTCATTATTGCTAATGCCTTTAGAAAAATCTTCTCTTTTTGATAACTTTCTTACTGTTTTCCTAAAATAAATAGATTAATCTAGATTCAAAAATAATAATGATAAATTATTTTTTATCTAAATAAAAAAAGCACACGAATTATCGGGTACTTTTCAGAAATTTATTTTAATTATGATAGTCACCTTAGAATACAAGTAATATCTATTTTATAAAATGTAATGATTTACAGAAAAGAGAATTCTGCTTCATTTATAAAGATATTAATGAGAAAATGACAAAAACCCACAAACTGGGTTTTTTTATTAAATAGTGTTTTTATTACTAAAAATTCATAACTACTAAACTAATCTATTACTTCAAATCTCCCCATCATGCCTCTTTCTTCATGAGAAAGAATATGACAATGATACATAAAAAGACCAGTATGTTTAAACATTACTTGTACTTTTACCTTGTGACCTTCTCTTACATACACTGTGTCTTTCCATCCAAAATCTTTTGGATCTACTTTTTCACCATCAATTTCTACTATCAAAAATCTTGCATTATGAGGATGAAAAGAATGATGTTTATTTGAAATATTATCAATTTCTAAGTAATAAATTTGATTTTTAGTAAAAGTTTCATCAATTGTATTCATACTAAATTGTTTTCCATTAATTTGATCATTGTCTAATACAAAAGTATTTGTTGTTGCTTGTCCTGTATATTCTTCATACATTAAAATAGGGGCTAAGGTACTTATCATATTTGTAGTAAATGGTTTGTCAAAATCGTCATCAGTATCATCATTTATTTTTAAAGTTAATACTTGTTGTCCATTAGCAATAATATTAACTTCATCTCCAATTTCTTTTGAAGTTAAATCAATTAAAATTTCATACCTTTCACCAGCTGCGATTTCCATAAAATCTTTTTCTTGACTATTCTCCAAAAATCCCACATCAGTTGCAATAACATTTATTTTATCATTTGTATCAGTTGAAATATCCATTATTCCATGATTACTACCATTTAATAACCTCAACCTAATAACTTCACTTCTAACTTCTTTGTAAGGAATGTAAAAACCATTACTCATTATTGTAAAACCACTAGTAGTAGATTGGTTTGAACCATCTCCATCTTCAAACATCATACCCATCATATTACTTCTATTCATCATACCAGTTCCACCCATCATTCCGTGGTGTCCATAGGCTAAATTACCATTTTCATCAAATTTCTTTGCTTGTAAAACTAGTGGTATGTCATTAACACCGTAAATATCAGGCAAGTCTAATGAATCACTATATTCATCTTCTATAATTATCATACCGGCTAAACCTTTATAAGCTTGACTTGCAGTAGTACCTAGTGCATGAGGGTGATACCAAATAGTTGCAGCAGCTTGAGAAATTTCCAGATTATATGTTTTTTCTTCTCCAGGGTATACTCTAGCATTTGGCTCTGCTGCACCGTCACTCATCCCATTAGTTTCTAAACCATGCCAATGAAGAGTAGTTGCTTCATCCAAGTTATTCATTAATATTGGGTTAAAAGTATCACCTTTTCTCATTTTGAAAGTCTTCCCTAAATAACCTTGCTCATTATAACTAAGAACATCTGTTTTAAAACCTTCAACAAACTCAAACTCAGTTTTATCGGCAGTAATTATAAAATCTTCATCGAGTGATGAAACATCTATTAATTCAGGAATAAATAACTCTTCATTATTTCTTATCATATCGACTGTCTTATTGTTCATCAGGTACATTACTCCAAAAGTCACAACTGCTCCAACAACAACTGAAACAAAAATTAATGCAATTACTTTTATACTTTTCATTATCCCCACACCCCTTTTTATTTAATTTTCATTGTTGTTACACAAGTTTGGTCTCCGTGATTTGTTGTAAATTCCTCAGTTGCAGTTTTACCATCAAGACTCACAGTGATTTCAAGCACCTTTTCTCTAGGTAACCAAAGATCTAAAAATCCGTTATTTTGTGTTTTAACTTTCTCGTCTACAATTATTGTTCCACTTTCATCTTTTACCAAAACATCAAATTCCTTATTTTTAATTTCGCCCTCACACCCCGTTGGACTATGTTGAGTTCAACCGTGTGTATATGTTTCATAAGGTGCTATTGATAGATAAAATTCATCTGTTGGCATATCGTAATAACTTGTATTACCATCATCACGAATTTCTAAAACTTCATCTGTTGTCGTCGCATAATAATCAGATTTCCCAGAACTTAAATATTCTATTTTTCCTTTTATTGTCATTTCTTCGATATTCTTATCTGAACAAGAAACTAAGATAATTGTTGCTGCACCTAAAATAAATACCCTAAATATTTTTTTCATTTTCACTTTCCCCCACTATTTCAATTCCATTAATTTCTAACTCTTTGATAACTTCATCTAAAGTATAAAATATCTCTGTGATACTTCATTACTCACTAATTCAAACTCAGTAATATTTTCATGTTTTAGCATTATTTTTACTGCTTCTTTATCTAAATCATTGATAATTATTTTATTAGAATATTCATCCAAATCAATTACTTTTCTAAAGATACTTTTTTTTAAGAATTCCTATTTCGCATTTCCTAAATTATCTATCTTTTGTCTATAATAAATGACCTTTCATTATCAATGAATTTTCCTTTTTTAAATCCCCTTGTTTAAAAATACCTATTATTTCATTTTACAACTACCAGAAATCTTATTGGTTATCTGAATTTTAACTTCGTTTTGCTTCAGCATAAACCATTCCAATTTTTTTTGTATAATGTGATTTTAAGAAAACTAATTACAGGACACCAAAATAACCAAACACCAATTAAAATATTTTTCCATTACTCTAAACAATATAGAGTAATGAATAGACTAAATTTTGATTTACTCTCTAACTTTTATCTAATTCAACTGTATAACCAGCGCCTTTAACAATATTAATTATCTCTTCTTCTGTTTGATTTCCTTGCTTAATAAGAACCACTTTTGTTTCTATATCGAACTTTGTTTCTGTTATCCCAATACTTTTAAGTGCATCTTCTATTTTCGCTGCACACTTCATACAAGACATATCATAAATATGTGTCTTTAAGATTTTTAATTTTCCATTTTTTTCGATTATTTTCTCTGATTCAAATATTTGATTTTGATCAATTTTAAATTTATATCTTTTTAAGCGTAGAGCATTTAATACTACAAAGATTGAAGAGAAGGCCATTGATATAGCTGCTACAACCATACTCAATTTTCCCATTGCGGCAAGTGGTATAGCTACAAGGTTATAAGAAAATGCCCAAGCAAAATTTTGATAAATATTTTTAAGAGTTGCTTTACTTATATCAATCGCCTTAATAACGGTAATTAAATCATGATTCATCAGGGTAACATCACTTGAATCTATTGCCACATCTGTACCACTACCCATAGCAATACCAACATCAGCAATTTTTAATGCTGGTGCATCATTGATTCCATCTCCAACAAAAGCTACTACTTTACCTTCTCTTTGGAGAAGTTGTACTATTTCAGATTTTTCATGGGGTAAAACTTCAGCGTAATAATCATCTACACCAAGTTCATTTGCTATTACCCCTGTAACAGTTTTATTATCACCTGAAATAATGTAAGGCGTTAAATTTCTTTTCTTCATTTCTTCAATTAAATATTTAGAACTTTCTTTTATTTGATCCCTTATGGAGTAAAGTCCAACTAATTCATTATTTACAGCTATAAAGTTTACCGATTTTGCAGCTTTAATCATCGCTTCATACTCATTTTTATATTTAGAAATATCAATATTATTGTGTTCCATCAGTTTAATATTACCAATAAAGATATCTTTTTCCTCTATTTGCGCAAATAACCCTTTACCTCTAATTTCTTCAAAGGAATTTAAATCATAAACTTTATTTATTTTTTCTTTTAAATATTCATTAACTGAAATACTAATAGGATGTGTAGAATCCTTCTGAATTGAATAAGTATAATCAAATATTTCTTGATTACCGATAAAATCAATTACCTCTGGTTTTCCTACAGTTAAAGTACCTGTTTTATCAAAACATATAACATTTATATTTTTTGCGGTTTCAAAGAATTCTCCACCTTTATATAAAATATGATTTTTTGCAGCTAAACCACTACCAACTAAGATTGAGGTCGGTGTGGCGAGTCCGAGTGCACAAGGACAAGATATTACAATAACGGCGATTGATGCTTCAAATGCATTTGAAAAATCAATGTTAAATAATAAAGTTTGGATTAATAAATTAAGTAAAGCTATTGTCAAAACTACTGGTACAAAAATACTAGCTATTTTATCAGCCGTTCTTTGAACTGCAGGTTTTTCAGCACTTGCTTCTTCAACTTTTTGAATGATTTGATTTAATACTGTTTCACTACCAATTTTTGTCGTTTTGACAATAATTTTTCCGTTTAAGTTCATTGTTGCAGAAAATACTTCCGAATCAATTTCTTTTGTTACTGGTAGTGACTCTCCGGTTAACATCGATTCATCAACCGAACTATTACCTTCAACTATTACACCATCAATAGGAATTTTTTCATTTGCTAAAACAATAATAATATCATTTTTTTTAACATCGTTTATATCAATTACTTTTTCTATTCCATCAACTAAAATCCTTGCCTCTTTTGCTGCTAAATTCATCAATTCAACTAAGGCATCACTAGTTCTATTTTTTGCGATATGTTCAATATAGTTACCAACAAGCACTAAAGTTAAAATTAGTGCGCTAGTTTCAAAATAATACTCTCCGTGAGTTATATTATTAATATCATCATATATAACTAAATAAGTACTATATACAAAGGCTGTAGTCGTACTAATAACTACTAAGATATCCATTCCTAACACTTTTTGTTTCAAACCTTTATATGCTGCTAAATAAAATCTTTTTCCAATAAGAACTTGCAGTAAAAGACCACTAACCAATTGGAAATAACCATTTCTAAATATCATCGGAATATTTAAAAATGAAAATACTTGTAAATGGGCAAACATGCCAATTAACAAAGGTAGTGATAACATAACAGAAAAATAAACTTCATTTCTCATTTTTCTCATTACTTCTTTTTCTTCTGCTAAGACATTACCAGTACTTGGTTTGTAACCTGCTTTTTTAATAATATTGGATATCTCAGCCAATGAAATTTTATCTTCATCATAATCTGCTATAACTTTATTGGCACTCACATTTACTTTTATTTTTACATCTTCATAAGGTATAAATGCTTTTTCAATTATTTTTGCACAATTACTACAGGTCATACCTTCAACCTTTAGGGTTGTTTTCACTCAATTACCTCCTAAAAACACCGATACTCTTTATTATTTTTGGCAATTTTTTTAAAATTATCAACATCTTCTTTTAGAGCATTATCTTTGTTTCTTACAGCTTTTAGTATTGTCATCAAAAAATTGTAGTCTTCAAATTGTTCATTATAATAGTAAAAAATTCTTGTTGATGTTCTTTTAGTCTTTAAAATAGAAAATTCTCTTAACTTTGAAAGACTTTTTGAAACTGTGACTTGATGAAGATCCAGAATTTCCTGAAGTTGACATCCACACAGTTCACCCTGCATTAATAAATTCAAAATTCTTAGTTTAGAATTATCCGAACATAACTTAAATAACACTGATTTTTCCATGTTCACCTCCATATATAACCGAACGGTTATATAACACTATAGTTATATTACATTGTTTAACCTAAAATGTCAATTAGAACAAAGAAAACAAGGGCAAAATTAACTTTTTATTACTTGTTAAAAATTTGCTAAAAAATAGAATATTATTTAATTTCTTGAATTATATAGAAGATCAATTCATTTATTAAAGTGAAATATTTAATGTTAAATCAAATAATGTAATTAACAATAACTAAACATAGATTAAATCCATTAGATAAAGAATATATCAAAAGAATTATCTTAACACATATTGAAGAAGAGAGATTGTAAAAATACAATTTGGAGAACCTGTAGGTAGTGAAAAGATTACATTAGACTTGTTACTGTAATTATACGCTGTCGACCTTAGTACAGTAATACTTCCTACTACCAAAAACTAGAAAATATATTGAAAGATTTAATCATATTATCTCTCACTGAAGTAGATGCATTTACAAACGAACCAATTGTAATATAAATCAATTAAAAATGCCTCTAAAAAAGACAAATTGATTAACAATAAAAGCACTAGATCAAATGACCTAAGTGCTTAAAATTGTTTTATTTTTTTAAAAATTTAAAATATATAAGATGAATAATCAATAAGAAAATCAATATTTTAACATCAACTATTCTAATATTTTTCCTTATTCTTGATATAATGCTTGTTCATTTATTTTATCTAACTTTACGAACATTAAATAACTTCTTAATACAAAAACAAATGAAATAATAACAACTATATAGATAAATTCAAAATTATAAGTCATAATTAAATAACCGCCGATAAAAGTACTAATTGCATCACCAAAATTATATCCTGTATTTATTATACTCATTAATTTACCATGATTTTCTTTAGGATATTTGGAAAGAATTCTATCAAAAAATAAACTTGATAAAATGGTATACGAAGAAGAAAACAAAATAATAATACATACCTGAAAAATCAAGTGTGTTTCAAAAAATAATGCAGAATACAAAACGATGAGCAATACTATTATTATTGGGATAAAATTTTTTATCTTAAACGAATTAATTAATTTGGCGACACAAATACTGAAAATGCCATTTATTAAATTGATAACACCTAATAAATAAATTAACGAAGCAAAAATTAATCCTGTTTTAAAGTCATCTTGGATAAATTGTAGATTGTTAATATAACCACTTGCAAACGAACCTATTGTTAAACCTAAGAACCAATAGATTTATTAATTATAAAAGAATTATTAATGTTATTGCTTTCTTTAAAGTTTATTAAAACTGGTCATTTAGATTAAGAATCAAAATGAATGAAAATCCATATAAAACGATATCAATAGCAACATAACTTGATTTCCAACAATAGCCTGTAACAGAAATAATATACTTGCTGAAATGATTCCAAAAACAAGCAGTATTTTCTGATTTTTCTTATCTATTAATTTACCAGTATACATACTAAATGCTGCCATAGATACATTATCAACTGCAAAGAAAGTTCCAATAAATAAGTTATTGAAATCACTCGCAGATATGTACAGTTCATACAAAACAAAAAATATACCCAAACTAAAATATCTTAAAAAAGTTGAAAGTTCATAAAGCAAGAAATTACCGTAACTTTTTTTCATAATTCTTCCGTTATAGTAGAATTAAATTATTTTGTTCTATTATAACGGAAATTGATTTTCCTTTCAAGATGGCTTTTTATTAATTTTAAAATGTGAATGCAAATAAATATTTTGATATTTTTACAATATGGTTAAATTCATGCTTAATAATATTAAATAGAAATATAATAGTTTAATTTAAGAATATTGTTTTTATTTACATGGCATCTATTAACTTCCTTTTCCAATCCATTTCTATAATTATCAAGGATACTATTACCAAATATTTTTAAGACTTCTTCTAAATTTTTATTAGTACCATATTCTTGTATTTGTAAAATTTTATTATGAGCTATTAAATTCCTTAGCAAAATAATATCTTTCTTATGTTTAATAATAAACTCCTTATGTTCTATATTAAAGAATTTTAAATAAAACTCCTCATATTTTTCAATAAAATCTATGAGTTCTGCAAATGTAGTTTCATTAATGCATTCGTACAGCGAAGTTAACTTTTTATCAGTTATTCTTTTTAATTTAAGATTGAGTCTCTTATCATCTTTATATATATTATTTATAAGTTTTAAAAGTTTTTCTCTTGACGTTATATCTTCATCCATCAAACCATTTAAAATTTGAGCACGTAGATATTCTTCAAACATTATTAAATATTTAAATATTAATCTTCTTAATCTCGTATCATATCTAGTTGTATCTAATAACATAGTTGAATCAATATACTCTACTCCTAAGTTTTTATAGTAAGATGCAACTTCTAAAAATCTTTCAATTCCTTTAATTTTACTAAAATAAAGTATATTATCAATATCTTCTTTTATTATTATTATGTCTTTATCATTTAATATTTTAATAATATTATTTTGCATATTTCTCAACTACTTCACTATATATGTGTATTGATAATTTTCTATCGCCTTTAAGTTTTGATTTTTCACTACATTTATTTTTAATAACCTCTTGTTTCACTTTTTCTTTCATTTCGCTACTAAAACCATTATATGTAACATGTGCTTTTGTAAAATCCTTACATTTCTCCCATGAATATTCGTTTTTATGCGGAGTTTCACTTTTATTATTTCTTCTAGCTATTTGTTTTTTATTGTCTATTTTTCTAATTATTGGAAAATCGATTTCATATCCATTTTCATATGCAACTACTGTGATACAACTAGTTGATTGCTCTATTCTCTCACCTTTATTTTCACCTTCCTTTATCGCTTTTAAAAAATCTTCTCTTACAATAGTTGGTTTATTTATATTTACTGAATTATTAGTTAATATTAATTGATAATCTACATCGAAATATTCATTTTGGGTCTTAACAGTTGTTCTAGTCACGTTTGAGCCAACTGCTTTAACCTCAAATTTATAACCTTTATCTAAAACCTTTCTCATATCTTTAATTATTTTATTTGCTCTAGTTGTCGCAATCTTGCTATTGTTCTTTGAAACATATTTACAACTCATATCTTTCTCCTCCTATTTGGTTCTTTTTAATCATTTTACAATATTTCGATATAAAATGATATATTTTACCCAAATAAAATTTGTTTTTACATATTTTAAAATAATATTGAATTTTGTAATATAAAATAAGTACTTTATCCTTTGTTAAATATTTCACTCGATATAATTGAACATTTCTAAAAATATAATTATAATATGAGTAACATAATAATACATTTGGCATATCATATACATTGAATTATAGGAATTTATTCGAATTGAAGGAAAAATAATAAAAAAAATTATATTTGAAATTGGATAAATGAGAAAATCATAATATTAGTAATAAATACTTTACGTGATATAACTATCAGAAATCAAAAAAATAAAATTAATTGATTTAGTAAACCAATTATATTTAATCAACCTTTAAATAATCTTAGAAATTTTAAGGACATGAAAATGTAGTGCTGTGTTAAACACAACACTACATAATAATAATAAATATTTAAACAATTGTTCCAATTATATTATTGAAATAATATATTATCAATAAATTTCCACAGGTCATAAATAATAATTCAGTTTTGTGTTAATATCAAATTTAAACCATAATATTAACATTTATCTTTTTATTGTTGTTATCAAGGTTTTTTGTACATCATGAACTGGAATTGACTTAATTAAATAATTTCTCAAAATCCTTTATTGAAATATTTTCCATAGGTTTAACTATATTTCCTTCAACTGATTCCAATAAATTTGTTTCTTTTTCCTTTAGTCTTTCATATACAATTTTATCAACTGGTTTATATTTAACTTCATCATTTACAGATTGGAATATAGTATATTTGGTTTCCTGATCACTCTTTAATCCTAATCGATGTATTCTATCCTTAGATTGTAAAAAATGTGTTAAGTTAAAACTATATTCAAAATAAATAGCATGATGACAAACTTCATGCAAAGAAACGGATTCTGCCATTGTTTGTGGATTACAAATAATAATTCTTGTTTTATCATTTTTAAACTTATTTATAAGTTCTTCTCTTTCTGCCAAAGTTTTTTTTCCATTAATAATAAATGAACTAACACCTATATCTTCTAATTTTTGATTAATTAAATCAATAGTATTATTAAAAATACACCATATAATTAATTTTTCATCTTGAATTGATTGTATATGTTCTAATAAACTTTTTAACTTGGTTGAATCTCCTATTTTTTTTATTAGTTCAATATCATCAGAACTCAATTTTAATTTACTAAAATCATTGTCATAATCAAAATCTATTAATTCTGTTAAGTCTATCGAATTATTCAACAATGACTTAGCATTTGAACATAATTGAACAACTCTTATAAATTTATGTAAATAGTTAGTTTCTGTTTTAAAATAGATATTTTTCAATAATTTAGTCTCTTCAATCGTTAATTGAACCGTAATAATTTTATCCACTAAAGGCTCTGGAATATGCAGGTCTTTTTTAGTTGTTCTAACAAAAAAGGGAAATAGTAAGTTGTTAAATTCTTTTATCTTTTCTCCCTTTTCCAAATTGTTTAAATCTTTGTATGAATAGTTGAAAAACGAATCATAATCGTTCGGATAAAGTATATTAAGCATATTAAATACATCTTGGAATCCATTAGGTATCGGAGTTCCTGTTAAAACTACTTTGTACTTCGTTCTATCAATAAATGCTTGTGAAGCAATAAAACAACTACCCTCCTGTTTCTTAATTCTATGTATCTCGTCAAAAACCAATAATGTCCTACTATTTACGAGCGACTTAATTCCATTTTTTAAACTTTTTAATTTTTCATAATTAAATAAAAATACATTTTCTTTAAAAGCTTTTGCTTTTAAATATAAATTGACATCTTCATTTAATCTAGTTTTATCTTGCACATTAAATAACTCCAATTTTTTTAAAGTACCAAAGCATTTAACAAATTCTTCTTTCCATGCAAGAAAACTACTCTTTGGACCAATAACAACAATCTTATCAATCAAATCTATTTCTTGTGAATTTAAATACGCAAAAAGTCCATAAATAATAGAAGTTTTTCCTGATCCAGGAACACTAAAGTTCATAGATGACTTCATAAAATAATGATAAAATGCATTGTGCAACTGGGGGTCCCTTAGTGTTCTTTGCATATTATTTGATAATATATCTTTAAAGTTATTAAATTTATCAATAAATTTTTCTAAATCATTTTTTAAAATTAGTCCTAATTCGTATCTTTCTTTGATGTATAACTCTTTGCTCTTAATAAATTCAATACAACTTTCAGATACTTTGAAATTAAGGTTGGAAACTGAAGAATACTTTTCCATTCTTTTGATTAATTCTTTAAGTTTAGATAAATTAATATCATTATGCAATATAAATTTATTTTCATTAAATATATTTATATACTTACTAACTTTTAACTTAAAATCAAAATCGTTTTTATTCATTTTTTTAGATAAATCATAAATATAAAATTCATCGTTAATTATATCATAATCAAGAATTACTCTATCAAAGTAAAATACATTTGAAACTTCAACAAGTTTTCCTTTTGAAAATTTAATAAGTTCTAATTTGACAACTTCCGGTATATTTAAAACTAGTAAATTTTCAATATTATTTTCCCATAAATTCTCAAACTCTTCTACTGCATTCTTAATTTTAATATTCTCAATTTCATAATCATTAAGAGTACTAGAAATCTCAAAAGTTTCGTAATTTCTTTTTATAGCTGCGTTTGTTTCATTGTTAGAACCCCTAAAATATATAATTTCATTTTCCTTAGAATACATTAACCCAAATTTATCATGAAACAAACCATTTTTACAAAATGCTACTTTAACTTCTACAAATCCAATAGTTATCAAATAAGCTAGATTCGCAATAAAAGGAGCATTCTCAACAGATATTCCATTTATTTCCGATAATATATTTTTAGATACTTCAGTTTTATTATAATACCCCTCTTTTATAAGTTTATAATCCTCTTCAGATATATCGTGCGAAATAATATATCTTACTTTACCTTTCTCTTTATAAATTTGTTCTAATCCTCGTGAAAATGAAACTAAAGTTTTCGAATCAAAATATGCACTTACTCTGTCATATCTTACGCTATTTTTTAGAACTTTGTTGTAAAATTCTGTAGTTACATCATCCTTTAATGAGTTATAAGATGGCTTTAACTTTAATATTCTATAACTCAAATGTCTCACCTAAATCCGTAATAATATCATATAATTTTTTAAAAGAATCCAAAAACTCATCGTATCGTCCAGAATCTAACAATTTTATCTCATCTTCTTTCAAAAAAGAAACCCAGTTAAGTAATTTATCTACTATTTCTTTGTGTTTATTTTTTGATTTCTCAATGTCAAACTTATCTCTATAATTTTTATAAACTTTTTCTGCTTTGTCCTGTACTTCACTTGTCCTAATGTTATCTCTTATAGAAGACGTATCTACAGTTTCTAAATCAGTGATTTTTTGGTATACTTCCCTACAAATATCTTCTTGCTCGGCTCTAAAATCTTCATTAATTGAACTATTATTTAATATGTCTATAACATTACGAATACCTCTTGTTAAATCTTTATCTACTAGTAATAGAATATTTGAGAATAATATGTAATTTTGCTCTTCCCATTCAGTTTCACTACATTTATTTTTGAACTTGATAATTTCATTAATTGGCCCATCTAACTGCAAATCTCTAGCAAGGAAATATTTCCCTTTTGAATCAATAAATTCAAGAAATTCGTTCATTGCAATAGCTCTTTTTAATAAGTTTTCCCCTTTATTAGAATCCATTCCACAATTTGTTGAATACTCCTTTATTGTAAAGGTTTTGTCCAGTTCTACATATTCGTAAATTTCAACTAATCTGTCAATAGGATTATAAGTTACTTTAGATTCTTCTCCGTGTTGGATTTGCAACTCTAATTTCTTAATGTCAATATTCTCTAACTTCAAATATTCCATATCTAAAATTACTGCTTCAAAGTAAAAATCTTTTGCATTATTATTTTCCCTATATAGTTGTCTTAAACACGTAAATCTTCTATTACCATCTATAACTTTTCCATCAGATATAACATAACCAGGCTCACGCTGGCCAAAATTGTCAATGCCATTCTTTGTGGTTTGAATTTCATTTTTACCAGATTTAACTATATAATCTTCAATAATCATATTTTTTTCTTCCACATTTAAATTGTTAATGTCTTCATGTGTAGAATTGTATTCACTCATAAAAGTAGCTATTCTTCCGTTTTGTTCATTGTAATACAACTTGTCTAGAGGAATTCTATACACAGTCATTGTATGAGTTTTCCCCTTTATTTCAACTTTTTTTGCTGCTTCAGTAGGGTCAGCTCCCTTAAATATATTATTCATAAATTTCCTCCATATACTGCTTTCTGTTTAGATATATTTTCTTAATTGTTTCATCGTAATATAAGTGATTTCTTGCGATTCCTTTTATTGTTTGGATACTTACATCTATATTAAATGAATTAAGAAGATAATTAGTTATTTCATAATCATACATAGAACCATTTTTAATAATTATAGATTCTAAAAAACTTATTTTATTAAAATCGTTTGCTGAACAAGAATGTATTAAAATCCCATCTATTGAAATGGTTTTAATCTTCTTACTTAAATATAATATGTCATCAATAAAAATACAATCGAGTCCGAAATTGCTGAATGATTTATAAGTTTCATCATCCATTAGTAATTCTTGGGTAAAAAAGTCTAAATCGCTATAGTTACTAGTAATTTCATTTACAAAATTCTTAATTATATCTATATCAATTTGAATTTCATGTAATTTTTTATAAGTTATATATTCATTTTGACTAAACTTAATTAATTTATAATCGGTCCTATATGTCCGTAACACAGAATTTAATGCTGATGGAGCTACTTCAATCATCTCATCCAAAAAATCTTTATGAACAAAATCCATACCTTCGATTTGACTAGTGATATAATTTGTTACACTTATATAATTTTGCTTTAGTATGTATTTATTATAATAAACTCTATAATTTAGTTCTTGAAGATGTCTTTTCAAAACAACATCTTCTAAGTTTATATCATTTTCTTTTTTAAAATTCGATAATTGATATAAATCTTTAATAAGAATAGTTTTTAACTTATCTAATATTTCAGATTCTACTTCTTCTTGATTATAATGCAATATGTCATTAGAAATGTATCCTGAGTATTCTAAAACTAGATATGACCACATAGTTCCTTGATTATGCCCATAATTGTCTTCTAGGTAGGTTACTAAGTCATTCATGCTAATAGTTCCAACTGTTTCAAAGATATCCTTAAAAAAATTTTGTTTGTTACTACAATCAATTAGCAAATTGGGACTTCTGAGCAATTTAAAATCTTTCACAACTTTATTTCTCTTTATTAAATTATGTAATTCGTATTGATCTTTTATATTTAAATCAAACATCAAATCTGGGTGATTTTCAAAAAAATATTTTGTTGAAAAAAAACCGTTTTGTTCTGTCATAATTTCAATTAAATGATTATAAGCATTAATATCCATTTCATCGTGAATATACCTACGGACACAATGATTCTTGCTTGAAATCACAACGTTGATATGCGTTAATATATTCTCTAAAGAGCTTTCACTAATATCAAATTCAAAACCCAAAGGAGTATAAAATTTTTCTAATTTTTCAAATATTTCTTTTGTATTAAACTTTAACGAATTATCTAATCGTGTACGAATAAAATATTTGACTAATTCAGTTTTATTTTTCCTTACAAAAACATCGTCAATATATAAAAAAGAAATGTTTTTAGATAAAAATTCTTTTTGTTTTTCTGTTAATTTTGTGAATTTTATAAGTTTAAAAATATCATCTTGCCCCAATTTATATCTTATTTTTAAATAATTATAAGTTGAAACTTTTTCCTGAAAGAAATTTATAAAAAACTCCTTATCAATCTTGTATTTTTGAAAAACCTTGTTATATCGGTCTTCTTTAATATTTTTAAATAATTTAAAATCTTTATCTACTATTTGTCTCACTCTTTCTCTTGTAATACCGTTTTTTGTTCCAATTTCCTCTAAAGTTAACCCTACAAAAACCCTATCATAGAAAATTTCAGGATTTACTGTTAAATATTTGTAATCATTCAAAGATATGCTCTTTAATGAAATGCCTAATGAGGTTTTTTTAATTAACAAATTTTCATATAAGATATCTAAAATTTTCTGAATTTCTTCCTTTACCAGATTTAATGAACGACCATAATCATGTATAGGTAGAAGTTTAATAAATCCATAAGTATTACAGTGTCTTCTTATAAAATAGTATAAATCATGTAAATATTTCCTTTCTCTAAATAATTCTTTAGATCTATCAATATGTTCTAAAAAATCATTCTTTTTCTTATTCATAAAGTTACTCATTTTCGCTAATTCATTATGATTAGTTTTTAAAAGTTTATCTAAATTTTGGAAATGAATTTTATATAGCATAATTACTCTATTGCTTAAACCTAGTAATCTAAGTGAATTGAAAGATATATAACTGTTTATTTTATGTATATCTTCTTTTGTTAAAGAGTTAATAATTTTTAAATCGTTCCTTTTAAGTATCTTAAAACGTCCTAAAATATTTATTTTTTCTCTTTTTAAAAGTAAATCTGAAGCTCCCAAACTCACCAATTTATCAATTTTAGTTATGCTGATTCCATGGTCAACTAAATTGTACAGTCGATTCATCTATTCATTCACCAACTTTTCTAAAAATTTAGCATTTAGCCAAAAACATTGATTAGTAAATTCTGAACGTCCAGTAAGTATATCTTTTACAGGTAAATCATTTGTTTCATATTTATTTTTAGCATGTGGTCTTACATGTCCTAAATAACTGCCTCTTATTTTTGGAAAGTTATTAAAAGTTCTTCCATCTGCAATGCTTGATATAACATTACCTTTGCTAATCACTTTTTTGGTGTTTTCATATATATTTCTCATTTCTTCTTCAAGCTCTTTTTCATCCATAGTCCAAAAAATTGTTTTTTGAAGAACTGTATCTCTACTGGTTTTCTTAAATACAACAAAATAAAATTTTGTTGTACTAAATATTCTATATATTTCAGATTCCCTATATTTCTGCCCGTAAATATCAATAAATTTAAATTTAGGAAAAGACATTGATTCTTTTATTTTTCCATTTTCATCCAAAGTTATTGTTTTAACTGTAATTCCAGCTTTTCTAAATTCAGAAGTTTTATTAAGATTACACGTAATATTAAAAATTTTTCTTATAATAAGATCATTAATATTTTTTGCTGAACTTCTCAAGTCATATTGTGAAGCTATTTCACCAATGGTTTTTTTATAATGTATTTTTACAACACTTTCTATATAAGTCTCAAATGTCTTAAAATTAATTGTATTATAGTCTTTAATTATCTTATCAGAAATTTTATCACCTAAAGCGTAATTCCTCAAAATTTCAGTCATATATGATGGCTTAAAAGAATATGCTCTTTGCATTGCTTTAATATCACTAAACGGCTGCTCTCTTAAAGTCAATTTATTCTTACCTTTAGTACAAGCAGCAAGATACATTGTATCTCTCTCTGATATAAAATGAGCTTCACCTTTTTTTATTTTGTTCATAATAATATCATAATCATTTTTTATTATAATTAAGTCTTCTTCAGGATATTCATATAAAATTGCATGTTTTATTTCAAATTCTGAAATATCAATAGTATAATCATGAAGGTAAAAAAATAGAAGTAATGATTTATTTTTCATCCAAAATTTACTATCAAAGAATTCATATTTATAATCTTCCATATAATTAATTAGTGATAAAACAAGTCTTTCTTTAGATGAAAACGAACGATTGGTATTTTGTTTAAATGGGGTGACTTTAAGTTCCACACCTATTTCTGAAAAATCAGCTGTAGGAGATGAATTTACTAAATATCCAAAAAAAGATTCCTCAATTATATGTCCCAGTTTTCCCTTATTTAATTTTTGATATAATCTTAAATTTTTGTCAATATCCCCAAATTTAAGCCCTATTGCATCTTTAGACTTTTTCAATAATTGTTTTTTTGTTGAATATTTCATATTTTTCCCCCTAAAGTCTTGATCTTATGTCATTAATATTATATAATATTAATTGTAATTATCAAAATTTATTTTAAATTGTAAAACGAGGTGATAAAATGTCGATAAAAACCATAGAATTATTCGCCGGAGTTGGTGGATTTAGAATTGGCTTAAATAATGTCAAACTAGTTAATAACAACGTGATTGAAAATGATAATTTTGATTTTGTGTGGGCTAATCAATGGGAGCCTTCAACAAAATCTCAACCAGCATATGATTGTTATTGTGAAAGATTTGGAAATAATGAAAGTCATTCTAACAAAGATATAAATAAAGTAGCCATTAATAAGATACCATCACATGATTTGCTAGTAGGAGGATTTCCTTGTCAAGATTATTCTGTTGCTAGATCCCGATCAGGAGAAAAAGGAATTGAAGGAAAAAAAGGGGTACTTTGGTGGGGAATTCATAAAATTATAAAGAAGAAAAAAACAAAATATTTGCTTTTAGAAAATGTTGATAGATTGCTTAAATCACCCGCAAAACAAAGAGGAAAAAATTTCGCCATTATTTTATACTCTCTTTTTAAGTTAGGGTACAATGTGGAATGGAGAGTGATTAATGCCGCTGAATATGGTTTTGCTCAAAAAAGAAGGAGAGTTTTTATATGGGCATATAAAAAGGGCTCTAAAATAAATTGTAACCTAGAAGATATATTATTTAACACTGGTATATTTGCAAAATGTTTTCCAATATCGAATGAAATATTTAAAAATAGAGTTAATAGTTTAGATTTAAACAATTATAAAGATTTAGTTGATGTATCGGATAATTTTGAAGAAGCATTTTATTCTACAGGAGTAATGATACGGGGGAAAATACAAACAATTCAATCAATACCAATTTATGAAAAACCGATTTCTCTAAATGAGATTCTCTTAGAAAAAGTTTCAGATAAAAATTTGTATATACATGGAGATAGAATAAAAAAGTTTAAATATCTAAAAGGAAGCAAAAAAATAAATAGAATAAGACCTAATGGAGAGCCGTATATATATTCTGAAGGAAAAATGCAATTTCCTGAAGGTTTGAACATTCCTGCTAGAACAATGCTAACTTCCGAAGGAACAACTAACAGAAGCACTCATGTTGTACGTGACAAAAAGAATAATAAACTAAGATTACTACACCCAATTGAGGCAGAAAGATTAAATTGTTTTCCAGACAACTGGACCGAATCCTTAACTAATAGACAAAGACTTTTTATGATGGGAAACGCTTTAGTTAGCGGTGTTGTTTATAGATTAAAGGACGAAATAATAAAATTTATAAATAAGTAATTTTTAATAAAAAACAATTAAAAATAAATAAAATAATGTTAGTTTTTAATATAACATAGGATTTCTCATCTATTGTTTCTTTATTTTCAGGTATACTTTCCTTGTTAAAAATATTCTAGAATTTAGCTAATTTAGTTTTTTTATTAAAACAACTTATCTTTTGAGACATATTAATAGCAAATTATTTTAAAATATAAAATAAAAAAGCCTTTAAAACAAGGCTTTTTAGTTACATTCATTAATCCTCTCATTAAACTATCAAATAAATTTTCTATTTACTCTGTCTCCAAACAAACTATCTTTGAATAGATGGTAAAAAATAGTTACTGGCTTCAATATCCTCCATAACTTTCTTAATTGTTTTTCCTATCTGATATGTCCTTTAAAATTACCTTTCTTAAAATATTTTCTAAATTGCATTTTTATAAGCGCTTTAAGCAATAGTTATTTCACATAAATTATAAATTTTAAAAATATTTTGTTATGTTTTCAACTTATAGATATTTTTTATTTTCATTTGGCGATAAAAATCACTCTAAAAAATTACTTAGTGCAATTTTAATCTTTATTATTTGACTAATAAATTTTTACTTAAATGAACAAGTCCAAATAAAATATCATTATGTTAATTAAGTTCATGCTAATTTGTTTAACTAACTCTAAACAGTTAATTATTTATTTTTAAAATAATAAATAATATAGAATGCTTGCTCCTAACACAAATAATTTAAGTATTGATATTAAAATTATTAAATATTGTAGTAATTTCTTTAATCAAATTATAACTACTTTTAATCCTTTCGTAGTTATTTGAATTTTTATAATCATACTTTTATGAATGGTCGCAACTTTTTTTCCTTGTTCAACCATTTATTCTCCAATTAAAGAATTAACTTCACCAGTAATTGAATCAAATACTATATTGATAACTTCTTTTATAATTTCACTAAATTCTCTCCCACTTTAGATTCTAATAACTATAATTTTGCATTGTTTAATATATTGTTTTAATATAGTGAATGTCCTAAATTACAAAACAATCTCTATTAAAATAATTACTACTAATTTTTAGTAGTTTCCCTTTTAATTAAAGTAGTTTTTATGATAGAAATAGGTTGTACACATTCTCCGTTAATTAAATTTATCAACAAACTTATGCTTTTTTTACCAAGTACATCAAAATTTTGAGAAATAGTTGTGATAGTTGGATTCATATGCCGACTAATTATTGCATTATCAAAACCAATTATATTAATTTTTTTGCCTATTTCATTAAACAAATTTTTAGCACTAAGATATCTTATCAAATTAACAGCCATTATATCATTATAAACAAAGATGCCATCATATAATTCAGCATCAGAAAATAGAAATTTTAGTTCAGTTATAGACTTATTCTCATCTTCATCAAACAATTGTCTAGTAGCAATACTTATATTTGATTCTCTAGCTAAATCCATAAAGCCATTCTTACGTAATCTAATCGGTAAATGCTTATTATCACCTACAAACATTAATATTTTTTCGCACCCGCATGTTACTAAATGTTCTAATGCCAAACGACCTCCATTCCAATTATCTGCATATAATAGTGGTATTTTATCATTAATTTTATTTTCCAATGCCACTATTGGAATATCTAGATTTTCATAAAGTTCTTTATGTTTTGTACGTGCTACAATAATTCCATCTACTCTACTTTCTATAAGTGTCTTGATAATTTTCTTTTCTTTTTCTTTATCATCATTTACGATATTTAAAATTACGCTATAGCCTTTAATACTAGCAAAGTTTTCTATCGCAAATGATATTTCTGAGAAGAAAGGATTGCTCAAAGTTGGAATTATAAGACCAATTTGAAAAGTTGTCTTTGAAAAAATACTCCTTGCTAATGCATTTGGTACATAGTTCAAATCATATATAACTTTTTCTATTTTAATTTTAGTACTTTCTTTTACGTTAGCTGTTTTATTAATATATCTAGATACTGTAGAAATACTAACTCCTGATAATTTTGCAACTTTTCTTATATTAGACATTCTTTTACCTAATTTCTTCAAAAATTTTAACAATGCTTCAACATATATTAATTCATAAATTGTAAAAATTATGAAAGTAAATTTATCATTAAATTCATAAAATTATCTTTATCCATCTTAGTACAAATTGCATAATTTGAATTTTGAGTTGAAGTTATATATTGATATCCATACAGTGCTCCATCTTCTGTAACAATACTTGAATTTACATCCTGAATTTCAGTAGCGATTGATGGATCTATTGCTATCGCTACTATTCCTGGATCTGCAAGAACAAATCCTTCTGTCCCAAAGTGTTTTATATTAAATCTAACAAGTGCAGAATTAATATTTACAGAAAATTTTCCCAATTTATTATCAATGCTATTTAACCTTAATATATCTTCTTTATTTAAATAAACTCCACTTAAACACGTATTCCAAGGAAGAAGTGTTATTTTAATTCCTAAATCAGATACTATCTTCACGGCTTCAGCATCTACATAGAAATTGAATTCTGCATAATCTGTAATATTTCCACAGCCAAATCCATTTCCACCCATAACATAAATAGCTTTTAATTTTTTCATAATTTCTTTATCTTTTTGTATTGCTTTTGCAATATTTGTTAGTGGACCTATTGCTATTAATTCAATTTCATTAGGATTATTATTTATAATCTCCAGCAATGCATCAACTGCATTTTTATTTTCAACTATTTTTTTTGGAGTAGATAATTCTATATCACCCATCCCATTTTGACCATGAGCAAATTGTCCGGTAACTAATTTCCTATTAAGCGGTTTATCTTCTCCAGCAAATACAGGAACACCATATGTATTAGCTTTTTCAACAGAAATCAAGGCGTTGTTTATTGCTATTTCTAAAGGTACATTTCCAGCAACCACAGTTATTGCTTCAACCATAATATTTTTTGCTCTTAAAGCCATGATAATTGCAACCGCATCATCTGAGGCTGTATCAGTATCTATAATTAATTTTCTCACATATTCACTCCCTTAATTATTATTTGACATATAATTCTTTGATATAAATATCTTCTTAAAATTAAGAAGTATAAAAAATATTTGCTTAACTATTTTAAAATTGCAAGTTATTTTTAAAATAAGGACAAAAATCATTTGTTAAAAAAATTATTATTATATTTTATCACTAAAATTTGCAAAAGATATGATTTTTTTACTTTTTTCAGTATATTACAAATAAAAAAATTAGTCAATTAAACCTAAGGCGATTTTCATCATATTGATAAAATTCTTCTTTCTTTCAGAAGAATTAATTTCTTTATCTGTTTCTAAATCATCACTTACAGTTAATAAACATCTTGCATTTTTATCGCTATTAATGGCAGTTGAAATGATGCAAAAGATTCCATCTCTACTGCTTTATATTGATGATTAATCCTAATTTTCTTATATTCTTGAAAATTTCTTCGACAAAATCTATCCTATGATGAGGAACCTAATGTTGATGTTACACCAAAAATAACAGCAATCGTTGCTATAACTTGCAAATAATATGTTAATTTTATTAATTTTTTTCATTTAGATTTCTACTTTTTTGCTTAATAAATTGAAAATTTACATCTATAATTCCCTAAACCACACAAATATTCTTGTTTTTGCTTATTTAGAATAAAAATCTAAAATTTTACAACTCCTAAATACTTATTTGTAAAACTCTTTAATATTTAGCATTGCTTAAATATAAACAAATCTAAAATAAATACTTTTCCCTCATTTATTGCTGGGAACTTAATTTCTCCAGAATTGTAAATTTTTAAGCCTTTAATAATATTTCTCACTAGTTTTATTTCACATTTCTTTTCATCTTTCTCCAACTAAAAAATACAAGAGCAATAAGCGTAAGTAAATACGGAAGCATACTTATAAATTGGATAGGTATTGTTGAAAATAATTGTAATGAAATACTCAAGGCGTTTGCGAAACCAAATAGTAAGGTAACAAGCATTCCACCTACAGGAGTGCCACCCATTGTGTTTGCAGTTAGCGCAATAAAACCTCTACCAGCAGTCATTTCTGGGACAAAATATTCAACAAATCCCATAGATAAAAATGCACCACCTAAAGCAGCAAGACCACCACTAATCAAAAGAGCAGTCATTTGGACTTTTTTCACACTTATTCCAACAGATTGCACTGCTTTTGGATTTTCTCCAGTTGCCCTAATTCTTAGACCAAACACCGTTTTTTTCATGACAAAGGTCATAATTATTACTGAAAGAAATGCTATATAAACCAATAAATTTTGCCCAGAAATAATTTCTCCTATAAAAGGAATAGATTTTATCAATGGAATTTCTATAGTGGGAAATGCTAAACTTTTGTATGTATATGAAGCTCCTTTGTCTCCTACAAAGACAAATAGTAAAAATACTGTCAATCCTGAGGCAACCATATTATATGCTAAACCAGTAATTCCTATATCTGAATTTAATTTTAAGTGAAAGAACCCTATAAAGAATCCACCCAACATCCCGCTTACTATAATAGCGATTACCGATATCAATAAATTTATTGGAATTGGTACTCCCAATAAAAATAATTTACCACTAACAATAACACCTGTAAACGCTCCTACTAGCATTATACCTTCAAGACCTATATTGATTACACCAGCTCTTAGTGCAATATGTGCTCCCATAGTTGCCAATAAAATTGGTGTGGTTAATTTTATAACTGTAAACCAAAAATCAGCTGATAGAAACAGATTTATTAAATTATCCACTACGAAGCACCTCCATCATCCAATTTTCCAGATATTAATATTTTAAATTCTATTTTTGATATTAAATTTTTTGAAATAATTAATAGAATAATAATAGCTTGAATTACTAGTATAATTTCAGCTGGAACATCAGAACGCCTTGTCATTATTGCAGCTCCAGTTTTTAAATACGCAACAAAAAAAGCTGCTAATGGAACATATAATGGATTATTTCTTGCTAATACTGCTACAATAATTCCATCCCAACCATAACCAGGGCTACGATTAGAAGTAAAATTATCAAACACTCCTAAAGTATGGACAGCTCCACCAATTCCTGCTAATGCTCCGCCTATTAATTGTGTTAATAATAAAACTAGACTGACATTAATGCCCATAACTTTAGCAAAATTAGAATTTTTTCCTGTCATTCTGATTTTATAACCTAATTTTGTTTTAAACATAAGTAAATATATCAAAAGCACAGCAAAAATTGCTAAAAACAACCCAAAATGCACTCTAGTCCCTGCAATTATGTTAGGCATTAAATACTTATCTGGAAAATCTGCAGAACTTACAGCTCTAGAATTTGCAGGCTTAAAGTAGTAAACAAGTATATATGTTCCTAGTAAAAACATAATAGAATTTAGCATTATGGAAGAAACAATTTCACTTGCTTCAGTTTTATTCTTCAGGTAACCCGGTAGACCAACTATAATTGCACCAACAGTTGCTGAAACTATAATTAATATAATCCAAAAAATAATAGAAGGTACATTTATTGTAAAACATAAAACTAATGCCATTACTCCTCCAAAATAAAATGCTCCTTCTGAAGCTAAATTAAAATTATTAGAAGAAAAAATTAATGACACTGCTAACCCTGTAAATATCAAAGGTATCGTTTTTTCTATGACATTACCAAAATTTCTTTTTGAAGAAATTGGTCCTAAAAATAAGTTATATAAAGCCTCAAGTGGATTATCACTAATTAAACTAACTATAACTACCAAAATAGTAAAAGCTATTGATAAAGCAATCAAAGTTCTTATTATTTCAACTTTTAATTTTTTATTCATTTATAACACCACTAACATCTGTATCTTTTTTTACACCTAACATATAGTACCCTAAGTCTTCTGGTTTGACTTTTTTTGGTTCTTCTACATATCCAACAATTTCACCTTTATATAATATTATAATTGAATCACAAACTTGCATTAATTCCTGTAAATCCGCTGAATGCAATAAAATTCCTGAATCAGATTGCTTTAAATCTACCATCTTTTTCCTGATTAATTCGGCGGCACCTATATCTATACCTCTTGTAGGTTGGTTAATTATTAATAATTTTGGATTATTATCAAATTCTCTAGCTATTACAACTTTTTGAATGTTCCCCCCAGAAAGACTGCCAATTTCAGAATTTTCATCTTTGCATTTTATAAAAAATTCTTTTACTTTACTTCTAGCGAAACTTTTAATTTCCTTAAAATCGATTAACCAATGTTTTATAAATTCTCCTTCTTCTAATCTATCCACAATAAGATTATTATAAATAGTCTCATCTTTAATTACTCCATCTTTCATACGGTCTGCTGGGACATATCTTAACCCTTGTTTTCTTATTTCCTTTATCGATAATTTATTTACATTAACACCAGAAATAAAAATTTCCCCAGAATAGTCTTTTCTAAGACCTGCTAATGTTTCCAATAAATGTGAAGCACCATTTCCTTCAACTGCTGCAATCCCAAGAATTTGTCCTTCTCTTACATCAAAAGATATGTTATCTAGCTTTTTCTTTCCTAATTTATTGAAGTAGATTAAATTTCTCACTTTCAAAATAGATTTCCCTAATTTTTTTTCAGGTACTTCAAAATCTAATTCAACTTCTCTACCAATCATTTTTTCTGATATTTTTTTTACTGACAAATCTGAAACATTGTATACTCCAACACTTTTAGAAGAATTCATAATTGTTAATCTATCACATAATTCCTTAACTTCATTTAATTTATGTGATATAAAAACTATACTATGTCCATCTTTTTTAAGTTTTTTTAATTCAACAAATAATTCTTTTGTTTCTTGAGGAGTAAGCACTGCAGTTGGCTCATCTAAGATCAGTATTTTTGCTCCTCTATATAAAGCTTTTAATATTTCTATTTTTTGACAAACTCCAACTGATACATCACGTACTAACTGTGAAAAATCAATGTTAAAATTATATTTTTTACCAAATTCATTAGCATTTTTGATTATTTCTTTTTTATTTATCAATCCATTTTTCGATCTTTCATCTCCTAAAATGAGATTTTCAGCAAGATTCATTGACGGGATCAACATAAAATGTTGATGAACCATACCTATTTCATGCTTAAGTGAATCTAATGGAGAATTTATTTCTACTAATTTATCTTTAATAAATATTTCTCCCTTTGTCGGTCTAATCATTCCATATAAGATATGCATTAATGTGGATTTTCCTGCACCATTTTCTCCCAATAATGCATGAATTTCTCCTTTTTTAAGGGAAAAATTCACATTATTGTTGGCAATTGTACCATTTGGATAAATCTTAGAAATATTTCTCATTTCAATAACAAAACCACTCATACTATTAAGAGACCACAGCTTGTTTGTAATTATTTGTTTCTTCTTGAGTCATGCTATAAACATCAAGCACATCTATCGTTCCGTCAATAATTTTTTGTTCAATATCTAAAATTGAATTTCTTTGATCTACAGTTAGAAACTCGTCATATTTTCCAGTTTTCACCATAAACGATCCATCTTCCGCAAGTCCATAAGACATTAACTCACCTAATGGTAATCCATCACCAAAGTATTCTGTAAATAAATTTACCATTACAGGTTCAATCCCTTTAACTAATGAAGAAACTATAGTATTGGCCTTATCTGGGTGAATATCTTTTAATAATTCATATTGGTCTGAATCTACTCCAATTGTTTTTATACCGACATTTTCAGATGCGGTATCAAAAATACCTAATCCTGCGCCTCCTGCAGCCGCAAATAAAACATCTGCTCCAGCTCCTACAAGTGCATCTGCTGATGATTTACCTAAAGCAGCGTCTGACCAGTTGTTAGTATAAGATTGTAACACTTTTATATCTGGATTAACGTATAACGCCCCTTGAATAAATGGAACTAAAAATTCATGTATTTGTGTAATATCCATACCGCCAATAAATCCTAACTTATTACCTACATTTGCTGCAATTGCTCCAGCCACAAATGCAGCTTCTGCAGGTGGAGTTTCTATAGTAACTACGTTTGATAAATCAATATTTTCATAATCTACTTGCCCATCAATATGAATAAATTGTACATCTTTATACTGAGGAGCAATATCTTCAATCATTTCTGCTAGCTCAGGTGAAACTGTTACAATAATATCTTTACCTAGGTCTGCAGCATCATAGATAGCAGGCTCCCAATTTTCTTTGTCAATGCCCGCTTCTGTGACAACAATATCTATTTGATCCCCATATTTATCACCAACGGCAATCATTCCTCGATTTATACCATCAAAGTATGATTTATCCCCTAAATTACCTGGAATAATTACAGAAACATTTGTTTTGGTTGAATCAATACCACTTGAACAACCTGCAACCATAAATGAAAGCGCTAACATCATAAACGAAAGTAAAATTTTTCTCATACAACTTCCTCCAATTTTTTAGTAAATGAAACATGTTTCATCTCTAAATTTAGACTACATTATTTTATTTAACATGTCAAGTATTTTACCACAAATTTTCTTATATGGTAAATAGGTATTTATATTAAATTACTTAATATAGAAATTTATAAATACTTGCAATAAAAATTAATCGAAATTCAAATAGTTGATTTTTAAATTTTTTATAAAAAAAGCAGAAAATTGTTATAATTTTCGCTATTTATAATTATTTTAGTTTCACTTAACTTATCATTTAATTGTTAAATTATTTTTTTAAAATTAAATGTATTTTTTATTATTCCATCTTGATGCAGTTTAAAATAAATTTAAGTGATTTTTTAAAGAAAACTTCTTTCCTCAAAAATATTTCTAATTCTTGAAAACAAAATAATTCTTATTTTTATAATTTTTTATAATAATTTTTTGCAATTTCATATAAGTCTTTTGCCTTTAGCAAAGTACAAGTTGCATCACCAATTTTAGTTATCCTTAAGGAGTCTGTGTTTTTATACGTTTCTTCAAATAAATTATAAATATTTTTAAAATCTATTTCAAAGTCATCACTCGCCTCATAATCGTTAACTTCTACATTTTCTATTTTTTTATTTTTTAACATTTTAGTTCTAAAGATTTTTTTCTGAGCTTTTGAAGAAAATATTTCACACTGATGTAAAAATGTACAAGTTGTTATGTCAGTACCTAGAAATAAAATATAACCATCTTCTTCTACTAATTTATACATAGGGTTACTACTATTTGCTTCATCTAAGGAATGGATAAACCAATCTTTTGAATTACTTTTATTATAAACAGCTAAGGAAACTGAAGGATTATCAGTTTTAGTAACATTTTTATATCTTAAAAATGTTATTGGAGTTATGCCTACAGATTCACTTATAAAAATATTTGGATCATAATATTTTCTATTTTCTTCAATTACTTTGTGCCACTCTTTTGGTACAGGTGGATTTTCCCATCCTTTTGAATCAGAAAAAGAATGACTATTGTGACTTGGCATTATAATTACTCCATCTTCCATCGTTTCAATTAAGGCATCTATCATATCATATTGTCTGTTAACTATATATCCAAAACTTTTAAGTGATGTATGAACCATTACTTTAGTTTCTTGGTTTAAGCCTAATTCTTTCAAACCGTTTATTATATCACTTTTTAAAACTAGTTTTCTAGTGTTTTTTACTATATCTTTTAATCCCATAAAATGCTCCTTTTTATTGAAATAATTTAATATTTCAATTAATTTAATCATAAGCAAATCAACATATCAATTTACTTTATTATTTTTAATAGTACCTTTATTTGTGCTTGATTTTCACAATTTAAAACTTTCTTAACTAATTTTTTTAAGTAATATTTTTAGATAATTGAGTTTAATAATTATTCTTTAATTACTTTAGAAGGCTTACATAAATCAATTGTCCTAATTTTTAATAAATTCTTTTCATTTTCACAGTAACATAATATATCATTGATATCCTTATCTGTTAAAAAGTATATTAATTCTACACGTATTCTTTTATTTGTTTTTTAATAATTAAATAAGGTAAATTTAATAAAGATTAGTATTGATATATTTATAATTTCTATTTTTAAACAATTTTACCGTAAATTTTCTGTAAGTATATCAACAGACATTATTGAAATTTTAATTCTTAGTTCTTTAAAATTTCATCTGATATTCTTCTATTTTTTAACATTTGGTTGGGAAGACTGGAAAAACAAAACACGTTATGTTATAAATAAATACCTTTATTCAATATTAGGTCAATTCTTTCTAAATCAATGTTGTACTGTTCTAAAACACTTTTTTCTTTGAATTTTTCCAATTAACCCCAAAAGGAGATTTCGTTATAAAAAAATTAAATTTTTCTTTTTTAAATTGATCTTCTGTCAAGGTATCACGATGTCTGATGTTATCAACATCTTGCTCTTTAATAAGTATATTGGTTTTACATATCGCATATCCTTCATCATTAATATCCTGACCATAAAGTCTTATTGTTGTATTTTTTATATCTTTTTGTCTTCGTTCTTCAACTATTCTACTTTCACTAACCGATAGCATTCCACCTGCATCAAAACACCCATCGTAGATCTTAAATAGTTTTCCATTAACATCCATATCTTCATAACCCGATAAAAGTAAATCAGTACAAAACTCAATAACTTCTCTAGGTGTGTCATGGTCCCCCGCTTCAGCAAGTCATACTAAGCTTTCAAATTAAATTTCATTACTATAGTATATATTAAAAAGTGATGCTGTCGGGATCAGGAAACAGTTTTATTTCTTTATTTAGTGTTTTTAATTGTGCGACTTCGTCAGTAGTTAATTGAAAATCAAAGATCTTAAAATTTTGCTCAATTCTTTTTTTATCAATCGATTTAGGTAAGACGACATAGCCTAAACTAATTAAATAATTTAGCGCGATTTGCGTATTAGATTTATTGTGCGCATGTGCAATTTCGGTGATGATGTTGTTATTTAAAAGCTCACTTACGTTTTTACTCATAAGGGGGGCGTAAGCTAATAATTTAAAATCATTAACATTTGCATATTTAAGCATTTCTAAATTTAAAACTTGGACATGGGCTTCAATTTGATTAATCATTGGTTTAATAATTGCCGTTTCATTTAGTTTCATCATGTGATGAATTTTAAAATTAGAAACTCCGATGGCTTTAATTAATCCGCTTTCATAAAATTCTTCAATCGCTTTCCATGATTGTGCTGTTTTTTCATAACTTTTCGGCCAGTGAATCAAGTATAAATCTAAGTAATCTAATTGCAGTTTGTTTAAAGATTCTTGAAAAGCAATTTTAGTCGTTTCATATCCCTGGTCTGCATTCCATAATTTTGATGTGACAAATATTTCTTCACGCTTGATTTTTGAATCTTTAATCGCTTTGCCAACTTCAACTTCATTTTCATAAATTGCTGCAGTGTCGATGTGACGATAGCCAATTTCAAGAGCCCATTTAACAGCATTGTAACATTCTTTCCCTTTATTTTGCCAAGTTCCTAAACCGATTTGGGGAATTTCATAACTATTTATTAATTTTATTTTATGCATAAATCCTCCTAATTAACTCATTATTTATTATTAGTAATTCTTTTGGCAGTTTTAATTGATACAGGTCAACTCTATTCCCATACATTTAACTAGTACTTACACGCCGATTATTAAGATATTTTCAATTTTTCCCATGCGATTTTCGGCACTTTTGAAATATGGACTAATCCTTTACTGCTCTATTTAAAGTCGATAATTCAGCTGTAGCCTCAATACATGCTTTCAATAATTTTTTATTTTCAATATTTTTAATAATACTTAGTTTTGGCAAATCATTATATGGTCTTGTCTTTTCAAACATAAAATCACCCTATGTATAATTTAGCACGCTTTGTGCTTTGTGCTTTGTGTCGATATGTATATGTTTTTTTTGTAGACATAATTCATTATTGTGGGTACATATTTTTTATGATGTTTTACTACAATACTAAAATATATTTTAGTTAGTGACAAAATCTTCTCAAAACTATTTTCAAAGAAATATCTATTATCAATAATAAACAATTAATCAACTAAGTCCCACTGCTGATAAGGCGATATCGGAATCTATCTTCAAAAAATGATTCTCCATTCAATTTAGGCAACTTAAAAATTCTTACAGATTTGTAAGAAAAATAATTAATTCCTCTAGAAAAAAAGGAAATAAGATTTCTTATGTAACTCTCTAAAATCTTGCAGATAAAAATACAAGAGATTTTTTCATTAATTCAGTATTTCACCACAATCAAATGTATCTAGTCACATATTAATACGTAATCAAAAAATAAATTTTAAATTATTTTTAAGGTTTGCAAAATAGCCTTATTATGAAAACTGTATGCAAGTAGATTAGTTCTTCACTTATAAGACAATTAGTAAGTAGCGCTAACTGTTTACTTTTTTTATACCCTTTCAGATATGGAAATATAAACCCAAAAAAACACGATTAACGTGTGTTTTCAGTAGACCAAACTAATCAGATAACATTTACTCATAAAATTATAGCGACTCAGATATAACTTTAATAACTATTTAACTAAAAATATTAACTTGTTTAGTAATATCAAACATTGATTATATATCCAATTAATAATTATTTAATTGATTAATAAATTTTATAAATTCAAATAGTTTATCGGAAGATTCGATTATATATTGACACTAATGTTTTTTTATCCTATCCAAAATTATACTTACAATATATCTTTATAATCATAAATCTTATAATCCATATTATACTTCTTCACAAGGGTATCAATATATTTATTTCTAGAAGTACTCTCTCTAACGGATGGAGGAAATTCTAAACAAGTTTCATCATACAATTTCATATACGGTAATACCTTATCTTTACCGCTTTCATATAGTTTATCTAGCATATGAATTGAATATAATTTTTTCACTATAAACTTAGGTTCTAAAATTTTTAGACAACCTCCGTATACACCATTCATGACCTCGTTAAATAATTCTTTTATCTCAGTTGATGAGTATTTTAACTCAAATTTATTTAGTTCACTTTCTAACTCTACAATAAATGAATTTTTAACTATGTCAAAATTGCAATCATAACTAAGCGGATATTTTTTATAAAAATTTATTACACTTTTATTAAAAAAGCCTTCCTCTAAATATTTAAATTTCTTTTCATCAAGCGCAGTCCATATGACTTTATCATTCTTTATAGCATAAGTAGCTAATGGAAACATTTTTTTATTTATTAAATTACCCAACAAATCAATTTTAATATTTAATTCTTCACATAAAGATTGAGTAGAAATAAAGTATTTTTTTATGTATAATATATCCTCTTTAGTAAACATAACTGTCACCTCTTTCTTATCCTAAGTATAATTTTTTATACGTTTTTAATTTATTAAATTAGTCATTCAGTAGTAACTTATTTAGCAGATTTTTTCATCCGTTAATTACTTTATCTACTGAAAAAATAACTTGTGTTCCATATTTTTTATCATAAAATGATTGATTATTTTTAATCAATAAAGAAATTATGAATTGAACAATCATCCATGTAAATGCAATTAATCCTAAAATAGCTGAAATTGCATTAATAATTGGATTTGATATCAAAAACATATCCTTTATCGCTATACCAAAAGTTATCACCGACTGATAATAAAACCAATGAACAATTTTTGTTCTTTTTATATAGATATCAAAAGGAATAATTCTATTATTTTCATCTACAACATATAGTCCAAATAATATTTTGTATATTGTACGATTATTATTTTTTAAAGGAATATATATATACCAAATTGTACTCATAGTAAACATAATTAATGCTGTAAACATATAGTCAACATAACTTGCCGAATTAATATCATTTTTGAAAATTATATTTCTTACTATATTAATAACAATTGAAACTCCCATTACCGTAATAAAATCACACATTCCTGCTATAATTCTTTTTAGTTTAGTATATTTTAATGTTTCTTTGTTTAGTTTATTCAACTTATTCACACCTTTAATTTACTTTTGATAATACCTCTTTTAAAAATTCATACACTCTTATCGCAGAAGAAATATCCATTTTTTCATTTGTAGTATGAACTTCTTTTAAATTTGGTCCTATTGATACCATATCAGAATTCGGATAATCAATACTTAAATACCCACACTCAAGACCACAATGCACAGAAGTTATAATCGGCTTTATTTCGTATAACTTCTCATAAGTTTCCACCATTAAAACTCTAATGTAAGATTCTTTTTTAAATTTCCATTCTGGATAATCACCAAGAGTTTTTAAAGTAGAATTAGTTAGTCTAGCTAATTTTTGAAATTTTACTATCATGTACTCTTTAATTGAAACTTCTGCAGATCTAATTACGTTACCAAAAAATATTTCATTGTCTGTAATTTTTATTAATCCCAAATTAGTGGAACTTTCTACTACTCCAGGTACACTTAATGACATTGTATTAATCCCCTGATCTATCAATGTCAAAATATCGATTATAGTAATAAAATCATCTTTAATAATATACTTATCACAATTAGAAATTTCTGAAATTTCTATATTAAAACCTTTTTCTAACAAATCAAATTCCATAAAATATTTTTTCTCTAAATCTTTAATCTTATTTAAGACTATATCAACATCAATAGAATTTACGTTTAATAAAACTTCACAACTTCTTGGTATAGCAGTTGCACTCGTTCCTCCTACTATATCTGAAATAGAAATATCAAATATTTCATTTAATTCACTCAACAACCTTGCAGTAACTTTAAATGCACTTATTCTATTTTTATCTATTTCCATACCAGAGTGACCACCTAAAAGTCCTCCAATAATTACTGAAAAAGATTTATCATATTTATTTTTTTCAAAACTTATATTTTTATACAAATTTGTTCTAACTGCGCCTGCACAAGAAGTAAATATTTTTCCTTCTTCTTCTGCATCAATATTAATAATAATATCACAGGGAAACTTTTCAGGATTAAAACCAATTATTCCTCCCATTCCATCTTCCTCATTTGCGGTAAATAAAGCTACGATATTAGGATGTTTTAATTGATCACTTTCTAATATGCTCATAGTATAAGCTATCGCAATGCCATTGTCTGCACCTAACGTAGTTTTATTAGCAGTTAAATAATCACCTTCAACTATTAATTCTACTCCATCATTTAAAAAGTCAAAATCAAATTTACGTTCTTTTTCACAAACCATATCCATATGACCTTGTAACATAACTGTTTTATTTGAATCAGAAGTCGAAGCCTTCTTAATAATGATATTTAAGTGCTCATCTTTATAAGTTTCTAATCCTAAAGATTTACCAAATTCTAATAAAAATTCACTTATTTTTTCTTCATTGTGACTTCCTCTAGGTATTTTAGATATTTTCTTAAAATTTTTAAAAATATCTTGTTTCAGCATCTCATTAATATTATACATAAATTGCTCCTTTTCAAAAAGGTAACATCTTATTGTTAAATATAAAATGTTACCTCTATTATTTTAAATTTATATTTAAATCATTAACAATAAGATGTTCCCAACTATGACACCACCCAATGTACCAACGATTACTCCTAACATACCCATTAACACTCCAACTGGTACTAAAGTTTCATCATAAGCTCCAGCTATTACTGGTGAACTTGCTACTCCACCGATGTTTGCACATGAAGCAACCGCACAAGTGAATAAATCAAGTTTAAATAGTTTAGCAACTACCACCATGATTCCACCATGAACAATTAAAATTACAAATCCTGCAATAATATAAAGAGGAGCTTCTGTTAATTCCATGAAATTTGCACTTGCTGCTATTAATGCAACGTTTATATATAACATTACATTTGCAATTTCCTTTGTGGAAGGTAATTTGCTTAACGAGGTCATCGCAAGACCAATACCAGCAATGGTTGCTAATACAATTGTCCATCCTGTACTATTTAAAATTAACATGCCGCCAATTTCCAAATCGGGAATTTTAGTACCTACAAATAATAAGAAAGCACCAACACCTAATCCTAATCCTAATGTTGAAAAAATATCTGAGAAAGTTATTTCTTTTCTTATTCCAGATTCTAAATCTTGCAAACCTTCTGCAATTTCTTCAATTACTTTAGTATCAGCTTTAGTGAATTTATTAAATTTTTCAACAAAAATTTTACTTGAAACAAAATAAATTAAAATCATAATCCAAATTGAATAATCTATTGAATCAATCAATAAAGTATACCCCATTTGAGCATCACCTAGATTAAATACTTCTTGAACAGCTACCATGTTTTGAGTACCACCAATCCATGAACCACCCAAAGCTCCAAATGATTTTGCAACGATTTCTAATTCTCCAGTGAAACCGCCTTTGAACATTGCAAATGCAATTACAAATCCTAGCATAATTGACAAAGTGGCACAAAAAAATGCAATTAACATTTTTGAACCAAGTTTAGCAATTTGTCTTAAATCAGCCCTCAATAACATTAAAAATATCATTGATGGTAATAATGCTGATTTAAATTCACCTCTTGCAATACCAGCACCAGTCGCTAATCCATCTACTTTTAGTTGCCATAATCCAAATGTGGAAAATAACATAGAACCAAAATAAATAATTACTAACGGTGGTACCATATCAAAAAACTTTGATTTTGTTTTCTCTTTAATAGCGAAAACTAAAGCAGCAAATGCTACTATAAAAGCAATAAACGAAAAACCTTCTACAATCATATTAAACCTCCTTTTTTTTTCATCAAATATTGTCAAATTTATGCTAATTTCATTCTAGCATAAAAAATAAATAAAACCAAATTTATTCTTGTCGATTTATAAAAAACTGATTATTATATTTTTACTTTGCTAATTTTTCAGATTTGACAACCATTTTATCCTATTTTTCTATCAACTAATTCATCAATTGAATATTTTAAAAAATTAGCCAGTGTTTTTAACATTTCAATATTAGGTTCTCTTTTTCCTTGTTTATACAGTGCATAAGTAGCAGTTGTAATACCATTTTTTTTAGCCAACTCTTTTTGTGTTAACTTTAAAACTTTTCTTTTATTTTTCAAATTCATACCTATCTCTTTTAACAAAACGTTTATATAAACAAAATGTTCTGTTAAAATAATATCAAACAAATTGTTTAGTATGACAGGAGGTGTTTAATATAAAACGATTAAGAACTCTGAGAGAAAATTTAAATTTAACTAAAACGAAAGTTGGCAAAATATTTAGAGATAACTCCAACAGCATTAGCGAATTACGAAAAAGGTGTAAGTCTTCAATCCAAAAATATTAAGTAAAATCACTGGATATTTTGAAATTACTGTAGATTTTCTATTGGATATTGATAGATAAGGTAATCATTACCCAAAATGAATATGATAACTTGTTTATCCCTAGTAAAAAAGAACTAATATAAGTAATTTCAATTCTGAATTAACATTAACTGAAAATAAAATTTAATTTAATTCAAAATATTATAACTAATAAAGTTCTTCAGAGTTCCAATTCATATTTTTTATCCATTTTTCTATTTTGTTTAAGTTTAAATATACATTTCTTCTTTTGCCTTTTAGTCCTTTATTAGTTATAGTTACACCCTTAGCAAATCCAACTTTCTTAATAACTTTCATGGTATATTTAACCATTGCCAAATTGCTATCAAACTTATTTACTAGATATTCATTTGACATAAATATTTGATTATTCCCTTCAACTCTAAAAATTATTAGGTAAGTTAGTACCCTAACCCATAATGGAATACTATGGTCCATGTAATAATTCTCAATATTACCCACGTAATGATAATTTAGATTCCATCTAACTCGCTTCGTTTTTTTATCGTTCATCAGTTACTCCTTTAAATTAATTTTTTATAGTTGTTAAAAGAGCTCCATTATTTATAAGTTGATTTTGCTTTCATCATTAGAGGCTAGCAAGTTATTGGAGTAACTTGTTTTTATTTAGATTTAGATTCTAACAACCAAAGTTCTTATAACACACAAAAAGAACTCTATGGATAATTCCATACAGTTCTTTTCATATAAGAACAATGGGTCGGAAATCATACAATCATAATACTAAGATTACATAACATATAGACCTATTACAAAGATATAAATACATTTTACTAATATATATATATTCTTTTAAACTTAATTTGGTCGGGAAGACAGGATTCCCACACATCCACATAATAATTTAGAGGTAGCTTCGTATGTAGTTGAAGGTATATTAAATCATAAAGATTCGGGTGGTAGTGAAGAAGTACTTAAAAGGGGAGAATTTCAACATATAAGTGCCGGAACAGGTATTAAACATTCAGAGTTTAATTTAAGTGATAATACTAATAGAATGCTACAAATATGGTCAGAGGCTGACGTATTAAATACAGAACTGAAGTATACATTTTATAAACCATCATTAGATGATAGATATAATAAGTGGTTACACGTTGCTTCAAAAACTAATGATAAAGTTGGTATAAAAGTTAAAAGCAATTTAGATATATGTTTAACAGAAATAGATAAAGAAATTAAATATAATTTAAATGCTAGTAAAATGTTATATATTTTAAATTTAGAAGGTAACACTGCTTACAATGATGTAACAATTGAAAAGGGCGATACAATTGAAGTAGTAAATGAAAGTATTACTATAGTTCCTGAAAATAAATCTCATATAATAGTATTTGAGGTATACAAGATATAATAATTTTTTTTGAAGGGAGGTGGAATTATGTCAGATAAAAAAATATGTGGGTGTAACAATGTAACTGAAGGTCAAATCGTTGAAGTAATCAAAGGTGGAGCTATTACAGTTGAAAAAGTTGGAGAAATAACTAAAGCAGGTACTGGTTGTGGTGGTTGTAAACCAGCTATTCAAACTATAATTGATGCTAATGCTTAATTAATTTAAAGCCAATTGGCTTTTTTTAGTATTCTCGGTGGTTCTATTGCAAAGCTCATCCAATTTTAATTATGGTCAAATCAATCTGAAGTGGACCAATAAAGTTGGGCGTAATTAAACCAATTATATTGGAGCACTCCATTCTTAAAACTGATATTTCAGTTCAAGTTTAGGGGTGTAGTACACTTTTTACCATGCTAACTATTTACTTTTCCAGTCATTGATTTGCATTTTTTGTAATAGTTCATTAAGGTATGGTTTGTTTATTGGAATATAGTAAAAAATAATGCGTAGTTAGCATAGTCTTAAAATTTAGATATTTCTTTCTTAGAAACTTCAAGTCGTATTAATTGATAAATTTTTTATATTAAAATATAATAAATTCAGAAAAAAATAAAAGGAGATTAAAACATGTTTAAAACGTTAGAAGAAACAATGGATTTTTGTGCTGAAGTAAAAACTGGAACTATGGCTGCATTAGATAATGGGTCACCTGTCCTAAGACCGCATCATTTTCAAATGTTCAAGGATAACAGATGTTACTTTGTTCTTCATTCTGGAAGAAATGCTGTAAAATATTTAAAAGAAAACCCGACAGTTCAATGGATGAGTCATAAAATGAGTTCACCACCACCAATTGTTAGAATTTCTGGAGATGCAAGATTTATTGATGATATTGACATTAAAAAAATGGTATTTGAAAACAATGAAAATCATTTAAATACTCGATTTAAGAATGGTTATAAATCTGATGATTTTCTTGTATATACTGTAGATAACTGTAAAATTCAAACATATATGGCTGGAAACTCAACAACTATAGCAGAATTTAACTTATAATATAGTACTATAGTTTAAATTTATTAATAATTATTGAAATTTTAGAATGTAGCAGAAAATGATATATTCAATAAATGAACACAAAGATAAGTATTCTTTTTGTTAATTTAATAACAAAAAAAGCCAAAATAATTTGGCTTTTTTTATGTGAAATAATTTCTTATATCTCCACTGTCCCAAGCATTGCATTAACTACTACTACACCTAAAATAAATGCTACATTAATCAAATATCCTTTCCTTTTATCATTCTTACTTACATCATCATTTCTCTTATCTAAACCCATTTGAATTAAAGCCCTAATAACAAAACCTGCAAAAACCATAATCATTACCCAATTAAAAAACTCTTTCACTATCTCAAATATACTTTAAGTAGCATCATTTTACCCAATAGAATAAAAGCCCCACTTCCTGTTAATATAATAAAATTCATCTTATTATCCCGCTATTTCATCTAATAACTTTTTCACATCTTCGGACAACACGAATCCGTCATCTAGATTTATATCTTCACTATTTTCTTTTCCATCTACTTCTTCAATCTCATTAAATTTACTATTAAATATATCTTCTTCATTCATTACAAATTCTTTAATACTTATTTCTTTATTCGTTTCATCACTGTTTCTTTTTTTCAAAGTTTTTAATATAATTAATTTAAAGATATTAATTTGTAATATGTTTAAGTTAGTATTAATATATAGATTTTAAATCTAATTTTACGATGTATTGTTTCATTTGGAAGCAGCGTTACTAAGTTGTCATAACATCATTCACTACGGTAATTTTATAAGGAGCCTCAGATAATCACATAAAATAAAAAAAGTTGAAAATACTCCGCGAACACAGAGAAACATATACTTCCAACTCAAAAAAACATTTCTACTATAATCACTTCTTTCCATCACAGGAAACAAGACACAAATACTAAGCCAACTACCACATACAAGAATATTAATAAAATAATACCAAAGATAATTGAAAAATGATAAAATATATATAAGATTTACTAACTATTTAAAAACCACTAAAGATCACATACCAAAAGCACAAAAAGAAGTAATTACTAAAATCAGTAAACAATATCTTCTTCTAGAGACATTTTTAAAGACCCAAAGAGACATTATAACCAACTCATCTAAAACAGACCTATCTTTCAAAGATATAAACAAACAGACTCAAATGACTATTTTTGAAGTTATAGAAGACGAAATCATTGCTTCAGGTGAACGTAGTTTAAATAAAAAAATGCCCGCGGACAAATACAAGGTGCGTTTAGAAAAATTACACAAAAGAAAATTTTCTTTAAATTCAGTCGCAACTTACCTTACTAAAATCAATAATGATTTAAGTATTAATATTTAAGGAGAGAAATATATATTTACTTATCTATTTTTATACAACAACAGGCTTATTAAAAATAAAATATCACCTGTCTTTTCGACTAGGTGATATTTTGTTTTTTACATGTCCGTTAAGAATATATCAATTCATATATCTATGATCTCTTTTTTATTTAATAAAAATAATAACTATTCATACATTGTATTATATATAAGTTCCAATCCTTCTATATGTCTAAAAGTAGGTGATGTAATAATTTTTTTGTCAATGATTAAAATATTATCTTCTTGTACTGATGTCATAACCTCAAAACCTTCTCTATTTTTGATGTCATCTACATTAATTTCTGTTGTAGTAGACCAGTTTTGTATTATATAAAAATCAATTTTATCTGATTTTCCAAGCAACCTTTCAACTCCATAACTTACATAAGTAGATGTACTACTTGGTATATCATTTTCAGTTACATGAATACAACCTATTAACTCAAGGTCATTCCAAATAATTGAATTTTTTGAAATTGTCGAATATTCATTTTCTCTAGATTCAAAAAATATAATTTTTTTATCAGTAATGAATGTTGCTTTTTCTTTAATAACTTGAAACCTTTCATTATAAGTTGCTAATTTTTCAACTGCTACATCTTCTTTAGAAACAGATTTTGCAATTTTCATAACATATTCATCGAATGTTCCTTCATTATCAAGTGCAACAACTGCTATCCCAACACCTCTTAGCGCATCAAAAGTTTGTTTATATTTCTCTGCAATAGTAGTTCTTACAAATACTAAATCAGGGTTTCCTGCTATAAATGATTCTGCATCATCTTTATAAGAATAAAAATCAATATCAAGTACTTCAGGTGGGTATGTTTCACTTGAACCCACACCAATTATTTTGCCTCCAACACCAAGTACAAATAGGTTTTCAGTAATAGCTGAATATGTTGATATTATTCTTTCTGGTTCTTTTGATGTGTCAATTTCATATCCTAAATCATCTATAAAAATATCGTTTGTTATATTTCTATCATCATTTGTTACCTTGCTACAACCAGATAATAATAAAATAAAAATCATTAATATAAATTTCATTTTACTCTCCTTCTTCAAAAGAAAAGTCAATATAGTTTTCAACAATATTTGATTCTACATTGAATACATCTCTTATCATTTCACTCGTAATCACTTTAACTGTGCTTCCTTTATCATATAACATTCCGTTTTTAATTACAATTAATTCATCAAAATAATTAAGAGCAAAATTAATATCATGTATAACCATTATAATGATTTTATTGTCTTTCCTAATTACATCCTTAAGATATTTTTTAAACTTAATTTGAAAATAAATATCAAGATTAGAGAAACCTTCATCAATTAATATAATATCTGCACCTTGTGATAACACTTTACAATAATTGACTCTTTGCAATTCACCACCACTAAGATTTAGTATATTTTTATCCTTGAAGCCATTTAATTCGCAAATTTCCATATATTTTATCATACTACTTTTTGAACTTATAAGGTTCTCTTTGTCATTATATGGATATCTAGATGCAGATATATATTCTTCCACGTTTAAATTAAATCTCGGAGTTATATTTTGTCTCATATAAGAAATTTTTCGTGCTCTAGTTTTAGAATTCATATTTTTAATATCAATATCACCTATTTTAATATCTCCAGTATAGTTAATTAATTGCGTAAGTGCATTAAGCAATGTCGATTTCCCACTACCATTTGCCCCAATTATTCCATATATATTACCAACTTCAAAATCTAAATTAATATCCTTTAATATTTTATTTTTATTATATATGACATTTAAGTTATGAACTTTCATTTTATCCATAAGTATCTCTCCTTGATATAAGTAAATAAATAAAGAATATTCCACCAATTAGTGTTGTTATTATTCCTACAGGTATTTGATGTGGAAGATAAGCTCTTGTTATCGTATCTGAAATTAATAAGAAAATCGCTCCTAGTAATGCAGTTATTACGAGACTTCTACTATTACCACTTCCTACTAACGACCTTGAAATATGAGGTATAAATAAACCAATAAAACCTATAATTCCAGACAAAGATACAACGAAACCAACAAGTATTGATATAATCATTATATAAACATTGAACAATTTATCATATTCAAGACCTAGTAAAATCGACTCTTCTCTACCTAACATCATAATGTCTAAAGTTTTTCTATTTTTATAAAAATATACATAAATAGCAATAACAATAACACCAAAGACAACAACTTGATCCATCGGAACTTTATCAAGTGATCCCATTAAATATCCAAGTATTATAAAGACATCTTCATCAGCAAAGTATTTAATCAACGTTATTAAAGCAGAAAAAATAGTACTTACAATAATTCCCGCAAGAATTACATTTGATGGATCTACTTTGTTTTTCATACCTGAAAATTTTAATACAATAACAATTGTGATAACTGCAAAAAATACTGCAAGTATTTGTGGAGGTATATGTATACCACTTTTTAAAGTTAAATATATAGATAACGATGCCCCAAAGGCAGCTCCCGAGGAAGTTCCTAATGTAGATGAACTTGCTAATTGGTTGTTTAATAAGATTTGTGCAATATGACCGCTAATTGCAAGTGCAATACCAACAAAGATTGCTAGGGAAATTCTTGGCAACCTTATATCAGCTATTATAATCTTTCTTATTTCTTTAGATAATAAGAAAATATTAGTATGTCCACTTATTAGTGCAAATAAAATGCTAATAATAAGTATAATAATGCATATGTATAAAGTTACTCTAAACTTGTTGTCAGTCATAAAATGACATCCTTAAGTACTTAATATGTTTTAAATATTCTATCTTTATCATTAAAGTATCCACCAAAATTAATACTTTCAGAAATCTTTGCGCCATCATTCATTTCAATTCCTTCAAGTATAAAGTTTTTAAATTCCTTAAATCCTACTCTATCAACAATATATCCAATATGCTCTTTAGGTAAGGTTCTATCAATATATTTATCTACAAATTCGTAAGTTTTTAATATGATTTTTGTTATGATTTTTTCTGTAGTCCATTCTATAAATGGCATTGCAACTCTAGGGTTTATTTTTCCTGTTCTTCCCATAATAACTAATTTATATTTCTTATTAGGATTTCTAGTCCAAGCTGAAGTAGGACAAGCAAGAACACATTCTCCGCACCCGATGCAACGTCTAGAATCTCTAATTATTTTACCATTTTTCGGAGTTAAAGCTTCTGTTGAAACTTTCTTACACCTTTTAGAACAAGCATTGCAACCAATACAACGGCTATATTCATATTCTACATCAGCTTGACCAATAATACCAAAATCTTGTGAATGAGCTTTTATACAGTCATTTGGACAACCTGTTACTGCGATTTTAAAATGAAAATCATTTGGAAATATAATTTTTTCAATTCTTTTAACAACATCTGTTGTATTAAACTGAGCGATAGGGCATTCTCGATTTCCAACACATCCTGAAACATTTCTAGTACCTGCTGCTGGATAACCATTTTCTGGATGAACTGCATTAATTTCAAGTCCTATAATCAATTTCTTAGCATATTTATTTACTTCATCAACCTTATCAAGAGGAATCATATTTATTTGAAAACCTTGCCTAGTTGTTATGTGTACGCTTCCATCACCAAATTTTTCAGCAATTTCTGAAACAATACTTAGCATTTCTGCATTAATTGCTCCTCCTGGAACCCTAACTCTTAAAGCAGTATAATTTCTATTTTTAGTGACTCTATAAGCATTTTTAGTTAATTTTTTTGTATTTATATCTAAACTCATCATTTTTCTCCTAATCTATTAAAGTTTCGCCTTTTACAAAATCAAATACAGGTCCATCTACACATACATAAGTATCATCTATTTTACAATGCCCACATTTACCAACTCCGCATGACATTTTTCTTTCAAAAGAAACCCAAATTTTACTTTTAGGGATACCTCTTTTTAAGAATTCTAGTACTGTAAATTTCATCATTAAAGGTGATCCAACAACAATAACTTCGACTTCATCAATATCTTTTACTTTAAATTCAGAAATAAACTCAGTAACTAAACCCTCTTTATCATCCCATGTTTTAAGAGCGTTTGCTGAATCTACCGTAACAATAACATTAGCATTTTTCTTCCACTTTGCAATTGAATCTTTAAATAAAACATCTTTTGGAGATTTAAATCCTAATAATATATCAAATTTCTTAACTTCATTTTTATTATCAGAAAAATAATTGACCAATTGTTTAACTGGAGCAAGCCCAGTACCACCTGTTACTACAATTAAGTGTTTGTTCTTGTATTGATTAATATCGAAACCATTTCCATAAGGACCCCTTAAATACATATAATCTCCTTTATTAAGATTATATATTTCATCAGTTAGAGTTCCAACTTTACGAATAGTTAATTCTACAAACCCGTCACCAAAATCACTGACTGAAATAGGAGCTTCACCAACTCTTGGAATTGATACTTGTAAAAATGTTCCTACCACAAGTGGCCCGTGATATTCTACTATATAAGTTATATCTAAATCAGTTTGTGCATAGACATCTAATATTTTATGCTTTTTAGGTATTAATTCGTTATTTTCCATCTTTACCACCTTCTTTTAAAACATTAGAAATTTTGTTGATTGTACTTGAAAATTTAATATATTGCGGGCATATATCATCACATCTAGAGCATCCAACACACATATTTTCACCAAATCTTTTTTGATAATCATATATTTTGTGCATAGCCTTAAATCTCATTCTAGAAGCATTATCTTTTCTAAAATTATGTCCACCTGCCATAGTTGTAAAACCATCTATGTGGCAACTTGCCCAAGTTCTTCTTCTTTCTCCACTATTAGGATTATCGTCATAGTGTAAATCAGTAGTGTTAAAACACGTACAAGTAGAACATGTAGTTGTACATCTACCACAAGCAATGCATCTTGCATTAAATTCATCCCACATTTCGTGGTTGAATATTTCTTTATTTATATCCGTAATATTTGGCACATTCACAACATTAATATTTTTTTTAACAAATTTTGGTTTAAAATCTACCTCTTTGTATTTTGAAAGTAATTCAGTAAATTCTTTTGTATTAGAAGTACAAAGTACTCCTTCATCAGAAATTCTAACTGCTAAATCGTATTTCTCTGTTTTATTTGATTTCATTGAAACACAGAAACAATTTTCAAATGATTCTTTACATTCAATCATTATTATAGTAACTTTTTCTCTTAATCTTTTATAATAATAATCCTCAGTATCGCCATTTTTCAAGAAGATTGTATCTAACCTTCTTAAAGCATTAATGTCACACGGTCTGATAAAGATAACTATTTTTTTATCATCTATATTAGCTTCTTTATAACCGTCTTCATTAAAATAAAACATAGTTTGAGTAATAGGAGTTATTATTTCTTTTGGTGAATAAGTAGACTTTTTATCGTATACAATTTCTTCTACTGCTTCAATTTCCTTATATAATATTAAATCCGTATCTGAAAATCTACCTCTTGATTCAACTCTTTTAGGAGCGTAAACTTTATGATTCTTTGATAGTTCTTTTATTATGTCATTAAATTCTATATTTGATAGTTTAAATCCCATAATTTTCCTCCACATTAAAAACTATAGTTTATCCTTTATCTGTCTAAATCAAATCCCTTTATCTTGAGATTTGTCTTTTGTATATAACATATTACAATATCTTTTTTAACTAAAAATAATACAAAGTTCTATTTGATATCACTCTGTATTATTTTTATTATACTACTTCTTCATCTTTTGTAACGTAATAATAAGCAAGCGCTACTGAACATCCGCCAACAATATTACCAAGTGTAACTAGTATTAAGTTATATGCAAAACCTGTTAATGAAACTCCAGAAGCAGCATCTCCTACAAATAATCCCATACTAAGAAGAGACATATTTGCAATACTATGCTCAAGATCTATACCAATAAATGCGAATAAACATAAGAATATAAGAATAAGTTTCGCTACTTCATCTTTAGATTTAACACACATCCATACTGCTAAACAAACTAAAATATTACATAAAATACCTTTAACAAAAAGCGCTAATGGTGCCTCCGCCATTTTTCCTGCACTTGCACCAATTATAAACGTTTCTAAATCACCTTGGATTAGGCCTGTTTTGAATACTAAAAACGCTATAAAAACAGAACCTATTAAGTTACCTAAATAACAAAATATCCAAACTCTAAAAACATCCATTGCACTAACTTTCTTTTTTAATATCCCTAATGTCATTACTAAGTTATTTCCTGTAAACAATTCACTACCTGCAAAGATTACAAGTGTTAATGCAATACTAAAATTAAATGACATAATAAATTTTACATTAGGCGAACCCACTGCATTTAAAGGAGCCCCTAATGAAAATATTAATATAACACCTATTCCTACAAAGAATCCCGCTAAAATTGATAACACAATATATTGACCCAAACTTTTTTTTACTTTTTCTGCTTTTTTAATAGCAGCATTTGATAAATTTTCTACTGTTTGTACCATATCTTTCCTCCCAATTACTATGGTATACCATGTTTTTTTATACGAATATACTTTATATTATAACATATTTTTGTAAAAAAGGACTGAAAATTAATTTTTGAAAAAGTAAATACTTAACGGACACATAAAAAATTATTAAGCACCTTGAGAACATCTATATTCTTGAGGTGTTTTCATTTTCAATCCTTTTGTAAATCTCTCTTGATTGTAATACTTGATATAATCATCTATTATTTTAAACAGATTTTTAACATTGTATAAATCAAAATCTAAATATAATTCTTGTTTTATCCAGCCATTCAATGATTCAATTAATCCATTATCAACAGGTGTTCCCGCTCTTGACATTGACTGGAATAGTCCCTATAAATTGTTAAACTTTCGTTCAATTTATAGGGACTATTCCAAGATCTTAAAATTGGAAATGTTGCTAAAAATTTAGATATTTCACCATCAATGCTTTCTAGATGGATAAACGAATATGATGAAAATTACAAAGAGGCGTTTAGAGGAAACGGTAACTCTGCAATGATTGAGTTGGAAAATAAAGTTTTAAAAAGAAGAATAAATAAATTAGAAAATCAATTGAAAATTAAAGAAGAATTTGAAGCTTTTTCAAAAAAAAAAAATATAAAGTTCGCCTACTTTGCAAAACATTAAAAATTGCTAAATCAAGTTATTATGATTATCTAAATGTTAAAAAAATAGAGGAAAGAGATTTTATGAAAATGAAATATTCAAAGAATTGATAGAAAAAGTACGGATTGCCTCCAAAAAAAGTTATGGTTGTGTCAGGATAACTAAATCACTTAATAAATCAGGTTACATAGTAAATATTAAAAGGATTCGTAGATTAATGCGTGAACTTGGAATTTCTAGTTTTAATAGACGAAAAAGAAATGTTAGAGTTCGCGTTAAAAAAGCAACTATTGTTCATAATAATTTAGTAAATCAAAACTTCAAGACTCATTCAAAAACCCAAATTTAGTTTGGAGATATTACATATATTCCTACAAAAGAAGAATTTCTATATCTATCAACATTCGTTGATTTATATACAAGAAAAGTAACCGGATGGTGCGTGGACTATAATATGAAAGAGCATATCGTACTTGATGCGTTTAAAGATGCTGTTTCTAGAAATAAACACAATGTTGGAATGATAGTTCCTACTGACCAAGGAGCTCAATATACTTCTCATAAATTTCAAAAGTTGTTACTTGAAAAAAGATGTTTAAGTAGCATGAGCAGGAAAGGAAATCCTTATGACAATGCAGTTATGGAATCTTTTTACAAAACTTTAAAAACAGGATTAGGAGATATATTCCCGTATGAAAATAGAAAAGTAGCTGAAAGGAGCGCGTTTGAGTACATAGAGTTTTTTTATAAATTGTTAAACTTTTCGTCCAGTTTATAGGGACCATTCCAAACATCTCTTTTTTCAGATGTCCATCTTATAGGTTTCATTTTAGAAGTTCGTAGGTTAAAGGTTACATGTGGTATTAATAATTTAAATGCTAGTAAAATTTTATTAGAAGGTTTATGGGTAAAAGAATCTGGATTTAAAATAAATGATTTTGTAGAAGTCACTTTAAAAGACAAGGGTATATTAGAAATAAAAAAGGTAGAAGAGTCAGTAAAATGAAATCTATGTAAGGGCATTTTGAAAAAAAGATTATTACTTAGAAATGCAATGTCTGCATTCAGCAGGTGTTGCATTTTTTAATGCAGTTTGTGGTCTTTCATTTCTAAAAATTTTAGGGGGCGTCTTTCCATTTAAAGATTCAGCGATAACTAAAGCTTTAAATTCATCTGTATATATAATAGATTTTTCCGAAACTTTTAAAACATATTCATTCTTACTCAAAATCTCTATGTCATTTAATGAAAATTTAATTCTACTCATATTATCAACCCCATTGATTTTATTATATAAGAAAAATCTATAAGATAACATCTCTTTTTTCAGATGACCATCTTATAGGTTTCATTTTAATTATATTATGTTCTTTTTTATTAACTATTTATCAATAGCCTTAAAAAATCACTTAGAGTCTTTTTCATATTTTGAACATTTTTCAATAATCATTTCGTTTCTAGTTAGTTCTTCAAATAATTCTTTTTTATCAAATTCATCAGCATTTTCTATGGTATCTTTTAAACAACTTGAATTTTCAATTGCCATGAATTTAATCATAATTAACTCTTTAATAGTAAACAAAACATATCCCCCATTTTTTATGATGCATAATTAGTGTGCTGAGTTATAAGTCCATTAAATAAAAATACAAATTAGTTATTGTTATAATTAATACAGTTTTATTCAAAATAATCAACTTCTCTAATCAATATTACATCAGAATTATAACAAAAAAGTAATTTTTTGTAAAATAAAGAGGCAATTATATTCATACTTTTAACAAAAATAATTATTTCATTATAATCTTAGAAATTTTCTATGCATTATATTATACTGTAATACAAACAACAAGATAGCAAATACTAAAGTTAGAATGATACCTGCCCTACTATGACAATTAAAAAACTTATTACGTTCTAACTGATATTCAGATACTAGAATTGCTAATACTTCTTAGGGGTAATTTAATTATTTTTTTCTCTTTCATATCATTCACACTAAACGAACATCTTTCTTAACAAATCTTTTTTGAACAACTTAAGGTTTTGAAGTTTATTTTCTAGCGCAAGATTAGCCTGATGTTTTATCTTGAAAATTTATCCTGAATGATTCGGACATAGTTTTTTTAGATAACTATGATTGATTGTTGGAGTAATAAACCCTAGCAAGTAAAAAGAGATGAATAAATTCGCCTTTTTTTATGCTTCAAAATAATTAATAAATCTTCATATCATTTTCAAGAGATGTCTCTATTCCATGGATTTTTAAACTATCATTCTCTTTTATGTCAATTAATTGTTGAAATAAATTTTTCTTGATTTTTATATCATTTAATTTAGAATCGTTTAATAATTCTTGGAAGGGTTACAATATATTAGACCATCCTTAACTTGACATGTTAAAATCCTAATTTCACATTCTTTATCAGTATTTTTAATAATACTAGGGATTTTATTTCTTACTAACTTAGTATATACTTTCATATTTATACCTCTACATCATTAAATTTAAATAATACTTCATAACTAAATCATTATCATTTGCATATGATAAATCCATTACTTCTTTACCACTATCTGGTAATACTTCAATTAAGTTTAAATTTCTCTCTTTTAATCTTTCAATAACTGTTATTAAGAAAATTATTTTACTTTAGATGAAAATAAAATCCATAGTTACACTTTTGGAATCAATTAAAATATATGAAATTATTGTAAACATAAAAAAACACCCTAAGAAGGATGTTTTCCAATAAGATATTTATTGGTTCATTATATTATATGCAATTATATAGAAATATTGCGCAAAATAGAAATATCTTCTAATTTTTTTAGTCCTAAATCTGCTCTGATTTTTTCAAAAGTAGGCTCTAGAATGTTTTTGAGCATGTATTCTTTTAAAATTTTTACGTCTTTTTCAAATTTTGTAAGCATTTCATTATGCTTTTCTGGAGTTAGAAAATATTTTAAGTAAATAACACTATGAAAAATTGAGTAGTTTTTCATTTTTTTATAAGATTTTGGAAACTCTTCTAAAATGTCGAGTTTGTTAGGTGGATGTTCTTTTTTTAAAAAATAAGTTCTTTCGCCATGTGCGCTCGCATTTCTCACCATTCTTAACCAATCTAGAGTTGCTCTTAACTCCTTTTGAGAATAATTTTTATTTGAAGTCACTCCATATCGAGTTGCTATTTCTTTTGAAATTTGTATCGGGCATTCAGCTAAAAATTTAATTAAATCATAAAATCTAATTGCTTTAAAAACAATCCATAATGGTATATCCCCTATATCATCAACTTTATTTCTATAATGAATTACATATTGATTTTTTGAATCTTTCAGTGCTGTTTTCACATTATTTATAAAATTGTCAATATTTCTACAATAAAGTGTGGAATCATCCCATTTTTTATCTTTAGCATCTAAGTACGATGAAAATAAGTTAGAAAAGATTGCTCTGATATTATCTTCAACTAATGTTATATAATAAAACATATTCATACGAAGGTCCCTATCAAATTGGTACAATTTATGTAATGCATCTATGTTTGTGTTAGGTATATATATATGATTACCATCTCTATCTTTATTTTGAACAAATGGTGTTTTATAACCATTTATAAGATTAAAGTATCCAATATTTTCTAGGATTAAGGGTGAGTTTGGTCCACAAGTTATTTTTTTTGTTTCTCGTAGGTACATAATTTGATTTTCAATTGACTTATAGGTTTTCATACTAATCTCCCTTTAAATTAAAAAACCTTGCCTGCAAGAGACAAGATTTTTCCCACTTGCATGAAATGGGTTCTTAACTAATTATAGTTTAGCATCATATAAAACTGATGTCAACAATTTTGTAGATTTAATATTGCAATTTACATTTATACTAGCTTGTTAGTATTGCTCTTGCTAATACGATTTTAGATGTTATGATAATAGTGCACAGACAAAATTACTCACTCTACTTAATTGTATGAACTATTAACTTTGGTTGCCACTAGCAACTGCGATTTTTTAAAACGAGGGCAGATACTTCTTCGTGCGTGTATTGCTGGATATCTTTATTAATATATCTACTAAATATTAAGTGTATGGATTAAATCAACTATAGTTGTGAATTAATTATGACAGCACATAATCTTATAATAAATTCATTGTAATCAGTTGATATATCAGAATTCCTTATAAAATTTAATAATACTTGTGCTATAGAAATCTACTTCTATCAGTGCGAGAGTTTGTTACTTACAAACCTCCATTGAAATATGAAATTGAGGAGGCTGAACTATGTTTGAAATTATTAAAATTTTAAAATTAAAAGATAAAAGTTTAACAAAATTTTTTGTTTATGCTGTAGTATGCAGTTTTGTATTTGTACTTAATATGACAATTTGGTAAACAATAAGAAATCATTTTCTTTTTTATCTATGTTATTTTCTTTATAAATTTTAAGAATATCTTTTAGAAAACCTGCTACTTCAATATCTCCTTTAAAAACTAATGTAATATTATTGGAATGATATGTTTGCTTGTTTTCACTACTTATAATATACATTGGTATATCTGTGTCAAAAGCTTAATTCTTGGATACCTCCATCTCACTATCTGCATAATAATTTAATAATCTAGTAATAATCATAGCATGATAATTATATTCTTCTTTATTAGCCATATTTTCACCCTCCGTTTTTACTTATTATATCAAAAAATTTTAAATATAAAATTGGGTTAATAAAATTTATTATCACCTTAAATTTATCTTTTAATGCATAAGAATAACGTTCAGTAATCAATTAAACTATTGACATATTGATAATTATTTTTCTTCGTACATTATTTTAAAATATAATTTCATATGACATTAAGTTTCTTTCTAAACTCTGGAAGAGAAATTATAAATGTTTTTTTTATGCAATTTTCCCATACAAATCGGAGAAACCGACTTGTTATCAATTTTCAAATTTTGGAGTTTATCTTTTAATAAATTTTTAACATTTTCTTTTGTTTAAAATAATAATAAGATTTAAGTTTAGCCTACAAATTAATTGATGATAATTGATTTTAAAAAAATTGTCTTTAAAAGATAAATTTCTATCCTTTGCTCTCTACATGTGATAAAGTAAAAAATCTGTTAAAGTCACATCAATTGGATAAGTTTTGAGCGTACTTGAATCTACAACATCTGCTATATTACTACTAAAAGTTAATTGCTCTAAAGGTGAATCATCTCCATAATAGAAATATTGTCCATAAGTAATGTTCTCAAAATCGGTAAATCCTAATGGAATTCTTAATGTTACATCACCTTTTGCTAATATATACGGATCCTCACTATCCCTAATTATCACATTTTGATTCCAAGTCGAAGTATTTCCGTAAATATCTGCTGCAGTGTATGTGATAACATAGTCTCCTGGTACGTTATAAGAATAAAAAGGTGACTTTGATACATCATAAATAACTCCATAGTATTTATCAATTGCGTAAACCGTTTTATGCTGTAGTCCAATACCAGTAGTATCATGATATATATCTGGAACTGGTACCTGGTAGCCATCATCATACTGAAAAATTCTGGTCCAATTGTGTCCCATACTTCATCAAGCCAAAAGGGCTCTTTCAATCTTCTCTGTTCATCATATGCTGATAGTCCAAAGTTAGGTGTTAACTGATATGTATTTGCGTAATTTACTCCATCAAAACTATGTTCTAGCCTATAACGACTCAAGCCCTAAATCGTCATCACTATTACAATTCATATCTTCAACAGAAAATCTACCACTTTTAAGATTATAGTCATACCAATTTTCTGGTTGAAATTCAGGCGTCACATATGAATTTTCATAATGGTCAATATGTCCTCTATCTGTCCCCCAACGAAAATCTCCGTTACTATCTTTTTCACAGAAAAATTTATTTTGATAATACATCTTCTGTATTTTAAATGTAATTTTATCAATTTCAAATACATACTTTTTCCAATAAGATTGATATAGTTCATTTTCATGCCATGTCATAGCTTTGTTATGTATATAATTAGGGTCATCTGTCGTTGCTAGTAATTTTGTTGCTTTGCTATCTTCAAAATATGATGCATCATTTTGATTAGGGTCGTTCATAAAATTTAAAAAAATGCACTCCAGCCATAAAATTATTAAAAATTTTTTCATTATCTTTCCCGTCCTTTATCTAATACCTTTCTTACAATATTTTCATAATGATTGTTCTCAACTAATTTTTCAACTAGAAATTATTTTTCTTTAGTTTCCTCATTTAAAAGTTTGCTTTCTGACATATATACATTTTCCAAATTATTAATATCCACTTCAGTAAGACCCATTTCTTTTAAATCATCAAATTTCTTACTATCTTTAAAATGTATAAGATTAGAAAGTTCTTCTAAGTTGTGTCTTCTATCTTTGATTAATTATTTTGAAGCAAGCAAGTTAAATTGAAGTTCTGAACTTTTTGCTTCAAAGTGCTGTTCTGTTTGTATTTTATTTTCATGTACATAGACAAGCAAACTTTCCAGTTTTTTAACATTATCTTTGTAATATTTAATTGCTTTATTCTTTTTATCTTTAAATTCTTGTTCTCTTAAAATTTTCTTGATTTGATAAAATATATTACTTATTTTTACCTCAAGATGTGTTTTAGGTATAAAATTTGATTTAAGTTTTCTAATTATTACACTTGGTTTCTTATCTTTAATAATATCTTTAGTATCAATATCCAATCTATTGAGTTCGATTCTCGCTACAATATTTTCTTTAAAATATTGATACCCAAGAGATCTATCTCTCACAGATTTTTCCATTTTTGGATGATGATAAGAAATCCATTTTCTATCTTTTCCATCTTTTGTTTCATCGCAAATTACCCACCCCCTTCTTCTAAGAATTAACAAGAAAGTTTCGAAATTATGAGTTTTTCTAATTACCTCATCAATTTCTTTTTTTAATGTTCTTTTCCAAGACTTTCCGTGCTTGGATTCAATCCACTCTTTGTATTTGACTGATTTACCTTTATAATTTGATATATCAATTATACTTAAACCGTTTTGTAAACATAAGTAATGACTATATTCTCTAAATTCTTTAATTTTATTTTTATTTCTACATAATTTTTTACCATTTTCATAGTTTACAGAGTTCACAAGAATATGATTATGAATATGATCTTTGTCAATATGGGTTGAAATTACATACTCGAATCCTTTTAATTTTGCTTCACATAACTCCTTGGCCATTTCAAAAACTCTCGTTGGTCAACTTCGCCAGGTACAAAAGGTTGAATTATATGATGGCCTAAAACTCCTCTATTCTTATCAAATTTTCGTTTCGTTAATTCCATTTGAAAAGAAGATAGTCCTTCAATACAATTTTGAAATTTCACAAAATGAAACTTATCTTCATTCAAAATGTAATTTATTGCTTTTTCCATTGTTACATGTATATCAATTATTTTTAGATATGCAATTTTTATCACTACCTTTAACAATTATTTTTATATTCTTTAGAACCAGTTTTTTAAGTTCTTTATATTCCTTTGCAAGGTGATTTAAAATATCGATTGTAATATTTTTCTCAATATTTGCTATGTGTGCAATTTGATTTATATTAGTACCTATTTTATTAATTTCATAAATTAACTTTTCTGCACCGCTAAAATCAACTTTGTTAACAACTAAATTTTTATTGTTTATGAGTTCTCTTATATAAGCTGAAAGTGTTATAAAACCCAAAATTTTTTGTTTTTCATTAAGTTTTTTTAATTCACTAATAGATAGTCTCACAATCACTCTATTATTTCTTAATTCATCTGATTTCATATTGAAATTCCTTTCAAAGGGGGATTGGGTCTCCCAAATAAATCCTTTAGGATTTGAATTTGTCATACAAATTCTCTGCTTGCTATTCTTTAATCAAGGTAAAAACAAACCTGAAAGTATATGCATGTATTTTATTTTTAAATTTTTATTTCGATTACTAATTTTTGTGTTCTATCTTACAATAGTATTATTGTTTTTAGAAAAACTCTCAACTGTTTTATTTAAATGTTCAAAATTTGGAGTTGGTTGTATTTTTCTAATCACTAAGCACTCTTCTCCAATAAATTCTAATGAGATTTTATCTCCTGCTGCAAATCCAGCATTATAAAACATTAGCCATTTAACATTAAAGATGAAGTCGCCTTAGTGTTACCTCTTCCTCTGCAAATGGTAAATTCTCTACTATTAATCATATAATTAATTCCTCCTTATATTTTATATATCAATCTTTATTTAATATTTTTTTTTAAATCTCTATTTATAGAAGTATAAAGTTTTAAGCATTAAGGATAAATTTTATAATAACTAAGTATAAATATTTTGAACCAAGTATAAATTTTAATTTTTAAGACAAAAGTAAAGAAATTTTCTTATAATATTTTTTTAATTTCTGTAATTTAAAAGGCAATATTTGGATACTCTTTAATAATTGCATCTTTTTTTATTAACGATTTTATTGAAGAAAAAATCAAATTCAGATGGCTTTTAGGATAATTTCTAAACTCTACTACCAATCTATCTATCCTCTTACACCGGTTTACATACTTGCAAACTTCATCTAAGAAGCTAACACTTACCTTATCTATGTAGTATCCTATATGCTTTTGCATTTGCCTATTATTTGATTGTTTTCTTAAATATCTATGATAAATACCCATCGATACCTCTTTGGTTACTTTTATGATTTTTGAAAACACTCTATATCTAGAAAATTTTTTTTCATAAGTTGTAAGTTCTTCAGAGTTCCAATTCATATTTTTTATACATTTTTCTATTTTATTTAAATTTAAATAAACATTTCTTCTTTTGCCTTTTAGTCCCTTATTGGTTGTAGTTACATACTTAGCAAATTCAAATTTCTTAATAACTTTCATAGTATATTTAACAGTTGCTAAATTGCTATCAAACTTATTTACTAGATACTCATTTGACATAAATATTCGATTATTCCCTTCAACTATAAAAATTACTAGGTAAGTTAATGCCCTAACCCATAATGGAATACTATGGTCCATGTAATAACTCTCAATATTACCCACATAATGATAGTTTAGATTCAATCTAACTCTCTTCATTTTTTTATCGTTCATCAGTTTCTCCTTTAAATTAATTTTAAGAGTTGTTAAAAGAGTTCTATGATGACACAATATTTATAAGTTGATCTGTTTTCATCATTAGAGGCTAGCAAGTTATTGAAGTAACTTGTTTTTTTATATTAAGTTTTAACAACCAAAGTTCTTATAACGCACAAAAAGAACTCTATGGATTAGTTCCATACAGTTCTTTTCATTTAAAAACAATGGGTCGGAAATCATACAATAATAATGCTAGAATTATATAATAATAGACCTATTATAGAGATATAAATATATTTTACTAATATATATATGTCTTTTATACTTCATTTGGTCGGGAAGACAGGATTTGAACCTGCGACCCCCTGGTCCCAAACCAGGTGCTCTACCAAGCTGAGCCACTTCCCGAGTACTTTATTTAATTTTATGGCGCGCCCAACAGGAGTCGAACCCACAACCTCTTGATCCGTAGTCAAGCGCTCTATCCAATTGAGCTATGGGCGCTTTTTGAAATAAATGGCGGTCCAGACGGGAATCGAACCCGCGATCTCCAGTGTGACAGACTAGCATGTTAACCGCTACACCACTGGACCAAGTATCTCGCTCAACTATTGTATCAAATTTTTCTATTCCTTGCAATAGTTTTATGAATTTTTTTTATTTTTTTATAACTATTACTTAATCCAAAATTTTCTTTCAAATATATGACATATATGATATAATGAAAGTCACTCAATTTTTTTTAGGAGGTGAAAAAAATGAATAACCTAATCGCACAATTTCTAGAAGACACAATTGAAAAAAATAAAATTAGTCCCCAAGATTATCTTAAACACAACGTTAAACGTGGCTTAAGAAACGAAAATGGCACTGGAGTACTGGTAGGATTAACTAAAATTTCTGACGTTCAAGGTTACGAAATCAATGATGGAAATAAAATCAACATTGAAGGTAGATTATACTACCGTGATATCGAACTTAAGAGTTTAGTTAAAAAAACTGCTAGTGCCTACCATGATGCTTATGAACAAACTATGTTTTTACTATTATTTGCCTATTTACCATCCAAAGAAGAACTAATCGCTTTTAAATCTTTTTTATTTAGTCAAACTAAATTAAACGATTCTTATTTAAGAGACAATATTTTAAACTTACCTAGTAAGGATATTATGAACAAAATGCAAAGAAGCGTTTTAATGTTATACTCTTACGATGACGACCCTGATAACACAGATGTCTTTGAAACATTAAACAAAGGAGTATCCATAATTGCCAAAATGCCCTTGATAATATCTTATGCTCAACAAGCAAAAATACATTTTTTTGAAAAACAAAGCATGACTATTAGACATTATAAAAAAGATTTATCAATCGCTGAAAATATTCTTCATTTAGCAAGAAATGAATCAGCTTTTAGTGATAAGGAAGCAGAGATTTTGGATTTACTTTTGGTTATCCACGCTGAACACGGGGGAGCTAATAACTCGACATTTACCAATATCGTAATTAGTTCTACAGGAACTGATATTTACTCAGCTTTATCTGGTGCTATCGGTTCTTTGAAAGGACCTAAACACGGAGGAGCAAATAAAAAAGTTAACGAAATGATTTTGGCAATAAAAAAAGAAATAGGTATTAGTTGTGATGATGAAGAAATAAAAACTGTTTTGAATAAAATTTTAGATAAAAATTTTTATGATAACAGTGGTTTAATTTACGGAATCGGACATGCAGTTTACACTTTATCGGATCCTCGTACTATTTTATTAAAAGACCAAACTAAAGACTTAGCTATTGAAAAAGACCGTATAGAAGAATATTTCTTTTTTGCTAAAATTGAAACTATCTCTCAACAATTATTAAAAGAAAGAAAAGGCGAAGACTTTAACTGTTGTGCTAACGTTGATTTCTACAGTGGATTTGTCTACGATATGTTAAATATCCCCATTGACTTAATTACCCCAATTTTCGCCACTAGCAGAATGATTGGTTGGCTAGCACACAACTTAGAAAACAAATTATACTGTAACAGAATTATTCGCCCTGCGTCTAAATATGTTAGTGGTATTCAGAAATAGGAGGAAGATATGTACAATATAACGTTATTTGAGGGCGATGGCATCGGACCAGAAATTACCCGCGAGGTAAAAAGGGTCTTAGCTGCTTTAAACATCCCCATCACTTGGGATGAGCATTTAATCGGCGCTAGAAGTTTTGAAAAATCTCAACAGCTGATAACTGAAGCCTCAAAAGAATCTATTAAAAAAAACAAAGTTGCTTTAAAAGGTCCTGTTACCACACCAATTGGTAAAGGATTTAGAAGTGTCAACGTTGAACTAAGAAAATTATTTGACCTTTACTCAAACGTCAGACCAGCAATTAGTTTACCGAATACAATGAGTCGATATCAAAATATTGACTTAGTGGTGGTAAGAGAAAACACTGAAGGCTTATATATGGGAATCGAACATAAAATCGGTGACTACGCCGCTGAAAGTATCAAATTAGTCACTAGAAAAGGTAGTGAGCGCATTATTAGATACGCCTTTGAACACGCTGTAAAACACGACAGAAAAAGAGTAACTTGTGTTCATAAAGCAAACATTTTAAAACTGACTGATGGCTTATTTTTAGAAATATTTAATCAAATTAAAGATGAATACCCAAATATTGAAGCAGATGATAAAATTGTCGATAATATCTGTATGCAATTAGTGATGTATCCAGAAAATTATGATGTTTTAGTTATGACAAACTTATACGGTGACATCATAAGTGACTTAGCAAGTGGCTTAATAGGTGGATTAGGGTTATTACCTGGTGCCAATATTTCTGAAGAATTCGCTGTTTTTGAAGCAGTTCATGGTAGTGCACCGGATATCGCCGGACAAAACATTGCTAATCCAACTGCTCTACTACTATCAGCTGCATTGATGTTAGACCATTTAGGTGAAACGGAAAATGCTAAAAAAATCAGAGATTCAATTAAAATTACTTTGGAGAAAAAACAATCTTTAACTAGAGATTTAGGTGGAAGTGGTTCAACTACAGAATTTACCGATGCCATAATTTCAAACTTAAAATAAATAAAAAAGTCTAAAGATAGACTTTTTTTATTTTAAACTTAATTATTTAAGGCTGTTGCTAACTTCTCGATTTGCTTGTTAACACTTGCTTCTTCTGCTGGATTTACTCGGTCAGAATTGGCAAAGATGATTTCACCACAACAATTAGCATTAAGTACCTCTAATACCCCGTCACAAACTATTTTAGCTGCTAAAAACTGATTTTCAAACTTCGGTGCTCCACCAACGAGAAGGTAACCACCTTTTCTATTTTTTTTTGCTAACTTATCTCCTCTTACTGCACTTGCCCAGTAAACTTGTAAGCGGTCAATAACCGATTTTAAAGGACCCGTGATACAGTGAAAATAAACCGGTGAGGCAATAATAATATTATCAGCATCGGTTATTTTAGAATAAATTTGTTGCATATCATCTTTTATTCTACATTCAGGTTTCTCCCAACAGTAGCGACAATCAACACAGGGACTGATATTTTGATTATCTCTGTAAATATCAATAACTTCAATATCTCCAGCAAGTTTTTGGATAAGTTTATCTAAAATTATTTTAGTATATCCATCTTTTCTGGCTGAACCAAAAAAAACTAATGTTTTCATCTTACCCTCCTCTTTCAATAAGTTAAGATATTAAAAAAATAGTTTTTCAACTAAATTTTTAATTAAGATAAATAATTAAGTAAGCCACCTTTTTTAACAATATCGATATCTTGAGTGGATAAATTATGCTCTACTTGATATTCTTGATTCTTAGTTATATTTTTGGCCAATAAAGTTTTTCCCTCAAGCAAACAATTTTTGGTCACTATTTCTAAGTTGTCTCCTTGTGTTATTTTATTGTAGTCGCTCTTATTAACAAACACTAACGGTAAAATTCCAAAATTAATTAAATTTTGTCGATGAATTCTCGCAAAACTATTAACGATCACTGCTTTTATTCCTAAGTACATCGGTGCCAAAGCGGCGTGCTCTCTACTTGAACCTTGACCGTAATTTTCACCACCAACGATAATTCCACCGTTTTCTCTTTGACAATTTTCAGAAAAATTAGCATCAACTTGATAAAAGACAAATTCAGAAATCTTTTCAATGTTCGAACGATACGGTAAAACTTTAGCCCCTGCCGGCATAATATGATCAGTTGTGATATTATCTTCAACTTTTAAAATAACTTTTTTATTAATAACATCCTCAAGTTCAATATTTTTCGGTAACGGTTTAATATTTGGTCCCCGAACAACTTCAATATTTGGAGTAAACTCTTCAATAATCATTCGGTCATCAATTATTAATTCTTCTCTTAAAAAATCAACTTTTTCTACTTTTGCTTCTACGGGGTTACTGATAACTCCCCTTAAAGCACTGTAAGCTGCTGTTTCTGGACTTACTAGATAAATATTCGCACTTTTAGTTCCACTTCTACCAAAGAAATTGCGGTTAAAAGTTCTTAAACTTACGGCATCAGTACTAGGTGATTGCCCCATTCCGATACACGGACCACAAACTGATTCTAAAATTCTCGCTCCACTAGAAATTAAATCTTGTAAAGCACCACTTCTAGCTAACATTTCATAAACTTGTCTACTTCCTGGAGAAATTGTTAAACTAACTTGCTCGTTAACAACTTTTCCTTTTAAAATATTAGCTACTTTCATTAAGTCAGCATAAGAGGAATTAGTACAACTTCCGATACAAACTTGATCTATTTTTTTTCCTTTTAACTGTTCGATTGTTTTAATATTATCCGGACTGTGAGGACAAGCTGCTAACGGTTGTAACTTTGCTAAGTCGACTGTATACACTTGATCGTAAACAGCATCGCTATCAGCTGAAATTTCTACGAATACCTCTTCTCTCCCTTGAGCTTTTAAAAACGCTAACGTTATTTCATCACTAGGGAAAATTGAAGTTGTTGCTCCTAACTCTGCTCCCATGTTAGTTATTGTTGAACGCTCGGGAACAGTTAAAGTTTTAACCCCTTCTCCAGCGTATTCAATTACTTTTCCTACTCCACCTTTGACTCCTAACAAACGTAAAACTTCTAAAATAATATCTTTAGCACTTACCCCATTTTTCAAACGATGAAGAAGTTCAACTTTCACTACTTCAGGACTTTTCAAATAAAACTCACGTCCAGCCATTGCACAAGCAACATCTAATCCACCTGCTCCAATCGCAATCATTGCCATCGCTCCCGATGTCGGTGTATGTGAATCAGATCCTAATAAAGTTTTTCCTGGTGCGGAAAAGCGTTCTAAATGGACTTGATGACAAATCCCGTTGCCTGCTCTAGAAAATTTAATGCCATATTTTTGAGCGACTAATTGTAAATACTTGTGGTCATCAGCATTCTCAAATCCACTTTGCAAAGTGTTATGATCGATATAACTAACCGACAACTCTGTTTTTACTCTAGTTATTTTAAGCGCCTCTAATTGTAAGTAAGCCATTGTTCCTGTAGCATCTTGCGTCAGCGTTTGGTCAATTTTAATTCCTATCTGCTTACCTTTAATCATCTCACCTTTTACGAGGTGATGTTTTAAAATTTTTTCAGTTAATGTTGGCATTTTCTTTACTCCTAACTTTTTGTATTAGTATAACATATATTTGCTATATTAAAAGAAGTGAAAAATCACTTCTATAATTTTCTTAAATCTGCTACAATTTCCGTCTTTGCTTCCGTTTTTTGATCAACTTTTTTAATAATTTTAGCCGGTGCTCCAGCAACCACTACTCCACTAGGAACATTTTTCGTTACGATAGCTCCGGCTGCTACAACACTTCCTGCCCCAATTCTGACTCCTTCTAAAACTACTGCATTTGCTCCGATAACAACATTATCTTCAACAACTACCGGATTAGCACTAGGTGGTTCTATTACTCCTGCTAATACACTTCCTGCCCCTATATGACAGTTTTTTCCCACAATTGCTCTCCCACCTAAAACAGTGTTCATATCAATCATTGTTCCATCGCCGATAACCGAGCCGATATTAATCGTCGCCCCCATCATAATTACCACGTTATTCCCAATCTCTACTTTATCTCTAATAAATGCCCCTGGCTCAATTCTAGCATTGATATTTTTTAAATCTAACAGTGGAATTGCGGAGTTTCGACAATCGTTTTCAATATGATATGAATAATCACTACCTGCTAAAATAGGTTTAATTAAACTGTAGTCCCCTATCAAAATAGTTGTCTTGCCACAATCAAATACTTTTATTCCTGCTGTTTTGGCTATTTTTCCGTCTACATAAACTTTTACTGGTGTCGTTTTGGTAGAATTTTTAATATATTGAATTACCTCTTCTCCATGATTAATACTCATATTACTGATCCTCCCTAAATAGGACATCTTCCATCGTGTAGCGTCCTGGTTTTTGCTTAACTAAAAACTTTGCTGCGTGGATTGCTCCCGTTGCGAATAAATTTTTGGAAAAAGCTTCGTGTTTAATTTCGATAACTTCATCTAGTCCAGCGTAAATAACGGTGTGTTCACCGGCGATACTTCCACCTCTGATTACACTTACTCCGATCTCATTTCTCTCTCTTTTCTGATTACCATGTCTACCGTATTTAAGTGGTCTTTCTTCTTCTAAAGACTGATTGATGGAGCGTAATAATAATTTTGCTGTCCCACTTGGTGAATCTAATTTCATATTATGATGTTTTTCTACTAACTCGATATCATATCCAGGTAATCTTTTAGTGACATCTTTAACAATTTTATTCATCACGTTAACACCTAATGAAGTATTAGCTGCTAAAATTATCGGTACAGTAGTTTGCTCGATTAATTTTAATTGCAAATCATCGTGACCTGTTGTCGCAATTAAAACCGCAACTTTGTTTTTGTTTGCATATTTTAATATTTCACTCAAAAATGAAAAATGCGAAAAATCTATGATTACATCTGGTACTGCAGTTACTTCCTCAAAGTTTTTAAAACAATTTTCCCCAATCGTTGAAACTACACCGATTAACTCAGTTTCTCTATCGTTGTTTATTGCTTCAACAACTCTTTTTCCCATTGCACCGTTTCCAACAACTAATATCTTCATTTTATTCACCCACTAAATCAATTTTAATTTATTTAATTCTTCTTTTATTGGATCAATTAATTTTTCATCCAATTCAAATAATGGTAACCTTAAATTCATACTATCATAACCGATTAAATTTAAACTTTTTTTAACTGGTATTGGGTTTACTTCACAATACATTAATTTTTCTAATTTGCTAATTTTTGCAAAAAGTTGCTCTGCTTTTTGATATTCTTTCTTCAACGCTAAATCACAAATATCACTAATTTCTTGAGGGATGATATTAGCAATAACACTGATTAAACCACTTCCACCTGATTTTATTATTTCAACTGCTTTATTATCATTTCCTGAATACAGTGAAAAATTCGCATTTAGTAAAGGTAATATCTCTTTTAAATACTCACTGTTTCCACTCGCTTCTTTTATCCCGATAATATTATCAAATTGACTTAATTTTTTAATATTTTCTATCGATAAATTAACGTTTGTTCTCGATGGAACATTATAAAGAATAATTGGTAATTTAGTATTTTCCGCCAAAAACTTGTAGTGCTCATAAATACCTCTTTCACTACCTTTATTATAATACGGCGTAACAATTAATAATCCATCCGCCCCTAATTGTTCAGCAATTGCTTGAAACTCTTTTGCCTTGGTCGTTGAATTAGACCCTGTCCCCACAATTACTGGTACTCTTTTATCTACTATTTCGATACAGCGTTTCACAACAGCCTTATATTCTTCCATCCTTAAAGTCGTTGCTTCACCTGTTGTTCCTAAACATATAATAGCTTTACTTCCATTATTTATTTGAAATTCAATCAATTGTTTATAAGTATTATAATCGACACTCAAATCACTATTAAATGGAGTAACTATCGCTACACTACTACCGCTAAATAAATCCATTAAACCCTCCCTTTAGACAATCTTATCAAAGCTTCAGCAATTTGAATGGTATTAGTTGCTGCACCTTTTCTAATATTATCTGCTACACAATAAATCAATATCCCATTATCGCTAGCTAAATTTTTTCTAATTCTTCCTACATAAACATCATCATTTCCGTTTGCTACTTCGGCTAATGGATAGATGTTCTCCCTTGGGTTATCGGACAAAACAATTCCCTTAGTTTCAGCTAATTTTTTATGATATAACTGAATATCAATTGCCTTTTCACATTCACAACTGATATTTACTGCATGGGAATTCATCAGCGGTACCCTGACACAAGTTGCGCTAACTTTTAAATTTGGCTTTCTTAAAATTTTTTGCGTTTCCTTAACCATCTTCATCTCTTCTTTGGTATAACCGTTTTCCATAAAAACATCAATGTGCGGTAAACAATTATCAGAAATCGAGTAGGGATAAGTAGTTGGGGCTAATCCTTTTTTAGTATTTTCTAAATCTTTAACTCCATTTACTCCACTACCACTAACTGCTTGGTATGTAGTATAAATTACTTTTGTGACATTAAATAGATCATCTAATACTTTTAAAGGCAAAACAGCCTGGGTCGTTGAACAATTTGGATTCGCAATAATTCCCTTGTGCTTTAATGCCTCTAAGGCATTAACTTCCGGTACGATTAAAGGAACATCCTCATCCTCTCTAAAGGCACTTGAGTTATCGATAACCACTGCCCCATTAGCTGCAGCAATTGGCGAAAATTTTTTACTAATTTCCCCACCTGCACTAAATAAAGCAAAATCTATTTCTTTGAAAGAATTTTCCGTCAACTCTTCTACGACGATATCTTGACCTTTAAAGTTCAAAACTTTTCCCTTGGAATTTTTCGATGCTAAAAATTTAATCTTACCAATGGGAAAATTTCTCTCCGCTAAAATCTCAATCATTTTACGGCCTACCATTCCAGTAGCTCCTACGACCGCAACATTATATTTCATTATTATTCCTCCCAATCCCCCGTTAAAATTTTTTTCGCTGGTCCTATCATATATACAGCATCATCAGTTAATTCAATAATTAAATGACCTAAAGGCAAACTCACTTTGACCTTTTTAGAAACTTTGCCCAAATTATTTAAAGTAACAACTGCCGCACAAGCACCAGTTCCACAGGCATACGTTAACCCAACTCCTCGCTCAAACGTTTTCAATGTCAACTCATTTTCACTGTTAACTTTGACAAAATTAACGTTTGTTCTATCAGGAAAATAATCGTGTTTTTCGATTAAGGCACCGTATTCAATAACTTCTTTTTCCTTCAGCTCTTTCACCATAATTACAGTATGAATAGTCCCGATAAAAAGTGTTGCACAATTGAATGTTTTTTGCTTAATTTCCAGTTTGTACAACCGATTATCACCGTCAAAATTCATCGGTATTTCTTCTTTATTATAATTAGGTTTACCGATATCAACTTTGACCATAAACGGTTCAACAGTTTCGATATTTAAGCTTAAAACTCCGGCACCGGTAATACAATCAAATCTTCTTTCAGGAAGCATTTTGTTGTCAGATAAATATTTGGCAAAACAGCGAATACCGTTACCACACATTTTTGCTATTGTCCCATCTTGATTGTAAAAAATCATTTCTAAAGGGTCTGTTTTAACTAAAATCATTCCATCAGCACCGACTCCAATATTAACATCGCAGATTTTTTTAGCTAACTTCTCTAAATTTAAATTTTCTACAGTTAAATAATCGAAGAGGATAAAAGAATTTCCTAAACCCTGATATTTGGAAAATTTCATATTAATTTTCCTGCAAATCAAATTCTTTAGCTAAATTAATTACAGCCTCCGTTAATTTGTTTAAATTTACTGTTATCGAAATACTAATTTCACTAGTAGTAATATGATAGGCTTTTATCTTTTCTCTTCTAAGTACTTTAAAAATCCTATTTACTACCCCAGATTGACTATTCATTCCGATACCTACCACGCTAATTTTAGCATACTTTTGCTCTTTTGTTACCTTCAACTTTAACTGTTTCAACGCTACAATTGCCTGATCTAAACTATTTTCAATTTCTTTGGCACAACTAAATGTTAAAATTAACGATTCACTGCCGATAAAGTTTTGTGTAATCATATCAATATTTACTTTATAGTCTCCTAAAATAGCAAAAATTTCCCCAACAATATCAAAAGAAAAGTTTTGTGCATCAATCGTTGTCATAATTAAATTTTCATCAATACTTAAACCTGTTATTAAGTTTTTTTCTAAAAATTGACTACTACTCATAACCGTAGTTCCTCCATCTCTTGTTAAAGATTTTTTCAACTTAAGTTCTACCTTATATTTTTTGGCTAAAACTACACTTCTCGTTTCTAAAACACCTGCACCGAGTGCTGCCATTTCAATCATCTCACAATATGATATGCTATTTAATTTTCTTGCACCGGGCAAAAATCTTGGGTCGCAAGTATAAATACCATCGACATCAGTATATATTTCACAAGGACAGTTCAAAGTAACTGCGAAAGCAACCGCTGTTGTATCTGAACCCCCTCTACCTAAAGTAGTAATATCTTTATTTAAACTTACACCTTGAAAGCCGGTAATTACTACAATTTTATTATCGTTTAACTCTTGCTCTATCTTCGCTTTATCAATTCTCTTTATTAAGCTCTTTTGATGATCTGCTGTTGTTTCAATTCCGGCCTGAAATCCAGTCATACTGACAGCAGATTGTCCTTTTGCCTGTAGAGCAAGTGCTAATATCGCTGCTGTTTGTTGTTCCCCTGTTGCTAATAAAGCCGCTAACTCTCGACCACTCGCCTCTGGATTAACTTCACTAGCCAACTTAATTAACAGATCAGTAGTTTTTCCCATCGCACTAACGACAACAACCACCTTATTACCCCTTTTAGTAGTCGCGATTAAGTCATCGGCAATTTGTTTAATCTTTGCGGTAGTGGCTACACTTGTCCCTCCGTATTTACGTACTAAGTACATTATAAGTTATCTCCTAATAAAATATCATTTTTTATTAAATCTTCTAAAGACTGCGCTTTGATAACTTCTTTAACTTTACCATCATCGACAAATACTACCCCCGGCTTAGTTATTCTATTGTAGTTACTACTCATTGAATATCCATAAGCCCCTGTACTAAAAACAACAAGATAGTCCCCAATTTCCGATTTGGCTACTTGACAATTATTTATTAAAACATCACCTGATTCACAGCATTGTCCAGCGATTGTCCTTACTTCTAACTCAGCTTTCATCTTATTTACAACTGCACATTCATATTTTGCTTGGTATAAGGCAGGTCTAATATTATCGCTCATTCCACCGTTGACAAATAAATAATTTTTTCCCCCAAAAGTATTTTTTTTAGCACCGATTTTATATAGACTTACTCCAGCGTTCCCGACAATACTTCTTCCTGGTTCAATTACTAGTGAATCAATTTTTATCTCATTATCTGTTAAATACTTTTCCACGTTAGTTATTAAATTTTGAACGATACTCTCGGTACTTTCAGGGTCATCTTCTTCAGTATAGTATATTCCGAATCCTCCACCTAAGTTTAATTCACTTACTTTGATCTTAGTTTCAGAATTAATTTTTTTAATAAAACTAAGCATCGTATAAGCTGCTTTAGAAAATGAGTTCCCAGCAAATATTTGTGAGCCGATATGACAATGAACTCCTTTAAAAATTAATAATTTTTCTCGATCTATTTCTTTAATCAGGCTGAATACTTTTTGATCGTTATAAGTACTTACCCCAAATTTAGAAGTAAAGTTAGCAGTTTGAATATAATCGTGAGTATGTACATCTATTCCCGGATTTAACCGAAGCATAATATTGATGCCTTTATTTAATCTCTTAGTAATTTTTTTAATATTTTCTAATTCATATTCATTATCTAAGACAATACAGCCAATCTGACTCTCAATAGCTAATGTCAATCCTTCGATTGATTTGTTGTTTCCGTGAAAATAAATTTTACTTGGCTCAGTCTTTGCTTTTAAAGCAGTGTACAGTTCTCCTAGACTAACTACATCTACACCTAGCCCATGTTTATTACACAGTTCGTACATCGCTAAACAAGAAAATGCTTTTGAAGCATATAGGACTTTCGTTTTAAACATCGCTGATTTAAATTGTTCAATATATTCTTTCATACATTTTTCAATTAATTTTTGATCGTAAACATAGAGAGGTGTTTTAAACTTCTTACCTATTTCACTATAACTAACATTTCCTACAGTTAATTGATTATTTACTATTTTGTGGGTTCCAAATAACATTATTTCACCATCTTTCTATAAACAAAAAAAGTACCCCGAGGCACTTGAATAAATAAATTTTTATTTTTTAGCACCGCTACTTTTAAGTAGGAGCATTGTAAGTATTCCTTACAATACCATATAGTCTTTATGCCTAAAAACTACATTCGGCGATGGTTACCTTTCCTATACTTCTTCGTTTGCCAACTCTGTATAGTACTCTGATACACCGCTTCCTCTAATATTTAATTTATTGGAGTATATCATTTAATTACTGTAAAGTCAAGAATATTTAAAATAACTTCTGCTATTTTTCCAAATGATAAATTTTAAAATGTATGTTAAAATTTATCTGATGTCTGTATATTTTAAAAGATTAAAAATGAGGTATAATCAATAGTAAGGTTATTAGGAGCGATTAAAATGGAAAAAAAAATTAGAAAGTTATGCTGTCAAGTTTTCGATGTTGAAGACTTTGAAGTAATAAAAAAATTTAAAGGTGGTAGAAGTAACCACATTTTTCTAGTTAAAGTAAATGACCAATTACTTACTGTTAGAATATCTATTCCCTCGAATAAGCAGTATGTTAATCGTCAAGAGGAAGCACGCAACTCAAAGTTAGTTAAACAGTTAAACTTAAATAAAGAATCACTTTATTTTGATTTAGAAACGGGCGATGAAATTTGTAAATACATCGAAGGTGAAACTTTAAAAACGGCTCAATTAGATTATCAAAAAATTGCCAAAGTTTTAAAAATTTTACACAATAGTAAATTAATTGCCGAAAATGATTATGATTTTTTTAACCGCTTAGAGAAATTACAAAAAAACACTAAAATCATCGACTGCGAGTTTTTCCAAGTTAAAAAGCAGTTTTTAAAATATAAAAGTTTTTTAAATAATTTTGAAAAAACTTTATGTCACTGTGACTCAGGAATAACTAATTTTATTGTTGCTAGTGATGGAAGATATTATTTAATCGACTGGGAATTTTCAGCGAACAACGACCCTTATTACGACATTGCTTGTCTTGCTGACGCTAGTCTAGACGATGCATTAAAAGTTTTAACTGCTTATTTAGGCAATGTCCCAACTGTTGAAAATATCAACCGTTTAATTTTATGGCGAATTTCTCAGTGTCTACAGTGGTTCTTAGTTGCTGAACAAAAAGATGAACAAGGTTTAAGTGAAAAGTTAAATATCGATTTCAAAAAAATTTCTGGCAATTATTTATTAACTGTTAAACAATTATTTAAGCAACTAAAATAAAAAAGGTAATGCATTTACCTTTTTTTTAAATTAATTTTATTTTGTTTTTTTTCTAACTATACTATCCATGGTAGCATCCGTTTTGATATCTTTCCAATATGTCCAACCGTTTGCAGCTCTTCCAGCAATTACCGCTGCGGCAATGCTAGGACTATTAAATTCATAATCTTTGGTGAATTCATAAAATCCTTCTATCTCTTTCATAACACCCAGACGAATAAGTTCAGTTCTGTTTTTTACGATAAAAGAGTCTCCTAGAATGCTGTCAACAACTCCTTTTCTAGCAAGTGAGCCTTTTAGTACGTAATATTTATCATTGATAATTTTACATTTGCCATCAAAACCAAGTGTTTCACTTTTAAACTGATACGTTACCGTATTGTCTTCTTTAATTTGTTCCACTTTTGCTACAGGATTAAACACATTAACACTCAATGCTTGAATTAATAGTTTGATAATTTCAAAATACTGTAAACATTCTGCTTCTTTGGGCTCAGTAATAGTAGATCGTTGGCCATCATTTTTATTTTCGACATTAAATCTTCCTGCTTCTTTTGCTTTTTTAATCATTAAATTTTCCAAATAGTGTAAATGTGCTTTATCAAAACTGCCGGTATCATTTAAAATCACATAGCCAGTATCCCAAAAATCCTTGTTTTCTCGATGAGATTTTAAACGATTAAATAAGTTATCTGTTTCACCAAAATAGACTTGTTCCTTACCATCCATACTTTTACCGTATAACATGTAACAACCGTTAATATCTTTAAATCTTTTCCCAACGTTATCTAATTCTATGATGTTAAAAGCAATTATTTTTAATGGTCTAACGGTATCTCTAGCAATTCTAATGGCATTCGGTTCCCCTGTCGGTAAATATATCTCTATCGTTCTACTATTTTCTAAACTCATTTTATTTCTCCTTTTTATCAGAAAATGTTTCATAATTTCATCCTAAATTATATCATATTACTCCATATTTTCCCATTTATTTATCTATTTCTCTTATAAATACTAAATTAAATCTAATTTTAGACAAATAAAAAAAGCTGATGTTAAAGGAGAGGCAAACAACAAGCTAATTTTAATCAATTCCATTTATTTTATATTTCCTAGTTTTGTATTATTTTTTTTAAAATTTCAGATACTTACATTGGGGCGACCGATGGGAATCGAACCCACGCATGTCGGAACCACAATCCAATGTGTTAACCACTTCACCACGATCGCCATCTCAATACATAATCATTCTAGCATAAAGAAGAAGAATTGTCTAGTATAAACGATATTTATTAATCTATTCACAAAATAATACATTTTTTCCCATTTATATACTATAATGGTAGATTTTGGGTAACATATTATTGTATAATTTATATAACTAATATATAAGGAGGAATAATATGTTTAACGACCTAGAATTAAAAGATATTTTAAATATTGGGTTGAGCACAGGTGCAGATTTATGTGAAATTTATTTTGAGGACAAAACTAAAAATGTTTTAGAAGCTGAAGGCGGTCTTATCTCCAGTGCTAACAACGCTCACACCAGGGGAGCGGGAGTTAGAATAATTAAAGATGACTTTGTTGTTTACGGCTATACTAACGAATTAAATTTTAAAAACTTAACTAACTTAACCGCCGATTTAGCCAGTTCATTCACCGGAAATAAAAAAACTTGTTTGGACTTTGTTAAAGAAAACCGGAGTCCGTTTAAAATTATCAAACATCCTGAGGATGTCTCAATTGAAGAAAAAGCTGAAATAATTAAAAAAATGCACGACTATGCTTTTAACTACGATCAATGCATAACGCAAACTAAAGGAATTCTTTTAGATGAATCACAAGATATTTCAATCGTTAACTCTAACGGTAAATACGTTGCTGACACTCGTGTCAGAACAAGATTTTATATTATCTCAATTGCTAAACACAACGACGCTATCCAAACAGGATCAGAAGGTCCTGGTGGACAAGTGGGATATGAACTATTTGACCAAATAGATTTAAAAAAAGTTTGTCTAGAATCAGCGAGAACAGCTAAAAAAATGGTCTACGCAGATGAATGTCCATCTAAAGAAATGCCGGTTATTATCCATAACGGTTTTGGCGGAGTAATTTTTCACGAAGCCTGTGGACATCCTTTAGAAGCGAGCGGTGTGGCTAAAGGATTATCCGTTTTCACTGGCAAACTAGGTCAACAAATAGCTTCGACACTAGTTACCGCAATCGATGACGGTACTATTGAGAATGGTTGGGGCTCAAGTATTTTTGATGATGAAGGAAATTTACCTCAAAAAAATATTCTGATTGAAAACGGTATTTTAAAAAATTATTTAATCGATGAATTTAACGGCAAAAAAATGAATTTAAGCAGCAACGGTGCCTGTAGAAGAGAATCGTATAAACACCTACCTACATCGCGCATGAGTAATACTTATATTGATAATGGTGAAAGCACTTTTGAAGAAATTATCCAAAAGACAAAATACGGTCTATTTGCTAAAAAATTAGGTGGCGGTAGTGTTAATCCGGCGACTGGTGATTTCAACTTCTCGGTATTAGAAGGTTACATTGTCGAAGATGGCAAAATTGGTAAACCGGTTAAAGGGGCGACCTTAGTTGGTAACGGAGCAAATGCTCTAATGAAAATTGATATGGTTGCTAACAATTTATTAAGAGCTCAAGGAATGTGCGGTGCCTCTAGTGGTGCACTAGCTGCTGATGTAGGACAACCGACTATCAGAGTATCAAAAATGACAGTAGGTGGAAGAGGTGAATAAGATGATTTTTAAATTAGCTAAAGAAATGAAGATTGAAGATTTAGAAATTTACACAGCTAAATCGGCTAACAAAAGTTTAAAAACATTCAATCAAAAAATTGAATCTTACAAGATATCAAACCAAAATATTTTATCTATTCGGGGAATTTACAATTCTAAAATGGGATATGTTTACACGGAAGATTTAGAAGAGGATCCCCAACAATTACTAGCAAAGTTAATTGATAATTCCACAGTTATTACCAATACTGATATCGAACAAATATTCGGTGATAAAGTTGTTTATAAAGAAGCTGAAAAAATTTCTACGCAAAAAATAACTTATCAAGAAAGTTTTGATCTGTTAGTTAAGACCGAAAAATTAATAAAAAATTACAGCGATAAAATTACTGATACCAGCGGTTCTTATACTGATTCAACCAGTGCGATTACTATTTGTAATTCTAAAGGGTTAAACTTGAGTAAAAAAATAAGATATTTCTTTGTCTATCTAAGCGCTATTGCTAAAGACAACAACGATACAACTAACGCTTATGAATATCAACTGACAAGAAATTTCTCTTCGCTTGATTCTCGAAAACTAGCTCAAGAAACGGCTAAAAATGCTATCGAAGCAATAGGTGCTAAACCTTGCCCTTCTAAAAAATATAATTTACTATTAAAAAATAGTGTGAGTAGCGATATTTTAGACCAATTAAAAGGACAGTTTTATGCTAGTAATGTGCAAAAACAAATGTCCAGTTTAAGCGGTAAATTAAACCAAAAAATAGTTGGTGAAGCAATCTCTATAACCGATAATCCTTTTATTGAATGTGCTATTAATAATGATCCTTTTGATGATGAGGGGGTTCCTACAACTACAACTGCTATTATTCAAAACGGTAAACTGGTTAATTATTTATACAATTTAAAATCAGCTAAAAAAGATAACGTAAAAACAACAGGTAACGGCTTTAAAGGTTCCGTTGCTGCTAAAGTAGGTACCAGTTCGACTAACATTTTCATCGAACCCAAAGATAGTTCTTTTCAAGAATTACTAACAACTTTAAACGAAGGAATTTATATTACCGAAGTCAGTGGTACTAATTCGGGAATCAATAAAATAAATGGTGATTTTTCTTTACAAGCAAGTGGCTTTTTAGTTAAAGATGGTAAAATTGGTCAACCCGTTAAACTAATAACCATTGCTGACAACTATTTTAAAATGTTAGAAAAAGTAATCAAAGTTGGAAACGACCTTAAATTGGATTATTCAGGAGTAGGTAGTCCTTCTTTATTAGTAGCTGATATTTCTGTATCTGGACAATAATCGTTGCCTTTAAAATAATCTTTTAAATGCGCATTAATAGTTTACTTTTTAAGCATATGTTATACTGTTATAAATAAAAGTAAAGGAGTGTTACGATGCGTTTTAGTGAATCTTTAGAAAATTTAATTGAAATAGTATATTTACTAAATAACGGTGATAAATTTATCGGCGTTAGAGTAACTGACATTGCCGAGTCATTAAACATTAAAAAATCTAGCGTCCATGAACTAGTAAAAAAATTAAAAACTGAAAACATTTTAATTCACGAAAAGTATGGAAATGTCTTTTTGACTGATTTAGGTTGCCAACTAGCTACTGAAATATATAATAAACATTTAATCCTGTTAGAATTTTTAACAGAAGTTGTCGGCGTATCTAAAGAAAACGCTATAAAAGAAGCTTGCCAACTAGAACACATATTGAGTTCTGAAACCATTACTAAACTTAAAATTTTATTAAATAAACATAAATCTAAACAACTTATAGCCAAATAAAAAGCCCTTAAAGAAGGCTTTTTTTATTTTATAATCTCTCCAGAATCCGTAGTTTGATAACCACCTATCGCTGCTAATTTTTCTTTTAATTCAGCACTGTTTAATACTTCTAAAAACTTTTGCACCTTACTTGTCTTAAACACTTCCTTACTTATTAAAAAATCATAGTGTTCTTTCCCCACTTCAATAAATTCTAACCCTTTCAAATTAGCTATTGATTTAATTGCTAATCCAGCATCAGCTCTTCCTTTTTCAACTTCACTAGCAATTAACATGTGCGTTGTTAATTCATAATCATAACCTTTTATTTCATGGCAGCCGATACCTTCCTTTTCTAATAAATAATCAAATAAAACTCTCGTTCCACTACCTCGTTGTCGATTGACAAATAAACATTTTTTTAAATCTTTTAACGATTTTATATTTTTAGGATTCCCTTTTTTTAAAACTATCCCTTGAGTACGGGTGACTCCCCGAACTAAATAAGCATCTAAATTGTATTTATCAATAATTGATTGATTATAAACACCATTATCTAAAAGGTGAATTGGTGCGATATGACACTCTTTGTTTTTAATTGCTAAAACTCCCCCAAACGAGCCTACATGGATAGAGGATAACGTCCATTTATCATTCATTAAACCACTGATATAATCCATTAGAATATCGTGACTACCAATTGAAATCACCGTATTTTTAATAACAGCTATTTCTTTTAACAACGATATTTTAACTAGTTCACCTTTTTCAATTCCTTCGGTATTTTTATCAATTTTAAGCAATCCGTCAGCTCTTAATAAACTAGTAGTTATCCCCGCTCCTCTTTTAAGCGGAGTTGCGATGAATTGGTCGTTAATAAATCCCAGTTTAACTCTAACGAATTCACTGTATTTTAAAGAAGAGTAGATTTTTTTATTTACTTTTGCTAAAACCTGCTCTCTTTTAATTTCTCTTTGCTTTAAAATTTTTAAGACTAAACGTTTCACCACTAAATCAAACCCAATAAATGTCGATACGGGATATCCTGGTAATCCAATAATCATACATTTATCTATTTTTCCTATAATAACGGGCTTCCCTGGTTTGACATTTATTCCATGCAGATAAACTTCTCCTAATTGTTCGATGGCTGCTTTGACAAAATCTTTTGTTCCTGCACTAGAACCGGCTCCAACAATAATAAAATCGACTGCTTTCGTCGCCTTAGTTAAAACATTTTTTAACAATTGATAATCATCTTTGATACAAGGGATTTTTTGATAATTAACTCCTAATTCAGTTAAACTATTGCCTATATAGTGCGAATTAGTATCAATTATTTTACCTATTTCAATTTCGTTAACGTCATCGATTATTTCAGTCCCAGTAGGAATAATGGCAAATTTTGGCGTTCTAATAACTTTAATTTTTTCCACTCCGCCACCTAACATACTAGCAATATCTACCGGCCTAATTTTGTGATTTTTTAAGATTAACAGTTCCCCTTCCACAATATCTTCCCCTATTGGCCGAATATGTTCAAAAATATTTACTGGCTTAATAATATATTGTTGATGATCTTTTTCAATTACATCCTCTATCATAATTACCGCATCGTATTTTTCGGGAACTTGATTACCGGTATTAATATATTCAAAATCAGTTAATAAAATCATCTTCGACTCACTAGCTAATTCGGTGTCTTGATGCTTTACAGCTATCCCATCCATTGCGCTGGCATTATAAAAAGGGCTGGAAACTTTCGCAATAACTTCAGCAAAAGTAATTCTCCCTAACGACTCCGTAACCAAAATTTCTTCTTCTTTAATCTGATAATTAATATCTTTTAAAACAAAATCAATAACTGTTTCGATACTCTCTTCATCAGTAACGTTCAAATATATATTTCTCTTCATAATTTTATCCTAACAAATAGACTTTTACTAAACTATTTTTTTCTAATCCTTCAGTTGCCGAATCGATTATAATATAGCCATCAGCTTTTGCTAAACTGCTAATCATGCCTGATTTCGTATATATCGGTCTAATAAATTCACCAGTTATCTCCACAATCTGATAAGTAGTTCTACCGAAGCCGGTATGAATATTTTCTGCTAATTTTTTTTCAGTATAGGTAATTGTTTCTTCTTTTGATTTTCTAATACTTCTGATGATATCTTTGATAAATGTATTTAAAACAATATAGGCACTTAAAGGCTGTCCTGGCAAACCAAAAAAAATCTTTTCCCCACAACTAGCTAAAACCGTTGGCTTTCCTGGTTTAATACTAATTCCATGTACCAGAATACTAGCTCCAACTTTGTTTAAAACATCAATTGTAAAATCTTTTATTCCCACACTAGTTCCCCCAGAACTGATAATTAAATCGTAATTTTTAAATCCCTCAGTAACTGTCTTTTGGTATAACTCTAAATCATCATTTATCAAAGTAGTATCTGCAGTTACTGACAGTTTTTTCAAATAATTTAATATTAGACAACTGTTAATATCTCTAATTTCACCTATTTTAGGCTTTTTACTAGGTTCAATTATTTCATCACCGACGGCAATTATCAATACTTTCATTTGACGATAAACATTTATTTTCCTTATTCCTAAAGCCATCATCAAGCCGATATCTCTAGGCTCGATAGTAGTTCCCTTTTCAATTAGAATATCGTTTATTTTAACATCTTCACCTTTTAAAAAAACATTTTCATTTTTTCTTGTACTTTTATTGATAAATATTTCTGCATCTAAATTTTCGGTATTTTCAATCATTACGACACTGTCGCTCCCTTTCGGTAAAAAACCGCCTGTCGGGACATAGACTGTAGTAGTATCAGTAACCGCTAAATTACTTACTTTTCCCATCTTTACTTCTCCTAAATTTTTCAGCAAAACAGGGATATCAAAACTAGCTAGTTTTACAATATTAGCTTTCGTAGCGTAGCCATCAACTGTACTTCGGTTAAAACTAGGTATTTCTTCATTTGCTAAAATATTTTCACTGACGACTCGACCTAGACTTTTTTCTGTCAAAATATCAATTGTTTCCAATTCTATTTTTAAATTTTTTATTATCGCTTTTACTTCAGCAATCTCTTTTACTTTAAACACCTATCCGGTACTCCTTATCCTTTAAGTTTTCGATAAAACTTTTATTATGAGAAACTATAATAATATTGATCTTCTTCTTTAACGTTTTGATTAAATTTTCTAACTCCTCAATTGATTCTAAATCTAAATGTGTCGTCGGCTCATCTAATAAAAGTACTTTTGGTGAGAAAATAATACTTCTTATAATTGCTACTTTCATTTTCTCTCCACTAGATAACTTAGTAGCGTTTTTATTTAACAGATGATGGATATTTAATTTTTCTGTCAATAAATTAATTTTATCTTGATAATCAAGAAGGGCTAATTTTCTAATTGTCAGTGGATAAACAATGTTTTCATAAACAGTTTTATTAAACATCACTGCTTCTTGTGAGACATATGTTCCTACAGCGTTTATCTCTCCTTGATAATCAACGACATTTCCCATTGCTTTCAGTAAAGTCGTTTTTCCCGTTCCATTTCTACCGGTGATGAAAGTTATATTTTTATCTTTAAAAAGATAATCTTTAAAACAAATTTTTAACTCTTTGTAACTTACACAGACACAATTGATTGAAATATCCATTATTTATCATCCCTTAACTTTATAATTATTGATGTCACAATAAAGGCAATTATTAGTAATATTATTCCCATCGCAATCGACTCGGTATAGTCTCCCATACTAGTAGTCCAAGTAATATAAGTTGTTATTACTCGCGTTTTTCCTTGAATATTTCCTCCGACTAACATCACAGCACCAACTTCCGAGATTGCTCGAGAAAAGCCCAATACAATTGCCATATAAATAAACGGCTTAGTTTCTAATATTATTAATTTAATTATATCTTTAGTGTTTCCACCTAACGTTTTGCATGTTTCAATTAATTTTTGATTCAATTCTTCCGTTGAAGTAATAATATTTCCGATGATAATCGGTATGATTAATAAAGTTTGCGAAATAATCATCGCTATTGGGGTAAATAAAAGTTCTAGACTTCCTAATGGACCTTGATTCGAAAGTAACAATAAAACAAAAAGTCCCAGAACTACAGGTGGAATCGCCATAAATGTATAGATAAATCTTTTCAGTATTTTTTTAAACTTGAATTTTTTGACCGAAATTATTATCGCCACAGGAACACTTATCAATGTCGCAATAATTGTAGAGAGACCTGAAACCAGCAAAGACAAAAAAATCACTGAGTAAACTTCTGGATCAAAACTTATAAGCAACTTAAATGCTTCTACTACTCCTTCGATAATTATCATAGTTCCCCCTTAATCTTTAAAAAATAATAATCGTGTAATCAAATGCTAGTTAATTAATTTATTCTTCTTTAACTATTATACCACTTATAACAATAACAATTTTAATATCTTTATTTATTCCTTTTTCAGACACCGAAAGCGCATTGTATCTTTAATAAATGCGACCAGTCTAAGTTGGTAATTTCTTTTAAGAAATACTTTTGGAATTTACTCTATTGTATCAAATAATTCATTACAATGGTACATTATCGAATTTTATAGTAAAATAATAAGGAGGTGATTAAAATGTTTAAAGTTGGAATAATCGTTGCCAGTGATAAAGGCTCTAAAGGTGAGCGTCTTGATCTGAGTGGTGAAGTAATTAAAAAAATAATGTTAACAGAAGGCTACGATGTCGTTGATAAGTTAATAATAGCTGATGAATTTGACCTTTTAAGTCAACAGATGATCAAATGGTCTGATTCAGGTGAAGTTGATTTAATTTTAACAACAGGCGGTACTGGTTTTTCTAAAAGAGATATCACTCCGGAAGCAACACAATTAGCAATTGAAAGAGTGGTTCCGGGATTTAATGAAGTTATGCGCAGTGAATCGTTAAAATTGACTCCTAAAGCGATGCTTTCAAGAGGAATTTCCGGAATTAGAAAAAATACTTTAATTATTAACTTGCCGGGTAGTCCCAAAGCTGTTGAAGAATGTTTAGGATGTATTTTACCTGGGTTAGGACATGGAATAAATATTTTATTAGGTCTTAAATCAGAATGCGGTAGAAAATAATTTAATTATTTACTATTGCTTAAATATTTGCTATAATTTTCTTACTATAGAAAGGGGATTGCAGATGAATATCAAAGTAAACAAGTCAAAAAATTTAAAAGAAAAAGTTAAATCATCACAATTAGGCTTTGGCCAAGTATTTACAGACCACATGTTTAAAATAAAATATCATTCAGATAAAGGCTGGTATAATGCCGAAATAATTCCTTATGGAGACATTTCACTTTCCCCAGCAGCTACTGTATTTCATTACGGACAAGAAACTTTTGAAGGTTTAAAAGCATATAAATCAAAGAGTGGACAAATTCGTCTCTTCAGACCACGAGAAAATTTTAAACGTTTAAATAAATCTAATCAGCGTCTGTGTATGCCAACTGTCAATATCGATGATATGATGAAAGCCTTAAAACAGTTAATTAAATTAGAGGAAAGTTGGATTCCTACCGAAGAGGGTACTTCTTTATATATCAGACCTTTTGTAATCGCCACTAATCCTTATTTAGGAGTTAAAGCAAGTGATATTTATGAATTATATATCATCCTTTCCCCAGTTGGTTCTTATTATAAAACAGGATTAACACCAACCAAAATTTTAGTTGAAGAGAATTTTGTCAGAGCAGTAAAAGGGGGAACAGGTACGGCAAAAGCCGGTGGAAACTACGCTGCGAGTTTACAAAGTATTAAAAACGCTCAAGACAAAGGTTGTAACCAAGTATTATTTCTCGATGCAATTGAGCGAAGATATGTAGAGGAAATCGGTACTAGTAATGCTTTTTTTAAAATTGATGAGGTAGTTTATACCCCACCTTTAACCGGTACTATTTTACCTGGTATTACTAGAGCTTCGGTAATTGAATTATTAAAAAGCAAAAAGATTGAGGTTGTTGAAAAACGTTTGACAATTGAAGAAATTTATCAAGCATCTCTAAGCGGTAGTTTAAAAGAAATTTTCGCAACAGGAACAGCAGCAGTTATTTCTCCAATAGGTGAGTTAATTTGGAACGATAAATCAATAGTTGCGAACGACCGTTTAATCGGTCCAATTTCTCAGTTAATTTACGAACAAATTACTGATATTCAAGTAGGTAATATTGATGATCCGTTTAATTGGATTGAGATTATTGAATAAAATAAATCTATTAATAAATTACATACTGTTAACGGACAAAAAAAGTCTGTTAACTTTTTTCCGTTTATATATTATCTTTAAAGAAGTGATTTTACAGTAAAGCAAAAAGGTGATAAAAATAAATTTTGGAAGATAAATAAACTATTTGAAGTTACAATAGCAGATATCACAATAATATGGACTAATAATAACAAAATATGATTTCACAATCGATATTGATGTGCTTAATGATGTGTTATAACATCTAGCTTAGATGAATTTGTAAATACTGCTCAGAGGACAAATAATATCTTCCAAACAATAAAAAACTATATTATATTATTACGACAACAATCGATTTAGTTTAAAATAAAAAAATAAAAGCCCTATTGAATATAGTGATATGATACTTCCAAAGTAGACATGTAATTTATAAAAATTACATTATATATTTTGGAGGTATTTTTATTATGGGAAGAAATTCAAAAATAAGCAAAGAAATTAAAACAAAAGTATGCAAGGACTACAAAAATGGTATAGGCGATTTTCAAAGTATTAGTAATGCATTAGGAGTTCATATGGGCACGGTACGTGAGTGTTATTGAACTAAAAGATTATAATCCAAAATTTGAGTTGTATACGTGTAAGAATAGAAATTGTTACTTTTGTACTAGAAAATGAAATGGACTATAAGAGTGCTATTAGTAAATATTGTGTTAAATATCAATCCATTTACTCGTGGACTAAGAGGTATCTATCAAATGGTAATGAAGATCTTAAAGATAATAAACGAGGTCCTAAAAATTATTCTGTTAATTTAGATTCATTAAGTGAGATAGAGCGATTAAAACACGAACTTGAAGTCGAAAGAAAGAAACGTGAATTTGCTGAATTGAAAGTGGAAGTTCTTAAAAAAAAACAAGATATCGAGGAAAAACTCTATCGAAAATAAGACAAATATCAATTTATGAGTCAATTGACTTTTTTTCATTGAAAGGAATTAAGGTTAGCAAGTTATGTAATATGCAAAATATCCCAAGAAGTTCTTATTATAAATACAAAAACCGTATAAAACCAAACAAAGAGATTCAAGATGAAACATTGTGCAATTTAATAAATGAATATCATTTGCTGTTTGCTCAAACATTAGGCTATAGGCAAATAACTGTATTTATTAATAGACTAAACTCAAAAATCCTACAGTAAGGGATATATTTACCAATTAATGAAACACCTAGGACTGAAATCCTAGAATAAGAAGAAAAAAAGTTAACAGAAAAAGAATTAAGCCTGAATATACTGCCGAAAATATTCTTTCAAGAAATTTTGTTGCAGATAAACCGAATGAAAAGTGGTTGACTGATGTTACTGAATTTAAGATAAATGGAGAAGCAAAGAGGCTTTATTTGAGTCCAATCTTGGACCTATACGATAAAAGTATTATTACTTATAATTTATCTACAGGAATAATAATCAATTAGTATTTAAGATGTTTGACGATGCCTTAATTAAATATCCATTAGCTAAATCTATCTTCCATAGTGACTAGGCTAGCAGTGTACATGTAAGTCTTACAAGGCTAAGTTAGTTAAACAAGAGATTACCCAAAGCATGTCAAGAGCTGGTAAAGGCATTGATAATGGACCTATGGAAAGTTTTTTCGGAACATTAAAATCTGAAATTTATATTGGAAAGGAATTCGCAAACTATAAAGATCTTGAAATGAAAATAAGCAAGTTTATATATTATTATAATAACCGCAGGTATCAAGAAAAATTAAAATGCATGAGTCCGATGGAATATCGAATTCATGCATTACAATAGTTTTATTTAATTATGTGTCTACTTGACAAGTACCAGTTCACTATCTTCAATAAGGCTTCAATTAATATTTATTTATCTATCCGCTAATTCCTAATCATTCATTCATTAGCAACCCTTTTTTTAATTTTTTCCCTTCACTACTTAGTATATCTTCTTTTTTATTTTTGATTAATTTAAGGAAAATCAACAGTTGTTATTGGTATATAGCCAAAGAATGGTGTATTTTCTCCTACATCATAATAAACTGTATAAGTAGCAATGTTTCCTGAACGATCACGTACTCTTATACCGTTTTGTCCATTTCTTAAATGAATATCAGTTATTTTAAAAGTTGGTTTTACAGTTATCCAATTTTCATCATTTACTTGGTATCCTGTAAGTCTTTCATCAGATTCAAATGTATATACTGAATCATTAACTACACTAGCTCCTCCAAAAATTGGAACTGAAACATCATAAGCACCAGTATTAATTACTGACCCAAAGTTTTCAATAAGTATTTCTCTATTTGTACCACCTGTACTTCCACTAGAAATGATCACTTTATTGCCTTTTGATCCGCCTCCAAATGTGTTAAAATTCGTTTTTCCAACAAAAGTTTTATTGATATATATCTCTGCCTTAGGTAATCTCCCTATTGCTCCTGCTGTTTTAGGAATATGAATCACAAAGTCAAATGAATCGCCAGCTTTTACTTTTGGTGCCTTTACCGTTCGCGAAATTCCGATAGCAGGAACACCAGCATTACCATTTAGGATTACACTCCCATCAACCGTAGCTATTTCCACATACTCCCCTGAATAAGTAATATTTAAACCATAACGCCTATTCGAACTACTACCTGTAATCATTTCAGCTTCAAATTGTAGTCCTACAAATGCACCATATCCTTCTTGAAAATTTCCTGCATAAGTATTTTGAGCAGGAACGATAACTCTCCCTCTAACAACTCCACCATTACTGTATAAATTATTATAATCATCTTTATCCAATAGTCTAACCGTTTGCAAAATTGCAGTAGAACTATCATCTAATTGTTGGAGCACTTTTACTTGTTCTCCAGCAACATCAAGTTCATAAATCTTATAACAAGCGGCTCCATTACCGTACTCCTGCTTACAATTTCCATCTTCATCAAATATATCTGGAGTTATTGCTCCTGCTCCGTTAAATTGCCAATTAGCATCACTGTCCCATGGAAGTAACCCTTTAGAAGCGTAAAACATTAGGTTATCATTACCAGTTGTTTTTGCTTGAATCGGAAATGTATCACCTACATCACCTTCAACACTTTTCAACAGTAATCGATGTGGTAAATTATCTCCAATATAAATAGTATATTCACCTTTAAAAGAAGGAGTAATTGCTACAAATTTACCTCCATCTAGTGAATATTCTACTATTGGCTCATTTGTCGTAAAAACATACTGTTGTGCTAATGTCCAATTGCTACCTTCTAATATCCAATTTCCTCTCGTTATTGTAGGTGTTCCTAATGTTCTTGCTCTAAATGTTGCACTTACTTCTACTGCCTTATTTCCTGCTGCATCAGTTACATTATATTTTACTATTACCTTGTTTCCTGCTGTTTCTAATTCTATTATTGCTGCTGTTAAATTTACTAATGAAGTTGTTCCATCTGCTTTAAAATATGTTACCTCTACTCTATCACTTATATCTACACCTGTATAATCCTTTGCTGTTGCTGTTGGTGCTTTCCAAGTTCCAGAATCTTCTGTAATTACTGTTGCATCATCTATTGGCTCTATTACTGGTAGTTCATTATCTAGTCCTGCAGGTGTAAATGTTGCAAATACTTCTGCTGCTTCATTATAGGATCTATCCTCTGCATCATATCTTACTACTACAGCTCTTCCTGCTGCTAATTCTGTTCTTGCTATATCTAAATTTATCCATCTAATTCCATCTGCTTTCAAGTAGTTTGCATATACTCTTAACCCTGTATCTATATTATCTATTACTGTTACTGTTGCTATTGGTGCTTCCCAAGTTGAAATATCTTCTGTTTCTACTGTCGTATCATCTATTGGCTCAATTACTGGTGCTTCATCATCTGAATAAACAAATCCTTTTCTAGTAATGGCAACATTACCTGCTGCATCACTTACATTATATTCTAAATTTACACCTCGTCCTGCATATAATTCTGTTCTTGCTGTTGCTAAATCTATCAGTTCACGGGGAAAACTTGCTGAATAGTATGTTACTACAGCTATTAACTCGGTATCAATATTTTCGGTTACCGTTGCTATTGGTGCTGTCCAACTCAAAGCATTTTCCATTTCTACAAATATAAAATTTACAGCACTTAGATGATCTTTTCTAAATCCTTCTACTTCTATTACTGGTGGTGTAATATCTACTGATCCTGTATTAATTACTGTAAATGTTGCACTTACTTTTTCTGCTTCATTACCTGCTGCATCTCTTACTCTATATGTTACTACCACCGTTCTTCCTGCTTTTAATTCATTTATTACTTCAAATAATTCTATATATTTTCCATCTGGTCTGCTATGTGTTAAATATATAGAATCACTTATATCTCCATCTATATCATCAATTGCTGTTGTTGTTGGTGCTTTCCAAAATGGTGTCTCCTCTAAATCCACTATTGCTCCGTCTACTGGCTCTATTACTGGCGCTGTATAATCTGTACGCAAACCTAGAACTACAGCAGATCTATTTCCTGCTGTATCATACACAATATAAGCTATCTGTACAGTTCCGTATGTTTTTAATTCTGCTTTTACTGCTGCAAAATCTGCTAAATAATCATCATCGTAATTTATCATAGCTGCTATATCTGCAGTTAATCCCTTATCTATATTATCTGTTACTGTCATTGTTGGTGCTGTCCAATTTGAAACATCCTCTATTTCTAAATTTATGTAAACATTAATTACATTTCCGTAAAAGTCATCAACCTCTCCTTCATATCCTTCTACTTCTATTACTGGAAATGTATTGTCTATTGCTGTAAATGTTGCACTTACTTCTACTGCCTTATTTCCTGCTGCATCTTTCACATTATATTTTACTACTACACTTCTTCCGCGATATAATGCTATTCTTGCTTCTTCTTCATTTAACAATTGTGTTTCATCTGCTTTAAAGTACGTTACTACTATATAATCACTTATATCTCCATCTATATCATCATTTGCTCTTGTTGGTGGTGCAGTCCAAGTTGAAGCATCTTCTGTATTTACTGCTACTCCTAATACTGGTTCTATTGTTGGTGCTATAGTATCTGATCCTCTAAGTGTTGTACTTATTTCTTCTTCTGCATTTACCTCTTTTTCTATAAATCTTGGTGCTAAGAACGCTACTATTGTTAATGTTATTACCATCAATAAGTAACCTATTCTTTTAAAAATGTTTTTTCTTTCTTTCATTAAAAAATCCTCCTTTAATTTTACATATCCTAATTATACCATATTATGGCAATTTTGAAAAAATTAATGCAACTAATGCCAATTTCTAATGTTATCTATTCTCCCTAAACTAATTTTTTTAATCTGAACATATCCATTCCAACTAAATTTGTCTATTTTAGTTTTAATTATTTTTTATCGATATTATTTCAAATTTACAAATTGATCTATTTTAACGACCGAAAAAAGCCGTTAACTATTTTTTATGCTTATGTTTATATTTAAAGGAGTGATTTTATCAGTAGATTAAAAAAATAGTAAAAATAAATTTGAGAGCTAAGAAAAAAATTGAAAATTGTAAGAATTTTGAAAACTCAAAAAAAAAACAATAAGTAAAGGAGTAGCATATCAGATAGTATGTTATATCCTCAATTAAAAAATATTATGAAAGTGTCATTAATCATACAAGAAAACAAGGTAATCCTTTCGAATGGTTAAAATCTAAACAAAATCTCCAAAAAATGATTTATTAGAATATGAAACTAAAGTTAGAAACCGCTGTTTTAAAAAAACGATTAATTTTTGAAAAAAAGATCAACCGAAAGAAATAATTATAAGATTGTCTTCAGTTACTGGAGAATTCAAAAATGGCTATAATGTTTAATTGACTATCTAAGTTTTTTTCAGTCTCAAAAAATAGCTACCATAATTATCTGAAACATGAGGATAAACATTTAAATCAAAATCAACCGAATCATGATGAACTATCTAAAGAAATACTGCAAGTAAATAAAAAACATCTTTCTTGTGATGATAGAAAAATAAATGAATATCTTAAAAGAAGACCTAAGGTGGTTGTTTCAGATTGGCAATTCAATAAATATTATCAAAAATTAAAGGCTTAATCAAAATTTAAAAATAGTTATCTTAAAATTGGCTTTAGGTAGATAAAGTTTCTCAGAAAACTTATTTCTTGAGATGTAAGTAAACCATTTGAAATTGTAATAGCAGGTACGCCATAATAAATATTAAAAGATATGGTTTAATAATATACAATGATGTGCTTAATAAGGCATTATATCATCTGACTTATATGAAATTATGAAAGAGTATTTAAACAAAACAAATGATGTCTTAAAAAAACAAAAGAAAACATGGATATATTAACTAGGATACAATTTTATCCACCGATCAAAGTTCAACATATGATTCAAGATCATTCAAAAAAGATCATCAAAATTATAAGATAAAAAAATCAATATTCCAAATGAGAACTACAAGAGATAATCAGTAATAAAATTGTTAATTAGTTCAATTAAGTGGGAATTAAAATCCGATTTTAATTCAAGTAAAGCAAATAATATCCTCCAAACAATAAAAGGTTATTATCTCATCACAACAATGTTTGATTTAGTTTAAAATTTAAAAACAAAAGCCCTATTGAATATAGTGAACTGGTACTTGTCAAGTACCAGTTATAAAATTCAATAAGACTTCAATTAATATTTATTTATCTCTTTGTTAACAGTACTCAAATTATTGATTAGCATTCTTTTTTTAAATTTTTATCTTCACTACTAAATATATTTTTTATCTCCATCTTGATTTCCATCGTGGATAAGGCATAACCATATCCTCAACCTCTATTACAGGTACGTAGGGTGTGGGTTCAAAATCTTCTTCATTTATATTTTTTTCTACAAGATAATAAACTGTATAGATAGCAATGTTTCCTGCAATATCACGTACTATAAAATTATTCCCTCCTTTTCTTAAAAGAATATCATCTATTTTGAAAGATGGCGTTATAGATACCCATTTGTCGCCATTTAATTTGTATCCTGTAATGTTTTCATTAGATTCAAATGTATATATTGGATTGTTAACGACACCATTTCCTCCAAAAGTTGGAGCTGTAACATCATAAGTCCTAGTATTAATTACTGACCCAAAGTTTTCAATCAGTATTGCTCTATTTGTCCCCTTTGTACTTCCGCTAGAAATGATCACTTTATTGTCTGATGATCCACCTGGATTAAAGTTCGTTTGTCCAACATAAATTCCATTCACGTATATCGCTGCCTTAGGTAATATTCCTATTGGTCCTGTTGATTTAGGAATATGAAGCTCAAAGTCTAATGAGTCTCCAATTTTTACTTCTGGCAGATATACAGATTTCGAACTTCCTTTAGCAACATCTTGCTTACCATTTAGAACTTTACTTCCTTCGGTTGTAACTATTTTTACATACTCACCTGAATAAGTAATATTTAAACCATAACGCCTATTGGTATTACTACCTGGAATCTTTCCAGCTTCAAATTGTAGTCCTACAAATGCACCATATCCTACCGCTTGAGAATTTCCTGCATAATTCTGAGTATTAGGATCTCCTATTCCTGCATAAGTATCTTGAGCAGGAAGTATAACTCTCCCTCTAACAGCTCCACCATTACGGTATAAATTATTATAATCATCTCTATCCAATAGTCTAACCGTTTGCAAGATTGCAGTAGAACTATCATCTAACTGTTGGAGCACTTTTACCTGTTTTCCATCAACATCAAGTTCATAAATCTTATAACAAGCTGCTCCCTCACCGTACTCCTGCTTACAATTTCCATCTGCATCTAATATATTTGGAGTTATTGACCCTGTTCCGCCATATTCCCAATTAGAATCATTGTCCCATGGAAGTAATCCTTTAGAAGCATAAAACATTAGATTATCATTATTCTTTAATATTACTTGAATCGGAAATGTTTCACTTATATTCCCTTTAAAATTTTTGAACTGTAATTGATGGGAAAATTTATTTCCAATATCAATATGATATTTACCACCAACACGAGGGCCAATTGCTATAAAATTCCCTCCATCTAGTGAATACGATACTATTGCCTCATTTGTTGTAAAAGCATATTGTTGTGTTAATGTCCAATTTCCTGTCATTATCGTAGTTAATCCTATTTTTTTTGCTCTAAATGTTGCGATTACTTCATCTGCTGCATTTCCTGCTGCATCACTTACATTATATTTTACTACTATATTTCTTCCTGCTACTAATTCTTGTCTTGCTGCATCTAAATCTACTAATGGAGTCGTTTGATCTTTTTTGAAATATGTTATTACTATATTATCACTTATATCTCCATCTTTATTATCCTGTGCTGTTGTTGATGGTGCTGTCCAATTTAAAGCATCCTCCGTATTTACTTCTCCTCCTACTACTGGATTTATTACTGGTACGAGTTTGTCCGTTATTGAAAATATTGCGCTTACTTCTTTTGCTGCATTTCCTGCTGCATCACTTACGTTATATCTTACTATTATATATTTTCGTGTTATTAATTCTACTCTTGCAGCTTTTAAATTTATTGAAGTTGTTCCATCTCCTTTAAAGTACGTTTCTGTTGCTACTAATCCTGTATCTAAATTATCTGTTACAGTTGCTGTTGGTGGTGTCCACCTTAAAGCATCTTCCTTTTGTACCCATATTTCAGTTTTACCGTTCTTTAATTCATACCCTTCTATTTCTATTACTGGCGCTTCTTTATCTGGTGCTACAATTGGTACTGGTCCTTCTGAAGCGTTTATCTCTTTTTCTATAAATTTTGGTGCTAAGAACGCTACTATTGTTAATGTTATTATCATCAATAAGTAACCTATTCTTTTAAAAATGTTTTTTCTTTCTTTCATTAAAATTCCCCCTTAATGTCTATATATTTTAATTGTAACATGTTATGGTAAAAAATAGTATTTTTTATTTTTTTCATCATTTAACAACTGATATTGTTAGTTCAAGTACTGCCACTATCAGCCAGTGTGTTTGCTACTACTAGTGTTTTCCTAATATTATTTTTTCGCTTTAATTTACTCCAATTTCTAATGCTATTTTTTATTCTTAAACTAATATTTTTGATCTTGACATATCTGTTCCAACTAGACTTGTCTATTTTAGTTTTAATTATTTTGTAACATATCTCTATTTTTTATTGAGTATTATTCTAAATTTATGAATTTGATTTAGAAGAATTTAATCATGAAGAATATTTAAATACCATCACAGAGCACTAATAATATCTCGAAACAAAAGAAAAAGAAGATATATTAACTAGGATACGATTTTGCCCACCGACCAAGTAAATATTTACCCGAGGAACACTCGAAAAAAATCATAAAAATTATGAGATAAAAGATTAATGTCCGAAGCGGAACTCTAAGTAATAGAATCGTTAAATAGATGAATTAAGTGGAATGAAAATTTGATTTTAATTCAGTTAAAGCAAATAATATCTATCAAACAATAAAAGATTACATACGTTATTGCAACAATGATTGATTTAGTTTAAAATTAAAAAATAAAAACCCTATTGAATAGAGATTCAACAAAACTTAAATTAATATTTACTTAGTATCGTTAACTCTTAACCAATTCAATTAATGATTCTTTTTTTATTTTACAAGCGAATTATCAGTAAAATTTTATAGTAAAAAAATAGTTTGTAAATAAAAAGGAACTGAATTATCAATTCCTTTTTATTTATAACTTATTTAACACTTTTAATCCACTCTAACAATTTTAAGGCGGCATCTTTTGGACCTGCCATTTCCCGTCCTGGGATACCCAATTGAGTATAAATTTGACCTACTGGTATTTTGTTCTCAAACAGTTGATCGTAAACTTTATCAATTAAAATATCACATTGTTCTTTTCTTTGAACTGGTCCAAATGGATTTGCAAAATAACTATCTACAAGTCCTTCTTCGGTAGTAGTTCCTTTAGCTTTTCTTCTACCTGAAACAAATATTTTTTTCGCATCATCGACATTATTGAAGAAAGTTAAACAGCTATCTAATTTTTCATAGTTATTAGCATACAACAATATGTCTACTTCATAACCCTTCATAATTACATCATACGGTGCTACTGGAATTAGTAATCGCGCATTTTGTCTATGAGGATTCATAAATATTCCTCGGTCTAATTCTTGATAAGCGTATCCATCATCTAAATCATCAACTCTAACGAATGCTCCCGTTTCAGTTCCGTAACCGATAACTTTTCCATCTTCAATTTTAAAAGTTCCCATATCATCAAAAATAATTTTTAAATCTTTTAGTTTACTTGCACTTAAAACTCTAAAGGCCTCTAAACTTTCGCTTTTACCAGCACCACTATCTCCAACAATCGCAATGTTTGCTTTTGTACCATCTATCATCGTAACCGCAACCATCGCTCCATGAATAGGTAAATGCCCATTATCTAACATTTTAATATTATGTAAAGTTAATAACATTTTTTTCATATATCCAAAATAATCAATTTCATCAGATGCATTGGCAAATCCAACATAAATATCATTTTTTTTATCAATATAATAACTCGGTGGTATCTCTTGATCTAAATCTGCTCCAAATACATAAATTAAATCCGGTTTTCTGCCACTAAAATCTTCTTTTTTAACTAATTCAAATAAATTACATAGCGAAACACCATGATTAATATATTTTCTATTGAAATAGGTATAAGTTAAAAATTCTCCTACTAAAGCGGGATAACATAACCAATCATCTTCGTTTAAATTAATTTTGCTAATCGGATTGAAATCAATTTCAGAAAATATCCCTGCCCTTTTATTTTTTTTAGGATAGGTAATAAAAGGAGCTCGCAAAATTACTGAACTGATAAAATTAATTCCCGATAATCCTTCATAACCTACAGGTTTATCCCACTTGTTTCCCGTAACCATTAACCCAACGTTTAAGCCAGCTTGAAGTTGACGGTAAACGTTAAATTTTCCCCCTAAAATATTAGTTAATATTCTACGGTAGGTAAATAATATTAAATCTGTAAATTTGTTAGTTTCTTCAATAAAATTTAATCCTTCAATACCTTCTGCCTCTTCTCTTGAATAGACTAATGCATATCTTTCTAATTTTCTCCAATAATTATACAGTCCATCAACAAATTCGACTAACTCATCGTGCAAGCCGTTAATTTTTTCTGTTTTAGCATTTAATTCTACAACTTGATCAAAATTTAATATTAACAATAATTTGAATAAATCAATAAAACTTGTGATGAGTTCCTCTTCACTATCGTTTATTGTATTAAATTTCTCGATTAATAATTGATTATTTTTTTCTAAATTTTTTATGTACGATGCCAATATCTTATTAAACAAATTACTTTCGATAATTTCAATTGATTTTGTACAATATTTTTTACTAAAATTCATTAAAACATTTGTTTCTGAACACAAAAATTCTTTTCTCATCTAACCATCCTCTCAAAATAATTTCTTAATTATATCACAACTTCCAACAAAAATCAGTTCTTTTTTAAATTTAACTTATTCAAACTGAAAACCCAAGATTGATTTTTTTCTCTGGTAACAATCAATGTTGATTCCACATAAGGGTAAATATCTTCAACTTTTTGTGGTGGTGTTGATAAAATAACTTGTAATCCTAATTGTCCTAAAAACTTCATTACAGCTTCAGTTCTAATACTATCAATTTTATCGAAAGCCTCATCAAATAATACAATACCTATTGAACTAACTTCCAGATTAGATTTTTGGTAGATTTTTACAAAAGTTGAGGCCATTGAAACGTAGTAGGGAATTTGTGTTTCCCCTCCACTTTTTTCTCTAGAAATTTCTGATAGTAGACTAACACTATTTTCCGCATGAATAATTTCAATGTCATAATCCATGTAAGTCCGATAATCTAACATTTCAATTATCATTTGCTCATTCAAATCGTCTTGAATCAAATAATCCATCAATTCATCTAAAATTTCACCGTATTCTTTTAAAAATTTTTCACTAAATCCCTCAACATTGTCATGGAATTTGGTGCAATTATAAAACATTTCATAATATGCTAAATGAGTAGTATTTGGCATTATTTTGAATCGATAGTGATCTGTTCCAAACTTTATTGCATCAAGCGATTGATTTAGAGCAGCAAAATAGTTGTGGGCGTTAACAATACTTTCGTAAATTCTAAATAAAAAATGTTCCTTTAATTCTTTTTCACTTCTTTTTCTCGATTCTTCTACTTTTCCGGTGAATTTTAATAAATGCGAATTTCTAAGTCTTTGCAGTTCTTCATAAAATTCTTCAATATTATCTAATCCATCCTCGCCCTTGAAGTCGTGTTTAGTAATATATACTTTTTGGAGCAGTACTAATTCATTTATTTTTTCAAAATAAATTTTTCTATTTTTATTTAATTGAAGTTCAATATTTTTAAAAGTTGTCTTATAATCTAGATTTTTATACTGCAAATATTTTTCTCTCGCTTGTTCAATAATATCGACAACTTCAATTTCATAGTCAACTAATTCTTGTCTGCTCTGACCTAACTTAATTGTTATTTCTTCCACATTATTTAATTCTATCAACTGGTGTTCTAATATATTAATTTCTTTAGTGATTTCCGATTGTCTTTTAGAAAATTCAATTACCTCTGTTTCAACAGCAGTTAACATTTTCCTTTTATCATCAATCGATAAATTTTCTAACGAATCGATAGTTTTATCAATCTCTTTTAATTTATTGATAGCATTCAAACGATTTATTTTAATATCAAATTTTTGTAAAACTGTCGCTAAATTATTTAAACTAAGATAACTATCTTGACTATTTAATTCGGTAATATCGTTATTAATTTTTATCAATATCTCTTTTTTACTATTTACTTTTTCCCCATTTCTTACTAACTGTGTTTCGTAGGCTTTATTTCCGATATAAAGTTTATTGTAATTAAATCTATTTAATTCGCTTAAAACAAATCCTCGGTAAATTAGACAATCTTTTGTTACCGCTACATTATGTTTAGGTAAATCGTTTGCTTTTGAACATCTTACGACATTATTTAAACGATAATTAACATAGTATTTAGCTAACTGGTATTCACTTGTCACTAGCGATGCTAATGAGTCTTCTTTTTCGTAATCATACTTAATAATTTTTCTAGTATCAACTATCGAAATGCTTTGTTTATATTTTGATCTAATGTTTTTGTATATTTTAAGTGCTTCTAAAAAATGTTCTGGTTCAATTAAAATGTTAAAACGATCTTTACCTAAATAACCTTCAATTGCATTTTGCCATTCAATATCGCTTATATCTAAAACTTGGCACAGAATAATTGGATTAATTTCACTTTTTTTATATTTTTCTGCTAATTTTTCTTTAAGTTCATTTTTAAATTTTAAGACTTCACTATTAATTAAAACCTTTCGTTCATTCAATAATTTGTTTTCTTGATATAATTCTTTCAATTCTTTTTCAACTGTTGTTTTTTGAATATTTTCTTTGAAAACTTTATTTTTAATCTCATTTTTGATTTTAGAAATAAAGTCGTAGTAATTATTTATTACTACTGAAAATTCATTTAAATTAAGTAAATTTATTTCACAGTTCTCATACTGCAAAAAGGCATTTAAATAAGTACTATCATATCCTGAATTAAGTAGTTCTTTAGCTCTTGCCAACTCTTTTGAAATAATAACGTTGATTTTATCATCGTTTGCCGTTAAAACTGTAATTTTTTCAAGTATTTCACTACGATCTAGTTTTAATCTTTTAAAAACTTTATAATCATCATCAACTAACAACGATAAATTTAAGTCGTCTTTTTTAGATATTAGACTATCTAACTTTCCGTTTATTTCTAACAACCTAGTTTTATAATTGTTTACTTCTAAATCAATTTTTTGTTTTAAGATATTATTTTCCGATATTTTATCTTCTAGATAATCTAATTTTAATCTTTTGTGTATATATAAATCATGTCTAATTTTAACATCGTACTCATTTACTTTTTGATGAATATTTTCGACCATTTCCAAATCTGCAATTTTTTCATTTATCTCATCTAGTAAGAGGCTAAACTCTTTGTAAGTTTTTATGTTCCCGATTAAATACTCCACATCTAAATTTCTCTCTTCTAAAATATAAGTATAAATGAAATCTTTTACATTATTTATCGGTTTAAACGCCAGTGCTTTAGGCAGTAGATCAAAATAATTATAATCAAAAATTTCTAGTTTTTCGCTAATTAATTCTCTTGCTGCCTTTAAGGTATTAGTGTGTTTATAATTTAATTTTGAAGACTTTAAAAACGCCTTAAATTCTTTAATATTTTTGGAGTATTTATCAGTTATATAAAGTTGATCATCAATTTGAAAATCATCGATTGCATAAAATAGTGAATTGGGAGTTGACAGGACATCTTTACTATCTAAAACAACTCCATAAACTAAACTGCGATCATTTTTATCATCGTAAAATTCTAAACTAATATGACAACTAATATCTCCAGCTCGTAAATATTTTTGATTACTCTTTCCAAGTTTTCCTCTAATATATGATGTAGCAGTTCTTTTATTTCCATCGTTTGCTGCAATATTAAATCGATATTTCCCCGGTGCTAATACAAACTGTAGGGCATCTAAAATCGTCGATTTACCAGCTCCATTTTCTCCAGTAATTAAAGTGTTTCCCTCAATTTCTATCGTTTCATTGCTAAAATAATGCCAATTAATCAGCTTGATTTTCTTTAGTTTCTTCATTGTTATCCTCACTTTTGTAACTGTCTAATTTACTGTATACATCTTTAATTTCATCAACATTTATCGCAATTTCAATCGCTGGATAAATTGTTACAAGATCTGTTACCTTAAATTGAGTCGTACTGTTAATATTGATTAAACTGTATTTTTTAAATAAAATTAAACATTCCGATATCTTCGTTTTGTTTAAGCCTTCAAATCCAATTACATTGAACATATCGTGAATATCTGATATTTTAACTTCTACATTTTTATTTAAAGTAATTTCTTTTTTATTCTCTTCATACAACAGTCTTAAAATAAGTAAAAATATTGAGTCCAGTAGTTTTAAATTTATTTTATTTGTTCCATGAATATTACTGATACTTATTACTCCAAGTTTATTATTAATTTCTAATTCAATGTCCATCAACAATAAATACTCTTTAAATATTTCAAAATGCTTACTTATGAAAAAGTAGGCACTAGTACTATCTTTTTTAACTTTCACTAAATAATTTACTTGAAGTAGTTTGTTTACATAGAGTGAAAAACTCTTTTTGTCTTGGATTGTTAACTCATTATATTTACTGAACCACATAATTTTCTCTCCTTATAACAAAGTTTCTAAAGTTGATATCATTTCTTGTCGCTGTTTCATTTAAAAAATCTATTTTATAAATATCGCTTTTATTACTATAAATAATGATGAATATTAAATAAACAAAGTCATCTATCGTTTCTAATTTTAAGTCTGTTGCCTGTAATCTTTTCTTTTTTCCCAAACATTTTTCAACATACTCTTCTATCACTTTTAACGAATGTTTGGAATTCCTGATTTTATTTAATACTATCTCATTGACCTCTTTATTAATCGTTAAATCCAACTCTAAACGTTTGTTTTTACTGTTATTTCTAGCCTGTTTAACTTTATACAATGAACTGGTAGTCAAATTGTTAAAAGTGAATGCAGACAGGATGTTTTTCATTATATTTGCATGATAATTTTCTTCTTCTTGGTGAATCATCATCGTCTTTATAATGGTCTTCAAATACCCTTCAACATCATCGTAATTATTTACAATAAATCGCGTTTTTTTCAAAATGATATTGGAGTATAAATAGTTTTCTTCTTCTATTGAATAAACAATTTCACTAATGTTTTGCACTGAACTCAAAGAATATTTTAACATTTCCATTATTTGTTGTTTTGCTTCTATAACATCTCTTGCATAATCAAATTTAACAAATTCTAAGGCAACTTTGTCAATATATTTAGGATTTTGAATTTTTTTGATTAAGTTATTTACAATATTTGCTTTGTATTTACTAATATTGTCCAATGTTTTAATTTTATGGAAATTTTTATTCAAGATTTCATTAGTATATTCAGTAAAAAATTCTTTAATTACATTGTCGGTAGACATACCAATTTTTACTGTATCGGAGTATTTTTTAATACTGTAATTCAATTGTTTTAAAGAATTGATCAAATGTTTTAAATTATCGTATACTTGAATAATTATTGTACTTTCATTTAGGTCTTTAGCTTTTAATAAATTATTTACGGTATGAGCGTACCCATCAATTTCTACTTTACTAGAGTAATAATATTTCACTTTTTCCTGTTCTTCAACAGTTTTCGATTGATAACTATTATTAACAATTTCCATTATAGCGTTCACAAAAGGTATTGCTTCATTAGCAAAAAAAACATTTTTAGTATAGTCTCTATTTAAGCCTTCTAAAATCCAGCCGGTATCTTTAAGTTTTCTAATAATTATGTTAGCTTTTTCCACAAGAGACGATGAATCATCTTCAAATTCATTAAATTCTTCCAATATCTCACTGTTTAACAGTTCTATTATATCGCTAACTAATTCTTTTCTAGAATAAGAAAAACTATTCTCGCTTTCAGTTTTTTCAAAAATCAACCTTAAACATTTGGCGTAAAATTCTTTATTTTTAGAATTTAAAATGCTAAAAAAGTTATTGTTTATCACATTAAAAATATTCATCGTTTTGATTTTGCTCCCTTGTAAAAACGTAATATTACTATTACGAATTATACTTTCCTTTAGTTATGTTTACTTGTTATATCTATCAAACATCTAAATAAAATTATTACTTCTTTGTCTATAATTATAGCATAAAATATCTTTTTTTGTTGTTCTAAATAACTAATTTTTGATCAGTTATCTTGACTAAATGATTAATTGTAGTAATCACATTAATTTTTTTATGTTTTACTAGAGTTTTCTACTAGTTTTAAAATACCATTCAATTCATCTTCAGTTAAATTTCTCCATTGTCCTACTTCTAAATCTAATTTTACATTCATAATTCTAATCCTCTTTAATTTTTTTACTTCGTAATCAAAATGGTTGCACATTCTCCTTATTTGTCTATTTAATCCTTCTATTAAAACTATTTTGAATTTAAACTTATTTATTTTGTAAACATTACATTTTTTTGTTACTGTATCTAAAATTGGAACTCCCTCACTCATGTTTTTTATAAATTTGTCAGTGATTTCTTTATCGACAGTTACTACGTACTCTTTTTGATGTTGGTTCCCAGCTCTTAAAATTTTATTTACTATATCACCGTCGTTAGTCATAAAAATTAAGCCTTCACTAGCTTTGTCTAATCGGCCAATATGGAAAATTCTTTCTTTATAATTGATGTAGTCAACGATGTTCCCTTTAATTTTTCTATCTGTGGTCGAGGTGATGCCAACTGGTTTATTAAAAGCTAAATAGATTTTTTTATTTTGATCAACTATTATTTTCCCATCGACTTTTACTAAATCAAATTCTGTTATTTTTTCTCCTAATGTAGGTATTTTTTCATTTATAGTCACTCTGTTTTCTTCAATCAATCTATCTGCTTCTCTTCTTGAACAAAAACCTACCTCGCTTAAAAATTTATTTATTCTTTTTTCCATCTAATCACCTATCTTTACTAAATTATTATAACATATCTTAAATTAAAAAATTAGACTATTAAAACTCCATGTTTTAAAAATTTGAACAGAAAAAAAATTGACCATAGATTATATGTTCAACTTTATTATAAATATTTAATTACACTAATTCAATAATTGCCATTTCAGCACCATCACCACGACGAGGACCTAATTTTAATACTCTCGTATATCCACCTTGTCTCTCAACATAACGAGGAGCAATGTCATCAAATAATTTTTGTACAGCATTTTGACCAGTTTCAGTATTAGCAACTTCGTATCTGACAGTTGCTCCTGCTTTCTTTCTGGCTGCTAAAGTCCCTTTTTTACCAAGAGTGATCATTTTCTCAGCTAATCTTTTTAATTCTTTAGCTTTCATTTCTGTAGTTTCGATTCTCTCATTGATAATTAAGTCTGTAACTAAGTCACGTAATAATGCTTTACGTTGACTGCTAGTACGTCCTAATTTTCGGTAACCTCTTGCCATAGTACCCCTCCTTTGAAATTAGTTGTTTTTCAAATTTAATTGTAATTCATCAAGTTTATCTTTTACTTCTTTTAAAGACTTACGTCCTAAATTACGGATAGTCATCATGTCTTCTTCAGACTTTAACACTAGTTCACCTACTGTTTGAATTCCTGCACGTTTTAGACTGTTGTATGATCTTACAGAAAAATCTAATTCTTCAATTGAAGTATCTAATAATTTAGCATTATCTTCATCTTCAGTTTCTGTAATGAATTCTGATTCTCTAGCTTTTTCACTTATTTCTGTAATCACTTCTAAATGTCCCATCATGATATTAGCAGCTATCCCTAAAGCGTCAGCTGGATTAATTGAACCGTTTGTTGTTACTTCAATAGATAATTCATCATGATTGGCACTATTATCTACTAATATTTTTTCAACATTATATTTTACATTAGTTATTGGTGTGTAAATCGAATCAATCGGAATTGTTCCAATAGGTGCCCCTTCAGTTTTGTTGTTTTTACCGTTTACGTATCCGACACCTTTTTTTGCTATCATGATAATTTTTAATTTACCATCTTTAGCAAGATTTACAATAACTTTATCTTTATTAATAATTTTAACATCGCTATCACAAATAATGTCTCCAGCAGTTACTGGACCTTCGCCAACAGCAATCAATTCTAATTTTTTTTCAACGTTAGGATCATTGCTGTCTATTGTTAGTACTACTCCTTTAAGGTTTAATATAATCTCTGTTACATCTTCGATTACACCCTCAAGCGAAGAAAACTCATGATAGATATCTTCTATTAAGACACTTGTAATAGCAGCTCCTGGTAAAGAAGATAATAATACTCTTCTTAATGAATTCCCTAAAGTAATTCCAAAACCTCTTTCAAGTGGTTTAATAACAAATTTCCCATAAAACTTGTCTTTATCATACGCTTCTACTTTAGTGTTAGGCTTTTCGAATTTCATATCTTTCATTTTTGAAGCCCTCCCTATTAATTATTAACCATGACGGCGTTTTTTTGCTTTACAGCCATTATGAGGTAAAGGTGTCACATCTTTAATAGATGTAATTTCTAATCCGGCTATTTGCAGTGCTCTAATAGCTGCTTCTCTACCTGGACCAGGACCTTTAATATTTACCTCAACTTTTTGAACTCCGTGGTCTTGCGCTGCTTTTGCACATGCTTCTGAAGCTAACTGTGCAGCAAAAGGAGTTGATTTTTTGGAACCTTTAAAACCTAAAGCTCCTCCACTACTCCATGCAATCGCATTACCTGCATCATCCGTAATAGTTATAATAGTATTATTGAAAGTCGATTGAATATGTGCAACACCGGTTGGTATATTCTTTTTAACACGACGTTTTCTTTTAGTTGTTTTTGCCATTTAACTACTACCTCCTTATTTCTTTTTACCCGATGTAGTCCTTTTAGGACCTTTGCGAGTACGAGCATTATTTTTCGTGTGCTGTCCACGAACTGGTAATCCTTTACGATGTCTAATTCCACGATAAGAAGCAATTTCCATCAAACGTTTGATGTTAAATGATCTTTCTCTTCTTAAATCACCTTCAGTAATATATTTTTCTACTTCGGCTCTAATTAGACCTAATTCTTCATCAGTTAATTCTTTCACGCGTTTTTCCTCACTAATACTAACAGCGTTTAAAATATTTTGAGCTGTTTGCTTACCGATTCCATAAACATATGTCAATGAAATAACAATACGTTTATCACGTGGAATATCTACACCACTAATACGTGCCATAAATACACCTCCATTTTATCCTTGTCTTTGTTTGTGTTTTGGGTTTTCACATATAATCATTACTTTTCCTTTACGACGAATGACTTTGCATTTATCACAAATAGGTTTAACAGACGCTCTTACTTTCATCTTTTTACCTCCTTTAATCCCTTAAGGATTATTTATGACGATAAGTAATTCGCCCACGTGTTAAATCGTATGGTGATATTTCAACCGTTACTTTATCTCCCGGTAAGATGCGTATGTAATGCATACGGATTTTACCAGAAACGTGTGCTAATACTTTATGTCCATTTTCTAGTTTGACATTAAATTGTGTATTTGGAAGAACATCTAGAATAGTTCCTTCCATTTCAATTACGTTATCTTTTGCCATAAGAATCCTCCTTAAGTCGTCGTTAATATTTCACAGCTATCTTCTGTGACTAAGATAGTGTGTTCGAAATGAGCACTTTTTGCTCTATCTACAGTTTTAACTGTCCAGCCATCAATTAATGTTTTAACTTTTTTAGTTCCTTTATTAATCATGGGTTCTATAGCGAGAGTCATCCCCGCTTTTAAAACTGGACCTTTCCCTTTTTCTCCAAAATTTGGAATTGTTGGGGCTTCATGTAATTGTTGTCCGATACCATGACCGGTAAATTCTTCAACAACTCCATAATTATACTCTTTAATAAAACTTTCTATTGCGTTAGAAATATCACTAACTCTATTTCCTACTTTTGCAAACTCTAAACCTTTGAATAAAGATTTTTCAGTTATTTCTAATAATAATTGATCTTCTTTGGAAATTTTTCCAACTGGATAAGTCCAAGCTGAATCTCCGTGATAACCTTTATAATTAGCACCAATATCAACCGATATAATATCTCCTTGTTTAAGTCGATAACTACTTGGCATTCCATGAACTACAACATCGTTAACCGATATACAAGTAGCATAAGGAAACCCAGCGTACCCTTTAAATGAAGGTATAGCCCCATTGTCTAAAATAAGTTTTTCTACAAATTGGTCTACTTCATTAGTGGTAATTCCCGGTTTAATAAATTTACTAATCTCTTGATGACACAATCCAACAATTTTACCTGCTCGTCTCATTAATTTAATTTCTCTCTCGGATTTAATTGTTATCATTTTCAGAAATTCCTATGCAGATTTTTTTAAATATAGTTCCGATAGGATTCCCTCCGTTGACTGTAACAATAAGATCGAGATTTTTATAATATTTTAGCAGATCTGCTGAATTATTTAAATAAACTTTAATCCGATTTTCTACTGTTTCTTGGCAATCATCAGGTCTGATTATTAAATCTGCTCCGCATCTATCACATACGTTTTCCACCTTAGGCGGTTGCGTTTTAAGATGATAACTGCTTCCACATTTTGGACAAACTCTACGTCCACTTAACCTTTTAATAATTAATTCAGTATCCGCTTCAACATTTATCACTTTATCTAATTTTTTACCTTGTGATTTTAAAATTTTTTGTAAACATTCTGCCTGCTCTAACGTTCTAGGAAATCCATCTAATAAAAATCCATTTTGGCAATCCTTTTTAGTTAATCTTTCCTCAACCATTCTAACAGTTACAGAATCAGGTACATACTCACCACTATCTAAATATCCTTTAGCTAGTAGTCCTACTTCTGTTTTTTCAGCTACTGCTGTTCTGAACATATCTCCAGTTGATACATGTATGATATTATATTTTTCACATATATATTTTGACTGTGTACCTTTTCCACTACCTGGAGGTCCCATAATTAATAAATTCACTATCTTATAAATCCTTTGTACTCTTGCTTGTTTGCTTCAGTTTGAACCTGTTTAAATGTTTCTACAGCCACACCTACAACAATCAATAAACTAGTTCCACCGACTTGTACGCTAGTTGGCAAATTAAATATCCATATACTAATTAGTGGAATTGAAGCTACAATTGCTAAATACAAAGCACCTAATAAAGTAACTTTAAACATTACTCTAGAGATGTAAAGTTCCGTTTCTTCTCCTGGTCTAATACCTGGAATAAATGCATTTTGCTTAGATAAATTATCAGAAATTTTTTCTGGATTAATTTGCATAAACGCATAGAAGAAAGTAAATACATAAATTAATATAATATACAACATAAACCCTAGCGGTTTAGCTTGCGAAAATATTTCAGTCATTACGGTTAATGATGTTCCTGAAACATTTAAATATCCAATAATCGTTAACGGTAGCGATAGTAATGTTACCGCAAAAATTACTGGTACAACTCCGGCAGAGTTTAATTTAATTGGTACTGAAGAATCATGCTTTCCTCTTAATTGCGAACTTCCTCTATTAGCATATTGAATAGGTATTTTTCTGATAACTGCTTGCATGTAAATTACAGCTAACAATACTACTAACATTAATAAAACAACTATCGCAAATTGAGTATATGACCAAAGATTCGCTGTATCAATTGATACGAAAGTTTGCCACAATGATCTATACATAGTCGGCATTGATGAAATAATACCGGCAGCAATAATCATTGAAACTCCATTTCCTATTCCTTTTACTGTGATTTGATCACCTAACCATAATAAGAACGCTGTCCCAGCTGTTATTGTTATCGCTAAATAGACAAATACTAAGGGATTTGCTTCAACACCAATATCAAATATAGTGATTCCGATAGTCAACGCTAATGCTTGTACAAAAGCTAAAAATATTGCTAAATATCTTGTTAATTGCGTTATTTTTTGTTTTCCAGTCGGTCCTTCTTCAGCCCACTCGCTAATTTTAGGAACAATATCCATTTGTAAAATTTGTACAACGATACTAGCTGTAATGTATGGCCCTACTCCTAAGGCAACTACACTGAAGTTCTTAAGTGCCCCACCACTGAATGCATTAAATACACCCATTAAATCATTATCAAAGAAAGTTTCCGGTATATTAATCATTGGAATTGTAATAAATACTGCTACTCTATACAATAAAAACGCCAACAATGTAAATACAATTTTTTTCTTTAAATCTTTATTTTTAAGTACTAATTTTAGCGTATTCACTAAATCACCTCTAATGTTGAGCCAGAAGAATTAATTTTTTCTACAGCAGATTTAGTTGCTTTATGGACTTTAATAGTCAATTTTTTTTCTAAATTACCTTCTCCTAAAACTTTTACACCATTAAGTATTTTTCTAATAATTTTTTTTTCTATTAACAGTTCAGGAGTAACAACTGTTCCATCTTCGAATACATTTAAAACTTTCAAATTAACAATAGCATATTCTTTACGAGTGAAATTTGTAAATCCACGTTTAGGTAATCTTTTGAATAATGGTGTTTGCCCACCTTCAAATCCTAAACGAACCCCTCCACCAGTACGAGAATTTTGACCATTGTGTCCTTTACCGGCAGTTTTTCCAGTCCCTGAACCGATACCACGTCCCACTCTTTTACGTGGTCTGCTTCCTTGAACAGGTTTTATTTCATGTAATCTCATTTGGTTATCTCCCCTCTATTTCTCAGTTACTTCAACTAAATGAGAAATTATCTTTACCATACCTCTAATTTGAGGATTATCTACTTTAGTGACAACTCTATTCATTTTAGTCAACCCTAAAGCTTTTGCAGTTAATTTTTGGTTTTTTGGACGTCCTATCGTAGATCTCACTAACTTTATATCAATAGTTTTCATAATTAGTAACCTCTAATTTCATCTAATTCTTTGCCACGTAAAGCAGCCACATCTTCTCTAGTTCTTAATTCGCCTAAACCTTTATGGATAGCTCTTATCATATTGATTGGCGTATTTGAACCTAACGATTTACTTAAGATATCCTGTACTCCAGCTAATTCTAATATCGCACGAACAGGTCCACCTGCAATAACCCCTGTCCCTGGACTAGCTGGTCTCAATAATACTTTTCCAGCACCAAATTCACAAACTATTTGATGAGGAATTGTAGTCCCTACCATTGCTACTGTAATTAAATTGCGTTTTGCGGCTTCAATGGCTTTTCTAATTGCGTCTGGTACTTCTTGAGCTTTACCAGTCCCAAATCCAACTTTTCCTTTTTTATCTCCAATTACTACTAACGCAGCAAATCTAAAACGGCGTCCACCTTTAACAACTTTAGTAACGCGGTTAATCGTAACTACACGCTCTTCAAATTGTTTTTCAACTACTCTTTTATTACGGCGATTGTTTTTTCTCGGTCTTCTTTTATTATCGAATGACCCTTTTGCATTGTTAAAATTAGTTTTTGGAGTACTTTTTGGCACACTATTTTCCATTTATATCATCCTCCTTAGAATTTTAACCCAGCTTCGCGAGCAGCTTCAGCTAAAGCTTTAACTCTACCGTGGTATAAATAACCTCCACGATCGAATACAACTTTCGTAATACCCTTTTCGCTTGCGGCTTTCGCAACTAAAGTTCCTACTTCTTTAGCAGCATTAACATCAGCACCTTTTTCAATTTTAAGACTACTAGCACTAGCTAGTGTAAGCCCACTTACATCATCAATTACTTGTGCTGAAATATTTTTATTTGAACGAAAGACAGACAATCTTGGAATATTAGGAGTTCCGGATATCTTTCCTCTAATACGTCTGCGTCTTTTCAAACGACTATTTTTACGATTAAACATTTTTATCATCTAGATGACTCCCTTCCTAAGCTTTCTTACCTTCTTTACGACGAATGTGCTCATCAGAATATCTTATTCCTTTACCTAGATACGGCTCTGGTTTACGAACTTCTCTGATATTTGCAGCAAATTCCCCCACTACTTGTCTATCAAAACCACTAATAATAACATTAACTGGTTTTGGAACTTCTATTGAAATCCCTTTAGGAATATCAAATTCTACTGGATGTGAATATCCAACATTTAAAACTAATTTTTTACCTTGTAATTGTGCACGATAACCTACACCTTTGATTACTAACTCTTTTTTAAACCCTTCTGATACTCCAACAACCATATTATTTAATAGTGCTCTTGTAGTTCCATGAAAAGTTTTATGTAGTTTTGAATCAGAAGGTCTCTCAACAATCACATTGTTTTCTTCCATAATGATTTTCATATCTTTATGAAAACTATTAGTTAACTCGCCCTTAGGTCCTTTTACAACTACTGTATTATTAGCAGCAAATGTAACAGTAACCCCACTAGGAACAGTTATTGGTTTTTTTCCAATTCTACTCATTTTGAGTACCTCCTTTACCAAATATATGCAATTATTTCTCCACCAATTTTTTGTTTTTTTGCTTCTTTTCCTGTCATTACACCTCTTGATGTAGAAAGAATAGCAACACCTAAACCACTTAGTACTTTAGGAATATCATTGCTTGAAGCATAAACTCTTAATCCTGGTTTCGAAATTCTTCTTAATCCTTTAATAACTCTTTCTTTTAAGTCCGAATATTTCAGATAAACTTTTATAATACCTTGTTTGTCGTCCTCAACAAATTCTATGTTTTTGATAAACCCTTCATTTTTCATTACCTCTAAAACAGATAATTTAACTTTAGAGCCCGGCATCTCAACAACTTCGTGACGCATTTGATTAGCATTACGAACGCGAGTAAGCATATCTGCAATAGGATCTGTCATTACCATAATTTTGCCTCCTTCCCAAGCTTTTGAGAATAAAATTTTACCAACTAGCTTTTCTAACTCCAGGCACTTGCCCTAGGTAAGCTAATTCTCTAAAACAAATACGGCAAACACCGAATTTGCGAATAACAGCATGCGGTCTACCACATCTGTTACAACGTGTATAAGCTCTCGAAGAGAACTTAGCAGGTCGTTGTTGTTTTACAATCAATGCTTTTTTAGCCATTTTCTCTCCTCCTTACTTTTTAAACGGCATTCCTAAATGAGTTAGTAAACTTTTAGCTTCCTCATCAGTTTTTGCTGTTGTAACAATTACTATATCCATACCTCTAATCTTTTTGATTTTATCATAATCAATTTCAGTAAAGATGATTTGTTCTTTTATACCTAACGTATAGTTTCCTCTTCCGTCAAACGAATTTTTGCTAACACCGTGAAAATCTCTAACACGAGGCAAGGTAATAGAAACTAGTTTATCTAAAAAATCATACATTCTTTCGCCACGTAAAGTAACTTTACATCCAATAGGATATCCTTCACGTACTTTAAAGTTTGCGATTGAATTTTTTGCTTTTGTAACTACTGGTTTTTGTCCAGCAATCAAAGTTAATTCTGCTACAGCATCATCTAATAATTTAGAATTAGCAACAGCGTCTCCAACACCCATATTAATGACTATTTTATTAACTGTCGGAACTTCCATTATTGATTTATAACTAAACTCTTTAAATAGTGTTGGTTTAACAACATCAGTATATTTTGTAAATAAGCGATTCATCCTACGCTTATCCTCCTTCCTGAATTATTTATTTGTCTAACAATTCCCCAGACTTTTTAGCATAACGAATTTTTTTTCCATCGACAAATTTATATCCAACTTTAGTAGCCACTTTAGTCTTAGGGTCCTGAATTGCTATATTTGAAGCATGAATTGGAGCATTTAAATCAACAATTCCACCTTCAGGATTACTTTGACTAGGTTTAACATGTTTTTTAACACTGTTAACTCCTTCAACAACTACTTTGTTTTCTTTGGCTAATACTTTAGTAACTTTTCCTACTTTTTTTTTATCTTTTCCAGATAAAACAACTACAGTATCTCCCTTTTTAATATACATAGTAAATACCTTCCTTTCGTAGGCTATAGAACTTCTGGTGCTAAAGATACAATTTTCATGAAATCCTTATCCCGTAATTCTCTAGCAACAGGACCAAATATACGAGTACCTCTAGGGCTTTTATCATCTTTAATAATAACTGCAGCGTTATCATCAAATTTAATAGAGACTCCATCATCTCTTCTCAGTCCATGTTTAGTACGAACTACTACAGCTTTGATTACCTCTCCCTTTTTTACTTGTCCACCAGGAGCAGCGGATTTAACTGTAGCGACAATAACATCTCCAACATTTGCATATTTTCTTCCAGTTCCACCTAAAACTTTAATAGTTAAAATTTCACGTGCTCCAGAATTATCAGCTACTTTTAATCTAGATTCTTGTTGAATCATGACAGAATCCTCCTTCTAGATAAGACTAAATTCTTTCTTGTACTACTTCAACTAAACGAAATCTTTTATTTTTTGATAACGGTCTAGTTTCCATGATTTTGACAATATCTCCATTTTTTGCGATATTATTTTCATCATGTGCAGTAAATTTTTTTGTTTTTTTTACTAATTTATGATACATTTTATGTTTTTGTTTCGTTCTAATTACGACAGTGATTGTTTTGTCCATTTTATCAGAAATCACTTCTCCAACATAAACTTTACGATTATTTCGTTCTTCCATATTAATTTACCCCCTGCTCAATGTTTTTCTCACGTTCAGTAATAATTGTGTACATTCTAGCAATATCTTTCTTAATTTTAGAAAGTTTGGCAGTATTTTGTAATTGACCTACAGCTGCTTGAAATCTTAATTCAAATAATTCTTTTTTTAAATTTGAAATTTCAGTAACTATTTCGGCAGTGTCCATTTTTCTGATTTCATTAGTTTTCACTGTTATCACCACCATTTTCTCTCTTTACAAACTTGCATTTAACCGGTAATTTATGCATTGCAAGTCGTAATGCTTCTCTAGCAGTTTCTTCATCTACTCCTGCTAATTCAAACATTACTTTTTCTCTTTTCACTACTGCAACCCAACCATCAGGCGCTCCTTTTCCAGAACCCATTCGTACTTCTAACGGTTTCGCAGTTTTAGCTAAATGTGGGAATATTTTAATCCATACTTGTCCTTGACGCTTCATATATCTTGTCATAGCGATACGGGCAGCTTCTATTTGTCTGTTTGTTACCCAAGCACTAGTAACAGCTTGTAACCCATATTCACCGAATTGAACAGTTCTTCCACCTTTAGCAACACCTCTATCATGTGGAACTCTATGTGGTCTTCTATACTTTGTTCTCTTTGGCATTAACATAGTTGATTACTCTCCTTTTTTCTTAGGAAGCACTTCACCTTTGTAGATCCATACTTTAATTCCTAGTTTTCCATAAGTAGTATCTGCTTCTGCTGTTGCGTAATCAATATCAGCTCTTATGGTATGAAGTGGTACATTCCCTTCAGAATAACCTTCACTTCTAGCCATTTCAGCTCCACCTAAGCGACCTGCTACAAGTGTTTTACACCCTTTTGCTCCATTTTTAATTGCTCTTTGAATAGCAATTTTTTGTGCTCTACGAAACGAAGCTCTGTTTTCTAATTGTTCTGCTATGCTTTTCGCAACTAAATAAGCATCTACTTCTGGAGTTTTAATTTCAATGATATACATCATTACATTTTTACCCGTTAATTTTTTTAGTGCTTCTACCGCAGCCATTTTTGTTTTACCATCTTGCCCTATTATAGCACCTGGTTTAGCAGTGTGTACAATTATGTCAACTTTGTCTTTTGATTTTCTTTCAATAACAACTTTTGACACTGCGGCGTTACTAAATGAAGATGCTACTAATTTTCTGATTTTTAAATCTTCATTTAAGATTGCTGGTACTTCTTTTTGATCAAAGAACCACTTTGCATCCCAATCACGAATAACTCCAACACGCAATCCGACAGGACTTACCTTTTGACCCATATTGTGCCCCCTCTACTCTTTCTCTGCAACGAACAAAGTAATGCTACTTGTTCTTTTTAAAATTTTACTTGCACTACCTCTTGCTCTGGGCCTAATTCTTTTTAAAGTTCGACCATCATCAGCAAAAATAGTTTTTATATACAAATTATTTATATCTAAATCGTGGTTATGCTCAGCATTTGCCATCGCACTCATAATTAATTTTTCAATATCATGAGCAGATCTTTTATTTGTATTTTTTAAAATTGAAATTGCTTTTCCACAACTATGTCCACGAACTAAGTCGATAACTAATCTAACTTTACGAGGAGCGATGCGGATCATTTTTTTATAAGCTTTTACTTCCACTATTAGTTCCTCCTATTTTCTCTTAGTTTTTTTATCTTTTTCGTGTCCGTAATAAGTTCTAGTAGGAGCAAATTCTCCTAATTTATGTCCTACCATGTCTTCAGTTATATATACCGGTACATGCTCACGTCCATTGTGAACAGCTATAGTACATCCAACAAAACTTGGGAAAACAGTTGACCTTCTTGACCAAGTTTGAATAACTTGTTTTTTTTTCGCTGTCTTTAATGCCTCTACTTTTTTTAATAAGTGTAGATCAGCGAATGGTCCTTTCTTAAGTGAACGAGCCATATAATAACCTCCTTTATGTTACTTACGTCTACGAACGATAAGTTTAGATGATTTTTTATTTTTACTACGAGTTTTCATCCCCAAAGTAGGTTTACCCCAAGGAGTAACTGGTTGTTTTCTCCCAATTGGTGATCTACCTTCACCACCACCGTGAGGGTGATCGTTAGGATTCATTACTGAACCACGGACTGTAGGTTTAATACCCATATGTCTTTTTCTACCAGCTTTACCGATATTAACTAATCCATGGAATTCATTACCAACTTCTCCGATTGTAGCACGACAAGTATTTAATATTTTTCTAACTTCACCAGAAGTTAGTCTAATTAATACATATTTATCTTCACGACCTAAAATCTCTGCACTAGCTCCTGCAGAACGAACTAATTGTCCACCTCTACCAGGATATAACTCAACATTATGTACAGTAGTCCCTACAGGGATATTGATTAAAGGTAGTGCATTCCCAGGTTTAATATCTGCTCCTGCTCCAGATTCTATAGTAACACCAACTTCAGATCCTTTGAAAGCTATAATATATTTTTTATCTCCATCTAAGTAATGAACTAAAGCTATATTAGCACTTCTGTTTGGATCGTATTCGATGGTTGCTATTTTTGCAGGTACACCATCTTTACTACGTTTGAAGTCAATAATACGATATTTCCTCTTGTGTCCTCCAGCTTGATGACGAACAGTAATTTTACCTTGATTATTACGTCCACCATTTTTACTTAAAGGAGCCAACAATGACCTTTCAGGTTTATTAGTAGTAATTTCTTTATAATCTAAAGAAGTCATATTTCTTCTACCATTTGTCGTAGGTTTATAAATCCTTATACCCATTAACTTATCCTCCTTTATTAAATCTCAAAGATATCGATAGATTGTCCTACTTTTATCGTTACAATAGCTTTTTTAACTTTTGCTTTATAACCTTGGTGACTACCGACTCTTTTTTTCTTAGCTTTACCGTTAATAATATTGACTTTTAAGACATCAACATTAAACAACTGTTTTACAGCTTCTTTTACTTCAATTTTATTTACATCTTGCGAAACTTCAAAGGTGTATTTTCCCGACTCGACTAGTTTCATACTTTTTTCAGTGACGATAGGATTTCTTAAAACTTCATATACACTTTTCATTATCCTAACACCTCCACGATTTTTTCAGCAGCTCCTAATGTAAGAACTACATTTTTAGCTTTTAAGATGTCGTATACACTTATGTGATTCCACGTGTTTATTTCAACACCAGTTATATTTCTACCACTTAATTCTAATGTTTGATTAGCCTCTGGCAAAATCACTAAAATTCTCCCATCAACTTTTAAGTTATCCATTACTTCTTTAAAAGACTTTGTTTTAATTTCATTTAATTCGAAGTTATTCAAAACTACTAATTCGTTGTCTTTTATTTTAGATGAATATGCAGATTTTAAAGCTAATCTTCTTACTTTTCTATTTATCTGTAAAGAATAATCTCTCGGTGTAGGAGCAAAAACAACTCCTCCTCCACGCCATTGTGGTGATCTAATTGAGCCTTGTCTGGCACGACCAGTCCCCTTTTGACGCCAAGGTTTTCTCCCCCCACCACTGACTTCAGCTCGCGTTTTAGCTTTTTGAGTTCCTTGACGCATTGCAGCTCTTTGAGCTTTTACAACTTCGTATAATGCTTGCTGATTAGGTTCGATTCCAAAAATCGATTCATTTAATTCGATTTCTTCAACCTTATCTCCAGCTTGATTTAACAACGCAACTTTTGGCATCTTAAATCCTCCTTTCCAGTTCAATCATTATTTTTTTACCGCTTTTTTAATAGTTACAAACGATCTGTTAACACCTGGTACATTTCCTTTAATAAGCAATAGACCACGTTCAGCATCTACTTTAACTATTTCTAAGTTTTGTAAAGTAACAGTTTCGCTACCCATGTGCCCTGGTAAGTTTTTACCTTTTCTAACTCTGTTTGGATCAACTGGTCCCATAGACCCTGGTGCTCTGTGATGATGTGAACCATGTGACATAGGTCCTATAGCTTGACCATGTCTCTTAATCGATCCTTGGAATCCTTTACCTTTTGATACACCTTGCACGTCTACGTACTCACCAGCTTTGAATACAGTAACGGGCACCTCCTGACCAACTTCGTATTCAAACATTTCTGTTCCTCGAAGTTCTTTCAGGTAGCGCTTAGGTGCTGAATCTGATTTTTTCAAATGTCCAGCAAATGGTTTATTAGTTGATTTGAGAGTCTTTTCTCCAAACCCTAATTGAACAGCTTCATAACCATCATTTTCTACATCTTTCTTTTGTAAAACGATGTTCCCTTTTACATTGATGACAGTAACCGGTACTAACTTTCCTTCTTCACTGAAGATTTGAGTCATACCTATCTTTTTACCTAAGATTCCTTTAGCCATGAGTTACACCTCCTATTTTATTATTTTATTACAATTTCTACACCAGACGGTAAGTCTAAGTGCATTAACGAATCAATTGTCTGTGGAGTTGGATCCACAATATCAATCATCCGTTTGTGAGTTCTTCTTTCAAACTGCTCACGAGAGTCCTTGTTAACATGTGGACTTCTTAAAATCGTGAAGATTTCCGTTTTAGTCGGTAGTGGTACTGGCCCAACCACCTTAGAACCTGTTTTTTTAGCTGTATCAACAATTTTATATGCCGATTGATCAATTAAACTATGATCATAAGCTCTTAACTTAATACGTATTTTATTTGCCATCTTTTTCACTCCTCCTTGCATTAGAAGCTAGCTACGTGCAAATAACCCAACATTAGGGCTTAGGCAACGCTTCCCCGTGTGTCGGCAACCTTGCACCTCTTTGCCTGCAATTTACTATTATACAAAAGAACTCAGATAAAATCAAGCCTTTTCCGAGTTTTTTTATTTTTTATTTAATTTTAATTGTTATCTCCTTAGATTTTTCATCTAAACTATTTGCTATAGTTGCTCTTAAAGCGAAAAAATCATTGACTGATAATTTTCTAGTTGTAACAATTTTAATCTCTCCTGAGTTTAAAATTGTTAAATAAATACTTTATCTGAAACAGATTTACTATGACTTAGTGACCATTTTACCTCGTTACCTTGAAAGTCTACTGTTGGTAATTGAATGACTAAGTTACGATGGCTATTTAACACCTCAACGTCATTTAATTCTTCCATCCACTGATTAATCAAATTTTGTGTTTTGCTTTTATTAATAATTGTTATCGGTCATGATTTCTCAAACTTAACCATTTCTGAATTTAATGCAAAACTAGCTATTTCTTCTACTGTAAAATTAGCATCTTCAAAAAAATGTTGCCTAATTATTAAACCATTTCTATCCACAAACAAATCATAATCATCAACTTCAAAAGTTATATCAATCCCATCATTGCGATAGTAATTACTAAATTTTAAATTATCCAATCTAAGATTAGAAAAATCAATCTCATTTAGAACTTTTTGTACTTTTTGTTCTAAATAGTTTTTATCGATTGCTAATACTTTTACTATTTTAATGATATCATCTTTTTCTGTTCCAATATTTAACATCAGCAATCAATTCTATTGTTTGAACTTTTTCTTATACAATCTACTTCAACTAAGTATCCTTCTTCAGTTTCAATTAATTTAGCATCTGAATAACTACTGATAAACCATTGATACTCTATTCCTTCTACAACATTTCTTTTAGTTAAGATAAAATCATCATTTACAGTGTTACTTATTTCATCAAACAAAATAAAATCTCTAATTTTTTTAATTGCATTATCAGTTGTTAAACTTTCTATTGTCTGCTCTCTGTTCGATTCATTAGAATCGAAGAGATCATTATCATTTATATCAATATAACTGTAAACTTTTACTATTTCATTTTCCTGTAGTGAACCTTTTATTTTCCCTAAAGAATTTAAAAATTCTGTTTTAGTTGAATAATATTTAATTTCTACTACATCACTTGTTGGAAAGTCTAATTTTATGCCTTCTAATGCAAAATAATAGGGTATGCCAACAGCCAAAGAATTTAAAATTTTTTGATAGTACAGGTCTGCTTTAAACACTGCAATTTCATAGTTTACTGTATTTAATATTTTTCCACTTACGCTATTTTTTATATTTAATCTAATATCCCAAACAAAGTTATCTGCTTCTTCAGTTAAATCAACTTTATATGAATCAGAATTTTTAGTTAATGTCACTTCATCAGCCTATTCTAATTCATAACTTAGGACCAATTTTTCATCTGCATAAATTTTTGATAAAGTGTTATTTAAAGCTTCATTTGGAACTAAGTTTGATTCGTGTAATTTTTTTCCCATGCTTTGACTTATTTTTGTTAAGTCGTTTTCTAAAGACATTTTAGTAGTTTTTAAAATAAATTTTTCATAAAGAAAATAGTACATTTCCTTATCGGAAAATTTTACAGTGGTTAAAAATTATAATGGTCTATTTTATTTATTTGGAATTGATTATAATCAAATTTTTCTAAAAGATGTTCGTTTATTAAATATTGATTTTCAAGTAATAGTTCAGTTAATTTTTTACTGTCATAAGTCCAAGAATTTTGTTCATCTAGTAAATCGGGATTAAAAATATAGTTGCCATTTTCCAGTTTATCAAAATAAAAACTTGTCACTACTCCACCCTTTACACTTAAAATAGCCAATTTATCATCAATAAATTCCTTATACGTGCCATCTGCTAAATTATATATTAGTCTTTTTTCACGATTAAAATTTATCACCTCGATCCCTAATTTTCCCTTATAAATAATACTACTTATCGCATTGATTAAAACTAGTGACTCATCTAAAACAGTTCCGTCTTTTAAAACTACAAACTTGCCACTTAAAATATTAAAAAAATTGGTCGAATTATTTTCTACTATCACCTCAGTAATTTCATCCAAGTAATTATTAAATGAGTGTTATATCTACTGTTTACAAAAGTTAAATCTGTTTTTTCTAAATTCGCTACTTCTTCTTTAGTTAAGACTAATTTTTGATTGATATCCACTCTTGAATCTTCTTCTAAAATATGTCCATTAACACTATGCAAATCAGTTAAACTGTAGTAAGCTGATTTATTTTTATATACTTTTATTAATTGTTCAAATTGTTCACCGTTAGTGACAAATATTTTTTGGTAGTTGTAAATATCATATTTATTCTGCTCGAATTAGAAACGTTATTTAATTCTAAATTACAGAAACAATATCCTCATTATCGACACCAATAACAACAAATTTATCGCTCTCTACCCCACTGTAAGTTCCATCGTTTAACTGAATTTTTTCCATTTTTTCTAAACAATTGTTAACTGCAAATAAAATACTATTGACTGAAATATTACCACTATCTCTTCAAAATATATTTTAGCATCATTATCTTTTAACGATTTATATTCTCCTTGTTGCTTTCCTTGCATTATGTTTTCATTGTACAAAGATAATTGATTAATTCCCTGATTAAATTTTATCTGATTCGCTAACTTCTCAACCTGGGCATACCAAAGGTAATTATCGCCAAAATTATAATCAAAATGTTTACTAAACATCCCTCTAGTAGCCTTTAAACCTTCCAATTCCGAAACAAATTCATCGAGATAAACTCCTGCAATTTTTCCGTATTTATCAACTATTACTACTGACATTCCAATCGTATAGGTTCCATCTTGAATATTCAACGTATGTTCCAGGCATATACGCTCCATAAACTATCTCTTGTTTTAAAACTACTTCATCAGTTAATTTTGCTTCTTTAACTAAAGTTTCTTCGATCAATTTCAAATACACTCCTAAATCAATAGTTATATCTTCCAGAGCTTCAGCATAATAATTTCCATTTTCATGGTTCAAATCAAATCCATAAATCGTTTGGTCTGCAATTATTTTATTTTCAATTATCTTAAACTGCTCAGCATAAGTTAATTTGCTATTTAGAGGTGCAATATTTAAATAACTTTTTTATTCAGATAACACAAGTTCTGATAATTGTGATCTTTGATCTCTGTTAACACCATCGATTAATTCTCCACCTACTGTGTTAAAAATATTAATATAGTTCTCATCCAATAAATTTATTTTACGGTAACTGCTTGGACCATCTTTTTCTTTCACATGATAATATAAATTATCTCCTGAATCTAAATAAACTATTTTATTAGAACATGTTTCATCAATATGAACACCTGCTATATTTCCATAATCATCAATAACAGTAATTACAAACTCATGCCCATTGTCAGCATTGGCATTGACACTAGCATTAAAATAAGTTCCTGACCGATATTTTTTATCTTTCAACACCTGTAATTGCTAAACGTTTAAAGATGTTTTTTCAGTATTATTTTGCACTGTATTAGTTGAATCCGTTTTAGTGCAACCAAACAGCATAATTATCATTATTAAAACATTATTTTTTTCATCTAAATTCACCACATTTATTTCATTATCTTCTTTAACTATACTACATTTTGTCAATAATTTAATTATCAATTTTAGATAATTTTACTAATTTTTTTAAAATATGCTTTTAATAATAAATAAAACTTAGTAAGTACTATTTTTTCTCTCTACTTTCTCACTCCTTTGGTATATCCAATTATTCTAAATAACTAACAGGTATTTTTTTTAATTACTCAGTAAATCTTTAGCATTATTTGATTTTAATATTTTATTATCTAAATAAAATTTATCCAATCGATAATCAATTATTTTAACATTTTATTAATTATTACTATTTCGTTATCTATCTTTATTAATTTATTTAACTTAATTAATGAGTAAAATAAATCTTTATTCCCAAATTATGATAAACAATCCTTAATTCTAGATGGTCTAAAATCTCCATTTTCTAAATAAGCAATCAGTTTTAAATGGTCTTGTGCCTTTTTCATCTAATTTAATCTCTAATATCTTTAATCTAACTAAATTTATACTTTCAAATTTATTACTGTAGTTTAAAATAGTTATGAATATTTCGTTTAAAATAGTGACACCAAATTTTTAAGCATTTTTTTTTTTTTATTCTAAAACTTAAAAGTTATCTTGATGAAATTTTTTCAATATCTGCTGTAAATCTATTTAAATTATCTTTCAAAAAACCATAGTTACTTAATTCTATTATTCTACAACTGTTTATATTATCTAGTTCTTTGAATAAAATATTTTTATGGATACAAAGTTGATCTTTAAGTTTAACTTCAACTAAATTATCATTTGAGCCAAATTCAAACTGTTCCATCTTTTCTGCATAATTTAAACTTTTACGATTTCGTTGTTTACTACTTTAAATACTAATTTTAATTAGCACAGAATAAATTTTATTTTTTTCTAAAAGTCTTTATATGATATAACTAAAAACAAAATTTCTTTTTTGATATTTCGCAATTTATAAAAAGAGAAATTGATTTTCATCAACTTCTCTTTTAATTTTAAAAATTATTTAATATTCTTTTACTGCTTTCTTTTTTTAACAACAACGAATCCTACTATTGCTATTATTGATACTCCTGCTACTATTCCTAATATTAATTGTAAATTATTATTATCATCAATGTCAGTCACAGTATTTATGTATATGATATCATTTGCACTTACATTTAAATAATATGTTTGTGAAGTTATAACTTTTTGGTCTTCTACTTCTATATAATATTTCAATGCTTGCCCACTGTCTAATTTTACTTTTAATCTTTCACCTTTTGTTAATTCCACTGTTGTTAATTCTGCTGCTTTTACGTTTGGAATAATACTTAATATATTTATATCGCTATCTTCAACGACTTGATAATATATTGTAATATCTTGATATGGAATTTCTAAATTATTATTAAATTCTACTATTGAATAATCATCATCTTTATAAACTCCAATCAAATCATTATCGTATATCCACTTATCTTTTGTTGCATCAGCTACTAACTCACCCAATGTTGAAGTTTTTTTATTAACTCCATAGACAACTTTGTTACTATCTCCAACTTTAATCTCTTCATATGTATTTAATTTATCCAATTGTTGAATTTCATGCGCCCCATCTTCTGCCATTAATAAAATGTATAAATATGAATTTTCTTCTGTAGGTACTATTTCCGCTACTTCGCTTTCTGTTAACCAATTAGAATCTATTGTTGGTTCTACTTCGCTTATTAGATATCTTGTTTTAGTTCCCTCTAAACCTAATATTGGTGAACTAATTTCTTTGGTAATCTCCTGTGCTCCTAAGGCAATCACTAAAGTTACAGTTTCAGTAGTACTACTCGCTACTATAATCGTTCTTGTTGCTGTTGATTCGTTTCCTCTAATATCTTTTACTTTATATATAATTGTATATGTTCCTTCTACATTCGTGTTAACAGTTCCTAAAATTACTACCGTCTCAGTTTGAGAATGATCAAATACTTCAACTCCTAATTCATTATATATGCCATTTAATGCTACATAAGTTATTGCCGATCCATTTAATGTGAGTTGTGGTCCTTCTGTATCTATAACTTTTACTACTCTTGTTGTTATTTTTGTTTGACCATTATTTGTTACTTTATAAACAATTGTATATGAACCTATTTTATCTTTATTGAAGTTACTATTAACCTCTACACTTGAAGTAATATCAGTTCCATCTGCTGCAGTAGCTGTATATCCTGGTTCACTATAAGCAATTCCCGCTTTTAATGTAATTGTAGTTGGTCCTTCTAAATTAATTGAAGGCATTTTACTATTTGAATTTCCTGAAGATTCTGCTAAATATCTAATTACTTTCACAAGTGACTTATTTCCTATTTCATCTTTAACTATAATTCTATATTCTCCAATAATTGGAAATGTTATTGTTATTTTCTTATTTGCTGTAGTTACTGTTTTCCAACTAACACCATTGTCAATTGTGTATTGTTTTATCGGTATGTTCGATTCTAATGTAAATCTTGACGAATATGTTACATTTTTACTATTTATTATCTTTGGTTCTGCTTCAATAGTAGTTCTAAATTCCGCTACTTCCGTTGCCATATTTCCTGCTACATCACTTACAGTATATTTTACTACTACCTTTCTTCCTGCTTTTAATTCTATTCTTGCTGTTGCTAAATTTATCGTACTTATTCCATCTGCTTTATAGTATTTTACTTCTATATTTCCTGTTAAAATGCCATCTACATTATCACTTGCTGTTGTACTTGGTGCTTCCCAACTTGCAATATCTTCGGTATTTATTATTTTGTTTAGTACTGGAGCAAATATTGGTGCTGTATTGTCTAATGCTGTGAATGTTGCACTTACTTCTGCTATATTAGCTGCTTCATCACTTACTTTATATTTTACTACTATAGAGTTTCCTGCTTTTAATTCTCTTCTTGCAGCTGCTAAATCTGCTAATTCGTTTGTTTCATTTGCATTGAAATATTTTATTTCTATTTTTTCTGTTAAATTTCCATCTTTATTATCACTTGCTGTTGGTGTTGGTTTTATCCAAGTTGAAGCATCATCTGTATTGACTGTTCCTCCTGTTACTGGGTCTATTACTGGTAACGTATTATCTATCGCTGTAAATGTTGCACTTACTTCTACTGCATGATTTCCTGTAGCATCACTTACATTATATTTAACTACTACATCTCTTCCTGCTGCTAATTCTTCTCTTGCTGCTGCTAATTCTTTTATTGGATCATCTAAATCTATCAATGTTGTTCCATCTGCTTTAAAGTACGTTGCTGTTGCTATTAATCCTGTATCTATATTATCTTCTACTACTGCTATCGGTGTCCACTCTGAAGCATCTTTAGTATATATTTCTGCGTCTTCTATTTTTATTGTTGGTGCTGCAGTATCATTTGTTGTAAATGTTGCACTTACTTCTGTTGCTGGATTTCCTGCTTCATCAGTTACATTATATTTAACTACTACATCTTTTTCATCTTTTAATTCATCTCTTGCTGCCTCTAGATTTGCTAATTTGATTGTTTCGTCTGCGTTGAAGTATGTTACTCTTATATTATCACTTATATTTCCATCTATATTATCGTTTGCTGTTGTCTCTGGTGCTTCCCAACTTGCAATATCTCCTGGAGCTACTGTTCCACCAGCTACTGGTTCTATTACTGGTGGGGTATTATCTATTGCTGTAAATGTTGCCGTTACTTCTATTGCTGCATTTCCTGCTTCATCATTTACATTATATTTTACTATTACCTTGTTTCCTAATTCTTTTAATTCATCTCTTGCTGCTGCTAAATCTGCTAATTTAATTGTTTCATCTGCTTTAAAGTATGTTACTTCTATATCATCACTTATATCTCCATCTACATTATCATTTGCTGCTCCTGTTGGTTCTGTCCAAGTTTTTGCATCTTCTGTTCCTACATTTCCTTCAACTACTGAATTTATTACTGGTGGTGTATCATCTATTACTATAGTTGTTGTTGCTTCCATTGCTTCATTTCCTGCTGCATCAGTTACGTTATATTTTACTACTACATTTCTTCCTGCTATTAATTCTGTTATTGCTTCATTTTCGTCTAACAATTCTATTGTTCCATCTGCTTTGTAGTATGTTACTAATATTCTTTCACTTATATTTTTTCCATATACATCATTTGCTGTTGCTGTTGGTGTTATCCAATTTGAAGCATTTTCTGTTTTCACTGTTGCTTTTGCTATTGAATTTATTACTGGCGCTGCACTATACACAATATAAGTAGCAATGTTTCCTGAAATATCGCGTACTCTTAAATCATTGAATCCACTGCTTAAATGAATCCCAGTTATTTGGAAATTTGGTTCTACAGTTATCCACTCATTATCATTTACTTGGTATCCTGAAAGTTCTTCATCCGATTCAAATTTATATATTAGATTGCCAACTTCATTAACTCCTCTAGAAACTGGAGCTAATTCATCAATAGCACCAGTATTAATTACTGACCCAAAATTTTCAATCAGTATTGCTTTATTTGTCCCACTTTGACTTGCACTAGAAATGAGAACTTTATTATCTGCTGATCCGCCCGTGTTAAAACTTGTTTCCCCAACATCAATTCCATTCACATGTATTGTAGCTATAGGTAATATTCCTATTTCTCCTGCTGTTTGAGGAATACTAATCACAAAGTCTAGTGGCTCCCCAATTTTTACTAATGGTAGATCTACAGTTTGCAAACCTCCTATAGGAACACCAGCATTACCATTTAGAACTACATTACCCTCATTCGTAACTATTTTCACATGCTCACCTGAATAAGTAATATTTAAACCATAACGCCTATTCGAACTACTACCTGGAACCATTCCAGATTCAAATTGTAATCCTACAAATGCACCATAGTCTACCGCTTGAGAATTTCCTGCATAATTTCCGGTATTAGGATCTCCTATTCCGGCATACGTATCTCCAGCAGGAAGTATAATTCTCCCTCTAACAGATCCACCATTACTGTATAAATTATTATAATCATTTTGACCCAATAGTCTAACCGTTCGCAAGATTACAGTAGAACTATCATCTAACTGTTGCAGTACTTTTACTTGTTCTCCATCAACATCAAGTTCATAAATCTTATAACAAGCTGCTCCCTCACCGTATTCATTCTTACAATTTCCGTCTGCATCTAATATATTTGGAGTTATTGACCCTGTTCCGTTATATTCCCAATTAGAATCACTATCCCATGGAAGTAATCCTTGAGAAGCATAAAACATTAAGTTATCATTAGCAGTTGCTTTTGCCTCAATTGGAAACTCATCACTTACATCACCATCAGTATCTTTCAATACTAACTGATGTGGTAAAGCATCTCCAATAGCAATAGTATATTCATCTTCAACAGGAAGAATTGTTATAAAATTATTTCCATCTAGTGAATATTCTACTATTGGCTCATTTGTTGTAAAAACATACTGCTTTGCTAACGTCCAATTTCCTCTCGTTATTATAGGCATTTTTCCTATTGTTGTTGTAAATCTTGCACTTACTTCTACTGCGCCATTTCCTGCTACATCAGTTGCGTTATATTTTACTACTACATCTTTTCCTGCTCCTAATTCTGCTCTTGCTGCTGCTAAATTTACTAATGAAGTTGTTCCATCTGCTTTAAAGTACGTTGCTGTTGCTGTGAAATTTTCATCTACATTATCTGTTACTGGTGCGTCTGGTGCTGTCCAAGTTGAAGCATATACAGCTCCCCCTGATACTGCTCCTATTATTGGTGGTGTATTGTCGTTTGCTGTAAATGTTACAGTTTTTTCTGCTACATTTCCTGAAGTATCATTTGCATTATATTTTACTTCTACATTTTCTCCTTTATATAATTCTGTTTTCGCTGTTGTTAAATCTATACTTGTTCCATCTTTATTGTAGTATCCTCCTATAGCTGTGGAATCTGCATCTACGTTATCTGTTACTGTTGCATCTGGTGCTTTCCAAGCAAAAGCATCCTCTGTATCTACTGCTCCTCCTTCTATTGTTATTGTTGGTGGTGTATCATCTACTGGTCTGAATACAGCAGTTACTTCTACTGCTGGTTTTCCTAAACTATTTTTTACATTGTATTTAACTACTGTATTTTTTCCTGCTATTAAATTTTTTCTTGCTTCATCTAAACCTATATCTTCAATTCCATTTTCATCATAATATGTTACTACTATATCATCACTTATATCTATACCATCATCCATTGCTATTGGTTTTGGTGCTTCCCAAGTTGAAACATCCTGAGTATTTACTGTTTCTCCTTCAACTGATTCTATTACTGGTGCTTTTGAACCTTTAAACAGTGCACTTATTTCTATCGCTTCATTACCTGCAGTATCAGCTACGTTATATTTTACTACTACATTATTTTCTGTTGCTAATTCTGCTATTGCTACTGTTAATTCTATATCTGTTGTTAAATCATCTGCTTTATAGTACTTTACATCTAATCTATCGCTTATATTTCCATCTATATTATCATTTGCTATTGGTTGTGGTGCTGCCCAATTGTCAACATCTTGAGTATTTACTATTGCTCCTGTTACTGGATTTATTACTGGTGCAATCGTATCTATTCTAAATGCTATTGATGTTACGTTTCCTGCTTTATCTTCTACTCTTATTGTATAATTTCCATCTTTAATAGTAGCCGATAATGGTGCTACTAATTCATTAATTGTTACTTTTGATGAATCTAAGTTAGCATCTGCTACACTGTACGTTATTGCTACAGTAGATACATCTGAATCATCTACTCCCATTATTGCTGGTAGTTCAGTATCAATTTTGAAATTTGTTGTTGATACATTACCTGCTTGGTCAGTTAATGTTAAAGAATAACTACCATTGTCAGAAAGATTTCCTCCTGAATATCCTCCTACTATACTTCCATCTTTTTCTAAATTATATGTTACTAAAGTTGCATCAGTATGTGAAATTGTTAGCGGTACATCTACTATACCAAAATAATCTCCTTCACTTATTCCATCCAATACTGGTTTGGTTTTGTCAATTGTGAAATTTACTGTTGTACTATTATCACT